>CAMFEK010000006.1 GCA_945949395.1 uncultured Clostridia bacterium
TTTCGGACAGCTTGCTTATTCTATCACATCCCTTTTTCCTTGTCAACTGTTTTTCGACGCTTTTTTCTTGAATTTTTGATTTTTTTATGCTATACTAAATGGCGAGGTACAAAAAGCTATGATGAAAACGTTACGAATCCTATTTACCATACTCTCCGCCCTCTGCGTTGCCGCCGTGATCCCGATCGGCTCCCTTTTCGGGTTCTACTGGGCGCTCGTCGTCGCGGGCGGGGCGCTCCTGTTCTTCGGTTTGATGCTCGCCTGCAAGCGCGCACAGGAGGCGCCCGACGAGGCAAAGAAAGAGGACGAGGCGCTGAAAAAGCAATTCGACAATCTCAAAGAATGAAAAAAAGGTACGCTCGACTTTTTGTCGGGCGTATCTTTCTCTATATACTTCCTCTTACTTGAACAGACCTCTGTTCTGGTTGGTAAGGAGTGTGCTGTAAATAAACAGGACGTCCGCGCCGTCGAAATCGACGAGTCCGCCGAGCATCTGCGCCGACATATAGCGCATATCCACCAAAGTCACCTTGGAATAGCCGTCCACCATCCAGGCGCCGAGCGAGGAGGAGAAGGAATCGCGGAACAACACGAGCTCCTTGCCCTCTTCCCCCGCGGGGTTGGTGATCTCGATCAAGGGGAGACTTCCGCCGAGGAAGAAGTTATATCCGTCCTTGTCCGCCGCTTCGGGCGTCCAGAAGGAGACGATCTTATCGGTTGCCACGTCCTTGACGGTACAGTTTTTGAGCATATCGCTCTCGATATACCAAATAGTGTCCTTCTTCAAGGGCAGGGCGGACTGACCGAGGTAGACGCCGGAAAATTCTTCCGTATACAGCTTGACGGAATAATCGGCTTGCGACACCGTTTTGACGCCGAGCCCCTTGCGCAGCGTATTTGCCGTATCGATGATTGTTTCCTGTTTCCAGTGGGTATCCGTGCGATAATAGTTTTCGCGCGTAAGCGTGGGGAAAATATCGATATAGGTCGCGAAGGGCATACCGGCACGGAGGTCGGAGACCGCCTGCTCGTAGTCCATCTTCATATCCGCATAAAAATAGCCTTTATCGGGAATGACGGACAGATACACGTTGCTGTTTTGCAAATGATTCTGATAGATGCGGGAGAAATACCCGGTGAAGTTATCGGTATCCGCCTGCGAATAGGGGTATACGAGCTTTGCCGCGTAGCCGTCCTTCACGAAGATGCCGTTATTGTCCTTTTTGCCCCAGAGATAGTACTCGGACATTGCCTTGAGGGAACGGAACTTTTCGCGCAGGGGGAACTGATCCTGCAAATACCCGTCGAAGTCGTCGCCGAACTCCGTAGAGAAGTTGGGGAACTTGGCGAGATTTCTCCTCTCCGCGTCCGAATACGCCTTATCGGGAACGATCCAGATGGCGACGGAGAGCAGCAACCAAACGAGGATGATCGCAAAAATTCCGATATTTTTTACAAATTTTTTCATATCATACCTCCTTTAGAATCTGAAATACAAGAAGGGGTTAAACGACCCGTCGACGAGATACGCCGTCACCGACAGGAGCATCGCGATGAGAAGGATGGGCTCCGCCACGGCGCAGATCGCGTGACCGACCTTGGTGCCGTTCGCCTTCTTCGCCAAATTTTTGGCGAGGGGCGTCGCCGCGACGATGGAAACGAGGAAGAGCACGAGATAGCTCCTCAAATAGTAGAGCGTTTCCGCCGAGCAAGCGGGGAGTCCGCCCGCGCCGAACAGACCGGCAAAGTCGGCGATCGCGCCGCTCACGCCTTCGGCGTTAAAGAGCACGAAACTCATGACGACGAAGAACATCAAATAGATATGCGAGAGCACCTTGCTCTTGTTGAGATACTTGCCGAGCCAGAATTTTTCCACGATGAGAAGGACGGCAAAGAGCAGTCCCCACAGAATGAACGTCCAGTCGGCGCCGTGCCAAAATCCCGTCAGGAACCAGACGACGGCGATATTGAGGACGTGGCGCAAGGGCTTTACGCGGTTTCCGCCGAGGGGGATATACACGTAATCGCGGAACCAGCCGCCGAGCGTCTTGTGCCAGCGGCGCCAAAATTCCGTGGCGCTCTTGGACAGATAGGGATAGTCGAAGTTTTCGGGGAAGTCGAAACCGAACACCTTGCCAAGTCCGATCGCCATATCCGAATAGCCGGAGAAGTCGAAGTAGATCTGAAGGGTGAACGCTGCGGCGTACAGCCAGTAGAAGAGAACGGAAGAGTCGGTGGAGGCGCGGAAGGCATTTACGAACGCGCCGAGCGCGTTGGAGATGAGAACCTTTTTGCCTAAACCGTAAATAAATCTCTTCAAGCCCGCGCTCACGCGCTCCATCGAGTGTTCGCGCTCCTTCATCTGCGAGGCGATGTCGCTGTAACGGACGATGGGACCGGCGACGAGCTGGGGGAACAACGCCACGAACATGGCGAAGTCGATAATGTTCTTTTGCGCGGGAACGCTGCCGCGGTACACGTCGATTTCATAGCTCAACACCTGGAAGGTATAAAAGCTGATACCCAAGGGCAGCGCGATCCGCAAAAGGGGAATGCTCAACCCCGTGACGGCGTTGAAGTTGTCGATGAAGAAATCGCAGTACTTAAAGAAACCGAGTATGCCCAAAAATATGGCGACCGACAGGGCGATGAGCCATTTTTTGGGAAATTTTCCGAGCAGGAGACCGAAAATATAGCCGCAGAGAATGACGGCTACCATTAAAAGGATCATTTTCGGTTCGCCCCACGCGTAGAACAGGAGACTGAACAACAACAATATGCTGTTCTTCCACCCCTTCGGCACCACGAAATAGAGGATGATGACGAGGGGCAGGAACACGTATAAAAACGTCAACGAGGAAAACAGCATGAGAACTTACTTCTGATAATCGAGCTTACCGCCGCATTCGCTCTTGAAATTTTCGATGACCTTATTCAGGTCGATTTCATAACCGGAATCCGCCATGCCGAAGCAAACGAGGTCGGCGGAAGCAGCCACCGCGTCCGTATCCGCGCCCACGCAGATCCACTTGCGGCGATCGATTTTTTCGTACATTTCCTTTGCCACGTCGACGGCGTTGGTGCCTTCGGAAACGCGGACGAACACGAAGGAAACCGCCTGAGAACCGAATGCGGATTCGTAAACGATGACTTCCTTGACGAGCGTTTCGTCGGTGAGACCGGTAGCGCCTTCGAGATAGAAGTATTCGTTGGTGTTGTCCGTCGCCATGAGTCTGAGACCGATGTCGGAATTGTTCATGACGTATTCCGCAATTTCGGAAAGATCCTTTTCGATGGTGGTGACGACGTCGGAACCGCCGTTGTTGTTATCGCCGTTGTTGTCATTGTTCTGACCGCCGCAGGAAGCGAAAGCGGTTACGGTGCATACGAGTGCGAGTGCGGAGAGAAGAAGTTTTTTGATGAGTTTCATGTTGTTTTTACCTCACGATATAATAAAATTTTTTTAACGAAGGGAAGGGATTTGATACGCTCTTTTTGAAAAAAGGGCAAAAAATTTATTTGACGAGTTTCCAACCGCCGTTTTCGGTTTTGGCGAGGCGATAGACGATGTTATCGCCGTTGGTTTTGGTAACGGTCAGAACGGGAGACGTCGCGTCCTCGCTCACGTGCCAGCCGATCTGCGCGGAATCCGACAGGGTGATACTGCTGCCCAAATCGGAGCCGTTGATGTTGATCGAGCCTTCCTGAACGGAGACTGTCACCGCAGTATGAGTTTTAACGGAAAGCATGACGACGGTTTCCGTGCGGGCGTAGGCAGTCGCCGTGTATTGCGTCATCGCCGAAACGCTCGGCGTGAAGTATGCGTTGACGCCGAAGGCGCCCGCTCCCAAGATGACGAGTGCGCAAGCCGCTGCCGCCGAGATCGCCGAAAGATGGTTCGGGCGCTTTCTTTGGACTTTCAAACACTTTTCTTTTAGTTCATGCGACGGTTTTATGTCGCGGTACAATTCTTTTACTTTATTCTTCATAATTCAATATCTCTTTGAGCAATTCTCTTGCTCGCGCCAAGCGCATTTTGACGGCGGATGGCGTAATATGAAGGATTTCGGCAATTTGTTGAACCGAAAAATCTTCAAAATAGCGGAGCAAAACGACTTCTCTCTTATCGGAAGGGAGCGCCTGTACTTCGCGCAGGATAGACATATCCTTTTCCTCTGCGGGGAGGGAAACGATATCCTCGAGCGGCGTGTAGCGGCGAATCTTCTTTTTCCGCAAAATATCGTGGCAACGGTTGAGCGTTACCCGAACGAGCCATGCGCGCTCATGCTCGGCGGAGTTGAAGTCGAAGGGTCGGGATAATATCTTTACGAAGACGTCCTGCAGTACGTCCTCGGCGTCTTCCCGACTTTGCAACATAGAGTACGACAGTCGAAACAACATTTCGGAATATTGATCGTATATTCTTTCGAGATTCATTTTTGTCGACCTCCATATAAAAAACGCGTCAAAGAAGTATTTGGTCACAAAGAAAATAAAAATTTTTGAAAAAAATTCAGGCGAACCCGAAAGATCGCCTTTTTATCCGTTATTGAAATTTCGGATTGCTGTTGAGATACAGCGCCATGCCGCAATGCACGCCCATCGCCGTCACCGTGATGCCCGAAAGCTTTTGCGTGTCGTGCCAGGAAGGCATCGCCTTGCCGCGATACTCTTCCCCGTCCGTGATGATGGAAAAATCTCCGTTTTCCATGATCTTCCACACGCCCGTGTACGCGCCCGTGATCGTGCCGTCCTCGTTTAAGGAAACGCGTTGCGCCGATACGGGTTGCGCACCCTGCGTAAAGACGACCATCTCGTACTTGCCGTCCGAAACGGAGAGCAGTTCCTCGCGCGAGACGGGCAAAAGCTCCTCGCCCGCGTAGCGGTTGGGGTTCACCACGATCCAGCCGTCGCTGTTGAAGGCGAACTGGTTGACGTACAGATAATGGAAATTGCTCGAGCGGGAATATCCCTTATTGATGAAGTAATTCGTGCGGCAATGATAGGCGATCATATTTTTGCCGTCGGCAGAGACGAACATCTCCGCATGACCGGGACAGTAGTAGTCGAGATCGGTATTCGCCCACTTGAAGGAACCCATCACCTTGCTGCCCGTGCCGATATCGGTGGAGCAGACGAGGGGATTGTCGTTCATGTCGAGATAGGGGCCCGTCGGCTTTTCGCTCCTCGCCACGCGAATGGAATAGGTAGAGGAAACGGAACCGAAAGAGCACATGAGGTAATAGTAGTTCTTTTTGACCCATTCGCCGTTTTCGAGCACGTCGATATCCTTGAAGTACCGAATGCAGGCGCCCTCCACGGAACCCGAGGCGAGCTGCGTGCCGAAGTATTTCGCCGTGCTGACCTTTTTATTCTTGAATTTTTCGTAGGGAATTTCTATCTTGCGGAGTCCCGTTTCGGGGTCCAACTCCAAGAGGTAAATGCCGAGCCCGTAGGAGCCGTACACGAGATACAGCTTGCCGTCCTCCGCGTCGAATACGTACGGCTGAAGGGCGTTGGGGCTGACCCAACCGCCCACGCTCTGCACCAAGGTTCCCGCATAGGTATAGCCGCCGTCCACGCGATCGGATTTTGCGAGACCGATCACCGACTTGGAACCGCCGAAATACCCCGTGAGGCAGAAGTATAGCCAGAATTTGCCGTCCGATCCCTTTCGGATGCAGGGGGACCAGAGCGCCATGCTCCCGTCCTTGCGGGTACAGACGCCGTAGCCGACTTCCTTCGTGTCCGTCACGCACCAGTCGTAGCAGGATTGCAGTCCGCCGAAATTTTTCGTCGCTGTGCCGTTCTTGTAAGCGGCTTGGCTGTTTTCGAGATCGAAGGCGGAACCGATATATTCCCAGTGCATCAAATCCGTGGATTTTCTGATCTGCAACCCGGCGGGCGCGCCGAACGTGTCGGTGGAGAAGGCGTAGTACGCGCCGTCCTCATAGATCAGCGAGGGATCCTGCGTGCAGCCTTCCTGCCAGTCGAAGGGGTCCTGCGTGCGCATTTTCAAGGAATTGAATTGTGGATTTTTAGGATATTTTACCATATATCTCCTTTTCTCAGAACGTCATCTCCATAAAGAGCGTCTTTTTATTGTCACCGTCGTTGCCGATCGCCGAAATGACGAGTCCCCCCTTGCCGACGTAGCCCTTTTTGCCGCTGTCGCTCTTGACGCAGTAGCCGGGCATGACGACGCCGTAGTATTCGATGCCGTCGAGGGTAATATAAATATAGTTTTCGCCGTAGAGCGTCCAGGTTCCTTCCGCCGCGCCCGTGATGGAGCCGTCCGCGCTCAGGGAATACTTTTCGGCATACTGAATGACGCCGAAGGTCTTGGAGCTGTTCACGATACCGAGATAGTTGCCGTTTGAATATTTGACAATCTCGTCCGCCGTCACCTTGCGCAGGGATTCGCCCGTATATCTCACGGGGCTCATGACCATATCGCCCTTCGAGTTGAACGCGATGAGGGAAGTGGTGAGGTAATGCTGATCGGTGCCGAAGGACTTATCCTTTCCGACCACGCGGTTATGATAGACGATGAAGTGCTCGTTGGCGGAGTTCGTCAACAGGTCGTTGTGCCCGGGAACGAAGTAGTTGAGGGGGTACGCTCTCGTCGCCTCACTCTCCGCCCAGGAATAGGTGGCGGAAATGACGGAGCCCTTGGTGCCGCCGTAGCAATCGAGATAGGTGCCGACGGGCGTCGCGCTCTTGTAAACGCGCATACTGTAATCGGCGGAGAGACTGTTTGCCGAGCCGACCATATAATAATTGCTCTCGTAAGTGAGCTTGCTCTCGTCGTAATCCTTTACGTCTCCCTTGTAGACGGGAACGTTCTCAAAGTACTCGATGACGGAGCCTTCGATGCTCTCGTTCTTCAACACCATTTCGCCGAAGTACTTTTCGTTATCGTCGAGATCGTCGAAGTCCTCGCTCCAGTCGCACTTGTACGTCTTATAATATAAGGAATAGAAGTTTTGCGCCTTCGTCATCTCTTCCGCGCTGAATTTTGCCTTATCCTTGCGGAAACCGGTGTTCTTATCGAGCGGAATGACGCGGAAGTCGGAGAAGGAGCCGTAGCTCATGTACATTTCGCCGTCCGTATCGTAGAAGATGGAAGGGTCGATGGCGTTGGACTGCTTGCCGTTGTTCGACGAGCTGGGGGAATACACGACGATATCCTTAAACTCGAAGGGTCCGACGGGCGATTTGGAGTAGCATTGGAAGATGACGGAGCGGCGGGAGCCGAACGCCGTCGTCCAGCTGCCGTACAGCCAGTAGCCGCCGTCGGGCGCGCGGACGACTTCGGGCGCCCAGAGCGTCCAGACGCCCTTGCCCCAGTCGGAGTCCGCGGAGAGGACGTCGTATACTTTTTGCAATTCGTTGGTGCCCTTTTCGCAGCTTTCCTTGACTTCCTTCGCCTTCGTGCCGAAATCGGGAATCGCGGAGCCGAGGCGTTTCCATTCTACGAGATCGGTCGATCCCTTGACGGGCACGCCGTAGCCGCCCCCTTCGTTGTCGGTGGAATAAGAGAAGTAATAATAGGTCTCCCCGTTCACCTCGTAGCCTTCGGGAACCTCTATCACGACGGGGTCGTGGGAATAGCAGGCGGCGTTGCCGGAAGAGATGGTCTTAAAGCCGTCCTCGGGGTACGCGCTCTTGACGGAGACGGGAACGGTGTCGACCACCTTATCCTTTTCCGTGAAGTTGACGACGGAAGAGCCGACGACCTTTGCCGAATCCATTTTATAGGTAGCCGTCACCTTGCCGTCGGAGGTGGAGGAACTGACTTCGGTGAGTGTGCCGAGCGATTCGTCCGCCAACGCCGCGGTCAGGTTATATTTGGCATCATATTCCACGGTGAAGGTGGAAGAGGTGATGGAGCTGTCGGTGTAATCGTTTGCAATAAAGCAAATGGGAGCGGTAGTTTTCAATTTGACGACGTCCTCTTTCGCGTTGCCCCCGCCGCAGGCGGTGAGAAGGGAAAGTGCGGAAACTACCATGACGGCGCTGAGCGCCATGCTTACGATTTTTTTGTTCATAATTCTCCTTTTCTGCCGAAAATTAAAATTTTTGCGGGACGATATAGCTATGATAACGTCCCGCAGTGTTTCTTTTATGATTCTTTTTCAATCAAATTGTGATTATTCCTTGGAACCTGTGAGCATCAAAGACCCGATGATCTGCTTCTGGAAAACGCCGAAGAGAATGAGCACGGGCAAAATGGACATTACGGATCCCGCGAACAGAGCGCCGTACTTCTGTAAGTCACCACCGATATTATCGGAAATAGCGGAAACGAGAACGGGCAAGTTCCAAGCCATCTTGAAGGAGCCGAGCATGATCCAGCAACCCATGTAGTTGTTCCAGCAACCCATGAAGGAGAGGAGACCCTGCGCCATGATGGCGGGCATTGCCAAGGGAACGATAAAGCCCCAGAAGATTCTCCAGTATCCTGCGCCGTCGATTTTAGCCGCTTCGATGATGGAAGTGGGCATACCGTAGAGGAACTGACGGATAAAGAACGCCGTCATGATGGAGCCGAACAAGCCGGGGATAACCATTACCATCCAACCCGTATCGTTGGAGAGCCAACCGAAGGAGCTGTACATACAGTACTGGATAACCATGATGGAGGGACCGGGGATCATGATCGCCGCAAGCAGGACCATGAACACGACGTCTCTGCCCACCCATTCGATTTTCGCAAAGGCGAACGCCGCGGATGCGGAGGTTAAAACGCCTACGACGACGGGAACGATGGAATAGATGAGGGTGTTTGCGATAATTCTCCAAATGGTCGCGCCGCCCGTGATCTTTACGCAAAGACCGATCTCACCATCCATGAGGATCTTATAGGTATAGAACAGGTCGTTGTTACATACGGCAAGATTCGATGCGATGGTATCGGTGGGCCACCAGACGAGTCCGCTCTGAATATGGAGCATGGAGCCGTCGAAGGATGCCGCGATCATCCACCAGAAAGGATAGAGCATGATGAAGGAGCCGAGGATAAGAATTACGTAGGTGATGATATCCGCGATCAGCTTGGAACGCTTTTTGCTGGCTGCCTTCTTTTCTTTCACCTTGGGAGCTACGGGGGTCTGCGTCAAAATTTCTTCTGCCATACTTTACCTCCTTAGTCTTCCTTCTGCAACTTGAACTGAATCAAGGTGAGAATGAGAATGATGACGAACAGGAACATACCGAGGGCGCAGCCGTAGGAGTAGTTCTTGTTAGACGTGTTAAAGAATCCGTAATAGGTGATCTTCGCAACGTAACCGTCGACGAATTCGTTGACGCCGGTCGAACCGAATAGGAGCTGCGGCTCCGCATAGATTTGCATACCGCCGATAACGGAAGTGACGATCGTATAGAAGATGGTGGGCGCGAGGTCGGGCATGGTGACCTTCCAGAAGATCATCCAGGAATTCGCCCCGTCGATGGACGCCGCCTCTTTGGTCGCCGCGTTGACGCCGGAGAGACCTGCGCAGAAGAGGATGACCGTACCGCCGAGCCCCTTCCATACCGACATGATGATGACGACCACTTTCATGAGGAGACCGCCGCACCAGTAGGGATCACCGTTTTCGCCGAATTTCATTGCGTAGCCGTCCGTCCATTGAATGGTCTGTCCGAGCAGGTTGTTGATAACGCCCGTCGATTTGAAGAGGTTCTGGAAGGTAAAGGTTACGGCAACGGTGGAGGTGATACAAGGGATATAATAGATCACGCGGAAGAGACCGCTGCCCTTGATATCGCGGGACATCAAAACGGCGAGAACCATGGAGAGGATCATACCCACGGGAATACCGATCATATAGAACACGGTATTGAAGAGAAGTCTCCACATGTTGTCGTTATCCGCCGTGACGGCAGTACCCGATCCCGTTACGACGTCGCTCGTAATAAACAAACGGATATAGTTATAGAAGGGGGAAATTTCGCCGAGCTCGTTTTTCTTGAGCGAGAGTCTGCCGAAATACTCCCAAAGGGTTGCACCCGAATTAGAGGTATAGTTACAGAACGAAAGGATAAAGCTGATTAAAAAGGCAACGAACACGAACACCAAGGTACCGATGATGAGGGGAGCGCAGAACGCCCAGCCCCAAATGTTATCTTGAAGTTTCTGTTGGTTGATCGGCTTTTTTTCCTTTTTCTTGGCTGCGGCAACGCCCGTGCTGTCGGCGGTCACTTCAACAGCCTTGTTTTCGGAAAATAAATCTTCCATCATTTTCTCCTTTATCCGATCCTTTCGGACCGATTGTTTCCTAAAAATGTTTCCGTCCCGCTCTGCTTGAAAAAGCAGAGCGAAACCTTTTGGTGCTTTTCGTTAACCGTTGAGAGCTTCTCTTTCTTCGGTGATGGAACGATCGAGCTGCTTCTGTACGTCGTTTGCCCAGTACTTGCAGTATGCGGCGGGCGTCATGTAGTTGGTGTCGACGATGGTGCCTGCTGCAACGGCTGCGGCATCCTGGAATCCCTTATAGGTTTTGGCAACCTTCTGCGTCCATGCGATGAGGTTGACTGCCTTATGAGAGGAGAAACTATCGATCCATGCGGAGTTAAATGTATAGGTACAAGAGTCGGTCACGCCGTTGTCGCCGCTTACCATTCTGTTCATCAAGTTTCTGGAATCTCTGTCGAGGGAGAGAATGTTGAGAACGAGGAAGGCACGAATAGGAGTAGAGATCTTCTTCAAGGTGTAGCGACCGTATCTTTCATTATACTTCATATCGGGATGGTTTGCCGCCATGTAATCCTTCAACGTCGTCTTATCCGTCTTGGAAACGAGTTCGTTTGCCAAAGCGTAGTACTTCATGAAGTCGGGATTTTCAGGGAAGATCGCGTCTGCGAACGTGTTCGTTCCGTATACGTAATCCTTAACCATGGATTCGAAGTTGGGAAGCTGAGAGCCGGAATACGTCAAGCGCGCCTGACCTTCCTTGTTCAAGGTGATGTTGGCTGCGAGGGACGCGCACGCGCCTGCGAACCAATCCTCTTCCTTCTTGACGGACTTCGCGTTCACGCCGTAGCCGACGGAGTCGATTCTTCCCGCCCATTCATCCTGTCTCTCTTCCATTGCGGCGATGATTTCTTCTCGGCTGTATTCCTTTTTGGTGCCGTATTCTTTTACCTGATAGTCGGCGCCCTTGATCTTGGAATAGAGAGCGTTGGATTCCGCGACGGGTTCGGGCATTACGGCGTACGTGAGAACGGAGAGATCCACGCCGTCGAAGCCGGCAGCGTCCCAGGTACCTACACCGTAGAAGAGAACGTTACCGCTCTTGAACTGGGTATAACCGGAGGCTTCGTTGCCGTCGCCTGCAAAGTATGCGTTGCCGTTCCAGTCGGAACCGTAAGCGCAGAACGCGCCGTACGTTTCGATGAACTTATCGGAGTTTACGCCGTAAGTAACCGTTCTGCCCTGGTTGCTGACGTAGGTATCGTTCTTATCGTTCAAAACGGAGGTATAGGCAGATACGCCGGCAGCAGAATCGGTTCCATTAATATAATCTGCATCGTTGCCTGCGAGCCAAGGGAGGAGGTAAAGGGTACCTTCGTACTGGTCGTTGCCGTATACGGTTGCATGAGAAGGTTCATACTTGTTCCAGTAATAGGTGAGAGCCCAAGTAATGGCGCTGTATTCCGCGTAGGTATATACGACGTAGCCGATGGAATCGTCGTAGTTCTTGGACGTATCGGGATTGCTGCGCTTGTAGGTTTCGCCGGGGAATCCGGGAATGGTTACGGTGTAGCCGCCGACGGATTTGGACGCCTCCGCCACGGGATCGCCCGCAGCCAAAGCCTTTTCGTAGCTGTCGTATACGTAGAAGTTATAAGGGAAGTAGGTGGTGGGAACGCCGATGTTGACGACGCCCGCCGCGTCTTCGCCCGTGAGCTCGTTCACGATGACGCCGGATTCGTCCTTCGCGCCGGTAGAGGTATATTTCGCCTTGTATTCGTCGGTGAAGAACACCTTGTTGTAGCCGAGACCGAAGGTGGAATAATCCTTGGGGAAGGCGTACATATTCGTCTCGTTGCCCTTCGCATTGTAGAACTTGCCGTCTCTATACGATACGGGGGAACCTACGGTCGTGCCGTCGTAGCCGTACAGACCGAGAGCCTGCGGGTAGACGTCGGAAAGATAGCTCTCCATACCTTCTTCCTTAAAATCTACCAAACCGGAAAGCTCCAAAATCGTGCCGTTTCTGGACCATGCCTTTACGTATTTGGGAGATACGTAGAATACGTCGGTGGCGGAACCTGCCGCGATGGCGTTGGTGAGCGTCTGGAAGTACTTCGTCGTATCCGATTCAAACGTACAGTTGGTAACGACCTGGAAGTCGGCGCCGAACTTGTTGGGATCCTGCTTTTTGAGTCTTTCGGTGTACTCGGCAGCCCAGTCGGCAATCATATCCGAGTTGGTTTCCTGGTCTTCGGTGCCTGCGAACACGTAAACGTCGATGACGCCGTCGCCTTTACCGCAGCTTGCCAGTGATGCAACAGATGTTCCGAGCATCAACGCAGACAAAGCGATGAGCGATGCTCTTTTGAATACCTTTTTCATTAACTTTACCTCTTATAAATTTTTTATTTTCTTATCGCAACCTTTCCTTTTCCGTTTTGGGGAAAGGGAAAAACAAAGGTTCTTCAAAGAAGAAAACACGGCGGGAAGGCAGTTCTCGGATTCTTGAAAAAAAGAAAGCACCCGAACGACTCTTCTTTTTTCCCTGACCGTGAGGGAAAAAGAAGGTCCTACGAGCGCGTACGATCCTTTTTTCAGAAACGATGTCTTTCCCCCTACCATCTTTTCTATTACTATCACAATAATATCACAAATGATTTCTTTTGTCAATGGGGTTTTTAAGATTTCTTTGTGAAAAAATAATCTTTTTTTCTGTTATTTTCGGACAATACAAACTATTTATGCGAATATATAACAGGATTTCCATATCTTGTATGAAGTTTTTGATACGATACAAAATAAAATAACAGTCAAAATAAACGGGAATGTAACAAAAAGGGATAAAAGACGGCAGGAAGGAAAATATTATAATGGAACAAAAAGGCTGAGAGGTTTTTCATGTCGATTTTCGTAAAAAAAATGTGCGTGCTCAAACAAATGAAGAACGGCTATTCTTCGGACGGCGGACCGCTATCGGGGCTGGTCAAGGCGGAGAGCTACGGCAACCGCCTCTGCTGCGAGGTGTCGCTCATCAACTTCGCGCCCCTCTCCGAGGGGAATTACTGCCTGGTGCTTTCCGACAGGGCGGGGGAGACCTTTTCCTGTCCGCTCCGAAAAGAGGGGGGCAGGTGCGAGGCAAATTCCGCCATCGACCTGACGAAGGGGTTTCTCGCGGTCATCTGCTACGCGGATATACGGGAGTATCACGCGATCGCCTACGGGGTGAACGGGGAGAACGTATACGAGATAGGCTCCCTTCTTTTGAAGCTCTTCTCCTTCAAAAAGGAGACCTTCGTCTCCGCCGTTCCCGAAGAGGAGAGTGATAAAACGCAGGAAAACGACGCATATTATAATAAGGATAAGGAAACGGTGATTTCCGAGACGGAAAAAGAAGAAACGTACGACGACGACGCCGTCGCCGAGGAAAATTTTTACGGTTTTTCCACGGACGGAGAGAGAAAAGACAATCTGCTTTCCAACAGTATTTTGCGGGCGTTCAAGATTTGCGGCGGCGACACCTATTATCAGTCGGTGCGCAGCGAGCTGGACGATCTGTTTAACGAGAACCCGACGGACGAAACCTTAAAGGAGATTTTTCCCTATTCCCTTTGGGTAAAAATTCAGGACGGAAAGGACAAGGGTTGCCTCGTGGGGGTGATATCCGAGCATCTGACGGTGAAATACGTCTGCTACGCCGTAAAAAAGGAGGAGGGGCGTGAGCCGCCCAAACATTCCTGTTTCGTGCCCAAGAGCTTTTTCGTCGGCGAGACGGAAGGATATTACGTGACCTTCCGCGACGCGGATACGGGAGAATACGCCGAAGTGAAGGGGTCTTGAGCTTTTTTCCAAGGTCGCCGTCGTGAAAATTAGGCGAAATAATACCCGCTATACCGTTTTTTTATTTTACATTTGACAATTTTTGTGATACTATATAATCGGAAGAAAAAAGTCTTCTTTTTTTTGATAATGTTTTAACGTTATTTGTCTCACAAGAAAAAATCAAATTTTTTAATATAAGGAGTAACAAAAATGTCAAAAATCGATTTAACACAGTATGGCATTACCGGTGCTACCGAAATTATCCACAACCCTTCCTACGACGAATTGTTTACGGAAGAAACGAATCCCGCCCTCGAGGGGTATGAAAAGGGACAGGTGAGCGAGCTGGGCGCCGTCAACGTGATGACGGGTATCTATACGGGTCGCTCCCCCAAGGATAAATATATCGTCGTAGACGAAAACTCCAAGGACACCGTTTGGTGGACAACCGAAGGCTACAAGAACGACAACCATCCCGCGAGCGAAGAGACCTGGAAGGCGGTCAAGGACATCGCGATCAAGGAACTCTCCGGCAAGAGACTTTTCGTGGTAGACGCCTTCTGCGGCGCAAACAAGGACACGAGAATGGCGGTTCGCTTTATCGTGGAAGTTGCTTGGCAGGCGCATTTCATCAAGAATATGTTCATCGTTCCCACCGCGGAGGAGCTGGAAACCTTCGAGCCCGATTTTGTCGTTTACAACGCGTCCAAGGCGAAGGTGGAAAACTACAAGGAGCTCGGACTCAATTCCGAAACGGCGGTCATGTTCAACATCACCAGCCGCGAACAGGTCATCATCAATACCTGGTACGGCGGTGAAATGAAGAAGGGTATGTTCTCCATGATGAACTACTATCTGCCTTTGAAGGGCATCGCCTCCATGCACTGCTCCGCGAATACGGATATGAACGGCGAAAACACCGCTATCTTCTTCGGTCTCTCCGGTACCGGTAAGACCACCCTCTCCACCGATCCCAAGCGCCTCTTGATCGGCGACGACGAACACGGCTGGGACGACAACGGCGTCTTCAACTTCGAGGGCGGCTGCTACGCCAAGGTCATCAACCTCGACAAGGAATCCGAGCCCGACATCTACAACGCGATCAAGAGAAACGCGCTGCTCGAAAACGTTACCTTGGACGAAAACGGCGTGATCGACTTTGCCGATAAGTCCGTGACGGAAAACACCCGTGTTTCCTATCCCATCAACCACATTCAGAACATCGTTCGTCCCGTTTCTTCCGCTCCCGCGGCAAAGAACGTGATCTTCCTCTCCGCCGACGCTTTCGGCGTTCTGCCTCCCGTCTCCATTCTGACGCCCGAACAGACGCAGTACTACTTCTTGTCCGGCTTTACCGCAAAGCTCGCGGGAACGGAAAGAGGCATCACCGAGCCTACCCCCACCTTCTCCGCTTGCTTCGGTCAGGCGTTCCTCGAACTTCACCCCACCAAATATGCGGAAGAGCTCGTAAAGAAGATGGAAAAGAGCGGCGCAAAGGCTTACCTCGTGAATACCGGTTGGAACGGTACCGGCAAGCGTATCTCCATTAAGGATACCCGCGGCATCATCGACGCGATCTTAAACGGCGACATCAACGACGCGCCCACCAAGAAGATTCCCCACTTCGATTTCGAAGTTCCCACTCAGCTCCCCGGCGTGGATTCCAAGATCCTCGATCCCAGAGACACCTATGCCGACGCGGCGGAATGGGAAAGAAGAGCGCAGGATCTCGCGAGCCGTTTCGTGAAGAACTTTGAAAAGTACACCACGAACGAGGCGGGCAAGGCACTCGTCGCGGCAGGTCCCAAGGCGTAAACGAAAGAAAAAAGCTATCTTCGGATAGCTTTTTTTGTTTGCCGCTTGACAGGCTCCCCTCTTTTTTCTATAATGTATACAGAAAAATAAGAGGTCAATCTATGCAAGAAATCAATCGCTTTTCCCGCATGCAAGCGCTCTTCGGCGAGGAAAACATGGAAAAACTGAAAAATTCTCACGTCGCCGTGTTCGGCATCGGCGGGGTCGGCGGTTACGCCGCCGAGGCTCTCGCCCGTTCGGGCGTGGGGACGATCGAGATCGTCGACAACGACGAGGTGAGCCTGACGAATATCAATCGGCAGATCATCGCCCTCTCGAGCACGGTCGGTAAAAATAAGGTGGACGTTATCAAAGAGAGACTTCTCGATATCAATCCCGACAGCCGCGTGATCGCGCGCAAGGTGTTTTTTCTGCCCGAGACGGCAAACGAATTTGACTTTTCCAAATACGATTACGTCGTCGACGCCGTGGACACGGTAACGGCGAAACTTTCCATTATCGAAGAGGCGACCCGCTATCATATTCCCGTCATCAGCAGTATGGGGACGGGCAACAAATGCAACCCCGCCGAGCTGAAAGTTGCCGACATCTACCAAACGAAGGTCGACCCCCTCGCGAAGGTCATGCGAGCCGAGCTGAAAAAACGAAACGTGAAAAAATGCAAGGTGGTATACTCGGAGGAAAGCCCCATTCTCCCCCTTTTCCCCGTCGCGGATCAGAACAAACGCTCCGCCCCCGGCTCTACTGCCTTCGTCCCCCCTGTGGCAGGATTTCTGCTCGCGAGCGAGGTCGTTAAGGATCTCACCGACTTTTCCCCCAAGCGCAAGGGAGAGTGATGCGCTTTTTCACGTGAAACAATCGTAAGTTATTCACAATTCCCGTGGAAATGTTGATAAAAATGCCGTTGCTTTGATTAGCAACGGCATTTTTTTATTCTTCTTGCGGTTTTTCTTCCGCTATCGGTTGGGTAGCGGTCTTTTTTCTTCTCGTCGTCTTTTTAACGGGAGCGGGCTGTTCCCCTGCCGACTCTGCGGGCGTTTCCGCAGTCGGCTCGGACGTTTCTACGCTGACCTCTTTGGGTTGCGCCGTCTTTCTTCTCCTCGTCGCCTTTTTGACGGGAGCGGGCTGTTCCTCTGCCGTCTCGACGGGTTGAATTTCCAAGCTCTTGACCGATTCGATGGCGGCGTTTGCCGCTTCCTGCGCCGCTTCGGCGGCTTTCAATGCGGCGAGCGCGTCCGCTCTCTTCTTTTCGTCCCATGCCGCCTGCACGCGGGGAACCGCCTGAATGGCTTGCGGAACGCCTTGCTTGGCGGCGATCTTATACCAACCGAGCGCCTGTTCGAGATCCTTCTCCTTGCCGATTTTTCCGTTTTCGTAGATATCCGCCAAGGTGAGCTGCGCGAGCGCGTACCCGTTCATGGCGGAGACGGTGAACCAACTGATGGCGTCGTCGAAATTTCCGCCCAAGCCCTCGCCGTTGGCGTAGCAACAGCCGAGGTTGTACTGTGCGGCGATATGACCTTCGCGCGCGGCGTAGGTGAACCATTCCGCGGCGTCTGCAAAATCGCTCGTGCAGCCGACGCCGTGATAATAGTAAGTTCCGAGCATAAATTCCGCCTCGACGAAACCGGATTCCGCCGACTGTTTCATGTAGCTGAACGCCTTTTCGGGATTCGCCTTTACGCCGAGTCCCTTTTCGTAGCAGATCGCGAGATTGAACTTCGCTCTCACGTCGCCCGCGAACGCCGCCTTCTTGAAGAGAGATACGGCTTTTTCATTGCTCTGTTTCACGCCTTGACCGTTCATGTAGAGAATCGCGAGGTTCCCCATTGCGCCCGTGCCGCCAAGCTCGACCGCCAAATTGTACCATTCGACGCCTTCCGCGAAGTCGTTATTCTCGCAGGCGGTCTTGCCTCTTTGAAAACATTCCTCGGCGTCCATTTCCACGGACGCGTTATAGGCGATGCCCCTTCTTTTATCTATTTTGAGTTTTTCCATTCTGAATTTCCTATTCTTTATTTTCTTCTATTATACCAAATAACCTTTCTTGCTGTCAACCTATCTTTCTTTCCTTATTCTTCCTTATTGATGATGTCGAGAATTTCGGAAAGTCTGTCTAAATCGTCCGCGGTATAATAATCGATATAGATTCTGCCCTTCTTTTCGTTGCCGATGAGGGAAACCTTCGTGCCGAAGGTCGTGCGCATTCTTTCGATGAAGTGTTTGAGTTCGAAACTCGTCTTGGCGAGCTGTTCGTCCTTCTTCTTCTTTAAGACTTCGGGGGGATTGAGCTTTTCCTTCACCTTCTGTTCCAACACGCGGACGGAATAACCGTTCTTCACCGCCTCGATAGCGAGGGGCAGCTGCAATTCTTCGGGTACGGGAACGAGCGCTCTCGCGTGACCGGAAGAGAGCTTTCCCTCCCGCACGAGGGCGATGACCTCTTCGCTCAATGAGAGAAGTCTTAAAGTATTCGCGATAGCGGGGCGGGACTTGCCGATCTTGCTCGCGAGCTCCTCCTGCGTCAAGGCGTATTCGTCCATGAGCCTCTTCATTGCCGTCGCCGCTTCGATGGGATTGAGATCCTCTCTCTGCAAATTTTCGATCAAAGAGATCTCTTCCACTTCCCGTTCCGTGTAATCCTTTACGACGGCGGGAATCGAGGTGAGTCCTGCGAGAATGGACGCGCGGTATCTTCTTTCCCCCGCGATGATCATGAACTTGCCGTCCTTTTCCTTGTTGACGACGATGGGCATGATCACCCCGTGTTCTTTGATGGAGGTGGCGAGCTCGTCAAGCGCCGCCTTATCGAAATTCTTTCTCGGCTGATTCGGATTCGCTATTATTTTATCGATATCTATCTCATTTACTTCTTTGTTGACGACGACCTCTTCGGTTGCCTGTTCGTACGCTTCTTCCGTATCGGAAAAGAGAGCGGATAAACCTTTACCTAAACCTTTTGCCATGTTACTTATTCTCCTTTTCTTCTCTGCGTAAAAATTCTTCGGTCAGCGCCTGATAAGCTCTTGCGCCGTTACTCTTGGGATCGTGCAATAAAATGGGTTTTCCGTGGCTGGGCGCTTCGGAAAGGCGGATATTGCGGGGAATGACGATCTCGAACACCTTATTCTTGAAGAATCTCTTGATCTCTTCTGCAATCTGACGCGAAATGAGGGCGCGGCTATCGTACATGGTGAGCACTACCCCCTCGAGTTCGAGTTCGCGGTTGAAATGTTTCTTGACGAGATTGATGGTATTGATGAGCTGGCTCAACCCTTCCATCGCGTAAAATTCGCTCTGAATGGGAATGATGACCGCATTCGCGCAGACCAGGGCGTTCACCGTCAAAAGACCCAAAGAGGGCGGGCAATCGATAAAGATATAATCGTACTTGCCCTTGATTTCGGCAAAGGCGTTCTTCATCACCTGTTCGCGGTTCTTTTTCAAGACAAGTTCCACTTCCGCGCCTGCCAAATCGATATTTGCGGGCAGAATGTCGAGGTTTTCCACCGCCGTGGATAAGATATTGTCCTTTGCGGGTTCATCGTTGATGATGACGCCGTAAACGGACTTTTTGATAGCGGATTTCTCAAAGCCCAAGCCCGTCGTGGCGTTTCCCTGCGGGTCGATATCCACGAGCAACACTTTTTTACCGGCGGCAGCCGTGTAGGCGGCGACGTTGACGCACGTCGTCGTCTTGCCTACACCGCCCTTTTGATTCGAAAAAGCTATAATTTTTCCCATAATACTCTCACCTTTTTCTTTTGTTATTTTTCAAAGCGGGTAAAAGGATTTTCCTCCGCTTTTTTATCCTGTTCGTTCATAAATTCGATGACTTCCTCATAGGTCTTGCCCTGCATGAGGAGATCGACTTCTTCCGTATAGATGGTTTCCTTTTCCACGAGTGTGCGCGCCATGTTGTCCAGAATACTTCTGTTTTCCGTGAGAAGTTTCACCGCTCTCTCGTGCGCCTCGTCTACGATCGTGCGAATCTCTTCGTCGATCGCGTTTGCCGTCTCTTCCGAATAGATCTTTTTGCTCTCGTAGTTTCTGCCGATAAACACGGGCGCGTCGTCGCTGTAAGCAACGAGTCCGAGTTTCTTGCTCATACCCCATTGCGTGATCATCTTTCTCGCAAGGTCGGTCACCTTCTGTAAGTCGTTGCTCGCGCCCGTCGTGACGTCCTGAATGACGATCTCTTCCGCTGCGCGTCCGCCGAGGATCATGCAGATCATATCCTTGATCTTATTGACGGACACGTCGTTGTCGTCCGAATCGGGACGGGTCATCGTGTAGCCCGCCGCATTTCCGCGGGGAATAATGGATACTTCGTGTACGGGATCGCAATGCGGGCAGAGCTTTGCCAAAATGGCGTGACCGGATTCGTGATACGCCGTGCAACGCTTGTCGGATTCCGTCACCACTCTGCTCTTCTTTTGAGGTCCCATCAACACCTTGTTGATACCCTCGTAAAGCTCGATGTTGCCGATAAACTGTTTGCCTTTTCTCGCAGCTAATATCGCCGCCTCGTTCAAGAGGTTGGCAAGGTCTGCTCCCGAGAATCCGCTCGTCATTCTCGCAACCGTCTTAAAGTTGACGTCGGGAGCGAGCGGTTTATTTCTTGCATGAACTTTCAAAATAGCCTCTCTGCCCTTCACGTCGGGGAGGTTGACGTAGACTTGACGGTCGAATCTTCCAGGTCTCATCAACGCGGGGTCGAGAATGTCCGCACGGTTGGTCGCCGCCATCACGATGACGCCGTCGTTGCCTTCAAAGCCGTCCATCTGAACCAAAATCTGATTTAAGGTTTGTTCTCTCTCGTCGTTGCCACCGCCGAGCCCTGCGCCTCTCTGTCTGCCCACCGCGTCGATTTCATCGATAAAAATGATGCAGGGCGCGTTCTTCTTCGCGTTTTCAAATAAATCTCTGACACGGGAGGCACCGACGCCGACGAACATCTCTACGAAGTCGCTCCCCGACGCCGAGAAGAAGGGAACTTCCGCCTCTCCCGCTACGGCTTTTGCAAACAGGGTTTTACCCGTTCCAGGAGGACCTACGAGGAGCACCCCCTTCGGCGTTCTCGCGCCGAGCGTGTTAAACTTTTTGGGATTTTTTAAGAAGTCTACGATTTCCGCGAGTTCTTCTTTTTCTTCTTCTGCTCCCGCTACGTCGGAAAAGCGTACTTTAATGTTCGTCGTGGCACGGGCTTTGCTCTTGGCAAAGGTATTCGTTTTGGCTCCCGCTCCCATGCTCTGCCGCATGATGAAGATGAACGCGATACCGATGAGAATGATCACGCCGAAGTACATCACTTCGCTCCACACGCTGCCCGAATTCGGGTCAGCCATCGTGATATCCACGCCGCCATCCGCCCATTCTTCCACGATGGCTCCGTTGCTGTAAAGGGAGAAACTTACCGTCGTATACGTTTTGGCTCCCTTTCCGTCCGCCGACCAAACGGTACCCGTGAGTTTGTAGCCGTTCACGGTGATCGATTTGATCTCGTCGCCCTCTATCGCCACCGTTCCCTTTTTACCGTCCAACACGCCGTCCTCTAAATCGTCGACGTAATTTTGAACGTAGGAACGGAAAGTCGAATAGCTTACAGAATTCGTTTGCCCGATCATCGTCGTTGCAAATAGATAGGCAAGTCCGCCGATGAGCAAAACAATTACAATCCCGAGGATCGTTTTTGCTGTCTTATTCAATTTCGTCTCCTTATTGATAAGGTGATTGTTTCACATGAAACATTTCACGTGTCACGTCGCCCTATCTATATTTAATACCTTGTTATTTTATCATAGTTTGCCCAAAAACACAAGTATTTAACAGGAAGTTTCCCCGTAATTTCATCTTTTCTTTCAATTTTCACAAAAAGAAGTATTTTTAAGGGGGTGCAAGCGAAAAATACCCTATTTTTTGGTAAAAAAATTGTTTCACATGAAACCTTCGGAATTTTTTTGGAAAATTCGGTGTTTCACGTGAAACATGAGGTGCTGATTTTTACTGAATCGTCACTAAATCGGTGAGCTGTTTGATGGAATCTTTGAGCCAATCGGTGGAAACGATCCAGTTGATGAGATATCCCAAAAGGTTATTGTTATAGAGATAGTTCATGACTGTCGTCTGCGCGATAAAATCGGTTATCGTCGCGATCGGGAAAAGTGCCGCGAGGAATAAAAGACAGTATACGAAAAACAATCCTTCCGCCGCACCGAGAATAAATCCCAAAAGAGAATTGAGCGAACGGACGCCGGGAATGTTTCGGATAGCCTCGCCGAACGTCTTATTCAAGATGATGCAAATAATCTTGATCACTAAGAAGATCCCGAAGAAAGACAGTACTAAAAGAGCCATGTTCGCCACGACGGGAGCGATGAGCTGAGCGGGCGTGGTTCCCGCGACGACCGTCTCCCCTGCAAGAGCCTCCACGATGAGTTTCACGACGAAAGCGGGCACGTTTGCGGCGGTTAACGATTGCTCCACGTTATTTTCGATGGGCACGGCGAACGCGGGAATTTTGGAAATCAATCCCGTGAAACCGTCGGTAAATTTATCGAGCAGCCCGAACCAGTTTTGTAAAGAGTTTGCCATCGTCCTGCAAAAGACGAAGGCGAGCACGATGGAAAGAACGGTTCCCACGAATCCGATGAGGCAACGGAAAAATCCCTTGTAGGCTGCGATGATAGCAAATATTAAGATGATAGCGATTAGAACGATGTCGCCGATGAGTGACGGCGTAACTTCAAAAGCTGCGTCTAATAACATAAAAATCCTCCTTGATTTGATATCATTATTATACCATAGTAAGAAATTTTCATCAAGTATTTTTTATAATTTGTTATAAAATTTAACCAACCCGTCAATGCTTTGACACGGGAGAAATAAAATGTCAAGTTATCAGTTTCATTTTCGCAATCGTTACGCAAAAGACGGCATCGCCCTCGTCATGCAAAGATACTTAAACGGAAAAAAGCCCGTCATCGTGTGCGTCGGCACCGATCTGATCGCGGGAGACTCGCTCGGTCCGACGGCGGGCACGCTGATCAAAGACGCGAACGCAAAATGCGTCGTCATCGGCTCGCTTAAAAACACGGTCACGGCGAAAGAAATCAAATATCTCAATTATTTCTTAAAGGCGACCTTTCCGAATCATCCCGTCGTCGTGATCGACGCCGCCGTGGGCGCGCAGGACGAGGTCGGTCTCATTCGTTTGAGCGACGCACCGCTATATCCCGGGAGCGGTATCAAAAAGAAACTCGGGAGCCTTGGCGATATCAGCATTCAGGGAATCGTAGCCGAGAGAGGGCTCTTATCCTTGCAGGCGCTCAAAGAAGTAAGGTTTCACATGATATACGAGATGGCAAAGCACATCGCGGAGGGCGTGTCCTCTTATCAATGGAATAATTGTTAAAAAGAAACAAAAATTAAAAAGAAACCACAATACGCAAAAAAATCTTTTACGGCTTATTTTTTATTGACAAAAAGTCCGAAAAAGCATTACAATAAAGATGCAAATCATATTATAAGAAGGAGATAAAACCTATGAAGAAAATCATTTGTAAAATCGAATATGATACAGATACTATGACGCTCGTCAACAAGACGGTTGTCGGCAAATTCGGCGACGAAGACGGATACGAAGAATCCTTGTATCAGAACGCAAAGGGAACCTACTTCCTTTACACGAACGGCGGCGCTGCTTCCAAATATCCCAAGGAAGATTTGAAGAGAATGACCGCAGATAAGGCAAAAGCATATTTGGCTGCTCTCAACAAGTAACAGACGAAGAAAACTGTTCGGACAAAACCGAACGGTTTTTCTTTTTGCGCGATTCTTTCGTTTTCCACCTTCTATTCACCTTTCGTGGATAACGCGATAAGCGCCTTCATAAAGTTAATATATTAACTATAATGAAAGAAGAAATAAAGCGGAGAGTTTCTCCGCTTTTCTTTTATTCTTCCGAATTGTTGTTTTCCGTCGTCTTGTTTTCGACGTCCTTGCTGTTGCCGAGGTAGGTTCCGAAGAAGGAAGTACTGTTTCTCTTAAAGGAGGATCTGCTGTACGAGGAGCTGTTTCCTAAACCCGTGCCCGTACCGCTGCCACCGCCGGATTTTTCATAATTTCTCTTGGCGGTTTCGTACTTCTTTCTGTCAAATTTTCTCTCGGCGCCCCCTCTCTTGTCGTCGCGATAAGGCTTTTTGTTCTTATCGTAAGGATTTTTCTTATTTCTCGGCGTATAGGGCTTGAGATTTTCGGGAATGATGACGACGCAACGGTTGGGTTCCTTGCCCTCCGACTGCGTCTTTAAGTCGGTACGATCGTACAGCGTGGCGTGCACAATTCTTCTATCATAAGGATTCATCGGCTCGAGCTTGATCTTTCTGCCCTGCGCGACCGCCTTATCCGCGAGCTTTTTCGCGAGGCGCTTGAGCTTTTCTTCCCTATGTTCGCGGTAATCTTCGCAATCGACGACAACTCTCTTGTATTCTTCTCTGCCGATATTCGCCACGGCGCCCGCGAGAGACTGAATGGAATCGAGAATTTCACCCTTCTTGCCGATGATATCGGAAGTCTTTTCCGTTTCAAGCTGAATGATGATCTTCTCCCCTTCCTGGACGTCGGCGATCTTCACGTCGAGACCGAGAATCTCGAAAAGTCCCGTCAGAAACTCGGTGGTGCGCTCCGCGTCCGTCTTTTCCGGTTCCACGACGATTTTCTTAATGAACACCTTTGCTTTCGAAAAACCGAGTCCTAAAAATCCTTTCTTTGCTTCTTCCACCACTTCGATCTCTGCCTCTTCCGCGGTAATGCCGAGAGCCTTCAACCCCTCTTCGATCGCTTCCTGGGTGGTTTTTCCGGTAAATTCCCCGGACAACACTTCGTTACTCATATATGGTTCTCCTTATATTATTTATCTTTCTTTGCAAACGTTTTTCTCTCGTATTTCTTTTCGAGGTTTTTCTGTTCCTTCTTGCGGAACGCCTTATCCACGAATACCTGACTTATCAGCATCGTGATAATCGAGTAGGCGCTGGAAACGACCATGTAGATGGAGAATGCGCCCGAATAACTGAACGCAAAGATACCGAACATGACGGGCATGATGATGAGCATCATCTTCTGCGTGCTTGCCGCCTGTCCGTCCACGCTGCCCAAATCGTTTTGCGCCTTTTGGCTCTTCATGGCGATGAACTGCGATAGGAACATCAACCCGATGGAGAGGGCTACCAAAATAAAGTAACCGTTATGGTCTACCTTCTCCTCGGCGAGGTTGGCGGTGATGGCGTTATACGTCTCCTCGGAGATGACGTCCTTCACGCTCACTTTGCTGCCGTCCTCTAACGTGATCTTCTGCGTGATCTTGCCCGTGAAGTCCTTATAACTTCCCAAAGAGGGCGTCCAGTAGGTATCCGAATACCAAAGATTCTTGATCCAAAGGAAACTTCTGTCCTCTTTGGTCGAACGGAAGTGCTCCGCCGCTTTTTCGCTGCCCAAGGAATAGACGTAGTTTTGCAATTCTTCCTGCGTGGAGAAGCTCTTGCCCTTGCTTTCGTAATAGGCGCACGCCTTTTCCGCGTCGATATAATAATCTTTCTCGCCGGAGGCGTTCATGGTATAGTAAACGAACTTATCGTCGCTGATACCCTCGTAACGGGTATACTTCACGCCGTTTCTGTCCGTAAATTCGCTCGTTTGAATCTTGGAAGGGTCGTCTTCGCAATATTCGAGGATCGCGGCGTTGTACACTTCCGCCATCTCGGAATAGGTATGCAGATTCGCGTACTGCGAAAAGGCGTTGAGTTCGTTGAAGGCGACGATCAGAATGACCATCATGAGGATCATGGGCAGGCAGGCGGAGAACATGGAGTAATTGTTCTTCTTATACACCTCCATCATCTTCTGCGAATACATCGCCTTGTCGTTGGCGTACTGCTTTTGAAGTTTTTCGAGTTCGGGTCTCATCTGTTCCATCTTCAAAGACTGTTTTCTCATGGAAACTCTCTGATAGATATCGAAGGGGAGAACGAGCGTCTTTAAAATGAGGGTGAATAGAATGACGCCGACGCCGACGCCCACGGCACCGCACAGGATACCGATAAGTTTCGCAACGGGATCGAGGGAGATATCCCGGATCGCGTTGGAGAGCTGAATAGCAAAATCGCTCATGCTTTGTAAATTCCTTTTTTGATTTATTTCACATTAACCATATCGCGTGCCAGAACTTTTCGGGCACGGGATCGTATCCCCCTTTGGAGAGGGGATTGCACCGCAATAACCGCCACGAACCGAGCAAAACGCCGAAAACAGGTCCGAAACGGTTCACGCTTTCCAACATATACTGCGAGCAGGTAGGAGAGTAAAGGCAGGTATGTCGGGAAATATATTTTTGATAGAGTAGGATCGCCTTACTGATTCCCCACACGATCGCCCGAAAATACACGGTGCGCCGTAAGAGAGTATATTCTTTATAAGCGACGGAAAGAAAGGAAATCTTCATTTACTTATAAAGTTTTTCCTTTTTGAATAGATACTGAAGATCTCTTTGAAAGGTTTCAAAGGAGTACTCCTCGGCGACTTTGGGCAAAAGCAGAACGCTTATTTCCTTGATTTTATCCGCCTCGGGATAAAACGCCGCCCTGAGCAGTCGCTTGATGCGATTCCGCTGCACGCTCTTGCCGTATTTCTTTCCGATACAGATCCCCATTCCCGTCTTGTTCGACTTTTCGTACAATATGGTCAGGGAAGAAGAGAACGCTCTCTTTCCCTTTTGAAAAAGTTTCTGATAATCCTTGTTCTTTTTAATTTTTACGTAGTTCATAAAAATAAGCTGAAATGCCGATAACCGCAGTAACTATTTTTTTTTACTGCGGTTTCTTATTCAGCAATTTTGTTCCTTAAGCGGAAAGTTTCTTTCTGCCCTTGTTTCTTCTTCTCTTCAAAACGTTTCTTCCTCCCTGGGAAGCCATTCTCTTTCTGAAGCCGTGAACTTTGCTTCTGGTTCTCTTCTTGGGCTGATAGGTTCTTTTCATGATCGTTTTCTCCTGTCTATAAATAATAGATTTTTATTCTTTCTTTTGAATATTCACATTATACCTTAAAATTTCGCCTCTCGTCAAGCGATTATGCGGTAGTTCTTACGGGTAAAATTAAATATAAATAATCTTTGTTTTCCTTTTCCTCGCAAATGAAGGGGGAAGTCGGGGTGTTTAATTTCAATTCCACCTCTTGTCCCTTCATGGCTTTCACGGCGTCGAACACGAACTTGCTGTTCATGGCGATCCGTATCTCCTTTCCCTCGATTTGCGCATCCACCTTTTCGTCTACGCCGCCCATCTCGGAAGAGGAGGTGATGCGGATCTCTCCGTTTTTGATATCCATGATGATGAGATTGTTTTTATCCCCTTTGATGAGCACGGAGGCTCTTCCGATGACTTCCTCCATCTCCGCCTTCTTCATGGTGACGACGGTGGAAAACTCCTTGGGAATGATGGAATTTCGATTGATAAAATCTCCCTGATACAGGCGGGAAGTCAAGACGGTGTTTCCCATCGAGATCATCAGCATGCCGCCCGAAGTGTAGACGGTGAGCTCCTCTTCCTCTTTTACCAGCATCTTGGAAATCTCTTGAAGAGTGCGGCAAGGGCAAATCATCTTCAAATTTCCGCTCGCGGAAAGAATTTCTTCCTTGCCCACCGCCAAGCGGTAGCCGTCGAGAGCCGTTATCGTCAAAAAGCCGTTTTCCGCCTCCAAAAGGCAACCCTTCAGAATAGGTCTGCTTTCGTCGGTGGCGCAGCAAAACGCCGTTCCCGCCACGAGATCCTTAAACTTCTTCTGATTGATGACGAAATGATTCTCGTTGATATCGAAATTCATCTTAGGGAATTCGTCTGTGGGCAAAACCTGAATGTTGGAAACGCTGTCGCCGTACTTGATCTCGATCCCCTTCTCGCAGGTGGAAACGGTGATGTCCTTATCGGAAAGCCGCAAAATAAAATCGGAAAAAGTTCTTCCGGGCACGCAGAACTCCCCTTCTTCCAAAACGTCCGCCTTGATCTTATCTTCAATGGCAATTTCGCCGTCCGTGGCGGTCAAGGTGAGCACGTCGTTGTACGCGGAAATCTTGATGCACTCCAACACGGCTACCGTCGTCTTGGTCGCGCACGCTTTGCTCACGGTAATTACGGACTGGGATAAATCGATTGCTCCTACTGCAAATTTCATGGTGTTTTCTCCTCCGTCGTCTTCTTTGTTGTATTATATATATAATATTATATAATAATAATAGTAATAGGCTGTGTGGAAATGTGGATAACTCCTTTTCCCGCTCGTCGAAAGGGGAAAAACAGCCCTTTTTTCACCTGTTTAGCCCTATTATAAGGCAAAATCGGGGAAAAAGCAAGCATCTTTTCCACTTTTTTGAAATGTGGATAACCCGCGTTTTCGCTGTGGACAACCTGTGGATAACTTGTTGACATTTTGCGCCCGTGTGGATAGATTTTGCTCGTTTTCTCTGTGAAAAAACTTGATTTTAGGGATTTTGAGGGAATTTTCGGGAGCGGAAAAAGTTATCCACAAGGTTTTCCACAATGTTGATAACTTTTTCAACATTATTCACAAAACCCGCTTGTCTTTTGCTTTCATTTAGGGTATAATGGACGCATGAAGACGTTGGAAAATCAAATCATAGAAGAATACGAAAAAAAGGTGCTTTCTCCCGAATATCGGGAAAAGTTCGATTGCTACTTTCACAAGCTGGTGGAATATAATAAAATGTTCAATTTGACTTCTATTTTAGAAGAAAAAGAGGTTTTTTTGAAACATTTTGTTGATTCCGTCATCGGAGAATTTTTATTTGAAAAGAACAAGTCCGTGGTGGAGATCGGATCGGGCGCGGGCTTTCCCTCGTTGCCCTTAAAGATCGTTCGGGAGGATCTCTCCTTCGATTTGGTGGAAAGCACGGGAAAAAAGTGTGAATTTCTGAAAATAATTGTGGATAACTTGGGACTCAAGAATGTGAATATCCACAATGCCCGCGCGGAGGACTTGGCAAAAGACCCTCTCTACCGTGAAAAATTCGACTTTTGCACGGCGCGCGCGGTGGCGAGAATGAATACCTTAAGCGAATATTGCCTGCCCTTCGTCAAAAAGGGAGGCTGCTTTATCGCGTACAAGGGGGATTCTGACGAGGAAGTCAAGCAGTCGCAAAGGGCGTTCTCCCTCTTGGGCGGAAAAATCAAGGAAGTTTACGATTACGATCTCTTTCAAGAGGGCAAGCGCAGTCTCGTCGTCGTGGAAAAGAGGGAGAGCACTCCCCAAAAATATCCCCGCGGAAACGGAAAGGAGAGAAAGAATCCCCTATGAGCTTTTCGGTCGCCTTTACGGGTCACAGAACGCTGTCCGGCGATCTCAACGGCAAAGTCGTGCGGGAGATCATCGAGGACGCCATCCGCCGCGGCGCGGACACCTTTTATTGCGGCATGGCGTGCGGGTTCGACCTCTTCTGTTGTTGGATTTTATCCCGTTTGCGCAAATATTATACCTTTAAGGTGGTCGCCTGCATTCCCTGCCGCAATCAGGAGAAAAATTTTTCCGTCGAGGATAAAATTTTATATGCTCGGATGTGCGAGGCGTGCGACGAGGTCGTGATTTTGAGCGAATTTTACTATAACGGCTGTATGCAGGTGAGAAACCGCTACATGGTGGACCGCGCGGACGAGGTCATCGCCTATCTCAACGATAACCGTTCGGGCACGGGCTACACCGTCCGCTACGCCAGGGAGAAAGGAAAAAAAGTCATCTTCGTCTGTTAAAGGGTGTTTTGCCCCTTATCGTTTTCTAAAAAGTGCAATTTCTGCACTTTTTTCTTTTTACAAAAGTGCAAAAATTACACTTTTCAACCGCTCGGTTCGCGTTGACATTCTTCTGTTTTTGAATTACAATAGAACCATGCAAGAAATTTTTTCCGCCATCATCGCGTGGCACAAGCAAAACAGAAAGGAGATGCCCTGGCGGGAGGATCCCACCCCCTATCACGTGTGGCTGTCCGAAATCATGCTCCAACAGACGCGCATCGAGGCGGTCATTCCCTATTATAAACGCTTTTTGTCGGCGTTGCCCACGATCGAGAGTTTAGCCGAATGCGACGACGACGCCTTGATGAAACTTTGGCAGGGGTTGGGCTATTACTCCCGCGCCCGCAACTTAAAAAAGGCGGCTCGCCTCGTCATGGAGCGATACGGCGGAGAACTTCCCGCCGACAAAAAGCAACTATTGAAACTTCCCGGCGTGGGCGACTACACGGCGGGCGCCATCTCTTCCATCGCCTTTTTGCAGGGAGAACCCGCGGTGGACGGCAACGTTCTCCGCGTGTATATGCGCCTCACCGAGGGGGAAGAGGATATTGCCGACCTCTCGGTGAGAAGGCGCGTCTGCGAGATTTTACGAAAAGATTATCCCGTCGGAGAGGACGCGCGCCTGCTCACGGAAGGCATCATGGAGCTTGGAGAGATCGTCTGTATCCCGAACGGCGAGCCGCGATGCAAGGATTGTCCCGTGCGGGAAAAGTGCCATTCCCATCTGCACGGAACGACGGATCGTTACCCCGTCAAGACGCCTAAAATCGCCCGTAAACGGGTTCCGCGCACGGTCGTCATGCTCGTCTGTAAGGGCAAAATCGCCCTTCAGAAACGAAAGGAGGAGGGCTTGCTCGCGGGGCTTTACGAGTTTCCCTGCATAGAGGGGGAAAAGGATATCCACGGTGTGGAAGAATGGTTGATAACGCAAAATATCAAAGCGAAAGGCGTACAGCCGATGGGGAGCGCCGTCCATATCTTCACCCATCTCGAATGGCACATGACGGGATATTTTTCGGAGTGCGAAGAGGAAGGGGGGAGCTTTCAATGGTTCACCAAGGAGCAGATCGACGAGAATATCCCCATTCCCACGGCGTATGCGGCGTTTCAGAAAAAACTTTGGAAAAAATTATAAAAAGACAGACGCTCATTTCACGAGCGCCTGCCTTTTTCCTTATTTATTGAATTTATCTTTCAGCGATACGATTTCGGAGAGGACGAGCTTTCCGTTTTCGGTGAATTTTTTATAATACCCGATCCGCATGAGCTGGAACTGCTTGTTCTCCTCGCTATCGAGTAGATAAGGCTCCGCCTTACCCGAAAGGATATGCTCGCTGTCGAGGTTCATTCTCTCGCCGAAGTCCTGTCCGGGGAACGCCGCGTCGTTTAAGAGGTAAGAGTACTGTCTCACCTCGCAGTCCACGCCCGTAGAGCTGTCCACCCATTGAATGGTGCCCTTCGCCTTGATGCCGCTCGTGTCGGAATTACTTCTCGATTCGGGGTAGTAAGAGCACTTGAGTTCCACCACCTTGCCGTTTTCGTCCTTTACGACCTCGTCGCACTTGATGATGTAGGCGTTTTTTAATCTCACCACGCCGTTCGGCTTTAGGCGGTTGTACTTGGGCGGGGGGACCTCCGCAAAGTCGCTGCCGTCGATGTAGAGGGTGTTCGTGAACTTGACCTTTCTCGTGGGGGAATTTTCCTGAACGGGATTCACCACGGTGTCCAACCATTCCTCCCCCTCGTAGTTGGTGAGCGTGACCTTGATGGGGTCGAGCACCGCCATGGCGCGCTCTGCGTTGGTATTGAGGTACTCGCGAATACAGGATTCGAGGTAGGAGAGCTGCAATTCGGAGTTCGCCTTCACGATGCCCGCGCGGTTACAGAAGTCCAAAAGGGCTTCGGGGGGAACGCCGCGATTGCGCAATCCCGCCACGGTGGGCATTCGGGGATCGTCCCAGCCGTGCACGTGACCTTCCTCGACGAGCTTTTTTAGGTACCGCTTGCTCATCACGGTATTGGTGATGTTGAGGCGGGCGAACTCGATTTGTCTGGGCTTGGGGGAGAAGCCGAGCTGAATGCCCACCCAGTCGTAGAGGGGTCTGTGATCCTCGAATTCGAGGGTGCAGAGGGAATGCGTCACGCCCTGCAAATAGTCGCAGATGGGGTGCGCGTAGTCGTACATGGGGTAGATGCACCATTTGTCTCCCGTTCTGTGATGCGTCGCGCGCAGAATGCGGTAGATGACGGGGTCTCTCATGTTGATGTTGGGGGACGCCATATCGATCTTCGCGCGCAGGCACTTTTCGCCGTCCGCGTATTTTCCTTCCTTCATCTCGCGGAAGAGGCGCAAGTTCTCCTCCACGGAACGGTTGCGGTAGGGGCTCTCCCTGCCCGGCTCGGTCAGCGTGCCGCGATTTTGGGAAATCTCCTCCGCCGTCATGTCGCACACGAACGCCTTGCCGTCCAGAATGAGTTTTTCCGCGTATTGATAGATGGTGTCGAAAAAGTCGGACGCGTAGCAAATTCTTTCCCACTTGTAGCCCACCCAGGTGATATCCTTCTGAATGGCTTCCACGAACTCCGTCTTTTCCTTGGAAGGGTTGGTGTCGTCGAAAAAGAGGTTGCACTTGCCGCCGTACTTTTCCGCCGTGCCGAAGTTTACGAGCATGCTCTTCACGTGCCCGATGTGCAGATATCCGTTGGGTTCGGGGGGAAAACGGGTCTGAATCTCCGTCACCTTCCCGTTTTCGATATCTTCGTTGATGAATTGTTCGATAAAGTTAGTCGCTTCGATTACGTTAGCCATAGATAGATTTCCTTAAAATTTATGAGGATTTTTTCACTTCGCTCTCTGTTTATCCGTTAGGATAAGCCTACGATGTTTCCGTTCTCGTCGAGATTTATTTTCTCCGCGGAGGGGTGCGCGGCGAGACCGGGCATCAGCATGATCTTTCCCGCGATCGCCACGATGAATCCCGCGCCGCCCTTTAGGACGATGTCGCGCACGGTGATCGTGAATCCCGTCGGTCTGCCCACCTTCGTCATGTCGTCGGAGAGGGAGTACTGCGTCTTGGCGATGATGACGGGCAGATCGTTATACCCCTGCGCCTTGATCTCCGCAATCTTCTTTTTCGCCTCGTCCGTAAAGTCTACGCCGTCCGCGCCGTAAATTTTCTGCGCCACGTCGGTGATCTTCTTTTCGACGGGATCGGTGAGGGAATAGGAGTAATCCATGCGGGAAGGGATTTCGCACGCGGCGACGACCGCCTTGGCAAGCTCTCTTCCGCCTTCGCCGCCCTGTAAAAATACGTCGGTGAACACGGCTTTCGCACCGTTTTCCTCCACCTTTTGCATGACGAGATCGATCTCCGCCTGCGTGTCCGTATAGAAACGGTTCATCGCCACGACGACGGGCTTTTTGTATACGTTCTTGATATTTTCGACGTGCTTGATGAGGTTGGGAATCCCCTTTTCGAGCGCGTCGAGGTTCTCTTGCGTAAGGGTAGCCTTGTCCGCGCCGCCGTGCAGCTTTAACGCCTTGACGGTCGCCACGATGACGACGGCGTTCGGTTCGATGCCCGCTACGCGGCATTTCATGTCGAGGAATTTCTCCGCGCCGAGGTCTGCGCCGAATCCCGCCTCGGTCACCACGTAATCGGCAAGGCTCATGGCGGCGTAGGTCGCCTGAATGGAATTGCAGCCGTGCGCGATATTCGCAAAGGGACCGCCGTGAATGATGGCGGGCGTGCCCTCGAGCGTCTGCACGAGGTTGGGCTTCATGGCGTCCTTCAAAAGCACTGCCATGCTCCCCACCGCGCCGGGAATTTGTTTCGCCTGCACGTAGTTGCCGTCCGTGTCCAAACCGATGATGATGTTGCCGAGCCTTTCTTTGAGGTTTTCGAGGGAAGTGGCAAGGCAGAGGATCGCCATGATCTCGCTCGCCGCGGTGATGTCGAAGTGGTCCTCTCTCTCCCTTCCCTTACCCTGCTGACCGATGGTGATATTGATGAGGGAACGGTCGTTCATATCCATGCAGCGATGGAAATAGATATTTTCGGGATCGATTTTCAAGGGGTTATCGCGGAAGAGCTGATTGTCGATGAGCGCGCAAAGCAGATTGTTTGCGGCGGTGATGGCGTGCAGATCGCCCGTAAAGTGCAGATTGATGTCCGCCATGGGCACTACCTGCGCGTATCCCCCGCCCGCGGCGCCGCCTTTGATGCCGAACACGGGTCCCAAAGAGGGTTCTCTTAGGGCGAGGCAAACCTTTTTGCCCTCCTTTGCCATGGCGTCGGCGAGACCGATGGATACGGTCGTCTTTCCTTCCCCGCTCGCGGTGGGATTGATCGCCGTGACCAAAACGAGCTTTGCCTTTCTCTCCCGCACGGGGCAGGAGATCTTCGCCTTGTACTTTCCGTACAACTCAATTTCGTCCTCGGTGAGGGATAGCTTTTTAGCTATCTCGCGAATGTCCTGCATTTTTGCGCTTTCCGCTATTTCGATATCGCTTAACATGGCAAACTCCTTCCTTTTTTTTCGTTATGATTATATAGTATAGCACAAACCCCGCCGCAAGGCAAAAAATTAAAAGGGATTTTTTGAAAATTATTTGAATTTTGTCGCAGTCGCTTGACAACTTTTTTGCGTTCCTATAAAATGAAGAGGAAAACTTTTAGAAAGGAGATTACGATTATGGCTGAAAAGAGAGCTGTGACGATGGAAAAACTCACCGCGCTCTGTAAAAACAGAGGCTTCATCTTCCCCGGCAGCGAAATTTACGGCGGTCTCGCCAACGCGTGGGACTACGGTCCCTTGGGCGTCGAACTCAAGAACAACGTAAAAAAGGCATGGTGGAAAAAATTCATTCAGGAAAATACCTTGAATACGGGCGTGGACTGCGCCATTCTCATGAATACGAGAACCTGGCAGGCGTCCGGACACCTCGGCGGTTTCTCCGACCCCCTCATCGACTGCAAGTGCTGCAAGGCGCGTTCCCGCGCGGACGATCTGGTGGAGGCGTACGCGTCCAAGCATAAGATGGAGGATATTAAGCCGGACGCGATGGACAACGAACAGCTGGAAAACTTTATCAAAGAGCATAAGGTTCCCTGCCCCGTCTGCGGCAATTCCGACTTCACCTCCATTCGTAAGTTCAATCTGATGTTCAAGACCTTCCAGGGCGTCACGGAGGACTCCGCGAATACCATCTATCTTCGCCCCGAAACGGCGCAGGGCATTTTCGTGAACTTCTTAAACGTACAGCGCTCTTCCCGCATGCGCGTGCCCTTCGGCATCGGTCAGATCGGGAAATCCTTCCGCAACGAGATCACGCCCGGCAACTTCACCTTCCGCACGCGCGAGTTCGAGCAGATGGAGCTTGAATTTTTCTGCAAGCCCGGCACCGACCTCGAATGGTTCGACTACTGGAAAAACTTCTGCAAGGACTGGCTCATTTCCCTCGGCATGAAGGAGGAGAATTTGAGACTGCACGACCACTCCAAGGAAGAGCTCTGTTTCTATTCCAAGGCGACGACCGACTTCCAGTATCGCTTCGCCTTCGACTGGGGCGAACTTTGGGGCATCGCCGACAGAACGGACTACGACCTCACCCAGCATCAAAGCGAGAGCGGCAAGTCCATGGAATACACCGACCCCGTCACCAACGAAAAGTACGTTCCCTACGTCATCGAACCCTCCTTGGGCGCGGACAGAGTCGTGCTCGCCTTCCTCACCGACGCCTACGACGAAGAGGTGGTCGACGAGGCGAAAAAGGACGTGAGAACGGTTCTGCATCTGCATCCCTTCCTCGCTCCCTTCAAGTGCGCGGTACTTCCCTTGCAGAAAAACCTCTCCGAAAAGGCGGACGAAGTGTATAAGCGGTTCGCCAAGAAGTTCAACTGCACCTACGACGTCACGGGCTCCATCGGCAAGCGCTATCGCAGACAGGACGAAATCGGCACCCCCTTCTGCGTCACCGTCGACTTCGATACCTTGAACGACGATACGGTCACCATTCGCGACCGCGACAGCATGCAGCAGGTACGCCTTCCCATCGACGAGGCGGAGAAGTACATTCTCGAAAGAATAGAGTTTTAAGGCAATACCCGCGCCGCAACATACGGTGCGGGATTTCTAATATCGACCGTCGATATTAATAAAAAAAGAATCGCTCGCTTTCCCGTTCGGGAGAGCGAGCGTATTTCGTTTATCGTTATTTGAGTCGCTTATTTTTAGGAGCCTATCATGTCGTAGGCGAGCCTGGTGAGTTCCGCCGCGGCGGCGCCCGTCAGAATTTCGCTGCCTGCAAACGAGGAGACGAGAGATAGAGCCTGCGGCATGGTCGTAACCCCAACGCTTGCCGTCTTTACCACGTTGCCGATACATTCCGCCTCGTTTTCAATCTTGGCTTTCTTTTGCTCTTCGGTCAGAGCGGGGTCGTTCTTGATGTCCAACACGCCGTCCACCACATAACTGAGAGCGGTCACGGAAAATTCCGCCGTCTTTTCGTCCATGCTTTGGGCGAGGAAGGCGTCCTTGTTGCAGTAGGCGTTTTGAACTTTTTTCACCGCCTCGGACGAGAGGAATTTGCTCGTGCCGATCGTCTCGATCAAGGGGGTCACGTCATCCACGCCCGCGCCCTGTTGCAGGGAAAGAAGGAAGTTCACCTTTTCCGTTTCTTCCTTTACGATTTGATTTTTTTGCTCGAAGGAAAGCGTTTCGTCCTCTTTGATCTCGCAAAGTCCGTCTAAAACGGAATTGATCACGGTGAAAGCCACCTCGGCGTCCGTCTGGCTCAAGCCGCTCCCCTTGAGTTTTTCTTCCGACAGCATACTGTCGCCGATCGTGCGGATCGTCTGGGAAGAGAGCAGTCTGCTCGTGCCCACCGTCTCTAAAACGGGCGCGAGATCGTTAATATCGAGGCTCGATGTTGTAAGATTCATCAGCGAATCCAGCTTGTCGGACTCCTCTTTCAAAATAGCGTCCTTCTCTTCGGCGGTGAGGGAGTCGTCCTTTTGCAGGGCGAGCACTTCGTCGATGACGGAAGAGAGAAGAGAGGAGAAGAGTTCCGACTGCGTTTCGTCGAGTCCCATTCCCTGCATGACTTCGGGGGTGAGAAAGGCGCTCACAAAGTTCGCGGAGCCTTCGTTGATCATGGCGAACACGTCGTAGAAGCTCGTGGGCGAAAACGTCGTTTCGCCTCCCGTGCCTTCGGAGGGGTTATTCGGATTTTCTTCGGCGCCGCCCGATTCGCCCGTGCCGTCGTCGGGGGAAGGAGCGGGCGTTTCGTTGCCGCCGGCGCTGCCGCCAAACGCCTCGTAGAGGGCGAGCAGGGTTGCGATGCCTTCAAAGTCCTCGGACGCGAGGGTGTTGGCGATAAACGCGTCGTATACGCCGTTCGTCACGTCGGGGTTCATGATCTCGACGGGCTGAAGGATATCCAAAAAGCTCCTGCCCGCCTTCCATTCCACGGCGATATCGTGCAGGAGACCGCCTAAAAAGGCGTCCGTCACGGGATTTGTTTTGAGCGCCTCGGCGATGGCGCGGCAGTCGGCGGAGGTCGGCGTCTTTCCGCTTAACAGGGGGTACGCCTTGTTCGCCGCGGAGAGGGAAGCGGATAAAAATTCTTCCGTCGTGCTCTCCTTGCCGTCGATCGCGATCGAGGTGAGCGCGTCCGACTCGAAATGGGAAACGCTGTAATATACTTTATGTAAGGGATTTTCCGAAAGGGATTTCAAAATGCTTAGGGCAAATTCGTTGTCCTTTATCGTATCCCCCGCCATCTCCTGCACGGCGGATTCGTTCGCGAGGCGGTTTGCGATTTCCGTGTAATAGGAAAGCGGCATATAGAAGGTCGCCACAAAGCCGAAACAGAGGGCGAGATTTAAGAGGGCGCTCACCAAAAAGTTGATAACGCCCTTGAACTTCGCCTTCTTAAGGAGCGCCTGCGAGAGAATCGTATAGATAATGAGCAAGAGAAACTCGCAAAGGAGAAAGAAAACGAAAAAGAGAAGGGGGGAAACGAGCGCCTCCGCGATGGCGAGCGCGGCGTTCGCCGCTACGGTGCCGCTGAACAGATAGTCCATTACGCGGGCGAGCTGACCCAAGTCGATCTCCTGTAAATAGATTTTTGCGGCGGGGAGAACCGCTTTCGTCAAGAGAGCGGCGGCAAAAACGCCGAGCGCGAAAAAGACGAGGCGAACGAGCGATTGCAGCCACGTTCTTCTGAAACAATTCACGATGGTGGGAATGAGGGCGATCACGGCGATCGAGCCGAACACGATCCACGCAATAATTTCGGGTGTCATAAAAAACTCCTTTTTTATCTATATTATATATGATAGCAGAAGAAGAATAATTTGTCAAATTATTACAAAAAGAGATTGTTCTTTCACAGGGAAAAAGTTAATTTCTTTTACTTTACACAAAAAGCGGGTTGACAAGAGGAAAGAGAGTATGGTATAATAAGGAAAAATTAAAAACAGAGGTTTTTGAAAATGATAAACTTTTCTTTGAGAGGGATCACCGCCGAAGAACTCAGCTTTAAGGTAAACAGAATCAACATGACGGATCCCAAATTCGAAATTAAACCCACCTTCTCCAGACAGGTAAGAACGGCAAACGAGAACAACAACATCTACGTCGTCGCGCTCGATTGCAAGATCGAATCCACCGAGGAGGCACCCAAGCCCTTCAATCTGACCGTAAGATATCTCGGCGTGTTCGAGACGGACGGCATCAAAACCGACGCGGAGAGAAAGCAGTTCGCCATCAAGGCAACCGAGATCATGTTCCCCTATCTCCGTCACGGCGTTTCCGCTCTCACCACGACGGCTATGATCAATCCTTTGACCTTGCCCGTCATTCCCGGCGATATCCTCTTCCCCGAGGACAGACCCGCGCAGCCCGAGGGCAACACCGGTAAGCAGTATACGCTCACCTTCGATTCCAGCCTTTTGAACTGAGATCATTCCGACAAAACCGTTTGAAAAGTTTTGTTTCTCCTTTTGTAAAGAGCGTTCCTTTTTTAGGAACGCTTTTTATATAGAATAAAATTATGCGCCGCGCTTTTCCGTAACGGACAAGCGCGGCGCGTCTTACGATAGATTATAAGGTTCCGAAAATTCTGTCGCCCGCGTCGCCGAAGGCGGTCACGATATATCCCTTTTCGTTTAAGGGGGCGTCCGCGTAGTGCGCGACGAAAATCTTCACGTCGGGGTGCTCGGAAACGACCTTCTCTATGCCTACGGGGGAGGCGATCAGGGAGAGGAGGGTGATATTTTTGCAGCCCCTCTCTTCCAAAAATCCGATCGCGGCGGAGGCGGAGCCGCCGGTCGCGAGCGCGGGGTCCACCACGATAAACTGCGCGTCGGTCGAGCGGGGAGGAATCTTAAAGTAGTAGGTTTGCGGCTTTAACGTTTCCTCGTCGCGGTAAAGACCGATATGCCCCACCTTCGCGTTGGGGAAGAGGGAAACGAGCCCGTCCACCATGCCCAGTCCCGCCCGCAAAATGGGGCAGATCACGACTTCCTCGTCCACCACGGGAGAGGGGAAGGAGGAGAGCGGCGCCTGAATGGTGACGTTTTTCGTCTTGATTTGGCGGAACGCCTCGTAGCCCATGAGCATGGCGATCTCGCTCACGATCTCGCGGAACTCCTTGGTTCCCGTCGTCACGTCGCAAAGGTGCGTGATTTTATGGTCGATGAGGGGGTGATTGAGAATGGTGACGTTTTTCATGATTTTTTCCATTTTTTTACCTCGGATGTTTTTTCTTTGCTATCATCATAACATATTTCCTCTTTTTTTTCAACAGTTTGACAAAATTCGTTTGAAAAATAATTGACTTATGTGACGAATGTGTGATATGCTAATGGTAACAAGAATCTTTAAGAGCGGTCCCGTGAGTCCGGCAAGATGAAAATAACGTTACTTTTGTTCTATCGGGTATTTTGCACGTCTTGTCCGCCCCTATCGGCACCAAGGCGTTTTTATTTTGTAAAAAATATGTACGGGAACCGTACAAAGGAGAAATACTATGAAACTCATTTACGACGTCGGCGATAAGCCCAAATTCAGTCAGACCCTCGTGTTCGCCTTCCAGCAGATGATCGCGATCATGGCGGCAACCCTGCTCGTGCCCATTCTCATGAGCAGCAATACCATGCCGGACGGAACCACCCTCACCTTCGATCCCGCGGCGGCCCTCTTCGGCGCGGGCGTCGGATCCCTCGTGTACATTCTCTTCACCAAGAGAAAGAGCCCCGTGTTCTTGGGTAGTTCCTTCACCTTCCTCGGCGCTTACACCGCCGTCATCGGCATGAACTACGGTTACTGGGGCGTCATTATCGGCGTCGCCATGGCGGGTCTCGTGTACGCGCTCATCGCCCTTCTGATCAAGCTCGTCGGCTCCGGCTGGGTCAACAAGATCATGCCCCCCGTCGTCATCGGACCCATCGTCGCCCTCATCGGACTTTCCCTCTCCGGCACGGCTACCAGTTGGATGCACTCCAACGGCGGTACGGACTATAACCTCGTGTCTATCTTGATCGGTACCATCACCTTCCTCGCCATCGCCTTCGTCTCCATTCGCGGAACCAAGACGATGAAGCTCATCCCCTTCATCATCGGCATCGGCGTGGGCTACCTTCTCGCGGTCATCGTCTCCGCAATCGGCTATGCGGCGGATATCTCCTATCTCAAGCTCTTCGATTTCGGCGGCTTCGCGGCAGATTTCTCCTCCAAGTGGGCAACCTCTCCCATCACCGCCTTCGTCGACCTTCCTAAATTCACCTTCATCACGGCGATCCAGACGGCAAGTCAGTATCCCTTGGATGGGGCGGCTATCGGCAATATCGCCATCACCTTCGTGCCCATCGCTATCGTAGAACTCGCGCAGCACATCGCGGATCACAAGAACCTCTCCAACATCATCGAAAAAGACCTCATCACCGATCCCGGTCTCACCAGAACCCTTCTCGGCGACGGTATCGGCTCCATGGTCGGCGGTTTCTTCGGCGGTTGTGCCAACACCACCTACGGCGAATCCATCGGTTGCGTCGCCATCACGAAAAACGCGTCCATCGTCTCCATCTTCTACGCGGCGATCGGCTGTTTGATCCTCTCCTTCTTTACCCCCTTCGTCGTCGTCATCAACTGCATCCCCAAGTGCGTCATGGGCGGCGCCTGCGTCGCGATGTACGGTTTCATCGCCGTATCCGGCTTGCAGATGCTCCAAAAGGTCGACCTCTCCGATAACTCCAACCTCTACATCGTATGCGCCATCTTAGTTAGCGGTATCGGCGGTCTCGCCTTCGACTTCGGTTCCAACCCCATAATGGATCGCGCTCTCATCTCCATTGGTTCCCCGGCGTCCGCTCTCATCGTCGGTCTCATCACGATGGTAGTCGTAAAGACCAAGAAGAAGGCAGATGCTCCCGCAGAAGAAAATACACAAGAGCCGAAAGCGGAATGAAAATCGTCGTAAGTAAGTGCCTTTTGGGTGAAAACTGCCGCTACGCGGGAGACAACTGCAAGAGCGAAAAAGTCCTCTCCCTCGCGGCGGAACACGAGCTGATCGGCGTTTGTCCCGAACAGCTCGGCGGACTTTCCACGCCGAGAGACCCGTCCGAACGGGTGGGCGACAAGGTTCTCTCCTCCAAGGGAAAGGACGTCACGGCGGAATATTATAGGGGCGCGGAACTCGCCCTTGCCATCGCCAAGGACAAGGGCGCGAGCGTGGCGATCCTCAAAGCCAAAAGCCCTTCCTGCGGCAAGGGACTCATCTACGACGGCACCTTTTCGGGCAATAAAATTCCCGGCAACGGCGTCACGGCGGAGCTCTTTGCGGCAAACGGCATCGAAGTTCTCACCGAGGACGAAATTTAACGAAATAAAAACGAACAGAGCGCTTGCCCGTCGGGCAAGCGCTCTGCTTTTCGGAAGGTACGAGCCCCCAAGCAGGCGCCGCGAACAACGAACGCCCTCTCCAAGCGGGTGCCGCCGAGAAGAACGAGCCCCCCCAAGCGGGTGCCGCCGAGAAGAACGAGCCCCCCCAAGCGGGTGCAGCCAAGAGGAAAGAACGCCCCCAAGCGGGCACTTATAAAAAAACATTTTCCGTAGGGGAGTGCCCCATGCCCCCCGTCATTTTGCGTAACGAAACGTTACGGGTAAGCGCGCGGCGCACCCTTACCCCTCGTTCGAGAGAGAAATCTTGCGAATACGCAGAAAAATCTTCCCGTCCGTGCGGCAAACCTTTACGCTCTCCCGCCCGAGTGGAAAGCCTTTGAGAGCGTACGCGGCTCACCCCCCTGCCTCATCACATTGTGTAACGAAACGTTACGGGGGCACGGAAAATCTTCACGAGCATGGCGCGCCCGCGCCGCCCCCGACCGAACGAGCGCGCGAAAATTTTTCCAACCCTGCCCGAGCGACAAACCTTTACGAGCGGGCGCGCCGCACCTCTCCTCAAACCCTCACCGGTAAGGGATTTCGCGGCGTCCCTCCCGCAAAAAACCCACCCGAAGGGGGTGGGTGAGCAAAATTGCGTCCGTTTTTCTCAATACACGTTCTCGTAGGGCGGCGTGACGGCGCTCGAATACAGTTCGAACTCCTCTTCCAAAGAGAAATCTTCCGAATTGTCGTATACGGCGAGCTTGGAGACGGATACCTCGTAGGCGGTCATCGTCACCACTTGCTCGTCGGAGAGCTTTTTCTGGTACTCGCGGCTTTGTATTCTGCCTGAGAGCGCCACCTTGTCTCCCACGGTGAGATTTTTCACGAACCTCGCGTTTCTGCCCCACGCGATACAGGGGATGTAGTCGGATTTGTTGTAGGCGCGGTTGACGGCGATGAGGATATCCGCGATCTCGCGGTTGAAGGGCGTCGTGCGATAGACGGGCGGCTTGCAGATATAGCCGCTGAGCACGATGCTGTTGGGATTCTTCTGCGGCGCCGGTTCCACGATTTCGCGCACGAACACGGTGAGCATCAGGCGGGAGCGACCGTCCTCTATCTTGTTGTAGCTTCGAAATTGCCCGATGGCGGAAAGCATGCTCCCCACGCAGAGGCTGTTGCCCGCGATCAGCCGTTCGGAGATGGTCACGGGCAGAATATCCGCTTGCCCCGATAATCTCAGCACGCGTACGAAAAATTCGTAAAAGCCTTCGCCGTACACCTCGTGAGAGAACTTCGCCTCGCTCACGATTTCGCCCATAATGTAAACTTTATTGTTTTTCTCCGAGTTGTAATTCATAGTTACCTCCGAATATGTTTTTCCGATATCAAAACCGTTTTTTCAAACGACTTCTTCCATTTTGAGCTGTTTGCCCGTGCCGTCTATCTTGTTCCCGTCGCGGTAGATGAGGGAACCGATATTCACGAACTCGTATCCCCTGTTCTGCAGGGTATCGAGCACGATGGGAAGAGCCTCCGCCGTATGCAGACCGTTGTTGTGGCACAGGATAATGCTCCCCGGCTCCACGCTGCTTAAAATGCGCATGGCGATGTCCGTAGCGGAAAGATCCTTCCAGTCGAGGGAATCCACGCTCCATTGAATGGTGTACAGCCCCATGGCGGACGCGGTCTCCACGACGAGGTCGTCGTAATCCCCGTAAGGGGGGCGGAAGAGCTCCACCTTTTTGCCCGTCACTTCCTCTATCGCCCGCGAGGAGCTTTCCAGCTCCTTTTTGATCTCCGCCTCGTTCATCTTGCTCATGTAGGAATGCGTGGCGGAATGCGTGCCGATCTCACAGCCGCTCTCGTCGATCTTTTTCACGTATTCGGGGTACTTCTTCGCCCAAAACTCCACCATGAAAAAGGTCGCCGTCACGGAATGTTCTTTCAGGGCGCTCAAGATGGCGTCCGTGTGCTCGGTGCCCCAGGCGCAGTCGAAGGAGATGGCGATCTTCTTATCCTCCCGCTCTACGCAGTAAATGGGGAGCGAGCGCACCGTCTCGCCGTAGTACACGACGTAAGCGCCCGTCTCCTTCAAGGCGATCAGCCCCGCGAGCGCCAGGCAGGAGAACCCTAAGCAAAATCCCGTATTCTTGTTTTTGAAAGGAAACTTCATTTCCGACTCCTATTGTACCGTTTATTTTGTGACAAAAAATATCCTTTCCTGTCGAAAAACGGCTAAAAAGAAAGAATATTTTTTTTCATTTCCGATTGTATTGTATGCGTTCCCTTTTTCTTTTAGAACGCCCCCCCGCCGAAAAAGTTCGGCGGGGGGGCGGTTATCAATATAATTTGATGAGTCGAAAGTATCAAAAGATATTGTAAAATATTGATTTCTATGGTATAATCAAACGGAAGGTAAAATTTCGAAAAATAAGCAGGGGTAATCACTGTATGGAAGATTTGGATTCAAGTTTCATATCGGTTTTCGAGCAAATTAAGGCGGATATTTTTCAAACGCGAAACAGGATTTTAAGCGATGCCAATAGAGAAATGCTTTCCATGTATTTCAGGATAGGAAAAGTGATTGATGAAAACGCTAAATACGGGAATCATTTTATCGATGAATTATCTCGTCGGTTAAAAGCGGAGTTCCCCGATGCGGAAGGATATTCGCCGAGAAATCTTGCGAGAATGCGAAAATTTTACGTTACTTACGGCGATATGGCAAATTTGCCACTGCCGGTGGCAAATTTGCCTTGGACGCATAACTTTATTTTGATAGAAAAAGTGAAAGACCCTGAAAAACGCGTTTGGTATGCAGAGAAATGCTTGGCAAACGGATGGGGAAAAGTCGTTTTAGAGCACCAAATCGAGTTAGGGTTATATGAACGTCAAGCCGATCCGTCCAAAAAGTTAACCAACTACGAAATTCGCTTACCCTCGCCGCAAAGCGAGCTTTCCCGTGAGATTATAAAAGACCCGTATATTTTTGAGCTTGCGGGATTGAAAGAAAAAATCGTGGAAAAAGATATAGAGCAAGCAATGCTGGAACAGATCAAAACGGTTTTACTGGAACTCGGGAAAGGTTTCTCTTTCGTCGGGAACCAGTATAGAATTTCCACGCAAAATAACGATTATTTAATAGACCTATTGTTCTATCATTTGGAATTGCGATGTTACGTCGTCGTAGAATTGAAAAACGTAGATTTTAAGCCCGATTTTGTCGGTCAACTGCAATTTTACATTACGGCAGTCGATGAAACGCTGAAAAAAGAAATGGACAATCCGACAATCGGATTATTGCTCTGCAAAGGAAAGGATAGATACTCGGTGGAATGGTCGCTGAAAGCGACGACGGCACCGATAGGCGTTGCATCCTATGAAGTGAGAAATTATCTCCCTACGGAAGAAGAGATAAACAGGTACTTGAAGTGATTCTACGTTTAAGCCCCCCCGCCGAAAAAATTCGGCGGGGGGCGGTTTATTTCTCCTGTACGGGGATCCCGTAAAGGCGGTCGTCTTGAATTTCGTTTTTCAACGCCTCGGCGTAGAGGGCGAGGAGCTCTTCTTCCGTATCCCGCTTGAAGAGGTGTTTCAAGCGGTAGCAGGTAAACAGCTTTTTCTGCCTGACTTCCAACTTGGGAAAACGGTAGGTTCCCGTGTATACCACGCAGAGGAACCCCTTTTTCCCGCCCGAGGTCTGCCGCAGTTCGAGATAGGCTCCTCTTTTTTGGAAACGGTGGATGTAGACGCAGGACTTGTCCGAGGATTTTTCATAGGCGTATTCGTAAGAGAATCCGTTTTCGAGCAAAAAGGCAAATTCTCTTTGCAGGATCTCCCATTTGGGGTTTTCGTTCATTTTGTTTCCCTCCCGTTTTTTTCATTATCATACCGCAAAGAGCGTTTTTTGTCAATCCTCCTTTTTTGGGCGGGGCAGGAAAAAAATTCTTTATTTTTTTTCCTAAAAAATCAAAATAAACCTCAAGTTTATATGCTTTTTTTCGCAAGCTATGTTATAATGGGTATGATAATTCTTTTAGGAGAAAACAATATGCCTGAAACAGTAAAAATCATTTTGACCGTCGTCGGTATACTCGCCTATTTCGCCTCCGGCATCATTCTCGGAATCGTGGCGGAGTCGATGGCAAAGGGAAAGGGCTACAAGGGTCGTCCGCACTTCATCACCTGCGTGCTCTTTAATATTTTCGGTTTTATCGGAGCCTGCGCCCTTCCCGATAAGAAGAACAACGAAAAGATCGTGGAACTGCTCCGCTCCGTAAACGCCCTTCTCGGCGGGACGGAAGAAGAGGAGGAAGAAGAGAAAGCTCCCGTCCGTACCGTAAAGAGAGCCGCTCCCGTGGAGGAAGAGGAGGAAGAGGAGACCGTCTACCGTCCTGTAATCCGCCAGAGCGCGCCCCAGGCGCCGGAACCCCCTCGCCCTTCTCGCCCCGCGCAGAATCCTTACTTTTCCGAGCCCGCCGCGCCCTCTTCGCAGGGCGGATACTTCTCTTCCCGCGTCGCGTCGGAAAACGCCGCGCCTTCCTATTCGCCCGACGCCACCGCGCAGGTCGTCTACAAGGACGGCAACGTCTGCTGTTCCCGCTGTAACGGAAAGATCAAGCTCAACGCCACTTCCTGTCCTAGTTGCGGCGCGAAGATCGTCTCTTCTTCGAATGCCGGCGGCTTGGGCTACATAAAGCCCCTCAACTAACGAAAAACCCGACCGTATTTCGGATGATACGGTCGGGAAATTTTTTATTTATTCCTTTTCGGGCTTGAAAAGCCTTGCGAGCGTGCAGATTACGAGCACCAGCACGGACAAAACGGCGAGCGAGGTAGAGACGGGGTTATACGATCCGATCGTCATGTATGCGGCGATGGCGCCGATGGCGGGGAGTATGCTCCCGAAGGTGAGAACCGCGCCCAGGGGCGAGAAGGTCTTTCCGTTCTCCGCCTGTTTATCCGTAAAGAAGGGCACGCCCTTTCTTTGCAGACGATCGACGGCAAAATACAGAATACTTCCCGCGATGCCGACGGCGGCGAGCTGTCCCAAGCCTACCCAAAGGGCGTAAAGGAGATAGCCGTCCTTGAGTTCCTCCGCCGTCAAAGAGAAGGTGATGGGCACGAGAAACGCATTGTAAAGGATAGGGGGAATTTCCCCTAAAATCAAGCGGGGCAAGTTCTTTTTGACCGTCCGACCGATCACGAAGGTGGTGATCGCCGCGAGCAGGGTCGCCAGCGTCCCCAAAACGACGTCTAAAATTCCGTTTCCGACCAACAGGTTGGTGAGCAGGCACCCGATCGTGAGTCCCGCGATCGCCTCGGGGAAGAAGAGGGATAAAACGGTGAGCGCCTCGGAAATTCGGCATTGAAATTCGCCCGAAGAGATGGGGGCGAGGGTGATGGAGAGCGTCGCGTACAGCGCCGCGATGACGGCGGCGCGGCAAATGCGCTTGGTCGTGAAAAAGTTTTTCATATAAAGTTTTGAACCTCGGTTTTTTTATTCGGAAGTGTTCTCCGAAAACCTTCCGTGCCGATATCGTATCACAAACTTTCGCCGTTGGCAAGCAAAAAAAGGGGATCGCCCGAAAAAACTTACGAGAGCGGCTCGAAGGGGCGGAAGAATATCGCCCAAAAAATCAGCCAAAGCGCCGCCACGCCCGAAAGCGCGAGCGCGATGCGGTAAACGATCCGATTGTAAAAACAGATCGCCCATAACAGGTCGAATCCCGTCAAGGCGAACAGGCAGGCAAAAATGCCGAGGGCGATCAGATAGATCAACATGATGAGGGAAGTGGCTTTCATACCCTTTCAGTATGGGCAAAAAGAGAAATTTTTCCGCGCGGGGGAAATTCTTTTTTCAAAAAACGCAGACCGTCGTCTGCGCTTTCCGTTTGTCAGGCGAGAGAATCGAAAAGGACTAACCCGAAAAGCAAAATGACGAAGGACGCCACGATCCCGACGGAGAGGAAAATCGTTTTGACGGCATTTCCCTCCTTTCGCTCTCCCGTTTTGGTCGGCTCCGCCGCGCGATTTGCTTTTGGGGGAGGGGAGACCTCGCGAGAAGGGTATTTTTGCTCGGATTCCTTTCGCATTTCGTCCACGGTCATGCCGAAAAACTCGGCGACGGCGTTCAAAACCGTTTCGTTTTCGGGCAGGAAGGTCTGTTCCCACCGCGACGCCGTGGATTTGGAAGTGTATATTTTATCGGCGAACGCGCGCAGAGAACAGCCGCGTTCCGTTCTTTTTTCTTTCAGATATTTTCCGTTGATCCTGCTCATCTTTCACCTCCGAATTATTTTATCACAGATGAAGGCGCATTTCAACTCTATCCATCCAAAAAAGTCGGATGGGACAAAAAACGGGACAAAACTTTGTCCCGAAATCAAGGGCAAGGAAAAAACGGGACGCTTTTTTGCCGTTTACCCGTTGACTTTCTCCGTTTGAGAGAATACAATGCTTACAAGATATTTCAAAAAAATTCGGGAGGTCGGAATATGAAAGGGATATCGGCAGGCAAAAGCGCGGCGGTGGGATTAGCGGCGTTCTCTCTGCTTTTCTTTCAGGCGGCGAGCTGTCAAGCGGGTCAAAGCGCTTCCGTTCCCGTCCGCGCGGAAAGCAGCGTCGAGCGAACCTTGCTCAAAACGACGACGCAAAGCTTATACAAGTTGGAAACGACGCTTTCCGTGTATTACGATAGCGCAACGGACGAATATATCGTGGAAGCGACGGCTTGCTGGCAAAAAAAGACATCTCCCTTTTGGGCGGTAGCAAAATCGGCGGAAGAGTTCTACGAAGATTCCCTTATCGTTACCTGGGAGAATGCGAAAGGAGAAAGCGACCTTATCGCGCAATCGAACGACTTTGACGGATACTACTACGGCGGGAAACCGATCTGGGGGCGGGATTCGGAGGGCGCTCCCTACGGGCATTACGTCCTGACTTTTCGGGAAAAGACGGGTTATCTCGGAAAGGAGCTTGCGCAGGTAAAGGCTACCGTCGTGTTGAAAAAACGGGAAGGCGCGCAAACGGATTTTGCGCAAGTCCGTATGAAGTACGTTCATACCTATCAACGGGCAGTCGTGGGGGGGTCGACGGGTTCCAAAGGCGCTTGGGCGTTTTTATTTCCGCAAGCGGAAGAAACGCAATGGCAAATAGAAGACGACGTCGTGTTTGCGTTAGCATAAAAGATTACGAGGTGAAACATGAAATTCTCTAAAAAAAGAAAACTGATCGCGGCGAATATCGCATTTTTCATATTCTTATTCGTAGCCGTTTTACTGGCGCAATTCGGCTTCAAAATCATGCTGCTCGATTGTATCGTTCCGTCGTTGATAGAGCAAAGCCTGTTTACCTTTCTGACGATGATCATATACTATCTGTCCATTCTCGCAGACGAGGCGAAAACGAGAATTCCGCAAGATAAGAACGAAAGCAAAAATGAAAAGCGAAAGCTGACGAAAAAAGAAAAACTCGTCGTCATAAACGTGGCGACGATGGCGTTTTTATCCTGTTGTTTTGCCTTTGCGAAATTTATCGTTCATAATCCGCCGACGCATATTTTCGTCCCTCTCGCGTTGCTGCAATGTTGGTTTACGTTGAGTTCGATGATTTTATACTATCTTTCCGTCATCGCCGAGGGCTTCGGCAAAAAGCAGAAGTAATTTTTCCCCGTTTCCAAAACTCAAAGCATGAAGAAACGCAGACCTTCGTCTGCGTTTTTCGTTTTAATCGATAGATTCCACCCAGAGAAAGTCGAAGTCGACGGGCTCCACGAAATCCTTTTCGCGGAACTTCACGTGCTTGAACTTGGCAAAATCCATGATATGCGGCTTTAAGAGCACGGGCGTGGGGATATCCAGCTCGCCGCAGATATCCATCAAATAATTCAAAAAGTGCGAATAGGTGAGCCGTTCCTCTTTTTCGTAGGTCAGCTCTTTTACGGTGTGATATTCCTTTATGACTTTTGCCCAGATCCTCATACCCCCATTATACAGGAAAAACGAAAAAAAGCAAATGACTTTTTATAAGAAACGGACAAAATTTCTTTTTTTCTGTTGACTTTACGCGCGTTTCCCGATAAAATAGATAGAAAACGGGGGCGAAGAGCGCCGCTCACCCGAAAGCATTTCAAAGGAGGTCATACGCATCATTATGGATAAACTGGGAAAGGAAATTCTCGATATTTTGAACGAAGACTGCCGCTATTCGGCGGAAAAGATAGCCGTCATGCTCGGCGAGGAGGAACAGACCGTCGCCGCCCGCATCAAGGAAATGGAGGAGGCGGGCGTCATCGTAAAATATATGGCGATCGTCAATTCCGAACTCATAGAGGAAGAGACGGTGGAGGCGCTCATCGAAGTCAAGGTCACCCCCCAGCGCGGGCAGGGTTTCGACGGTCTCGCCGAGCGGGTGTCCTCGCACAAGGAGGTCAAGGGGGTATACCTCATGAGCGGCGCGTACGACCTCGCCGTGTTCGTGGAGGGAAAATCCCTGCGCTCCATCTCCCGATTCGTCTCCGAAAAGATCTCCACCTTCGATTGCGTCATTTCCACGGCGACGCACTTCATCTTGAAGAAGTATAAGATCGAGGGCACCGTGACGAAAAAGCAAGAGGACACGATGAGGTTGTCCGTTCAGCCATGAGAAGTTTCGTCAACGAGCGCGCATCCAAATTAAAACCGAGCGGGATACGGAAATTTTTCGATATCGTTCACGAGCGCAAGAACGCCATTTCGCTCGGCGTCGGCGAACCCGACTTCGTGACCCCTTGGGATATCCGCGACGCGGGCATTCGCTCCGTGCAAAAGGGCAGAACGCAGTACACGGGCAACCGCGGACTTCCCGAACTCAGGGAATACATCTCCCGCTACTTAAAGGAACGCTTTCAGGCGGAGTATTCTCCCGACCGCATCATCGTCACGGTGGGCGCGTCCGAGGGGATAGACCTCACCCTTCGCGCCGTCTGCGAAGAGGGGGACGAAATCCTCATTCCCGACCCCAGCTACGTCTCCTACGAGCCCTGCGTAAAGCTCAATAACGCAATCCCCGTCTGCGTTCGCTGCAAGGCGGACAACGGCTTTATCCTCACGCCCGAATCCCTCGAAGAGAGCATCACGGAAAGGACGAAGGCGCTCATTCTCGCCTATCCCAACAACCCCACGGGCGGGATCATGACGAAGCAGCAGCTCGAGGCGATTATTCCCGTCATCGAAAAGCACGATCTCCTCGTCATCTCCGACGAGATCTACGCCGAGCTCACCTACGGGCAAAAGCACGTCTCCATCGCCTCCTTGCCCGGCATGAAGGAGCGCACCGTGCTCATCAACGGATTTTCCAAGGCGTTCGCCATGACGGGTTGGCGGCTCGGCTATCTCTGTTGCCCGCCCGAAATCGACGAGGCGGTGTTCAAGATCCATCAGTACGCCATCATGTGCGCGCCGACCATGAGTCAGTACGCCGCGCTGTACGCCTTAAAGACGGGTTTTGAAGATAATTTTTCCACCGTCGAGGAGATGCACGACGAGTACAATCGCCGCCGTCGCTTTATCGTGAGCAGTTTCAATCAGATGGGGCTCACCTGTTTCGAGCCGAAAGGGGCGTTCTACGTGTTCCCCTCGGTGGAGAGCACCTCTCTCACGGGCGAGGAATTTGCCACCCGCCTGTTACAGGAAAAGGACGTGGCGGTCGTGCCCGGCAGCGCCTTCGGCGAATGCGGAACCTATCATATCCGCTGTTCGTACGCCACCAGCATGGAACGCATCGGCATCGCCATGGAGCGCACGCAGGCATTTTTGAAGGATTTGAAGAAATAGGGCGCAAGCAAATCAAATCGAGTTGACAAACCGTAAAAAAAGGGTTATACTCAACAGTGCGTAGAAAATTTTTACCGTGGCTCCTCATTAGCCACGGTTGTATTTATAAAAGAAACGAGGTAATAAAATGGCAGAAAAATTTTATATGACCAAAAAAGGTTACGAGGAAGCAGTAGAACGCTTGAAGTACCTGCAAACGGTAAAGCGTCAGGAGATCGTGGAGCGCATCGCGGAAGCGAGAAGTCACGGCGACCTCTCCGAAAACGCCGAATACGACGCGGCTCGCAACGAGCAGTCCGCCAACGAGGGCGAAATCGCCGATCTCGAATATAAGGTAAAGAACGTCGAGATCATCGAGGAGAACAACGACTCCTCCTCCGTCCATTTGCAGTCCACCGTAACCGTTTACGATATCGAAATGGAGGAAGAGGCGGTGTACGAGATCACCGGCTCCACCGAAGCGGACGCCATGCACAATAAAATTTCCAACGAATCCCCCATGGGCGCCGCCCTTCTCCGTCACAAAGTCGGCGACGTCGTCACCGTGCATGCCCCGGACGGGGATTATCAGGTCGAGATTCGCGCCATCAAATGATTTGAGTTCGTCTTTTTCCGCAATTTTGGGTCGCATTCATCTCGAATAACAGTGTCGCGTTTGCGTTTTTCCTCGGTCACGTACGCGTAAGTACGCTCTCTTCGGAAAATCCGCACGCTCCTTGTTCTTCGAGCGACTGCTTTCCCAAAACGGCACGAAAAGATTCTTTCCGCAATACGGTGTCGTCTTTGCGTTTTCCCTCGGTCACTTACGGGTAAGTAAGCTCCCATCGGGAAAGCCGCAGACTCCTTGTCTTGCGAAAAAATACTTTCTCAAACGGGTCGCGCACTTCTCCTTGTCTTGCGAAAAAATACTTTCTCAAACGGGCGGACGCGGGCGAGCGCATAGGCGAATCGGGCGCTAAGACGCCCCCCCTCAAAAAAAATTATAGGAAACAGAAATGGAAAATAACGAAATATCTTTAGAAGAACAGCAAAAGCAATTTGCCGAACAGGAGCGCATTCGCAGAGAAAAGCTCGCCAAGATGCAGGCGGAAGGCAACAATCCCTACGCCAAAGTAAAATTCGACGTCACCGCAAAGTCCGCCGAGATCAAGGCGAACTTCGAGGCGTTTGAAAACAAAGAGGTCAGCGTCGCGGGGCGGCTCATGAGCAAGCGCGTCATGGGCAAGGCGTCCTTCTCCGTCCTCTCCGATAAGGAGGGCAGGATCCAGATCTACCTCTCCAAAAACGACTTGGGCGAGGAAGTTTACGCCTCCTTCAAAAAGGAATACGACATCGGCGACATTTTAGGCGTCACGGGATTCGTGTTCAAGACGCAGACGGGGGAGATCACCGTCCACGCGCAGAAGATCGAAATGCTCACCAAGTCTCTCCGTCCCCTGCCCGAAAAGTTCCACGGTCTCGTCGACACGGACATGAAGTACCGTCAAAGGGATCTCGACCTCATCATGAATCAGGAGGTGCGGGAAACCTTCTTCAAGAGAACGGCTATTTTGAAGGCGCTCCGCGAGTTCCTCGACAACAGGGGCTTTACGGAAGTGGAGACGCCCGTCCTTCTCCCCATCGAGATCGGCGCGGACGCACGCCCCTTCAAGACGCATCACAACGCGCTCGATATCGACATGTTCATGCGCATCGAGACGGAGCTCTACTTAAAGCGCCTCATCGTCGGCGGCATGGAAAAGGTCTACGAAGTGGGCAGAATCTTCCGCAACGAGGGCATGGACGCCACGCATAACCCCGAATTTACCTCCATCGAGCTGTACGAGGCGTATCGCGATTACAAATATCTGATGGATCTCGTAGAGGAGATGTACCGTTTCGTCGCCGAAAAGGTGAACGGCACCTCCGTCGTCACCTATCAGGGCGTCGAGATCGATCTTTCCAAGTGGGAACGCCTCACCATGGCGGAGGCAGTCGAAAAGTATTCGGGCGTCAAGTATTCCTCGTGGGCAACCGTCGAGGACGCCATCGCCTGCGCGAAAGAGAAGGGCGTAGAGCTTTCCGACGACGACAAAAAGGACAAGGGGCATATCCTTGCCGCCTTCTTCGACGCGTTCGTGGAGGAACATCTCGTTCAGCCCACCTTCATTTACGATTATCCCGTTGAAATTTCCCCTCTCGCCAAGAGAAAGCCCTCCGATCCCACCATGACGGAGCGTTTCGAGTTCTTTATTCTCGGTCACGAATACGGCAACGCCTTCTCCGAGCTCAACGATCCCATCGATCAGCGGGAGCGCATGGAAAAGCAAGCGGCGGCAAAGCGCGCGCAGGGCGCCAACGCGCAGGTGGACGAAGAATTTATCACCGCGCTCGAATACGGACTTCCCCCCACGGGCGGGTTGGGCATCGGTGTCGATCGCCTCGTCATGCTCTTAACGGACAGCACTTCGATCCGCGACGTACTCCTCTTCCCCACCATGAAGCCCAAAAAATAAATAATTCATGACGGGCGCAGAAGGAGTTTCTGCGCCCCTTTTGTAAAAAGGATCGCTATGGACGCAAAAATCAACAAACAAAGACTTTCCAACCTCTTCTCCTACGACTGGCTGAAGATCGCCGTTCTCATCGTCGCATCCGTCTTTTTTTGGAACGTCGCGCTCTCCACGCTCGGAACAAAACCCACCATGGCGCAGCAGATGTTCTTCATTTACTACGACGATCTCTACGCGGGTCAGGACGCCGACGCGCTCGAGAAAAAGCTGGTCAAGACGGACGAGGCGGACGGCGTGTTCTCTTCCGAGGTCTTTGAATGCTATTCCCTGTATCTCTCTTCCGACCCCTCTTACGCGGGGCTCGCCCTCTCCATGCGCATGGCGGCGGGGCAGTATTCCTTCGGGTTTGCCTCAAATACCGAGCGGGAGGAGGGCGTCACCTATTTGGAAGAGTTCCTTTCGAGCTGTTACGTGCTCGTAGAGGATCTCGATACCTATTTTGCGGACGCCGAGGCGTATTTTACCGCCTACTACGGGGAAGATATGGAAAACGGCTCCTTAAACAGCTCGTATCTGGAAGAGCAGTTCCGCGCCCGCTGTAAAGGGGATAAGCGCTACCGCAGCGAAAAGAATATCCGAAAGGGGTTAGAGGAGGAGGCGCTCCGCATCGAAAAGACGAAAAACTCCTACCTCACCGTGAAAAAGGCTTTATTTGAGGGCGTCCTCTCCGTTCAGCCCTCCACCCTCACGAGCGAGGAGACGGGGGAGCGCTTCACCAAAAATTATTCCTTCGATCTCGGCGGCTCGCGCCTTTCCGCCCTCTCCCGCCTGCTGTATCGGGAGGAGGACGGCGTGCAGACGGCAAAGGACGTTCGCCTCTTCTTCTTCCGCCTCACCAAAGACGCGCATCAGTATATGCGCTTTGAAAAATTAAACTATCTCGCGTATCTGTTGGATACGTATGCCGACCGCTTATGAAACTCGATCAAAAGACCTTAAAAGAATGTCGCATCTATAAGATGCTCGAAAAGAGCAAACAACATATCTCCTTCCACACCCCCGGTCACAAGGTGGGCAAGTGGGATATCACCGAACTCTCCTTTTCCGACAATCTCTCCGCCCCCACGGGCGTTCTCGCCGAGGCGGAAAGGGATATCGCGGAGGAGCTCGGCGCCGCGCGCAGCTTCATCTCCACCGACGGCAGCACCATGGGCGTGTTCGCCATGATTTACGCCAGCGGCGCGTGCAAGCTCCTCATTCCCAAAAATTCGCACAAGAGCGTGTATAACGCCTGCTATATCATGGGCAAGCGGACGGTCGTCGTCAATAACGACGTGCTGGACGGCATACCGCAACCCCTTTCGCCCGACCGCATCTCCTCTCATTTGGAGGGCGTAGAGGCGGTTCTTATTACCTATCCCGACTACTACGGCAATCTCAGCGATCTTTGGGCGATCAAAAAGCTCTGCGAAAAGAAGGGGATCCCCCTGCTCGTCGACGGGGCGCACGGCTCTGCCTTCAAGGGGAGCGAGCTGCACGCGAGCCGTTTTGCCGATATGTGGGTGGACGGCGTGCACAAGGGACTTCCCTGCCTCACGCAGGGCGCCGTCGTCTCGGCGAACGAAAAGTACGCGGAGGCGCTCGCCGAGGGGGTGGATATCTTCCGCACCACCAGTCCCAACTATCTGTTGATGGCGTCCGTGGAATACGCCGTCAAGTCCCGCGCCAACGAAAAGATCGAACGCGCGATCATAAAGTTCAAAGAAAAGACGGGCGCCTACCAAAACGGCGACTGGACGAAAGCCGTCTATTCCTTCGGAAAGAACGCCTTCGCCGCGCAAAAGTATTTGGAAAAGAAGGGGATTTACCCCGAATTTTGCGACGGCGACAACATCATGTTCTATTTCTCCCGCGAGACGAAAAAAAGCGAGCTGAAAAAGCTGAAACGGGTACTTTACAGGGCGAAAAAGAAGTTTCCCCCTTCCCTCCGCCTGACGCCCGAAAACGTTCAGGGCAGGAAGGGGCTGGAGATCGAAGAAGTCCCCCTGGAGGGCTCGGAGGGCAGAATTTGCGCCGTCGCGTGCGGACTCTTCCCCCCTTGCACGCCGCTTGTCGCCTCGGGCGAACGCGTGACGGCGGACAGCGTGGAAAAGCTCATGCAGGCGGAAAATTTCTTCGGACTCACCGTCCGAACGGACGAGGACGGGGAAAGCGTCCGCTGTATTCAAGTATTTAAGGATTAAAAATATTCGGGAGTCGTCATGAAAGGAAAATTCATCACCTTCGAGGGTTGCGAGGGGGCGGGCAAGAGCACGCAACTGCAACTTCTTTCCAAGTATCTCAAAGAGCGCGCCATCGAGCATATCTTCACCCGCGAGCCGGGCGGCAATCCCGTTTCGGAAAAGATTCGCGCGCTCATTCTCGACGGGGCGAATACCGCCATGACGAGCGAGTGCGAGGCGCTTTTGTACGCCGCCTCCCGCGCGCAGGTCATCTCCGACGTCATCGTTCCCGCGCTCGATCAGGGCAAAATCGTCGTTTGCGATCGCTACCTCGACTCCTCGCTCGCCTATCAGGGCTTCGCGCGGGGGCTCGGGATCGACTTCGTGGAAAGAATCAACTCTTTCGCCCTGCAAAGGTGCCTGCCCGACGTCACTTTTTTTCTCGATCTCGATCCCGTTTCGGCGTTTGAACGCAAGAGTGGCGCGGACGAAAACGACAGAATGGAGCAGGCGGGCATCGCCTTTCACAAAAAGGTGTACGAGGGATATCTCGCCCTCGCCGAGCGCTATCCCGAACGCTTTCTTCGTCTGGACGCGAGGCGCGGCGCAAACGAGATACACGAAGACGTCGTTCGCATCTTAAAGGACAGGCATATTCTATGAAAGAGTTGATACAAACGCAGAGCGCGGCGCGCATCTTTTCGCGCGAGGCGCAAGGGGGGAAACTTGCGCACGCCTACCTCTTCGTCTTTCCCGACGAAAAATATTTACGCTTTTTATTAAAGCATTTCGCCAAAATTTTGCTTTCCGCCTCCGAGCGGGTGCAGTCCCTCATCGACAAGGAGTGCTTTTCCGACTGCAAGATCTATCCCGCGGCGGAGAGCAAGTTCAGCGTGAGCGACGCCAACGCGATTTTGGAAGATCACACCCTTCGCCCCTTGGAGGGGGAGAAAAAGGTGTACCTTCTCGACCGCTTTCACGAGGCGTCCGTCTCCGTGCAGAACAAGCTATTGAAGGCGCTCGAAGAGCCGCCCGCAGGCGTGTATTTTCTCCTCGGCGTCACCTCGGAGTTTCCCGTCCTGCCCACCGTGCTCTCGCGCGTGAGAAAGATGGTCTTTCCCCCCTTTACCGAGGAGCAGGTGCTCTCCTTTCTGAAGCGGCACTATCCCGATCGGGAAAATCTGTCCGATTTTGCGGCGTCCTCGGGCGGGATCGTGTCGGAGGCGGAGGCGCTTTTGAGCGGTTCGTACTATGGAGAGATTCTCTCCCTCTGCCTCGCCGTCGCGTCCATGCGGGAGTGCGATCTCCCCTTTTTGTCGGCAAGAGCCGCTGCCTGCAAGTACAAGAGCGAATTTTTATCCCTTTTAAGGCTTGTATTTCGCGACGTTTTAATGTATAATAGTAAGGGGACGCCCCTCTTGAAGGGCGTTTCCCTCGAAAATATTGCAAAAGAATACAGCGCCGCCGCTTGCGTGGCGGTTTTGGAGAGCATCGTTGTCGCCGAGCGGGATATGAAGTTTAATTCCTCCTTCCCCCAGCTCGTCGAAAATCTGCTCATCACCATCATAAAGGAGAAAGAAAAATGCTGAAAATCGTAGGCGTAAAATTCAAAGACGGCGGTAAAATTTACTATTTTGCCCCCAACCCGCAGGATACCTACCAAAAGAATATGGGCGTCATCGTGGAGACGAGCAAGGGCACGGAGTACGCCACCGTCGTGTACCCTTCTCTCGAAGTCACCGACGATCAGATCGTCTCCCCCTTAAAGACGATCACCCGCATCGCCACGGACAAGGATAAGGAGCAGATAGAACGCAATATCGCCCGTCGCCCGCAGGCGATGAAACTGTGTCAGGAAAAAATCGAAAAGCACAACCTCGACATGAAACTCATCGATTGCGAATTTACCTTCGACGGCAGTAAGGTGGTGTTCTTCTTCACGTCGGATAAGCGCGTGGACTTCCGCGAGCTGGTAAAGGATTTGGCGGCAATCTTCCACATCCGCATCGAGCTCCGTCAGGTCGGCATTCGCGACGAAACGAAACTTCTCGGCGGCATCGCGCCCTGCGGCAGGGTGTGCTGTTGCGCCAGCTGTATGCCCGACTTTAGAAAGGTGAGCATCAAGATGGCAAAGACGCAGGGTCTCTCCCTCAATCCCACCAAGATCAGCGGGCTTTGCGGCAGACTCATGTGCTGTCTCGAATACGAAAACGATTACTACGCCGAGGCGGGCAAAAAGATGCCGAAAATCGGCAGCGAGGTGGACTCCCCCGACGGCAAGGGCGTCGTGCTCTCCACCAACATGATCAAGATGGAGGTCAAGATCAAGATCCCCGTATCGGAGGGGAACTATATCTACCGCGACTTCCCCGTGGAAAAGCTCAAGTTCAAAAAGAACTGTCCCTGCGGCAAGAACGGCAAGGAAAAGGAAGAGATAGCCGAGGAAACCGATTCTTAAATGAAAAAACTTTGCCCCGAACGGGGCAATTTTTTTATGTCCGCGGGCGGGTCGTCTATATAAATTTGGAAAAAAGTGAGAAAAAACGCCTTTCTCAAACGATGATAAGGTGAAACGAGAAAAAGGGACAGAAGTGTCCCCAAAAAGGGACAGAACTGTCCCTTGACTTTTCGGAACTCGGTGCTATAATAAAGGAAAAAAGAGAAGGTGTAATATGAAAAGAACGGCAAACAGATTCAAAAGGCTGATCGTGCTGCTTTGTTTAACGGTCGCAATGGTTTTTGGCGGGTGCGGCGTCGAGCCGCAGCCTGTGGCGGCGCACCCTGCGGTGGGCGAGTTGAGCTCTAAAAAGGCAACCGAGATACGGCAAGCGTATTACGAAGAAAACTATGTTCACGGCGTTTATACCGGTAAGATAGAGATAATAAGAATTATAGAATATTTCGGAAATTTTCACGGTTGTGAGTTGATCCTTTTGATTGATTATAATTTGCATAAAGCTGCTTCTGATCCGGCAACTTTTGATACGACCGAAGAGAATATTGTATATCACGTTTATGATTTTTACGGATTAATTGTATATCTTGAGCCGGAGGTCTATCCCGACGTGGAAAACAATGTTCTTTATATCTCAACCGCTTACGAGCAAGGATATTTTACGAAAGAGGATATCGAAGAGTGGGATAAAAAGTATACTATTTATGATGTGGAAAACGCTTATACTAAGGACAGACATGAATATTATCCGTCATAAATATCCGTAAAGAAAAAAGTTCTCAAAAAATAAAGGAAAAAAGAGAAGGTATTGTATGAAAAGAAGGGTAAACAGATTCAAAAGGCTGATCGTGCTGCTTTTTTTAGCGGTCGCAATGGTTTTTGGCGGGTGCGGCGTCGAGCCGCAACCTGTGGCGGCGCACCCTGCGGTGGGCGAGTTGAGCGCCGAAAAGGCAACCGAGATACGGCAAGCGTATTACGAAGAAAAATATGTTCACGGCGTTTATACCGGTAAGATAGAGAGAGTAAAAATTTTAGAATACTTCGGAAATTTTCACGGTCTCGAGCTTTTTCAGATGTGGGATTATAATCTTGACCATGCGGACATCAGCGTTCCGGGGGATCTTGTCGACGCCAACGAAGAAAATATCACAAACGGGTATCTCATGAGCGTGGGCGTGCGCCTGTATCTTTCCCCCGACGGTTACCCTGACGAGAAAGAGCATATCATCGATATCAGATCGGCTTACAAGCAAGGATATTTCACCAAGGAGGACGTCGAAGAGCTCGATCGGAAATACGGCGGGCTGATACCTTTCCGCAATCCCTGAAAGGATGATAGAACGTAATATCGCCCCCGACGGGCGTCTTTGGCGCCGTCGGGGGCGGTTCGCTTATAAAAATTTTTTCAGTCTTTCCTCGTAGCCCTCTTCCATGGCGATGGCTTGATTGAAAAGTGCCTTCACGTCCTTATCGAGCGAGTTTTCGCCGTCGGAGAGCGTTTTTCTAAGCGCCGTCACGCCCATCACGGTGCCCTGTATCATCATCTGCGCGATGTGGGAGCGGGAATTGTCCTTCATCGTGTTCATCTTGATGGAGCTCCACATCATTGCCTTTTTCACGGGCGAAGGCTCCTTCACTTCCAAATCGTACTTTTTGGAGAGGAGCGCGGATTCGCCGGAAAGCTTTTCGTAGCCCTCGTGCTGGCGCAAAATCTCTTCCTTGATCTCCTCGTCCTCCACTTCGGGCAGGATATCGGTAATGGATTGCAGAGCGAGCTGCGCGTTGCGGTAGACCTCGGCAATCGCCTCGCTGTTGGTTTTAACTTGTAATTCACTCATAAAAACACCTCTGAAAGGTATTTTTTGCAAAACTTTTTTCATTATACCCTAAAAACGGCTTGACATTTATTTTACCGTATGATAAATTTATACATGAGCCGATAGAGACGGGCTCTTATAAGTGCGCTTTTTTTCGGGCGCCGCCTAAGAAATCTTCGAGACTGGAAAGAGGAGGTAAATTCTTTATGTACGCAATCATCGAAAACGGCAACAAGCAGTACAAGGTAGCGGAAGGCGATATCGTAAAATTCGAAAAGCTCGACGCGGCTGTGGACAGCGCGGTTGAATTCAACGTCGTAATGGTAGCTGCCGACGACGGCGTTAAAGTCGGCGCAGACGTTGCTAACGCAAAGGTATCCGGAACCGTCGTAAGACAGGACAAGGATAAGAAGATTATCGTTTTCAAGTATAAGGCTAAGAAGAACGAGCGTAAAAAGCAGGGTCACAGACAGCCTTTCACCGCAGTAAAGATCGAAAAAATTTCTCTTTAAGACGCGGCACACACAAAATTTTCAAATAAAGGAGATAGTAAAATGATTTTGATCAGTTTATTCGCTCATAAGAAAGGTACGGGTTCTTCGCACAACGGCAGAGACTCTGAGGCAAAGAGACTCGGCGTAAAGCGTAACGACGGCCAGGCTGTTCTCGCAGGTAACATCCTCGTAAGACAGAGAGGGACCAAGTTCCATCCCGGCAACAACGTCGGTATCGGCAGCGACGACACCTTGTTCGCTCTCGTAAACGGCGTGGTGAAGTTCGAAACCGTAGGTAAGAGCAAGAAGCAAGTCAGCGTTTACCCCGTAGCCGAATAATATCAGCGACAATGCAAGGCACTTGACGAAAGTCAAGTGCTTTTTTTGCGCCCGAAAGGAAAAAATTTTTTCTCTTTACAAATAAAAACGGTTGTGCTATAATAAATAAAAAAACAAGGAGAATTTTTATTATGGGTCTTATCCGTGCGTTTACGGGCGCTCTCGGCGGCACGCTCGCCGATCAATGGAAGGAGTTTTTCTATTGCGAGGCGCTCGAGAACAACGTGCTCATGACGAAGGGCGTCAATCGCATCACCAAGCGTTCCTCCAACAAGAAGGGGAACGACAATATCATCTCAAACGGTTCCGGCGTCGCCGTCGCCGACGGGCAATGTATGATCATCGTGGAGCAGGGCAAAATCGTGGAATTTTGCTCGGAGCCGGGCGAATATACCTTCAATTCCTCCACCGAGCCGAGCATCTTCGCCTCGAATCTCGGTCAGGGGCTTGCGGACATCATCAAGACGACCGTGCGCCGTTTCGGTTACGGCGGCGATACGGGCAAGGATCAGCGGGTGTACTACTTCAACATGAAGGAGCTCGTCGACAATAAGTTCGGCACCGCCACCCCCATTCCCTTCCGCGTGGTCGATTCCCGCATCGGGCTGGATATCGACGTTTCTTTGCGCTGTTACGGCGTATTCTCTTACAAGATCGCCAACCCCGTCCTGTTCTATCAGAACGTCTGCGGCAACGTGGCGGAGAACTATACGCGCGAACAGCTCGATTCCCAGCTGAAAACGGAATTCGTCTCCGCGCTGCAACCGGCGTTCGGTCGGTTGTCGGAAAAGGAGCTGCGCCCCAACCAGATTTTGACGCACACGAAAGATTTGGAGGACGCCATGAACGAGGCGCTCTCGCAGAAGTGGAAGGAACTGCGCGGGCTGGAAGTCGTTTCCATCGCGCTCGGCTCCGTCACGCTACCCCCCGAGGACGCGGAACTCATCAAAAAGGCACAGCAGTCGGCGATCTATCGCGATCCCTCCATGGCGGCGGCTACCCTCGTCACGGCGCAGGCGGACGCCATGCGCGCCGCGGCGGAGAATAAAAACGGAGCCATGACGGGCTTTATGGGCATGGGCATGGCGATGAACGCGGGCGGCGTCAACGCGCAGAATCTCTACGCCATGGGCGAAAAGCAGCGTGCGGAAAATCCCGCGCCCGCAAAGAGCGGGCAAGAAGGTTGGAAGTGCCCCGTCTGCGGCACGCAGGCAAAGGGAAAATTCTGCCCCGAATGCGGCGCGAAAAAGCCCGAGGAAAAGAAGGGTTGGACGTGTTCCTGCGGAACGGTGAACATGGGCAAATTCTGCTGCGAGTGCGGCGCCAAAAAGCCGAAGGAGGCTCTCTTGTACCGTTGCGACAAGTGCGGCTGGGAACCCGAAGACCCCGCGCACCCGCCCAAGTTCTGCCCCGAATGCGGCGACCCGTTCGACGATAAGGACGTGAAATAATTGCAAAAAGGGGTAAGGCTCTCCCCTTTTCAGGAGAAAAAATGGCTAACGAACTATTAGAATACAAATGTCCCTGCTGCGGGGGCGCGCTGACCTTTCAGGCGGCTCTGCAAAAGGTCAAATGCCCGTATTGCGACACGGAATTCGAGACGGATAGCTTAAAGTCGCTCGACGAAGGCTGGGCGGAGGAAAATTCCGCCGAGTGGGCGGCGGGCGGGAGCTCGTGGACGGAAGAGGAAAAGGAATTTTTGTCCGAGTACGTATGCGAGTCGTGCGGCGGGGAACTCGTCACCGAGGAGACCACGGCGTCCTCCTTCTGCCCCTATTGCGGCAACCCCGTCATCTTGAAGGGGCGGCTTTCGGGCGGCTTAAAGCCGGATTTCGTCCTTCCCTTCCAAATGGAAAAGAGCAAGGTGAACGACGCGTTCGCCGCCTTCGTCAAGGGCAAGCTCCTTTTGCCCAAAGCCTTCCGCGAGGAATGTAAGACGGAGGAGATCAAGGGTCTGTACGTTCCCTTCTGGGTGTACGACGCGGAAGTGACGGGCAGGGTACAGTATCACGCGACCAAGGTCCGCTGCTGGACGGACGGCGAGTATTCCTACACGGAAACGCGGCACTATGCCGTCTATCGGAGCGCGGATCTCTCCTTCGAGCACATCCCCGCGGACGCATCCAAAAAGATGGCGGACGATCTGATGGAATCCATCGAGCCGTACGACTTTTCCGCGGCGAAACCCTTCCAAAGCGCCTTCCTTTCCGGGTTTTATTCGGATAAGTACGACGTGGAGCAAAAGGACACCTATCCGCGCGTCAACGAGCGCATGAAACGGGGCGCCGAGGACGCCCTGCGGGATACCGTTCACGGTTACAGCACCGTCTTTCCCGAAAAGAGCTCCGTCAATTTGAAGAGCTCCAAGGTCGTCTACACCCTCTATCCCGTGTGGACGATGCAAAAGAGCTGGAAGGACAAAACGTATTCCTACGCCGTCAACGGTCAGACGGGCAAGGTGGCGGGCGAGCTGCCCTTCAGCGTCGCCAAGCTGCTTCTGTTCTCTCTGCTCGCCGCCCTTTTGGGCGGGCTGATCGGATTCGGCATCTTCTATTTTATGGAATTCGAGCTGACCGAACTCATCGTCGGCACGGTGATTGTCGCACTCCTTTTCGGCATCGTGACGGGCGTGTTGCTGAAAAAGCAGATCAAAACGGTCGCCTTTCAGGACAGCGGAAGAAGTTATCTCCGCGGCGACGGCGTCAACCTCTTGGAGCGTCGGGACGTCTTTTTGTACCGAAACGTCACCCGCCAAAGACTGCAGCCGAAGGAGAATCCGAGCGCACACAGAAGAAAATAATACAAAATGGCTTGCGGTGTCTGCCGACAAGTCATAATTTTTATTGACATTTTTCGCCTATTTGCTATAATAAAGAAAACGGAGAGCAACGTCACGTTTTTTAGAGGAAACCAACCGAGAAGAGGAAAGATATATGAATATTACCATCGTAGCAGACGTTTTGGGAAAGGAGAATAACGGCACCACCGTCACCATCAAGCGGCTCATTTCGCATCTGAAGGCGCGCGGACACGCCATAAAAGTCGTCTCCGCCACGCAGTCGGACGAAGAGGGGTACTACACCTTGCCCAAGAGAAATTTTTATATTTTCAACGGCTATTTGCAAAAGAACGGCGTCGTCCTCGCCGAGCCGGACGACGATATCCTGCGGCAGGCGATTTCCGGCGCGGACGTCGTGCATATCGTGTTGCCCTTCCGGACGGGCAAGCACACGGTGAAACTCTGCAAGGAGATGGGCATACCCTTTACCACGGCAACGCATTGTCAGGCGGAAAACGTGACGGCGCACGTCGGCATGAAGGATTTTAAGCTTGCCAACGATATCGTGTATCGATATATGTACGAGACGTTTTACAAAGATACCCGTTTCGTGCATTGTCCCTCGCAGACGATGGCGAATATTTTGCGCGAGCACGGTTATAATATGGATATTCGCGTCATCTCCAACGGCGTGGAAAAGGCGTATTGCAAAAAGGAGGGAGTTGCCCGCCCCGCGGAATGGAAGGATAAGTTCGTCGTCATGTTCGTGGGCAGGCTCTCCCGCGAAAAGATGCACAAGACGCTGATAAAGGCGGTATCGCTCTCCCGCTATAAGGAGGACATTCAGCTCGTATTCGCGGGCGACGGACCCTTGAAGAAACGTCTGCAAAAGATGGGCGCCTCCCTGCCCAATCCCCCGCAGATCGGATTCCACCCGCAGGCGGAGCTCGTCGAGCTCCTGAACGCCGCCGATCTGTACGTGCACCCCTCCGTCGCGGAGATCGAGGCGATCTCCTGCCTCGAGGCGATCTCCTGCGGGCTCGTGCCCGTCATTTCGGACAGCAAGGCGTCCGCCACCAATCAGTTCGCGCTCACGGAACATAACCTGTTCAAAAACGGAGACGCGAAATCCCTCGCGGAAAAGATGGATTTTCTGATCGAGAATCCCGACCTCCTTTCGGAATTGAAGGAAAAGTACGAAAGTTTTTCCAAGGAATACGCCATTGAAAACTGCATCGACAAAATGGAAAAAATGTTTTCCGACGCGGCGGCATATTATAAAAAGGAAAACGCGTAGGGATTCCCGATATTTTTCGGGCGAGGAATATTCACTTATTTTTCAAGCAAAGTTAATCAAACTGCAATAAAACGGGAGTATTCTATAAGAAAACATCAAACAAGGAGTATGATCTTTCGTATGAAAAGAAAATGGTTAGCCGTCGTCTGTATTGCGCTCACGCTCGTCTTTGCGGGCGCCTTTGCCTCCTGCGGCGGGCAATCGGCGTACGACATCGCCGTAAAAAACGGATTTATCGGCACCGAGGCGGAATGGCTGGAATCCTTGAAAGGGGATAACGGCTCCTCTTTCGACGTCAAGCAGGTGTATGAGTCCCTCGTAAAAGACGGCACGTTCAGCGGAACGTACGAGGAATTTTTAAGGGAATACCTGAGCGGCGACGTCACCGTGAACAACAACACGTACGAGGGCTCCTCCGGATTCGATAAGAGTTGTATGCTTTCCACGGTCGCCATCTGCGCGACGCTCAAAAAGGATGTCGTCAGCTATAACTACTGGAATATGAGCGTGCAGCACTCCATCGAGGAGTATTATTTTTACGGCTCGGGCGTCATCTATTCCATCGATAAAGAGGCGGGCGACGCCTATATCATCACCAACTATCACGTCATCTACGACAGCGAGAGCATCGACGGCGTCAGTCAGGACATCGATCTGTACCTGTACGGCATGGAGAGCCTCACCAGTCCCTATTACGCCAACGACTATTCCATTCCCGCGACCTTCGTCAACGGTTCTATCACGCAGGATATCGCCGTTCTCAAGGTGACGAACAACGCGCTCCTGCGCTCCTCCAACGCCAAAGCGGTCACGTTCGGCAGCTCCAACCGCCTCAACGTGGGCGACTCGGTCTTTGCGGTCGGCAATCCCTCCGCCCGCGGTCTCTCCGTGAGCAGCGGCATCGTCAGCAAGGAATCCGACTATATCACCCTCTCCGCCATCGACGGCGGATCGGACACCCTCTTTTTGCACGAGATCCGCACGGACGCTCCCGTCAACAGCGGCAACTCGGGCGGCGGGCTCTACAACGGGAAAGGGGAGCTCGTCGGCATCGTAAACGCCCGCAGCAGCGACAGCGACGTAGAGGGCATGGGCTACGCGATCCCTTCTTCCTTCGTGAAACCCTTCGTGGAGAACCTTCTCGACTACTATGAGAGCACGGGCAACACGGGCGCATACCCCGCGCGCTTCGGCATCAATATCAACGTGGTAGAGGCGTCCTCCGTGTACGACGAGGAGACGGATTCTCTGTATATTATCGAGCGCCCCCGCGTGGTCGGCGTCGTAGAGGGCGGAGCGGCGGACGGCAAGCTCCAAGTCAACGATATCATCTATTCCATCTCCATCAACGGCGTCAAGACGGCAATCACTCGCCAGTACGAGCTGACGGATATCCTGTATTCCGTAAGAAAGGGCGATACGGTCACCGTCGAGGTGATGCGCGAGGGCATCTTGCAGAGCGTGGAAATCCCCTTCGATCAGGACGCATATTTTGCCAACGTCGCGTAAAAGAAAAGGCAAAAAAATGCGGAGAGGCGTTTCCCCAAGGAAAGCGCCTCTCCGTTTTTCCGTTTGATCTTTCCCCCTCTCGCCTTATCGCAATGCACAAATTCACCCAAAAAGAAAAACAGGAAAC
>CAMFEK010000007.1 GCA_945949395.1 uncultured Clostridia bacterium
ATAATTTTTCTGATGTGCTCGTCGGCGATCGAATAGAGTATATTCTGCCCCTCCCGACGGGATTTTACGATACGGTTATCCTTCAACACGCGGAGCTGATGGCTGACGGCGCTTTGGTTGCCGCCGCACACTTCCACGATATGATACACGCAAAGCTCCCCTTCCATGAGCGCGAGAAGGATCTTCAGCCTCGAGGGATCGCCAAGCACGCGAAAAACGTTGGACGCCGTCACGACGCCCTCTTCGCTCGGCATATTTTCTTTCGCCCTGCGCACGCGCGCTTCGTGCTCGCTGTCGTGTCCGCAATCTGAAACGATCATAATCTTACCTTCCTTTTTAATATATGAATAACTGTTCATATATTATAATATTCAAAAGCGTTTGTCAAGGGTTTTTTCAAAAAAAAGTATGCTTTTTTGAGAAAAGCATACTTTTTTATCAATCTGTGATATCAAATTTCCGCTCGGAGCGGAATACTTTATCGCCGATATCCTGCAGCGCGCCGCCCGCATGGAGGCAGAGGGAGTACGCGTGAAGGCATTGACGCCTTTTCTTGTAACGGGCGTTCTTCTCGCTGTCGCCGTATTTTTCATCCCCCACGATCGGACACCCGATATGGGCAAGGTGCGCGCGAATCTGATGCGTTTTTCCCGTGTGAAGGGTAATCTCCAGACAAGAGATCTCCCCGCGCGAGAGCACCTGATATTCCGTCACGATTTTCTCCCCGAAGTTTTCCCGATCGGATATTTGCACGGTGGCTCTCTTCTCGTCCTTTCTTAAATAGGCGGTGAGCACTTCGTGGTCTTTTTTCGGCGACCCGAAACAGAGTGCGCGGTACTTTTTTTCCACGCGGCGATCCTTGAAACAGGAGAGAAGTTCCTCTTCCGCCCCCTTATTTTTAGCAAATACGATGAGACCCGTCGTGTTGCGGTCGAGGCGGTGAATAAAATAGTACTCTCCCCTTTCCCGCAAGGACGCATACAGCGCCTCAGAATTGACGCCGCTCTCCTTATCGGCGAGAAGAATATTTTCGTCCTCGTATACGGAGATAAAGCAGGGGCGGCTTTCCTGTTTTGCCGTGAGGTAATAGGAAATTTTATCCCCCTCGCGGACGGGCTGATCCCGCTCCACCCTTTTTCCGTTGACGCGGATATCCTTGCATTTGAGCAGAAGGGAAAAGTAAAAGGAGCCCTGCGGATAGGTGTTATCCGTAAAATTTTTCAGCGTTGTGTTTTCTGTTACCGTAAATTCTTTCATGATTTTTTCGAATAAATAGCGTGAAGGTGACGGCGAGGAGCAAAGGCAAAAAACTTGCCCACGCGCCGAGATGATAGGTCGCGACGGCGCAGAGATAGGAAACCGCCGTCTGTCCGATAAAAAAGAGCAGAGCGTAACGCAGCCCCACTTCCCTGACGGTTGCCGCAAAACAGGAAATGCAGGGCGGAGAGAGGGCGATGATCACGAGAAGGGCGTACAGTTGCCCTTCCGAAAAGGGAAAACCCTCGGGATAAAAAAGCGAGAGCGTTCCCGCCATGTTCTCCTTGGCGGCGAACCCGCTCAAGAGCGCGAGCGCGATCTTCCAGTCCGCGCAACCGAGCGGCGATAAGAGAATCGCCGTCTTTTGGCAAACGAGCGCGAGTATGCTCTCCTCGTAGGCGCAAAGCGAAAGGGAAAGATCAAAACAAGAGAGTAAGCGAATGCCGATCAGGCAAGGCAACAAAACTCTTCCCGTCTTTATTATAAATTGTTTTACGGGAAATAGCAAGTCTTTGCACGCCTTTTTCCAGGAAGGGCGTTGCAGGGGCGCGAGCTCCCACAAAAGCTCTCTCTCCTCGCCTTTTCGGAACAAAAACGCAGCGGTCAAGGAAAAGCACAGGCAGAGCAGATACAAAAAGACGACGGTGAGCCATTGATTTTTCGCCATTCCGCCAAGCAACGTCAAGAGGACGGGGAGGCGCGCCGAGCAGGGAACAAACTGCATGGCAAGCACCGTGCGCCGCTGAACGTCCGCATTCGGCAGACCTCTCGTGAGCGTTACCGCCGTCGTGGTGCAACCGAATCCCATGGAGAGGAAGAACGCCGCCCTGCCGTTGAGATGAAACAGGCTGAAAAGATCGTCCAACGCGAACGCCGCATAGGATAACAGCCCGCTCTCCTCCATGAGCGAGAGACAAAAATACAGTCCTGCGATTTGCGGCAAAAAGCAAAGCACGCTCCCCACGCCGGAGAGCAGACAATCGCACAGGAGCCCTTTGATAAAATCGGAGGGAATGATTCCGGCGAGCCAACCGTTCGCGAGGGAAAAAAGAGTTTCTATCCCCCTTTTGCACAACGAGCAGGGCGCGTATTCGTAAAAACAGAAGAGAAAGGTGACGAGGAGTGCGAGAATAAACGCGACGCAGGCGACGAGCGGTTTGCAAAGAAGGTTTTCCGCTTTGCTCCTTTTCTCCGTCGGCGGGAGATACCCGCCCGAAAAGGTAAATTTTACCTTCTCGCTTTTCAGGCGCGCATATTCTTCGAGGCGAGAAAGGGAAAAATCTTCCTTGCGAAGGATAACGAGTCCCGTTTCGCGGGAGAGCCTTTCGGCGTCGAGAATCCCGCCTGCGGCGGAAAACAGGTCGCATTTTGTCAAGACGAGAATGGGAATCACGCCGCGAGACTTCAATTCCTGCGTAAAGCGCAGAGATCGCTTGAGCGAAAAAGCGTCCACGACCTGCAACACGGCGGCGTCCTTATAATCGAGAAAGGCTTTTAGGGATACCCGCTCTTCCATACTTCCCGTCTGAAAGGAATACAGCCCCGGAAGATCGACGATGCGGTACTCCCCCACCCTCTTTTCGGTAGCCGAAACGGTTACCCCGTGCCAATTGCCCGTTTTTTGGTGGGAATGGGTGAGCTCGTTGAAAAAGGTCGTTTTCCCCGCGTTCGGCGAACCGAGAAGAAGCACGTCCTTCAAAGCGATTCCACCTCGATACATTCCGCGATGCGCTCGCTGAACCCCACCCGAACCCCCTCGCTTTCGAGCAATATATTTTTTTTGCGAAGGGAACGCCCGAGGAGCGTCACCTTTGCGCCCTGATATACGTTCAGGCGAAAGAGCCGTTCCGTCAGGATCGGCGCGAGAGAGATTTTTAAGATTTTACATTCGCCGCCGAGCGGCACGTGATTGAGCGTCATACTCTATTTCATGCCGAAAAGGCGGAAAAGAGAAGAAAAAAAGAGAACCGATTTTGTCGATTCTCTTGTTTTTTATTTGATTTTTCGTTAAGCCGTCTTATTTTTTACGGTTTTTCTTATCGAGCCGATCCAAATCGATATCCTCGATATTCTCTTCCTTGGGTTTCACGACGATAAGAACGATAACGGCGATCAACAATACGCCGGCAAGGGAGAAGAAGATGACGGAGATATAATTATCCCGGAGCCAGTACGTTTCCCCTTTGACAACGTCCTTTTCGGAGGCTACTTCAATGACCTGATAAGCGACGACCTTATCTCCCCAAAGCTCGCTGTCGACGACTTCGAGCATGAGAACGTAGTAGCCCGCCTCCTGCGGAACGAAAGACGCGCCGGAGCCGTACCAGGCATACGCGTTGTCGGACGCCTCCCATTCGTCGGTATCCTCTTCGATAGAGGAATCGTAAACGCCGATCTTACGGAAATACAGACCTTCCGTAGCGTTCAAATACTTTGCAAAATCGCCGTAAGGATTTTCAGCCGTCTTTTCCGAGTTCGCCATCTCGATGAGCTTGGAATAGGTCAGGGAAGATTCCGCGTTAGCGCCTTCAAAATAGTAAAGGGTGTAGGTGGAGTCGTAGCCGCTGATCGCATTGACCTTGAAGGAAGGGAGCGTGTAGCTCTGATCGACGTAGCCGGAAGTTTTCTTTTCGGCATCGTCGATGGTTGCGCCCATGTTATAGGCGGTGAAACCGAATTCGGGAATGCAATCGAAATCCCATACGTTTGAAGAGGTCACGGTAACCTTTCTGCCGTCCTTATAAACGGTCATCACGTTGCCGGAATCGTCGACGGGAACTACGCGGAAGGTATAATATCCTACGTTATTCGTCGCGATGGAAAGGGAGGACGAGGAAAGATTCGTGCTGGAGGAAGAGGAAGAAGAGTTCTGCGTCTTGTAGTAGATATTGAAGGTGAGGGAGTTGTACGCCGTCTCTTCATCTTCTACGAGATCCTGCAAGGAGGGCAGATAGAAATAGTTTCCGCTACCGGCTGCCAAATTTTTCGCAGCCTTTTCCACAGCCTTTTGGTAAGCGAGGTACGCCTCGTTCTCGGTATCGAGCTGATAAATTTTGTTGCCCTTTTTATCCGTCGTTTCCACCATGCAGGTGTACGTGGGAGGGAGCTCGTCCTTCACCAAAGGAAGATAATCCGTTTCGCCGATCGTCTTTACGCGATCCGCCTCGGCGTACCACGTGATATCGTATACGGTATCGTGGTCGGAATTGTCGTCGGAAAGTTTCAAGCGAATGGACACGAAATTCTCTTCCACGCCGCTCAATTCAAAGAAAGGTTTGCTCGTGGAGAGCGTCTGATAGGACACTTCCTCGTCGTTCGGCGAGTACTGATAATATTCGAGCGTCTTGGACACGGTAGCGTCGAGGACGTCGATGACCTCGTACGCCATCGAGAAGGTTCTGCCGAGCTTTAAGGAAGCGAGCGTCTGATTGACGACGAGAACGGGGACGGCGTCGTCCACGATCTTCTCCTCTTCGTTTAACGCAAAGCTCTGTCCGTTTAAGGAAACGAGCGCGACCTTCGTCTTTTCCTCCCCGTCCACCTTCGCGGTGAAGGTCAAGGGGGTGATGGTGGAGGAAGAAAATTCTGCGAAGTACCCGCCGATATTTTCAAAATTGCCGACGGATTCCCCGTTCACGAAAACCTGATAAATACCGGAAAGGGCGCTTTCTTCCTTCCCGAATGCGATTTTCACGGAAGAGCCGGCAAGCGCCGTCTTTTCGCCGTCGTTACACTTCACGAAAAGAGTATCTCCCTCGCAAAGGAAGGTGAGCGTGTTGGTCGTTTTATCGTCCTTTATCTTGCTGTTGGACGCAGATTCGAAGGTGACGGTAAATTCTTTGAAATTTCTGTCCGCAAAGAAAAGTTCCATGTTGAAGAACCGTTCTTCCCCCTTGGCGGAGAACCAACGATACGCGAGATCCTGACGATAGGATACCCTGCTCTCGTTCTCAAACACCATAGCGGTAGTTGCCTTGCCTGCTACCGTTTCCGATTCGAAAGCGGCGGAATTGGCATAGGATAAAACGGAAGTGGGAGAATAGCTGACGTCCGCCGCACTTGCGCTGAAAGAATCCGAAAACGCAAAGCCGGCTGCCGAAGAGCCGATCGCGAGAACGGATAAGAATGCTAATAATTTGTGCTTATACTTTTTCATGTAAAGCGACTCCTAAAAATGTTATAATGCCTAAATTAACACAATATATTGTACTATTTTACGGCAAGTTTGTCAAACGCATTTTCATGCAGATGGAAACATTTTATAAAGTTTTCACCTGATTTCGGAAAATTAACCTTCCAAGCCCAAAGATTTTGCGATATCGAACGCCTTCCAGGGCGTTTCGTCTTCGGGGGGAATGACGACGAACTTCATTTTTTCCTTACTGATCGGATGATAGAAGGAAAGGGAATACGCCCAGAGCGCGAGCTTGCCCTTCTGCGCGTTCGCGCCGCCGTAGCGCATATCGCCGAAGACGGGATGATTCATCCCCGCCATCTGCACGCGGATCTGATGGCTTCTGCCCGTGTGAAGTTTTACTTCCACCAAGGAATACTTGTTCTTTTCTTCTAGCACCCGATAGTCCAAAGACGCTTCCTTCGCGCCCTCGGTGTATTTGTTGCAGATATAAACCATGTTGTTGACGGGGTTTTTCTTCAAATAATTGACGAGATTTCCCCTCTCGTTTTCGGGCGTGCCGCAAAGGACGGTGAGATATCTCTTATCGAAAGAGCTCGTGCCGAGCTGTTCGGAAAGCCGAGCCGCCGCCTTGGACGTCTTGGCGTAAACCATGATGCCGCCCGTAGGACGGTCGAGGCGGTGCACGAGTCCGACGTACACGTTGCCGGGTTTATCGTACTTGATCTTGATATATTCCTTTATCATATCCAGAAGGTTCTTATCCCCGCTCTCGTCGCCGCAGGACGCGACGTTTTGAGGCTTTAACACGACGAGAATATGATTATCCTCGTACAAGATCTTAAATTCGGGTTCGTAACCCTCTATCTTTTCTTCCATGACTCCTTCTCCTGTTTCTGTAACCATTCGTTTTTGTTCTCTTGCCTGTTTTTATTCGCCCACGAACATGCCGCCGGCGCCGCAGGGGAGAGGGATCCCCTCGTCCGTCTGAATGCCGACTTCATACGCCTCCACGCTGCCCTTGAAATCCTTTAGGGCGAGCGTTAAAATATTGCTCAAAACCATGGGCTGAAGTCCCGTCGTATAGCTGTTGATGAGGAAGAAGAGAGGTCTTTCGGACAGGACTCCCGTGCAGAGCTGAACGAATTCGTAGAGGGAATCCTCTATCTTCCACATTTCCCCGCCGGGGCCTCTGCCGTAAGAGGGCGGGTCCATAATGACGGCGTCGTAACGATTTCCCCTTCTGATCTCGCGCTGAACGAACTTCTTGCAGTCGTCCACGATATAGCGAATACCGCTTTCGACGCCGGAAAGGCGGGCGTTTTCGCCTGCCCGCTCCACCATGCCCTTTGCCGCGTCGACGTGAACGACTTCCGCCCCCGCTTTCGCGCAGGCGACCGTCGCCCCGCCCGTATAGGCGAAGAGATTGAGGACTTTGATCTTACGCCCGGCATTTTGAATGAGGGAAGTCATTTTGTCCCAGTTGACCGCCTGTTCGGGGAATAAGCCCGTGTGCTTAAAGCCCATGGGTTTGATCTTAAAGCTGAGATCCCGATAAGAGATCTCCCATTCGTCGGGCATCGGTTTTAGAAACTTCCAACCGCCGCCACCCTTTTCGCTGCGCTTATAGAACGCGTTCAGCTTGGGGTATGCGAACAGATCCGTCTTGCTTTTCCAGATGACCTGGGGATCGGGACGGAGCAGATAGACGTTTTTCCAGCGTTCTAATTTGTAGCCGTCTCCCGTAGCGATAATTTGATAGTCCTTCCAATTTTCGGCAATTTTCATAACGATACAATTATAATAAATTTACGCTCTTTTGTAAAGTATTTTTCGCAATACAATCTCTCAATTCCGCGAAACGGGGATTTTTTCCCTCGGATGTTTGCGATCGAAACCATGTACCCAATCGGATTTGAGGTAATAGACGAGATAAATGACCGAGCTGATCCCCCAGGTGATGGGATAAGCCCAATAGACCATGCTCACTTCGGGAATAAACTGCAAAATGACGGTGATGTACGCGATTCGCAAAACGCACCAGATAGAGAGCATGATGAGCATGGGCACGACGGGTTTGCCCGCGCCGCGGCAGACGCCCGCCACGCAGTGGGCGAAGGCGAGCAAGAAGAAGAACAGGCTTTCCGTGCGCGCCTGCGTGACGCCGTAACGTAAAATTTCTTCGTAGCCGACGTCCCCCTCCTTGACGAAGATGCCGATCAGTTGCGGCGCAAACACGAAAAAGAGCACGCCGATGACCTCGGAGAGGACGAGCGAGCAGGTAATGCCGATGCGGGCACATTTCTTTGCCCTGTCGTAAAGACCGGCGCCGAGGTTCTGACTGATAAAGGTGGAGATGCCCATGGCAAAGCAAGTGATGGGCAGGAAGGCAAACCCTTCGATCTTGACGTAGGAACCGTAGCCAGCGGACGCCTCTTTGCCGAAGGAATTGATAGAGGCGAGCACGAGCGTGTTCGCAAAGCCAATGACGGAGTTTTGAATACCGCCGGGAATGCCGTAACGCAGAATGAGCTTAAGCATATCCTTATGAATGCGAATCTTTTTGATTTGCAGGCGGTAGGGCGCGTCGAGGCGCATTAAACGCACGACGCAGAGAACAAAGCTGAGCGCCTGCGAGAGAAGGGTGGCGAACGCCGCGCCGCCGACTCCCATGGTATCTCCGAAAACGCCGACAAAGAGAAGGTCGAGCGCCACGTTGACGAGGGAGGAGGCGATCAGATAATAGAGCGGGTGTTTGCTGTCGCCCAAAGCGTGCAGAATGCCCACGCAGATATTGTAGAGGACGGAAAAAATCACGCCCGAAAAATAGACGCGGAAATAGGCGACGGCGCTGGGCATGACCTCCGCGTCCGTGTTGACCCACGAGAGCACAAAGGGCGTCAACGTGACGCCGAGCGCCGTGAGCAGAATGCCGAATACGAGCCCGAGCGCGAAATCCGTATGGATCGCCCGCCCCACGCTCTCCTCGTCCTTCGCGCCGAAAAATTTGGCGATGGCTACGCCCGCGCCCATGGCGGTTCCGTTGAAAAAGCTGACGAACATAAAGATGATGTTGCCCGACGTGCTGACGGCGGCAAGCGCGTTGTTGCCCAAAAATTTGCCGACGATGACGGAATCGACCGTGTTATATAATTGTTGAAACAGATTGCTTAAAAATATGGGAACGGCAAAGAGCAACAAGGTCTTCGTTATGCTGCCCTGCGTCATATCCACGGTTTTCTTTTGTTGCATGACTGAATACTCTCCCGCGTCTATTATAGCACTTCCCTCCCCCTCATTTCAACGAATTTTCCCCCTTTTTATAAATATTTTCGCCGACGGACGCATTGAAAAGGCGTAAAAAACTCCGTATAATAAACCATATATCATTGAAAAAATATGGCGAACAGCAAAAAATCCGTATTCAAAAAGATTCTCTTCTCCACGCTCTGTCTCCTTCTTGCTATTCTCTTGGCAGCGGGCGGGTATGTAGGTTACATTCTCCTCTCCTATTACCGCATCGGCGGTATCGAGACGAGCGCCGCCGAGCCGAACAATAAAGACCTCATTCTTTACGGCGGGAACGCGAGCGGCGCGGTAAAATTAAACGAAAGCTATACGGCGACCACCTACAACGTCGGTTTCGGCGCGTACAGTCAGGACTATACATTCTTCCCGGACGAAGGCTACGACGAAGAGGGAAAGCTCGGCACGGACGCATTCGCCTATTCCGATCACGAACCGGCAAAGATCACCTTCCGCCTGCAATAAAGGAAAACCGCTATCGCCTTTTCGGGCGGTAGCGGCTTTCGTTACATTTCGTAGTGGCAGTCGGATTTCTGCGTGGGAGGCATGGTTTCGCCTTCGTCCACATAGACGGTGTTCACGACGTCGCCGTCGCTGTCGATCACCTTGTACGAACCCGATCTCGGGCAAATATCGCCGCAATTCAATCTCATAAATAAAAATCCTCCTTATCGATTGATAGAATCAGTATGGGGAGGATTTTTCTTTTTATACGAAAATTCCTTTGCCGTACAGCGTGAAGGAAAGCGCGGCGACGAGGGCGAGGTACAGGGAAAACCATTTGTAGTTCGCCTTTTTCACGGCGGAAAGCACGAGGTAAATGGAGAGAATCCCGACGATAGCCGCGCTCGCAACGCCGAAAAACAGGCAAAGCGCCATGTTTTGCGGCGTTTGAAACGCCTCTGCCGCCGCCAAAAGGGACTCCTTGCGGAGCAGCAGCTTTCCTATCTTTACGACGAGGGAGCCGCCGGTGACGGGAACGCTCATCAAAAAGGAAAAATCCGCAACCGGCTCGCTCTCCGCCCCCGCCAGAACGCCGATCGCGATGGTGGAGCCGCTGCGCGAGATGCCGGGCAGAACGGCGAACGCCTGCCCCACGCCCATAGCCGTCGCGTGAAAAAACCCGAACGGCTTTTTCCTCTTGCGTTTTGCCGCCTGCTCACAGAGAAGTAAAAGCGCCGCCGTGATGAGAAAACAGATGCCGACGCTCAATCCGTTCAGACAGTTTTCCTCTAAAAAATCGTCAAAAAAAAGCCCTGCAAAACCTGCGGGAATGGTGGCTGTCAATAGCCAAAGCAGCGTTTTATAGGGCTTTTGTAAGAGATTATAAAGTTGTTTCCGATACACGATAAGCACCGCGAGCAGGGTGCCCGCGTGCAGAATGAGATCGAAGAGGAGTTCCTCGCTTCCCAAACGAATGGAAAGCATCGCTTTTGTGAGTTCCAGATGCCCCGAGGAAGAAACGGGCAGGAACTCGGTGAGCCCCTGCACGATCCCAAGGACGATCGATTGCCAGATCTGCATCGGATCCTCCCGTATTTATTTTTTTATGATTCGTTATCGAGAGCCGCGTAGTCGGCGTATCTTTCCTTATACGTCTCCACACAGGCGCTCGTCTTATAAGTATTCACCGTCTGCGTCTGGAATACCTGTTTCTTATTGCCGGAAGTAGAAGTTTTTAACGATTCGTAGAAGTTATAGGAGAAGGAGCCTTCCCTTTCGATATCCTTCCAGTCGAACGCGCTCACTTCGCCTTCGCCGAAGGTGTAGGTACAATACATGATATGCCAACCGTAATCGGAAGGAGCGACCGTATACGTTCCGACGCCGCCTGCAACCGCTGCTTTCGCGGCATATTCAAATTCCTTTACGAACTGCGTGTCGTAAGCGGAAACGGCATAACCCAAATAGCTGTTGAGACCGGCGGTATCCGTGTTGTAAGCAAACATCAACTCGTTGACAACGGACATAGCCGTGTACGCCTTGGTGTCCTTTACAAAGGCCTCGCCCGCCGAGAAGGTGCCGACGTCTACTTTACCCGTGTAATAGAGGAAGGCGGAATAGTCCACTTTGCCGTTATTATCCAACACGGACGTCATGTAGTTTGTGTTCTTTTCACCCTTTGCGGTGAGTCCGGCAAACGCGAAATAATCTTCCATCTCCCCGATAAAGCCGTCGATGGAGAGCTTGTTCGGCGTGAGCGTATAGCCGTGCTCGTCGCTCTCGTCGCTCACCTCGATCTTGCCGTTATAGGCGTAACGACCGTAATACTTTTCAAGCGATTCGTACTTATCGTTCTTCACCAAGTTATTCTCAAAGAAGATGGTATCGCTGTCGCCGTAAACGGAAATTCCGTTTTCGGACGCGGAGAAGGAATAATCCGTTTCGCCCGTCATCCAGCTTCCGCGCTGATCGGTAGCCGTAATCTCCGAAAGGAGAGCGGCGCGCTGCAAATACGTCTCTTCCTCGCTCAAATTCTTGTTCTTGATCTTCTCGTACTGCGCGCTCTGCGTGGTGGAGAAGGGAATCAGGATGTTATATACGAAACCGTATCCGGATACGGGAGCGTACGTCACGAAGGAAGAATCGGACAGCGAATCGAGGTCGGATTCAAAAGAATCGGCAGAAGTATCGTAAATCTTCTTTTGGGACGCAAAGATTTCCGCATAGCGATTTTCCACGAATTCCTTGGTAAGGGATGCCTCTGCTTCCTCTTCGATGACGTCGCCGAGTTTATTGATGAGAGCGGATTCGAGCTGTCCTTCCAGTTCGCTGTACCAGTATTCAAACTGCTCGATATCGTCGAGACCGGCTTCCGAAGAAGAGAGAAGGTAATTGTTTTTGAGGCTGGAAAGGAAACTGTTATACGCCTTCTTTCTCGTCGTCGCGGTGGAGCCCTCTACCGCCTCGTAAGAACCGCAGGCGGAAGGCGCGTTTTTGCCCGTATAGATCTCGTAGTCGGGATCGTAGTAGTCCTCCGTTTGCGTATCTACGCCGGTGGGAAGGGTGCGGACGGATTCCGTATAGGAAACCTCGTCCTTTTCGTGGATATATTCCTTTTCGGAAGAATCGAGGGTATTGTTGATGATGCACTTCAAGTTGTAGACGGCAAGCTCGTATTCTTCATCGGAGAGGAAGTATTTCAGCCCTTCGATCGTAGCGCGATCGGAGGAGGCAACCGCCGCCTTGTATCCTTCGATGGTATATTCGGAAGAATAATTCTCAAAGAAGTATACCTTTGCGTACTGGGAGACGATCTTTCTGCCGATCAGACTGTCGAGCATCTTATCAAACGCGTCGGAATAGGTGGAACCGTTTTGAACCAAGGTGTAACCCTGATTGATGAAGTATGCGACGAGATCTCTTTTGGTGACATTTTCGGAAGAGATCGCATCGGCATAGCGAGCATACTGACCGTCGGAAGCGAAGTCGTCGCTCTTGGTGATGTCGACGGTAGCGACAACCTGCGCCATATCCTTTTCGCTGTTGGTGGATACGAGGCTGGTACAGCTTGCAAAGCAGCTACCCACCATAACGGCGGACAAGAGGACGGGAATCAATCTTTTTTTCTTACTTATCATATATTTACTCCGGATGATCGCCGCTTTATGATAAAACGGCATAATCTCATAAACTAACAATAGATAGCACTATTATAACCTATTTTTTTTATGAATGCAAATGTTTTTTATGTTATTCGAGTGAAACTTCCGCATATTTTAGAAATTTAATCATTTCTCGCATGGTCACTACGGGATTTTTGAGGAGCCTGAACTCGCAAGCGGGCGCGGATACCATGGAGAGAGAAACTCTGCCCCGATATTTGTCCATGGCGCGAAGCAGTCTTTTGTCGTTTACCGCCTGCAGGGAGGCAAACTCGATAGCCGCCCGTTTCTGATTGACGACGATCTTCTTCACTTTGAACTTAGCGCAGTAACTTTTCAGCACGGCTATGACGAGAAGGGTGAACACTTCTTCCGGAATGGCGCCGTAGGTATCCTTCAAAGAACCGTAAACGCGCTCGTAGTCCTCCATCGAACGGATCTCCGCGATCTGCTTGTAGGTATCCATTCTACCCGAGGGCGATTCGACGTAGCTTTCGGGAATAAAGGCGGAGGCGCTGATTTCGAGCTCCGCGACCGTCTGCTCTTCCCCCGTAAGCTCCTCTTTTAAGAGTTTGGCGTACAGCTCGTAGCCCACCTTATCCATGTGCCCGTGCTGTTCGGCGCCGAGCACGTTACCCGCGCCGCGTATCTGCAAATCGCGCATGGCGATCTTGAACCCCGAGCCGAGCTGCGTAAACTCCATGATGGCTTTTAAGCGTTCGGTCGCCTCCTGCGTCATCACTTTTTCGGGTTTATAGGTAAAGTAGGCGTGCGCCATCTTATTCCCTCTGCCCACTCTGCCGCGCAGCTGATACAGCTGGGACACGCCCAAACGATCGGCGTCTATGACGATGATGGTGTTGGCGTTGGGCAAATCGATTCCGTTTTCGATGATGGTCGTGGTGACGAGAAGATTGCATTCCCCTTCGTAAAAGCTCGCCACGTTCTTTTCGAGGGCGGATTTTTCCATTTTTCCGTGCACGATGGCAATATTCGCCTCCGGGACGATTGCTTTCAGCCGATCCGTGAAATGATAGATGGTCTCCACGCGGTTATATAAAAGGAAGATTTGCCCGCCGCGCGCGATCTCGCGCAGGCAAGCGTCGCGAATGACCGTTTCCGACTCCTCCACGACGTAGGTCTGCACGGGAATGCGGTGCTCGGGCGGCGTGTCGATGGTAGAGATATCGCGAATGCCCGAAAGGGACATGTGCAGCGTGCGGGGAATGGGCGTCGCGCTCATGGTGAGGCAATCCACCTGCGCTTTCAGCGTCTTTAACTTTTCCTTATGCTCCACGCCGAAACGCTGTTCCTCGTCGAGGACGAGAAGTCCCAGATCGCGGAACTTTACGTCCTTGGAGAGCAGTCGGTGGGTGCCGATGAGAAAGTCGATCTTGCCCTCCGCCAAATCGGACAGTATCTTCTCCTGCTCCTTCGCCGTCTTAAAGCGGTTCAAAATCTCCACGTTCACGCCGAAATCCTTGAATCGCTCGCAAGCGGTGTTGTAGTGCTGTTGGCTCAAGATGGTGCTCGGACACATGAGGACTGCCTGTTTGCCGCCGAGCACGCAAAGGTATACGGCGCGGAGCGCGACCTCCGTCTTGCCGAAGCCCACGTCGCCGCACAAGAGTCTGTCCATGACCTTTTCCGAGGACATATCCTTTAAGATCTCCTCAATGGAAGCCGTTTGATCGGGCGTTTCCGTATAGGGGAAGGAAAAGGCAAATTCCTCCATCGCCTCCCTGTTTTCGGGGAAGGCGAATCCCCGCTTTTGCTGCCGCTGCGCGTAGAGGGCTTTCAAGTCGATGGCGAGTTTTTTCAGCGAGGCGCGCACGCGCTCCTTCACCCTGGAAAATTCCTGCCCGCCGATGCGCGAGAGCTTGGGAGAATCCCCTCCCGTATACTTGGTGAGGATATCCGTCTGCTCGACGGGAACGTACAAGACGTCGCCCGCGGCGTATTCCACGGCGATATACTCCTTCGTGCCGTCCAGCGTTTCGATGCGTTCGACGCCGCGCACTCTGCCCACGCCGTGCACTTCGTGAACGGCGTAGTCGCCCGCCTCGGGGGCGGTAAACACGTCGCCGCGCTTGCGCCTGATCTTCTTTTCCTTCGCCGTCTTGGCGTACAGGTTCCCCGTGCCGAGGACGACGAGTTTATTTTCGTGCGATAAAAATCCCCTCTCGAGCGTTTTATCCGTCAGGGAAATCCCCTCAAGCTCGCGCACCGAATCGGGAAGAGCGCGGGGCGTGAGCCCCTGCAAGAGCATTTCCTCCCGAAGTTTATCCCGCCGACTGCTATCGCCGCAATAGATCAACATGCGATACCCGTTCGCGCGCCAGGATTTGAGGTCGGTGAACAGTTCGGTAAAATCGTTTCGGTAATCGCCGACGGGCGCGCCCTTGAAGTTGTGCGTCTTTAAGGGAGAGAAAAACTTTGCGTAGCTCGAAAAGGTCTGCAAGGACGCCACCCGCCTCTTTTTGAGGAGGGAGAGAAAGCATTCGTCCGAAAGAAACTGCCCGGTAGAAAAGGGAAATACCTCTCCGCCCTGCGAGAGATTCAGCATGCGTTCGGCGTTTTCTTTCAAAATCGCCTGCATGCCCTCAAAGACCTGTCCGCCGTCGTCGAATAGGACGACGCAATCCCCCAAAAAAGTGAACACGTCCGTCGCGTTTTTGAGAAGAGGCATGACGTAGGACGCCGAAGAAGGCGCAAAGAGGTGATTTTCCACCTCTTCGGCAATGGCGCTCCTGCGGCTGTACGCCGCCGCGGATTCCGCGCGCTTTATCCCTTCTTTGAGCGCCTCTTTCACCCTCTCTTCGTCCTCTTTTTCGATGACGGCGTCCGTAGCCGCCACGATATCCACCTGCGTTAAGGGGGATAAGCGTTCCTTGGAATTGACGTCGTAGGGAAGAATGGCTTCCACCTCGTCGCCGAAGAAATGGATTCGGCAAGGCTCCTCGCGATTGATGGGAAAGATATCGAGAATGTCCCCGCGAATGGCAAACGTCCCCTTCACTTCCACCTCGTACTCCCGCGTATACCCCAACGAGAGCAGCTTTTGCGGGAGAAGCTCGTAGTCGTACTCCACCCCCTTTTCGAGGGTGAGCCCCTTGATCTCCAAAGGGAAGAGCTGAAGGGCAGACTCGATGTCGCAGGTGACGTATTTCACGCCCGTGCAGATCTCGTAGAGCGCTTGGATGCGGGCGTAAAAGGAATCCTTGGACAGGGCGTTTTTATAGAGCAGTACCTCGTCCTTGGCGGGAATACAGACGACCCGTTCTCCCGAAAAGGCGGCAATGCTCTCCGCCGCCCGCTTCGCCTTTTGGCTATCCCTGGTGATGTAGAGAAATCGCTCCTTCAAAAGGGAAGCGAGGAAATATTTATCGACGTCCGAAAGTCCGAAAACGGCGGTAGGGATACCCGAAAGGATATCCCTGCAAATTTCCGGGTAAAGACCCGTTAAGTTTTGATAGGAGAAAAAGTCCTTTTGCATAAAACTCCTGTTTTTCCTTTATTTTACGGCGACGATCACCGAAAACTTATGATAGGAATACGGGCAGGCGATATCCGAAAACCCGCTTTTTTTCAGCATTTCCGTCTCCGCCGCCACCGAGCATTCCCTATCCGCTTTTCTGCGCTCCCGCCATAGAGAAATATCCTCTCCCGTCAGTCCGCTGTTCTTTAATTGCTCTTCCCAAAAGCAATCGTATAGGAGGCTCGCCTCTTTGGAATCCGCGCAAAACTGATCGTAATTGACGAATAAGCCGCCCTTAGGCAACCTCTCGAAAACGCGAGAAAACAGCGTTTGCTTTTGATCGTTTTCCAAATGATGAACGGATAAAGCCGATATGACGGCGTCGAATTCCCCCGCGGGGAGAGCTTTCGTATAGTCGCAGAGGATATGTTTGACGCGATCCGACCCGAAAAATCTCCTTTTCGAGATTTCCATCATCCCCTCCGCGATATCCGCCAAAACGTATTCGGCAAGAGGGTTCTCCCGAACCCAAAAGGAGGTCAAAAGTCCCGTTCCCGCGCCCAGATCCAGAACGCGTTTGGGCTTTTTTCCGCTGGAAAGAATCATTTTCGTCGCGGTTTCGTAAAAATCGTCGTAACAGGGAATGAACTTTCTCCTGTTTTTATCGTAATTCGCCGCGATCAGGTTGAATTGCTCTTCTATTTTCATAAAGCCAAGACCTTTTTTATACGTTATACCGATTCATCACGTTCTCGATCGTGTCCCCGCGAACGAAGGCGATCGCCGCGTCCGCCGCCTTTTGGGTCGCGGAGGCGAAAAGCTCGTAGTCGTCCGGATGAACGTTAGCGAGCACGTAGTCGATGATGGGAATATTGACTTCCGGATCGCGAATGCCGATGCGGATACGCGGGAAGGAGGTGACGCCCGTTTCCCCGATGACGGAGCGCATACCGTTGTGCGTGCCGGAGGAACCGCTCGCGCGAATGCGCACTTTCCCCTTGGGCAGATCGTAATCGTCGTAGATGACGATGAGATTCTTGGGATCGATTTTATACTTATTCATGAGCTGTTTCACCGCTCTGCCCGAATTGTTCATATATGTGACGGGACGGGCGATGACGACCTTTTCCCCGCTGATATACGCCTCGGCGACGGACGCCTCGCATTCGTTTTTCTTAAATTTGACGCCGAGCTTTTCCGCCACGTCGCCCGCAGCGATAAAGCCCATATTATGAAAAGTTTTTTCGTACTTCTTTTCGGGATTTCCGAGACCTACAATCAAATACATACCGTTTGGTTTCCTTTTTACTTAACAACGCCGTCGCTAAAAGCGGCGGCGTAATTCTTTATTATTCGTAGAGCTTGCTCATGGGCTTATCGAGATATACGTTCTCGATAGCGGAAGCAAAGAGATTTGCCGTGGAGATGATCTCGATCTTGTCGAGCATCTTCTCTTTGGGAAGGGGAATGGTATCGAGCATGACGAGTTTCGTGATGGGAGACTTTTCGATGCGCTCGATCGCGGGACCGCTCAATACGGCGTGCGAGCAACAAGCGTAAATCTCGGTGGCGCCCGCATCCTTGATCGCCTGCGCGCCCTGACAGATGGTACCCGCCGTATCGATCATGTCGTCGATCATGAGACAGCGCTTGCCGTCTACGTCGCCGATGATGTTCATGACTTCCATCACGTTCGCCTTGGGACGACGCTTATCGATGATGGCGAGGGGCACGTTGAGCTTTTCCGCGAGCTTTCTGCAACGCTTTACGCTGCCCACGTCGGGGGAAACGACGACGTCCGCAATCTTTCTGCTCGCGAAATAGTCGTAGAGAATGGGTCCGCCCATCAGATTATCCACGGGGATATCGAAGAATCCCTGAATCTGATCGGCGTGGAGATCCATGGTGAGAACCCTGTCCGCACCCGCGCTCGTCAAAAGATTTGCCACGAGCTTTGCGGTGATGGGATCGCGGGAACGAGCCTTTCTGTCCTGTCTGGCATAACCGAAATAAGGAATGACCGCCGTGATACGACCGGCGGAGGCGCGCTTCGCCGCGTCGATCATAATGAGAAGTTCCATCAGATTGTCGTTTACGGGATAAGAGGTGGATTGAATAATAAACAGGTCTCTGCCTCGTACCGTCTCGGCGAGATGAACGCTGATCTCACCGTCGGAGAACGTGCAAACTTCGACGTCACCGAGTTCCGTACCCAACTTTGCCGCAATTTTTTCCGCCAAAACCTTGTTGGAATTGCCTGCAAACAACTTAATTTCGTTACCGTGCGTTATCATGAATGTACCTTCCTAAAATTTTTTCTCTTGATTAACTCATTCTTCCGCCCTTTTTATCGAGCCCTCTTCTAACCTACTCTATTGTAAATGCTTTCAACTTTTAAGTCAATCGTTTCGGCGGTGATTTTCTCTTTTTCCTGTCGAAAAAGTGCTTTTTGACAAAAAAAGGATATCGCTTAACAATTTTTGACAGGGTCGACGACCTGCGGCTTTTGCCCTTCCCGCACTCGCATTCTCTTGAAAAAATCAGAGAGCAGGAAAGCGCATTCCTCCTTCATGACGCCACCCTCCACTTCCACCGTGTGATTGACGAGGTTGGACGCCGCCAGCTCCTGCGTGAAGGATTTCACCTTTAATTCGTAGGCACCGAAATACAGTTTGTCTATTCGCGCGTTCAGAATCGCGCCCATACACATGGGGCAGGGCTCCAGCGTGACGTAAATCTCCGCGCCGGGGAGCCGCCAACTTTTTAATTTTCGGCAGGCGGCGTCGATCGCCATCATCTCCGCGTGCGCGGAGGCGAGCTGGGTCTTTAACCTTCTGTTATACCCCTTGCCGATCACCTTGCCCTCGTACACGACGACGGCGCCGATGGGGACTTCCCCGTCACGCTCCGCCTTCCTTGCCTGACGGATCGCCGCCTTCATATATTTTATTTTCGTATCCTGCATAGTTCCACCCGTCGATGAGCGCCCTCACCGTATGTAAATTTTTTCCGACGATATCCCGCAAAGCGCTCAACCCGAGCGGTTGACGCCCCTTTCCCGCCTCGATCGTGAAAGCGGGAATTTTTTGCTTTAAGATGCACCAGTCCTTGTATCCGCCGTGACTTTTCCCCGCGTCGCCGAGGGCGTAACCCGTGCTCTTTGCCAGAATCTTGGCAAGTTTTTGATCCCTCGCCGCCTGAAGGGGAGGCTGTTTATAGCGGTAGTAGATCTCCTCTCCCGCCGTGTGATAACTGATCGTGAAATCGGGGCGCACCGCCCGCGTGAAATCGCGCAGAGCCTGCGTTTCCCGTTCGGAAAAGGGGGATTCTCCGACGTAGTTTTCCGCCGCGGGGCGGTAGAGATTTTTCTCTCCTCTGCCCCAACCGGCGTCGAAATTCACGTTTAAGTCCACGCCGTTTGCATTCGCCTTCCACAAGGAGAAGTCCGTTCCGCCGTTTACGCGGCGCAAAAACTCTCTCTTTTTCGTCTCCTTCACGGAGGAAAGCCCGCTAAGGCAAAGCTCCGCGCCGTCCGGATTCATGAGCGGCAAGAACCAAACGCCGCCTAAGGAGAGTCCGTAAGAAATATGTTCGAGCGCCAAAAGCGCCGTCACCCATTCCCGCGCGTGAATGGCGTATTGGCAAATACCCGTCACGCCGCCCGCGTTGCCCGCGAAAAAGGCGAAAAGCTCCCTGCCCCCTTCCGTTCTGCCTATGATTTGCTTTTTTCCCTTGTAAGAATCGAATGCGCTTTTAATTTTTTGATAGATCTCCACACGGGCATAGTATGCCGCAATAAGAGAAAATGCTCATTTATGATATTCCGAACCCGATTGAATCATGAACGCGCGGTAGATCTGTTCCGTCAAAATGACGCGCATGAGTTGATGGGGAAAGGTCATATCCGAGAAGGAGAGCTTGAGATCCGCCCGCTCCTTTACGGAATCGTCCAACCCGCAGGAAGAGCCGATGACGAAGGTCATTTCTTTTCCCCGATCCACAACCTCGCGCATCTTTTCGGCAAGCGCCTCGCTGGAGAGCTTTTTTCCCTCGATGGCGAGCACGAACACGTAACCTTTCAGCGATCGGAGGATATCCTCCGCCTCTTCCTTTAAGGTGTTGCGCTCGGGGAGTTCTTTTATCTCCACCTTTGCGAACCGATTGAGCCGCTTACAGTATTCCGCAACGGCTTCCCGATAGAAACTCTCTTTGATTTTTCCGACGACGACTAAATTGACCTTTATCATATACCGAATAACCCCGCGATCCAGATGAGCGCGCAAACGGCGATACCGGGGAGCGCGTACAAGAAAAAATCTTTTTTCGACCCCTCTTTTTCGGAAGAAGGACGCTCCTGCCCCTTATCGAAAAGCAACAGGGCGAGGGCGAGGACGAGCGCGACTGCCGAACACACGAAAAAGGCGGAGGAAAGCGAGAGGGCATATTTTTCCAACAGCAAGACGAGCGCATTGTTCAAAAAATGCGACAGGATGGTAGGCAGAATACTGCCGCTCTTGTACGCCACGAGGGCGAACGCGCACCCGCACGCGAACTGATAGATCGTCTGCGCGGGATTCTGATGAAAGAGCGCAAAGAGCGCCCCGCACACGAGCACGGAAAAGACCCCGCCGAACTGTTTGAGGGAGCCGAGCAGGACGCCGCGGAACACCGTCTCTTCCAAAATAGCGGGCAGGACGGCGATGACGAGCATGGCGGGCAGAATGCGCCATCCCTCCAAAGAGGGAACGGACACCTGCGTGTTCACCTGCGTGAATCCGATATTCTGCAAAAAGGCGAGAAAGAACTCGTTGAGTCGGGACAGGGAAAAGAGCCCGAATTGCAAAAGCACGGCGTAGAAAAAATATCTCCCCTTCGTTCCGCGATATACGGTTTTCCATTTCGTTTTCGTCTTGAAAAAGAGGACGGCGAGCACGGTCGCATACGAGATAGGACTCAAGAGAAAGGAAAGATAGATCCACCATTCCGTTGCGGCGTAATTCTCGTCCAACCTGCCGTTTTGCCGCAAAACGGCTATAAGGATGCCGAGAAAAAAGCTGACGGCGAGAATGGCGAGCGTTCCCGCTGAATATACGGCTCCGCCCGTCTGCGCGGCGGAGAGAGAAGGCAACGATTTTTGATTTTTCATACGAAAAGTATAACATTTTTTTGAAAAATAGTAAACGATTTTCTTTGCTTTTTCCGTCAAATTTATTATAATGATACCGAGGTAACTACTTATGAGAATCATTGACACGTCTTTCATCGAAGAAACCGTATATAAAATGGCTTTGCACGCAGGCGTTCACCTGACGGATTCCTGCAAGAGCGCCCTTCAAACGGCAAAGGAAAGCGAGAGCTCCCCCGCCGCGGCGTTTGCGCTCGATTCCGTTTTGCAAAACGCGAAAACCGCCGAAGAGAACGAGATGCCCGTCTGTCAGGACACCGGCTTGAGCGTGGTGCTCCTCGAGATCGGGCAGGAAGTATTTTTAGAGGGAAAACTGTTGACGGACGCCGTGAACGACGGCGTGCGCAGAGCGTACGCGGACGGATACTTCCGCAAGAGCGTATGCGACCCCTTAACGCGCAAGAATACGGCGGACAACACGCCCGCCAACCTTCACACGGAGATCGTTGCGGGCGATAAAATTCACGTCACCTTCCTGCCCAAGGGCTTCGGGAGCGAAAATATGAGCAAACTGTATATGCTCACCCCCGCCAAGGGCGTACAAGGGATTATCGACAGCATCGTGGAAACGGTGAAAACGGCAGGTTCCCGCCCCTGTCCCCCCGTGTACGTCGGGGTCGGCATCGGCGGAAGTTTCGATTCCTCCGCCTTCCTCGCCAAAAAGGCGCTCACGCGGGAGATCGGAACGCATCACGAGCGCGACGACGTGCGCGCGATCGAAGAGGAGGCGTTAAAGCGCATCAACGCATTGAAGATCGGCGCGCAGGGATTCCACGGGGACACGACCGCCCTCGGCGTAGCCTGCGAGATCGCGCCCACGCACATCGCGGGATTGCCCGTAGCCGTAAATATTCAATGCCATTGCGTGAGATGCGAAAAGGAGGTAATCTGACATGAAAAAATTGACGTTGCCCTTGACGCAAGAAGAGATAGAATCCCTGCACGCGGGCGACAGCGTACTGCTAAGCGGCGTGATCCTGACCGCGCGGGACTGCGCGCACAAGCGCATTTTCGAATATCTCGACGAGGGAAAACCACTCCCCTTCCCCTTGGAGGGCGCTACCATCTATTACGCGGGTCCCTGCCCCGCCAAGCCCGGCATGGCGTCGGGAAGCTGCGGTCCCACCACTTCGGCGAGAATGGACAGCTTTGCCCCCAGACTCCTCGACTTGGGCTTAAACGGCATGATCGGCAAGGGCGAAATGTGCGAAGAGGTGCGCCTGTCTCTCAAGCGGAACAAAAAGGCGTACTTCGCGGCGATCGGGGGCGCGGGCGCCCTGTACGGAAAATCCATTCAAAAGAGCGAGTGTATCGCCTTTCCCGACCTGTTGAGCGAAGCGGTGCATCGGCTGGAAATCGTGGATTTCCCCGCCGTCGTCGCCATCGATTGCTACGGAAAGAGTGTCTATTAAGAAATCGGGTCTGTCCTTGAAAGGCAGACCCGTTTTTTTCGTCAGCAAAGATTTTCCCGTTTGAGATGGGCAAAGCAGATGGAAGCCATTTCCTCGGGCGTCTCCTTTCTGCCCCGCCGCAGCCACTCGAACGCCGCGTTCTGCACGGCTCCGTTCCACAAAAGCCTGCGATACCGCGTGGAAGCGTCTAAATCGGGATTGCTCGTGAGCAGCTGATTGACGTATCCGAGATAAAAATTGCTCAAATCGGACTTGATGAGCACGTCGAACAGATCGGCGTATTCCGACAGCGTCGTAAAGAAATTGACGTACCAGCTGATATCCGTCTTTTTCCGAAAAGGATTGCCGAGCTTGCGCAAAATGACGTCCTTATTGAAATCGAGAATGACCGCCCGGAGCACGCCGTCCTTATTCTTGAAGTTGTGATAAAACGCGTTGCGGGAGACGCCTGCGCGCAGGCAGATATCCGTGATGGAAATTTTTTCATAGTCCCTCGTCCGAATGAGCTGTACGAGCGCCTGCATGATGCTCTCCACCGTGAGTTTATTCAGCTCCGCATTTCGGCTTTTTAGTTTTTCGGAAATGATATGTGCCATTACGCTTTTCCCCTTTTTGTAATCCCCGATATTTTTTTCCGCCTTTCACTTGTCTTTCCCACAGAAATCCGATATACTATTCTGTGCGGTTACTACTGTAATCACACATATTTTATTAAAAAACCGCCATTCCGTCAAGGAATTTAACGATAGATTTTTTTAGGAGGCTACCGTATGTTAAAAATTTTTGTAGATTCGGCAAGCAGTATCAAGCAGAGCGAAAAGCAAGCGCTCGGCGTGGAAATTATTCCCCTGCGGTATTTAATGGGAGAAACCGAATACCGAGACGACGTCGATTTGACCATCGATGAATTTTATCAAAAGCTCATCGAGGAAAAAATGTTCCCCAAGACCTCTTTGCCCGCCATGGACGAGCTTGAAAAACGCGTAACCGAGTGTACCGAGCAAGGGGACGAAGTTTTGATTCTCACCCTCTCCTCGAAAATTTCCGGAACCTATCAAGCCGTGCGTTCCCTCTTTTCCGATAACGAAAAAGTCACCGTCGTCGACACGCTGACGGCTGTGGGCGGCGTTCGGCTCCTGGTGCATGAGATCAACCGCTATCGCGATCAGCCCCTTTCCGTCATCTTAGAAAAGATTCATGCGCTCATTCCCCGCATCCGCGTGGCGGCAATTCCCGAAACGCTCGATTATCTGCTCCGCGGCGGACGGCTCTCCAAAAGCGAATGGGTAATCGGGAGCTTGCTCAAAATCAAGCCCATCATCACGCTGAACGAAAAGGGCGTCAAGGTGATCGGAAAGAAGATCGGTCTGCGCGCCGCCATGAAGTCGATCGCGGAAAGTTTGAACAGGGAAGCGGACGTTTCCTACCCCGTCATTCCCTCCTACACCTACCGCGACGACAATCTGAATACGCTGATCGGCTACGCCGACGAGGCGTGCAGAGCCGCCATGGCGGATAAGGACAACCTCGATCCCGTGATCGCCTGCCACTGGGGACCCAACGCCTTCGGCTTTATCTACGTGGCAAAAAACGCCGAATAATTTCTCGTATGATGAAAAGGTTTTCGTTCTCACGAACGGAAACCTTTTTCTTCCGATAAAATCTCGATTTCAAACAACTCCCCGATTTCGACGGCTCTCCCGTCGGCAAAGAGGAGCTTTTTTCTATTCTCGTCAATGCGCCGAACCCTGCCCGCCGCGGTGAGATAGGCGCCGCCCTTTTTTTTGGCGTCGGGGCGGAAATAGACCGCCCGAACGGCGGGCATGGCAGATAATTTTTCCTTTATCTCGCAGAGCGTTCCGTTTATCTCCCGCTGTTGATCCTCGGAGAGCTCCCCCCGCTCGTCGGTGAAACGCGCCGTTTCCGCGATTTCGCCGTCTAATTCGACGAGCGCCTTAAAGGGCGCGAACTGCGCCGCGCGGTCGTGATTCGACATGCGGGGTCGGCGACCGGAAACGGGGTACGGAAGGGAAATGATATCGTCGTATCGACCTTCGCTTACTAACTCTTTCATGCTTTATGCCCTCCTATTCTCCCGTTTCGGGAAATGGTCGTGCCCCCTTCCTCCAAATTCATTCCCTTTACGATGGCGTTTTTGCCGTACTTGTTCTTGATGCCGAGCACCGTTTGTTGCACGGCTTTTTCTCGTTTGAGCTCCTGTTTTTTCACCTGTTCCTCCCGTTGCCGCGATTCGTAGTCGGTGAACAGATCCATTTGCTCGGCGACGAGCGCTTTCTCCTCTTCCCCTTCGGGTCGCACGCGGCAGGCGGTCACCGTCATTCTGCGCGAGAGTAAATTTTTATCGACGATGCGATCGAACAGATCGGTGACGGCGTCCATGATGAGCTTGGTGGAAGAACAGCGCAAAGGAAGGTTTGCCGTTCCGTGCGCGTGCTTGGGGATAGCCCTGCCGTAGCGGTCGGTCACGATCTCCCCCCGAAAGCTCTTCTTTCGCGCGGGGTCTGTTAAATTTTCGATATCGTAGCCGACGTCGAGGACGATCTGATCGGTCGTCAAGCCCTTTTCCACCAGATCGAGCACGAGAAGATCGGTCATCTCCCGCACGACGAGCCGCGTCCTTTCATAATCGTACGCCTCGGAAAGCACCTGTCCCTGACTGATGCTGCTGCTCTCCGGTCGATAGGCATGAATATCCGCGATGGTGCACGGCTCCCACCCCCAGGCATGGTCGATGAGGAGCTCCGCGTTCACCCCGAACGTCTTATACAGGATATCCTCACCCGTGCCGTTACTTCTCTTGCTCAAGGAAAATCTTGCGATATCTCCCATCGTGTACAGTCCGATCTCCTCCAGCTTTTTGGCGTAGCCCTTGCCTACCCGCCAAAAATCCGTGATAGGACGGTGCGACCAAAGCGTTCTGCGATAGCTCTCCTCGTCTAATTCCGCGATGCGAACGCCCTGCTCGTCGGCGGGCATACGCTTTGCCACGATATCCATGGCGATCTTACATAAATACAGATTGCTCCCGATTCCCGCCGTCGCCGTGATGCCCGTTTCCCGCCATACGTCCTTTATCATGCGCATGGCAAGCTCGCGCGCGGTCGTTTTGTAGAGGGAAAGATAGTCCGTCGCGTCGATAAAGATCTCGTCCACCGAATACACGTGCATATCCTCGGGCGCGACGTAGCGCATATAAATGTGATAGATGCGCGTGCTGTATTCGAGATAGAGCGCCATTCTCGGCGGGGCGGTCAGATAGACGAGTTCCAGCGCGGCGTTCCCCTTCAGCTCCTCGTCGACGAACGACTTGCCGACGAATCGGCGATCAGGTACCCTCTTTAACCGTTCGGCGTTGACCTCCTTCACCTTCTGCACGACCTCGAACAGTCTGGCTCTTCCGGGGATCCCGTAGGCTTTTAAGGAGGGGGAAACGGCGAGGCAAATCGTCTTTTCCGTGCGGGAGGGATCGGCGACCACGAGATTCACCTTTAACGGATCAAGCCCGCGCTCCACGCACTCCACGGAGGCATAGAAGGACTTCAAATCGATTGCTATGTACGTTCTCTGTTTTTCCGACATCCCCGTTCTTCTCCTTTTCTTCATCATAGCACCTTTTCGCCCGTTTGTCAACCCAAAGAAAAACGTTTGTTTCTATTTTATGAACGCGGCGATTTCAAAAATATTTTTTCACCCGTTCGTTTGCCATGGCGAACTACTTGACTTTTTTGTCCCGCGCGCCTATAATCAAAAAAAAAGAAATAAGGGAAATACGATGAATCCTGTCAAAAAAATAATTGTAATCGGGTTATCCGCCCTCCTGACCTTCGGATTTACCGCCTGCACGGCGGAGGCGGAGGCGCCCGCCGACGACGAACAAGAGAACAAAAACCCCGTCGTGAGCATGACGCTCTCCAACGACATGGTGATCACCTGCGAATTGTATCCCGAGATCGCCCCTATCACCGTGGAGAACTTTCTCGCTCTCGCAAAAAGCGGGTTTTACGAAGGGACGATTTTCCACCGCGTGATCGAGAACTTTATGATACAGGGCGGAGGCTACTTTATCGAAAACAACACGATTTTTGAAAAGGGCGGCGCGACACCCATCAAGGGAGAATTTTCTTCAAACGGCGTACCGAACGACCTGAAACACGAGGCGGGCGTCCTCTCCATGGCGAGAACGGCGATTCCCGACAGCGCGACCTCGCAATTTTTCATCTGTTCGGCGGAAGCCTCTTGGCTGGACGGCGACTACGCCGCGTTCGGAAAGGTGATCGACGAGACAAGCCTTAAAAACGTGATCGCCCTCTCGCAGGCGGCGACGTATACTTTGGGTTATTTACAAAACTTCCCCGTCGAGCCGATTTCCATTCGCTCCATAGAAGTTGTTGAATGATATTTTAGGAGAAAACAAAATGACGTTGAAAGAATTGACCGTTGGAGAATCGGCGCGCATTGACGCCGTGGGCGGAAAGGGCGCGTTGCGCCAACATTTTTTGGATATGGGCATGATCCCGGGCGCCGAACTGACGGTCGTCAAGTTTGCTCCCATGGGCGACCCCATGGAACTGCGCATTCACGGCTACGAACTGACCCTGCGTTTGGACGACGCCGCGCAGATTACCGTGACCAAAATTAAGCTCGAAAAAGACGATCGGGAAAGGACGGAGCGAAAGCTCACCGAACACCCCGCGCTCGGCGAGCCGGGTATCCATCACGAAAAGGGGAGCGAAGAACCTCTGCCGGACGGGCACGTATTGACGTTCGCCCTCGTCGGCAATCAAAATTGCGGTAAGACCACCCTCTTTAACCGCTTGACGGGCTCCAACCAACACGTGGGCAACTTCCCCGGCGTGACGGTGGACAAAAAGGACGGCGCCATTATCGGATATTCCGACAGTCCCATCACCGACCTGCCCGGCATTTATTCCATGTCCCCCTATTCGAGCGAAGAGTTGGTTTCGCGCAATTTCGTGCTCGATCAAAAGCCGGATGCCATCATCAACATCGTGGACGCCACGAACATCGAGCGGAATCTGTACCTCACCATGCAGCTTTTGGAGATGGATCGCCCGATGGTGGTCGCCGTGAACATGATGGACGAGCTGAACGGAAACGGTGGCGCCATCGATATCAACCTGATGGAGCGTATGCTCGGCGTGCCCGTCGTGCCCATCTCCGCGGCGAAAAATCAGGGCGTGGACGAGCTCGTCCGCCACGCGTACCACGTTGCGAAGTATCGGGAAAAACCCGTCTTTCAGGATTTTTGCTCCAAGGAGGAGGACGGCGGCGCCGTGCACCGTTGCCTGCACGCCGTATCTCACCTCATTGAAGATCATGCGGAAAAAGCCTCCCTGCCCTTGCGCTTTTGCGCGAGCAAGGCAATCGAGGGAGACGAACATATCTTAAAAAAACTCGCCCTCGACGAAAACGAAAGGGAGACGCTCGAACACATCACTCTGCAAATGGAGACGGAGCGAAAGCTGGACAGAAGCGCCGCCATCGCCGATATGCGTTACGCCTTTATCGAAAAGGTTTGCGGCGAATGCGTGAAAAAACCGCACGAGAGCAAGGAGCATCTGCGCAGCGAAAAGTTGGATAAAGTTTTGACGGGAAAATATACGGCGATCCCCGTGTTTATCGGTATCATGGCGCTCGTATTCTTTTTGACCTTCAACGTGATAGGCGCCTTTTTGCAGTACCTTTTGGAGCTCGGCATTGGCGCGCTCACCCGCCTGGTCGAAAACGCCCTCGCCGCCGGCAACGTGAACGCCGCCATTTCCGACCTCATCGTGAACGGCATCTTCGAGGGCGTGGGCAGCGTTTTGAGCTTTTTGCCCGTCGTCGTGACCATGTTCTTCTTCCTTTCCCTCTTGGAAGACAGCGGCTACATCGCGCGAGTCGCCTTCTTTATGGATAAACTCCTGCGCAAGATCGGTCTTTCGGGCAGAAGCATCGTGCCGATGCTCATCGGATTCGGCTGTACGGTGCCCGCCGTGATGTCCACCCGAACGCTGCCGAGCGAACGCGACCGCAAGATGACGATCCTTTTGACCCCCTTTATGAGCTGTACGGCAAAGCTGCCCATCTACGCCTTTTTCGTGGACGCCTTCTTCCCCAAACAGGGTTGGCTCGTGATGACGGGTTTATACGTTTTGGGCATTCTGCTCGGGATCCTCGTCGCCTTTCTCTACAAGAAAGTCCTCTTCCGCGGCGAGGCGGTTCCCTTTGTGATGGAACTGCCCAACTACCGCCTGCCCTCCCTCAAGAGCAGTATGCAACTCATGTGGGAAAAGGCGAAGGACTTTTTGCAGAAGGCGTTTTCCGTCATTCTGATCGCGACCGTCGTCGTGTGGTTCCTGCAGAGCTTTGATTTGAGTTTCCGATTCGTAGAGGATTCCTCCACCAGCATCATGGCGGGGCTTGCGGGCATTCTCGCGCCCCTCTTCAAGCCCTTGGGCTTGGGCGACTGGAGAATCTGCACCTCCCTCATCAGCGGCGTCATGGCAAAGGAGAGCGTGGTCTCCGTTCTCGAAGTGCTCTTTGCCGCCGAGGGCGGCGTGGCGGCAGCCCTCTCCCCCGTGGCGGCGGGCTCCCTGCTCATCTTCAGCCTGCTTTATTGCCCTTGCGTCGCCGCCATTGCCTCCGTCAAGCGGGAACTCGGCGTTAAATGGGCGATCGGCGTAGCCGTTTGGCAATGCGTCCTCGCCTGGATCGCGGCGTTCCTCTTCTACACCGTTGCCTGCCTGTTCGTATAAAGGAGAAACACGAAATGAACTGGCTGGATTTTGTTTTGATCATTCTCGTCGGCTGTCTGTTGGCTTTTGCCGTATGGCTGTATCGCCGCGGGAACAAAAAAGGCGGTTGCCACTGCTCGAATTGCGATAGCTGCGCCGCCTGCAAGAAAAAGAAGAAAGACAAAAAGAAAGGCGAGCCTCCCCTTGAATAAGAGATCGCCCGCCGAAAAACGACCCGCCCGCTTGAAAAAAGCGGGCGGGTTTCGTTATCGTTTTATGCTCCGTTATTTTTTACGTTCGCCCGAAAAGGCGACGACGATCATGCAGATCGCGGCAAGGAGGAACACCGCGGCGACAGTCGTGCCGAACGCGGCGTTGCCGCCGATGAAGTTGACGCCGTTCCACACGTCGGAGAGGGAGGGGAGAGCCGTGTTGAGTTCCACGGCAAACGCGCCGATGAACAAGCCGCCCGGAAGAAGAATGAGGTACCGACAATCGAATAGACAAACGGCGAGATAGGAGAGCGCGCCGACCAAAGCGAGCGCGAACGCGAGCAGGGAGAAGGTTCTGTCCGCATGGTCGCCGATGATAAACACGATATCCGTCACGAGCGCGAGAGCCGCGCCGATGAGACCGATATAGAAAGCAATCGTTCTGTTATCAAAGATTTTTTTCCACATATTATTCAGCCTCCTTTCTTGTCATGACGCCGCTCGCTACGCAAAGAGCGAGGGAGGCGACGGCAAGCACGCCGCATACGATATCAACCGAGATGAGCGCAGGTTGCCACCAAGGAACAAAGTCCTCTACTTCCGTTTCCGCCGTCAGCCCGTTGATGAGGTTGGAATGCACGTATGCGTAATAATAATGCTTGTTGATCTCCTGCATCTTTTGCAGAATGTAGCCGTCTTTTTCCTGTTTTACGATGGAGACGAGCTCGCCCGTTCTGCCGGAATCGTTATTGAACATATCCGTTCCGTAAACGACGCATTCTTTGGTGTGCACGTAATCGGAGGCGTCCTTGGAGGAATCGGTGAGGTTGACGCCCTTAAAGCCCCATTCTCCGCGCAGAACTTTTACGAGGGTCGCCTCGCTCGCCGCGCCTGCCGTACAGCCGATACGGTTGAAACAGGTCATCGTTCCGAGCGCGCCGCCCTTGTCGTCGCGGAGCGCGCCCTCGAAACAGCGCAGAGAGCCTTGACGGAATCCCTGTTCGGTGGAGAAGGTGGACACGCCGTGACGGTTGGTTTCCTGATCGTTGCCGACGAGATGCTTGATCGCCGCGATGAGTCCGCCCTCCTGCATGGTTTTTACCTGCGCCGCGCCGCAGAGGAAGGACATATTCGCGTCCTCGGAATAGTACTCGGAATTTCTGCCCGAATAAGCCGTTCTGTGCCAGTCGGCGCCCGGTCCGAAGATCATGGAATATCCCGCATACAGCGCGTCCTCGGCGAACAGTCTGCCCCGTTCTGCCAAAAGCTCTAAATTGAAGGTGGATGCCATGACGACCTGATCGACGTAGAGCGTGATGCCGCTGCCGTCCCCCTTGGCGTATCTTGCGCCCAGCCCCTTGGGTCCGTCCGTGTTGGAGTTGGCGGGCTTGGAAACCGTTTTGACCGCCGCGTTGCCCATCGTTTCGCCAATGATGAGCGCGAGGTCGTTTATGGAAAGCTGTTGAATGAAGGTATCCCACTTGGGATCGTCGTAGGGCACGTCCTTCATCTCCACGAAGGTGATGCCCGAATCCACGCCGTAAGTAATATCGGAAACTTTGACGGAACCGTCGTAAGTATACGTCTTTCCGTCGAGGAGCTTGTCGATCTCGGCGGTTGTAGCCAGATCGGTATAGGAGACGGGATAGGTATTCCAGTCGCTCCTCGTGAGGTAGGTGATGGCGCCATCGACGAAATAGTTATAATCGATTTCGTCGTATACGTTGCTCACGACGGCTCCCGTGGCGGGAGAGGTCGCATACGTCTTGTTGTCGTATTCGTCCAAAGAGACGGAAACCGCCTTTTTGCTATCGCCTGAAACGGCGTTGCCCTTTTCGTCGGTAAGCCCCGCCGTGACGCCCTGCGCCGCGAGCACGTTGTTGAGCGCGTCGTGCGCGTCGTCGCCTACGGCGAAGAAATAATCTCCTTTATCGAACACGTAACAGCCCTTTTTCGAGGAATCCGCCCCGTTCACGGCGCTTTGATCGTAGGTGGCAAAAAGATAATCGTCCGCTTCCACGGTATACGTTTTGCTCTCCCCTTTCTTTAAGGCGTCCGTCTTGGTGAAACCGATGAGCTGAATGGCGGATTTTTCCGCCTGTCCGTCCTCGTAGGGAAGGGACGCGTAGAGCTGAACGACGGACTTGCTTGCTCCGTCGTAATACTCGGAGCCGTTGTTGGTAACCTTTACCTTGGCGATGACCTTATGATTTGCCTTATCCCATTCGATGCTCTCCACCTCCTGCGTGAAGTCCGCATAGGAGAGACCGTAACCGAAGGTGTACGCCATTTCCTCGGCGTAGTTCCAGCCGTTTTGAGAGGCGTAAGCGCCCGCCTTGGAAGTTGCGTTGTGAAGATTCTTGACCTGATCGTAGTATCTGGTTTCGTAGTACTTATAGCCCACGTAGATATTTTCCGCATATACGGTATACTCTCTTTCATACTTTTTCGTATGGTTGGAAAAGGTGAAATCGCCGAAATTGCGCATGGCGGGGGCGGATAAAGAATCCGTCGCATACGTATCGGTGAGGTGTCCCGAAGGATCCGCCTTGCCCGTGAGAATGTTTGCGATGCCGATAAAGCCCGTATCCCCCATCGCGCCGAAGGCGAGGCAGGCGTCCACGCCGTATTCAGCGTCTTCGATCCATTCCACGTCCATCGCGAAGGGAGAGTTGATGAGGACGACCGTCTTTTTGAACTTGCCGCTCTCCTTGATCATCTTGAGCAGGTCTTTCTCTTCCTGATGCAGAGACAGCAGAGGAACGCCGTCCACGTCCGCCTGATATTCGAGGTCTACACCCTCGCCGCCGTAGCGGGTGAAGAGGACGAACGCCACGTCGTTGTAATCGCTTGCATACGACGCTTTCAGGGCGTCCGTATAAAAATCCTTGCCGACCTCGCCGATATCCGACTGACCGGGCTTGGAGGAGGATACGCGGGATACGTTGCTGTTCTTATACGCGTTGAAAAGCGTATCGTTGATGGCAAAGCCCGCGCTCGTGAACGCGTCGTACAAAGAACCGCCTCGGCTCGCCTTAAAGGAGGAGCCGCCCGCATTCGTCGCATAGACGGGATCCTTTACCGAGTTGCCGAAGAAGGTGACCCTTCTCTCTCCGCTCTTGAGCGGCAACGCGCCGTTTTCGTTGCGGAGCATGACGGCGCCTTCCTCCGCACAGCGGACGTTAAATTCGTTCTCATCCGCAATGAGTTTTTTTGAGTTCGCCTCGTTGAGTTCCCCGTGAGCCCCTGCATAGTAGGTAGTGTCTTCCGTCGTAGAAGTCGTCGGCGCGCTGATGCCCAAAAAATCGTTCAAAAAGCCCGCGTAGCGGTAAGCGAGGTTGGTGAGCACGACAAAGACGGACAATAAGAGCGAGAACACCAAAACGAGTCCGCGCCAAAGCTTAAAATGTTTCATCATTTTCTCCTGTCATTTTGAAATACCCTCCGAACAAATCTTTCGGAGGGTATCTTTTCGTTCCGAATCGTTTAGCCGATCTTGATCTGTTTGAAGGAAGCGCCTGCGCCGTTGATATAGACCTCCGCGCCGTTGAATTTCGCCATTTCCTGCGCGATCTTATCCGCGTAGGAGATCGCTTCTCCGCCCATGGGTGTGTAGGTAAATTCTTCCCCGTAGGTCTTGGTGCTGTCCATCGCCACGTAGCCGAACTCTTCGTACACGAGCTTGGTCGGAGCGGAAAGCGTGAGCGTGAGATCGCCCTCGTCCTCCACGGAAGTGAAGGTTCCGTAATACTTCACGGAGACCTGACCACGATCGTTCCACGTTTCCTCGCCGGTAGCTACGTCGGGTCCTAAAGAAATGTTGGAGAAGTTTACCTTGTTGATCGTGAGAACGTAGGTATTGTCGCTGAAGGTTTCGATCTCCTGCGTGCCGATGCTTGCCGTGAAATAATTATAGGTAGGCAAAAAATTCGTGTAGGAAAGGTCGTTGTTGGACAAATATACGCCGGTGGATTCCGCCGCGCCGCCGCAGGAAGCGAACGCCGCGAGAGATGCCGCGGACATAGCCGCAAGTCCGAGTGCCAAAAGTGCCTTTTTACCGTTTTTCATAGATGATTTCCTCCTGTTGAAAACATAATATTTTTGATTGATTTCATTATAAAAGATGAAGTTTTTGATTGCAATACTTTCACACGAACGGCAATTTTGCTTTCGTAAATAGCAGAGCGCCCGAACGGAAGTTCGGGCGCTTGGCACGGAAGAAGGTCTCCTTCCGTTATTTCGTAAAGCAAGCGATCATGGTCGTCACGTCGCAGAGAAAAAAGAGAGAAGTGAATACCACCGCCTGCACGGGATTTCCCCCGATAAAATTCACGTTATTCCAGATATCCGACAGCGTGGGTAGCATTAAGTAGACGGAATACGCCGTTGCCGCGGAGAAACAGAAGGAAGCCAAAAGCGGAAGAAGCGGAAATTTGATAAAGAGATTTCCGACAAACAGCGCGGCGCCGACGAAAACGAGAGCGACGACCAGCCAGGAGAAGGTTCTGTCTCCGATATCCGTTGCAATATAGGCGATAGCCGCTATCGCGCCCGCCATGGCGCCGAAAAGCCCCACGCGGAAACCGATGCTCGATTGTTTGATTCTATGTAACATATCTTTAATCCTCCTTTTTCTTTTTCAGCACGTCCACGACGGCAAGAGCCGTAAAGGCGATCGCAGCTGCTCCCAATACGCAGTCGAGCACGATGACGGCGGGCTGCCACCAGGAAACGGTTTGCGTTATCGCGGTTTCGGACGTGAGCCCGTTGATGAGGTTGGAGCGGGAGAGCGCGTACATAAAGTTTTTATTGGCTCTTCTGAGCGCGCGGACGATATCGCCGTTTGCATCCCGTTTCGCCGCGTTGAAAAGGGTTTCCGTTCTCGTCTGATCCATACACCAGACGTCGCTGCCCGCGGTGGCGCCCTCGAGCGTTCTCATATAATCCGCTCCGTCCTGCGAAGCGTCGGTGATACATACCCCCTGGAAGCCCCACTCGTTGCGAAGAACCTGCGTGAGGAGCGAATAGCTCTGCATGGTGGGAACGCAGCCGATGCGGTTGAACGCGCTCATGACGCCGAGCGTATTGCCCTCTGCCAGTCCGCCTTCGAAGGCGCGGAGATTGTTTTCGCGGAGCGCCTGTTCGGTAATAAAGGTGGAAATGCCGTGGCGGTCGGTTTCCTGATCGTTCAGGGCGAAATGCTTCAAGCCCGTGATCAGACCCCCCTTCATCATCGCGCCGAGCTGCGGCTTGGCGAAGAGGTACGCCATGTTGCCGTCCTCCGAGTAATATTCAAAATTTCTGCCGCCGTAAGGCGTTCTGTGCAGGTCGGCGCCGGGGCCCCATACCCAGGTCACGCCGAGATATTGCGCGTCCTCCGCCATATATTTGCCGCGGAGCGCGGAAAGCTCCAAATTCCAAGTGGACGTGAGGAGCACTTCGCAGCCGAAACAAGTTCCGGTATCTGCCTCGCCGATCTTGTAGGTTCCGGCAATGCCGTCCGGTCCGTCGGTGGAAGCGGCTTTCTTCTTGCCCACGCTCGTAACGGCGTCCGAACCGAGCTGATCCGCCGTGTTGACAACCAACTCCCGAATGGTGAATTGATCGAGGAACCTATTCCACGTCTCCTCGTCCTCGTAGGGTACCTCCCGCATATCGACGAGCATCAAGTTATTCTTTGCGCTGCTCGTAAAGGAGCTTGCCTCGGGCGCGTCCGCGGGCTTTTGATAGGTATTCGCGTCGAGCGCTCTCTTCATCTCCTCCGTTGCGGTGAGAACAGCCGTCGTGGGGAAGGTCTTCCAGTCCTTTCTCGTCAAATACTGCACCGTGCCCTCGCCGAAATAGTTAATATCCGCATCGTCGAACTGATTGCAGACGACTTCCCCCGTATGGGGAGATACGGCGTAGGTGGTGTTATCGTAGGCGTCGAGCGTGATTGTAACGGCGTTGTTTTCGTTACCGCTCACGGGATTCCCGAAGATATCGAACATCCCGGATGCGCCCTGCTCCGCGAGCACGTTGTTGAGCGCGTCGTGCGCGTCGGCCCCGATGGCAAAGGTGTAATCTCCCTTGTCAAAGATATAGCAACCCTTTTTAGCGGGATCTGCGCCGTTGGTTGCCGTCCTGTCGTAGGAAGCGAACAGATAATCGTCCGTCTCCACGGTGACAGTTTGGCTTTCCCCCTTCTTCAGGGAATCCGTTTTGCCGAAACCGATGAGCTGAATGGCGGATTTTTCCACGCCGCCCTCGATATAGGGGACGTTGACGTAGAGCTCCACGACGGATTTGCTTTCCCCGTCATAATTTTCGCCGCCGAGATTCGTCACCTTGACGTTTGCCGTCACCTTATGGGTGGATCGGTTCCACTCGATGCTCTCCACCTCCTGCGTGAACGCGGAGTAGGAAAGCCCGTAGCCGAAGGGATACGCCATCTCCTCAGCGTAGTTCCAGGTCGTATCGGAGGCAAAGACGCCCGCAGAGGACGCGGCGTTGTGCAAGCCCATGACCTGATCGTAATATCTCGTTTCGTAATACTTATAACCCACGTAAATATCTTCGGCATACACGACGTATTCCTTCTGATACTTGCTCGTCATATTCGTATAATAATTGTGCCCTACGTTCTGCATGGCGGGCGAGGAGAGGGAATCCGTCGCATACGTATCGACGAACCGCCCCGTCACGTCCGATTTGCCCGTGAGGACGTTGACGACCCCTTCGAAGCCGTGGTTGCCGGGTAATCCGATCCAGAGGCAAGCGTCTACGCCGTATTCCTCCTGTTCCGCAAAACCAAGATCCATCGCGTTGCCCGAATTGATGAGGACGATCGTCTTTTTGAACTTGCCGCTCTCCTTTATCATCTTCAACAGAGCGGCTTCGCTCTCGTGCAGGGAAAGCTCGGGAACGCCGTCGGCGTCCACTACGTTCATGTCGTTCCCTTCGCCCGAAACGCGGGTGAACATGACGACGGCTACGTCGTTATACTTCTCCGCATAGGAAGCCTTCAGCTCGTCGGTATAGAAGGAGGGAGCCTCCTCACCGATGCTCGCCCCCGTCCATTCCGCCGTGGTTCGTTTGGTCGAACTCGTCTTATACGCGTTGAACAAGGTATCGTTGATGGAAAAGCCCGCATTTTTGAACGCGTCGTACAGGGTGATGCCCGATTTTGTACTGAATCCCGAACCGCCGGACGCACCGCGATACAGAGGATCCGCCGTCGATCTGCCGAAGAGCGTAACACTCCTCTCGTTTTCCCGTAAGGGAAGGGCGCCGTTATTCTTTACGAGGACGGAGCCCTCTTCGGAAACCTGTACGTTGAACGCCTTTTCATCCGCTTTGAGCTTTTTCAGATTCTCTGCGGAAAGCTCGCCATAGCTGCTCGGGAAATAGTTGGTATCCCCTTCTGCCGTACTCACTTCGGGCGTCGTTCCGAGCACGAGATCGACGTTGCCCTTATATAGAAAGAGCAGATCCGTGCATACGAGGGACGTAGCCGCAAGGAGCGCGAACACCGAGGAGAGCCCGCGCCAGAGCGTTTTTTTGTCTTTCATCGATTTTTCCTCCAAGTTTTATTCTGTTTCCATGATATCAAACGCCAAACGCGATTTCCATTCTTTTACCCGAATCGCTTGTCTCCCTTCGCAAATAGAACGCCGTTTACGAAATCGGGATAGCCAAATGAGGAATATCCTTGCATTCGAATCGTACAAGCGTTAAACTATCAATAAACCATTTCAGAATAAACGGAGGAATTTTATGAGAAAAATAATGACCGTGTTGCTTTCCGCTCTGTTATGCGCCGGCATGGCGATTCCCTTTGCCTCCTGTCATCAGGCGGCAGATACCCCGACCGCTATCGAGCAGGGCGAAACGAAAGAAGCCAAACTTCTGTACCTGGAGATTGCCAAACAGCCCGATAAAACCGTGTATGCACCGGGTGAACGGTTCGACGCCAAGGGATTAGAGGTAACCGCCGTATATGACGACGGCACAATTGAGGAAAAGGTTCCGTTTACCGTGACCTCCTCCGCATTTCAGTATTACACGAAAGGAGCGACCATCACGTATAAAAATAAAGTTCTGACCATTCCCGTTCAAATTAATTTGGAGGGAAACCGCGAAGAATACGACGTGAAAAACATGGAGCAGATAGAAAACAGCCCTTTAGCAGGCAAAACTTACTACTTTTTAGGTTCTTCCGTAACATACGGAGAAGGAGCCGAAGGGCAATCCATGGCGGATTTCCTTGCCAAAAAGCACGGCTGCACGGCAATCAAAAACGCCGTTTCCGGCACTACGCTGATGGTATACGGCAAAGATAGCTACGTGACGAGATTGAATGCGGATCTCGAATCGGGCAAAATACCCGAAAAGCTGGACGGCTTTATTTGCCAGCTTTCCACCAACGATAAATCCAAGAAAGACAAATTCGGAGAAGTGACGGCGGACGACGTTCGCTCCCCTTCCGCCTTCGATACGGCAACGACCTTCGGCGCGATAGAATATATTGTCGCCACGATACAGAATGAGTACGACTGCCCCGTGATCTTCTACACGAACAGCTACTTTAAGGACGCTAACTATCCCAAGATGATAGAAGGGCTTGACGCCATTCAAAAGAAATACCATATAGAGGTACTCGACCTGTACCGCGACGAAGCCTTTAACGATATTTCCAAGGAAGATTACGCCCGCTATATGCGCGACGATATCCACCCCATGAAGCTGGGCTATCGCGATTGGTGGCTGCCCGCTTTCGAAAAAATACTCATCGATCTCCTGTAAAAAAATCCGTCGGGAACCCGACGGATTTTCATTTTACTTTTTAATGGGGATGAGCACGTTGACGGAAAAGACGTTTTCATGACTTTCCGCCTTCATGCTGCCGCCGTATTTTTCGCTGACGCGGCGTATGCTCAAAAGACCGTAGCCGTGCGCCGTCTTATCCTCCTTTCTCGTTTCGATTTTGCCGTTTATCATTTGTATTTTGCCGTCGAAGTTGTTATCTTCGTGCACGATGAGCATTTCCCCCACCTCCTTGACGGAGAGCGTGATGATGCGCTTGCTTTTTTCCAACTTCATGACCGCTTCGATGGCGTTGTCGAGAATGTTGGCGAACAGGGAATAAATATCGACTTTGCTCATAAAATCGAGCCGAGAAAAGGTCGCCATGACTGAGAGCTGAATCCCGTGCTTTTCGCAAAACAGACTCTTTTCGCTCAATACGAGATCGAGCGTCTTATTGCCCGTCTGCACGAGGGAATCGTAGATGGAGATTTTTTCCTGCAACTTCTCCATCTCCTCTTTCGTCATGATTTTGCCGTCGGCGAGGGAGGAGGCGAGCATCTTTTTCAAGTCGTGACACTTGGTGTTGATGATATCCACCGTGTCCTTGCTCATCAGGTACTGCTCCTGCTGTTTTTTGTCGAGCTGCTCCAACGTTTCGATCTGCAGGCGGTACTTTCCCGAATAGAACATATTCAGAATGAGGGAAAGGAGCAGGACGCAACAAGCTAAATTATAATACTTGATATAAACGAGCTTATCCGGTTCCGCGAAAAAGAGGGAGGAGGTGGCGAGATTCAAGGCTACGAACACCACGAAGATCACGGCGACGGGAACGAGCAAGCCACGCTTGTCGAGGTTGATTTTTCTGTCCTTGCAAAGAAGAGAAAATACCACGTCGAAAAGAATCCACGAGAGAAGGGCGACGATGAGGACGGTAACGAAATACTCTACGCTGTAATCGCGATAGACGACCCCTTCAAACCCCGCTTTCAGTCCGATGATGACGGCGACGGCGCCCGAAAAGCTCTCCGCCGTCCATCCGCCGATCGCGTAGAGAATCGCCTCGAAAAAACTGCACTCGAAGCAATTCCAGTTGAAAAGAATGGTGAGATTAAAGGCGAAAAGCTGCACGATACAGGTAATAAAGGGGAAGAACGGACTGTTATAAAATCCCTTTATGTATTCCCACAAAAAATAATACGCGGGACTCACCGCAAATCCGACGAGCAGGCGCAGCCAAAAATATCTCCGTTTGGGCTGTTTTCGCGAAAAAACGAGCGAAAATACAAACACGAACGGCAAAAATTTTACGCTGAAAAAAGTATTGATAAACTCCTGCATATCTTCTCCCTTATCCTCTTACGCGTCTTTCGTCCGATAACAGCGAGCCGCGCTTACACGGTGCGTTCGCCCCAAAAGGATAGCAGCGCCTCCGTAAAATCCTTCTTCTTATAACGACTGATGATGAGAGGAACTCCGTTCACGACGACCGAATCCCCTTCGATTTTGGTGACGTAGCGAAGATTGACGATATAGCAACGGTTGCAGTAGGCAAACTTGCCTTCCGTCAACTGCCGTTCGGCATTTTTTAGCGTTCCCCACTCTCGATAGTCTCCCTTTACCGTATGATACACCACGCTGTGATCGATGACTTCGATATAGGTGATATCGTCCTCGTTCAAAAAATCGATCCTGTCGTCCTGCTTGATGGAGAAGAAAACCGCTTTGCTCTTATCGACGTGAGAGAGGATTTTCTTCATCTTGTAGGAAAAGGCGTCGTATTCGACGGGCTTGACGATAAAATCGAGCGCGGAGACCTCGTACCCGCCAATAGCGAGGCGCGCTAAGCGGGTGATAAAGACGATCGCCGTCCTCTCGTCCGTTTTGCGGATGCGCTTAGCCGTTTTCATGCCGTTGATCTGTTCCATTTCGATATCGAGAAAGATCACGTCGTAAAGGGGCTTATAGTCGGTAAGGAGCTCCGCCCCGTCGTGAAAGACGGAGACGGAATATTCCCCCTTCGTCTCCTTAAAATATCGCTTGAGCATTTCGCAGACGGCGTCCGTCTGCTCCTTTTCGTCGTCTACCACAGCAAAAGAGTATTTCATATCATTTTCTCCCATCGTTTTTATATCACATTTTTTTCGATTCGTCAAGACCTGTTTCCGACTATTATCCTTTAAGATTTTAGCAAATCTTTCCTGTAATTTCCACAATTTTACTCGAATCGCTCTTTTTATTTCGTGAGCGGCAAAAAATCGCTCCCTTCATGAAGAAAGGAGCGATCCAAATATAGAGGAAGTTATAAGAAAACGCAAATTATCGAACGGTAAACGTGACGGTTCCGCCCGAAACGGAATAGAGGGTGGCGCCGTCCTGCGAGCCGATCTTTTTCGCATCGCCGCTTACGGAGATTTCCGTACCCAAAGAAGCGGGGATCTTTACCGTGCCGTCGCCGGAGACAGCGTTGATCGTCACCGTAGTCGTATCGCCCTCTCTTTTTAGAGAAACGGTGATATTGCCCTTCGGCGTGGGCGCTGCGCAGGTGAAGAAATCGAGCGCCGCCTGCGGTTCGATGACGTAGCTTGCAAATCCTGCGGAGGTGGGACGGATGCCGGCATAGTACTTGCTGAGCATGATGAGGGGACCGCCCGCCCAACCGTGATTGGGGGAACCGTCGCCGTATCTGACGCCGTCCTCGTAGATGTCGAACCGTTCCCAAAGCGTATCGTACTCGTCCGCGAGCATAGCCGCGTACCGCTCCTTCGTTCTTGCGGTGCATTCGTCGTATGCGCCCATGATGCAGAGCGCCTCCTCAACGTAGCGTTCCATGTAAACGGAGCAGTTTTTCGTCGTCTTTAATACGTTTAAGACCTTTGCATAGTCCTCTTTTTCCGCAAGTCCTGCCACGACCGCCATGGCGTTCGCCCTGTCGTCGTATTCCGTCTTGGAAGTGAAGCCTCCGTCCTTCAAAAATTCGGTGCGGAACGCCTTTTGCATAGAATCGATTCGAGACTCAAAAAATTCGATATCCGCCGTCTCGGAGAAATCTTTCGCCCAGGCGAGACAGTCTTTGAGCGCGATATAATATTGACAGTTCTGCAAAACGACCTCGTCGATGAAACCTTCACCCCAGTCCGCCCAGGTGGAATCGCTCGCGCGATATTGGATCAGACCGTTCTCCTGCATCTGCCAAAGTTTCAAATAGTTCTTCGCGAGCGGATAGAAGAGCTTTAAGGTCTCTTGATCGCCCGTATGCAGATAGTACTCGTAGAAGGAATGTAAGAGTGCCAGATCCTGCGCCGCCCATTCAGTCACCTTCATGCAGGGCACGCGGAGGGGAAGCGCGTCGTCCGCCGCCGTGCCCGTTCCGCTCTGCACCCATCCCACGTAGCTCAATATGGTCTTTTGGATGAGAAGGTTTGCGTTATCGTCGAGAGAATAGAGCGTTTCCGCGATCATGTTGGCGACGTCGCCCGCCCAGGGAGAGCGTTCCCGCTCGGGGCAATCCATGTAGGTGTCCCGCATATCGATCTTCACGGTGTTGACCGTTCTCTGCCAGAGCGTATCCAAAACCTCGTCCGAGGAAGTGAATGAGCCCGTCTGTTCGGTGTCGAACCCGTTATAGCGGACGGCGATTTTTTGGAAGGTCACGCCCGCGGGCACCTCCAAAATGAGATGCTTGCCCGTACGCCAAGGATAGCTCTCGTACGTTTGCTTACCCTTGATCGTCACATAGTCGTCCTTAAAGGAACCGAGGTCGGAGGTGATAAAGGTATCGGTATAATAGGTGATGCGGAGCCCTTCCGTTTCGGCGTCCAGCTCGAAATAGGGCGAGAACTGCCTGTTCGTCCCCATATCGATATCGATGACGGTGTCCTGCGTGAACTTCACGCCGAGGTAAGGAGCAGCAGCCGAAAGATCGGTGTAATCCTTATCGAACGCGAAGAAGGGCGAAACGCAGAGATAGGTATCGTTGAACGGCTCGGTGCCGTAATTTGCCACCACGGTAGCGTCCTTCCAGTCGGAATCGTCGTAGGAAGGAGAGGTGAAGTCCCCTGCGCTCTCCCGCGCGTCGTAATAACAGTTCCACTCCGCGAGCGCGTCGTACTGGGGATAGGCGGGATAATCCCCCTTCAACAGTCTGTCGTTTTTATAGGCTGTGAGGCGCTGCGCTTTGAAGGACTTATCAGAGACGATCTTCTTTTCGCCGCAGTCCATTTCAAAGAGGAATCCCGCTTCGCCCGCCGACGCGGAGGAGGTGCCGCTTCTGCCGAAATAGGTGACGAGCGCCACGATCGCGTTGTCCCCCTTTTGCAGATAGGGCGCTAAATCGATTTCCTGATAATAGGTATCTACCATCGTGGGACCGCGCTTGTAGCCGCCGTCGTAGACGACGAGTTCGCCGTTCACCCACAGCCAGTAGCTGTTTTCCGCCGCGATGGCGGCGATCGCTTTTGTCGGCTTACTCTCCAGCGTAAACGTCTTGCGGAAAGCGGAATAGGAGTTCTTTTGAGAGGAACCCGACCAAATCCACTTTGCCGTCCAGTCCGTCTTTTTATACTTTTCGAGAGAAGTTACGTAGGCGAGATTGCTCTTGTCGACGTAGGAGGTGGGAAGATCCTCGTCGGAAGGTTGTTCCGCCTGCGTGCCGTCGTCCGGCTTTTTTCCGTCATCTCCCCCGCACGAAGCGAAGGAGAGGGCGGAAAACGCCGTCAGCCCCGCGAGAGCGAGCATGAAAATTTTCTTGATTTTTTTCATCATTTCACCTTATAGATATTCGTTCAAAAATTCTGCGCTCACCTGAAAGCTCCTGACGGGAGAGTGATCCACCCAGTTGCGGTGACTCTCCAAAACGACCGCTTCCACGCCGAGCGCCTTTGCCTGCTCTACCATCGGGACGAGATCCATGTTGCCCGTGCCGAGCTCCATGCTGTCGCTTTTTATGATGGGCGTGATCGCCTTTTTTTGGAGCTTGCTGCCCCTGTCGTTGATATGCCACAGCTTCATTCTGTTTCCTAAACGCCGCATTACGGAAAGTGCGTTGCAGCCCGCTTCCGTCGCCCAGTAGGAATCGAACTCGAAGGATACGCAGTCGGGATTCGTAGATTCGATGAGTCTATCGTAAACGCTGACCCCGTCTATCTTTAGAAATTCCACGTTATGGTTGTGGTAAAGGAACCGTATTCCCCTCTGCGCCAGCTTATCGCCCGCCTCGTTGAGGGAGGCGATCAATCTTTCGACGCTGTTCGCGTCGGAAAAGTTATAGTTGTAAACGCCCGTCAGCACGACGTTTTTCGTGCCGAACTCCTTCGCGTCGCGAACGACGTCATCCGTTCTCTTCAGAATGCGGTCGAGATCCTCGTGCAGGGAGACGACCTTTAATTCGCTTTCCTTTAGGAGCTTTTTCCAATCCAGTCCCCCGTTGCCGACAGGCATACCCGCGAGCCTCGTGAGCATTTTAACGAAAAGCGGAGTTTTACGGATCATAAAACCGCAAAGCTCTATCCCGTCGTAGCCGCTCTCCTTCATCTTGAAAAGTACTTCCCGAGAAGACCTTTCATTCTTGAGTACGCTGCCGAGCTGAAATTGCTGTACTGCTTTTATCATCGCAAAACTCCGTTTTTATTCAGCCAAATGGATTATGCCAACTTGGAAAGGTCGCAATCGGCAAAGGTCACGGAATAATCGGTGCCGCCGCCGTTTACGGTCACGGTAATGTTGTTTCCTTCCACGACTGCGCTGCCCTGTTCGCTTCCCTCGTTCGTAGTCAACGCCGTAATGGAGAGCGTGCCGCCCGCGTAAGTCCACTTAAAGGTTCTGTTCATCGCTCCGAATACGGACACTTTACCCGTACCGTCGGAGAGGAAGGTGATGGAAGAAGAATCCTTCTTGAACGCCGCAATTTCGGTTGCTTCCTCGGAAGGCTTCTGCTCTTCCTGACCGCCGTTGCCACCCTCCTCGGAATCGCCGCCGAGATTAGGGATTTCCATACCCTTTCTTCTCTCCGCGACGTATTTGAGCCAGTCCGACTCCTCTTCATAAGTGATCTTCGAGGAACCGTTCAAATCGATCTTTCTCGAATACCCGCCCATGAAGGTGAAGTAGTAATCCTTCCAAATATACGAGCCATCGCTCTCGGAATACAACTCATACTTGCCGTCGGGATTCACGCCGTCGCGAATGGTAAGGACGTTTACGCCGTCCTCATCGGCAGCCTCCTTCCAGGTGCCTTCGATCTTGGTGAAATCCTCGTCGTTGCGATAAATGGCGATGGTCGCTACGCCGTCGGGCGTGAGGTTCGCGCAGAAGTCGTAAACCATGCCCCAGCTCATCAGTTCGTCGTAATTTCCGACAAACTGATAGGAGATCTTAACTTCGTCCTGCTTGCCGTCATCGGGCTTATCGGGATTTTCGGTCGTGCCGCAGGCGGCAAACGCGATCGCGGAACAGGATACCGCCAAGGCGGCAAGTGTTGCAAATACTTTTTTCGTGGATTTTTTCATTTTAATTTTCCTCCTGAAAGTTTTATGTTTTTGATTGTTTTCATTCTATCACAGAGCTTTTTCCCTTTCAATACTCTCACGCAAACGGCGATTCTGCTTTCGTGAATCGCAAAAGACTTCCGCTGAAAAACGGAAGTCTCTCACCGTTAGGATATTTCAAACGCCTGATCGAGAAGGGGTTTTGCATACGCAAAGAATACGATGACAACGGCAAGCACCGTAATGCCGACGACGGCGTAATATACGATTTTCATCGTCCGATTCTTTTTGAGCGCCCTTTCATCCGTCACGTTTCGATTGACCAGCCGATAGCCGTGGAGCTGCAACAAGATGCCGCAGACGACGAGGGCGAGCACGTAGACGTCGATGGCAACGAGCATCAGGATATAGACGGGAATGCCCGCATGATACACGGTATCCGAAGAATAGCCGTTCATGGCATTCGAGTTTGCCGTCATGTATAAAATGTGCTTAGCGGACTGACGGAGCATATACGAAATGCCCGTAGAGGAGGTATCCCGCACGGGATTGCCCTGCCCGTAAAGCTGCGTGTCGCAGCCGCCCGCCACGCAAGCCATGGATTCGTCGGGATCGACCAAGTTGTAGTCTGTGATGAGCATACCCTTGAATCCCCACTCGCCGCGGAGAACGTTGACGTTTAAGTTATAGTTGGAACGGCAACGCACCGTGCCGATTCGGTTCATACCCGACATGACGCCGAGCGCGCCGCCTTCCTTGATGGGAATTTCGAACGCCTTCAGATTGATTTCACGAATCGCCTGTTCCAAGGCAAACGTCGCGACGCAGCCGTTGGAATCGCGATTGCTCTCCTGATCGTTGAGCGCCATGTGCTTCAATACCACGTTGACGCCCTTTTCCTTTGCGCCGACGGTGATATTTTTCGCCATCTTTCCCGTCAGGAAACCGTCCTCCGAGAAATATTCGTAATTTCTGCCCGAGAAAGGCGTTCTGTGAATATCCGTGCCGGGCGCGTACCAACCGTCAACCCCCGTTAAAATGCCGTAAGAGCCGTTGATCCTGCCGTATTGTTCGGCGAGATCGTCGTTCCACGTCGCCGAGATCATGATCTCCGCCGTGCCGTAGGTGACGTGAAGTCCCTCGGGACCGTCGTATTCGTGCGTGATGGGCTTTGCGATTTCCGGAATGGCAATGGTGGAATAGGCGCCCATCTTATACATGGTGTGCATGGTCTCCACGTCGAGCTGATCGAGGAGAAGATCCCACTTTTCGTCCTCGTAATCTACGCCGATAAGGTCGGCGAGAACGAGCCCGTTTTGCGCCTTCGTCGTGATGGCGGGATAGGAATCGATCGCGTTGGGATTGCCCGATGCGCTCCAACCCGTAGCACAAAGGCGGGAAAGGAGCTCTTCCGACAGGACGGCGGTATTCACCTGCTTGGCGCCGTTCGTGGTGTTGGAGAGTCCGTCCGTCACCGAAGTCGCATAGGATAATGCGCTGTTTTTCAAATTCAGCCAGTTCACGCCCTTGCCGTCCATCTTCGACCAGTCGCTGCGGGAGAGATAGACCGCGTCGGCAAGTTTTGCCTGCGAGAATTGATTTTCCACCTTGACCCCGTTGCTCACGGAATAGATCTCGGCGTCCGTCTGATACGAAAAACTCTGAACGAGATCGCTATCCCCGTCCGTCGAATATCCCTTTGCGGATAAAATATTGTTTGTCGCGTGATGCGCGTCTCTGCCTGCCGTAAGATAGTATTCGCCGCCGTCGAGAATATACGTTCCGTAGCCCTCCGCGTCGTAGGTCGCAAGATAATAGCGGGGAACTTCTATTTGGACCGTTTCGCTCTCCCCTGCCTTCAACTCTTTGGTCTTTGCGTAGCCGCAGAGATTGACCGCAGATTTTTCCACGTGATTTGCGACGTCGTAATCGGTATATTCCGATTGCGCGTAAATTTCGACGACGTCCTTGCCTGCGGTTTTTCCCGTGTTCTTCACCTTGAGAGAAATCTCGTATAAGTCCTTATCCGCGACGTAATCGCAGCGGTAATCCGACCATTCGAAGGTCGTATAGGAGAGTCCGTAGCCGAAGGGAGCGAACACCGTCTCGTCGTAGTCGTAATCCCCCGCATTCCCCCGCCCAAGCACGGCGTCCTCGTATCTCGTCTCGTAATACTGATAACCGACGTAGATATTCTCCGCATAGTTGACGTACGAGTAACCGCTCGGGGTTCCGTCGGCTTTCAGAAAGCGGGCGTCTCCGAAATTTTGCATGGCGGGAGAAGAAAAGTTATCGTAGCAATAGGTGTCTACCGTTCTGCCCGAAGGATTGATTTCGCCTGCCAAAATGGCGGGAACGGAATCATACCCGCCGACGCCCGTGCCCGCCGTCCAGAGAACGGAATCCACGTGGTATTTCTCCAAAAAATCCATCTGCATCGCGCTCGCGGAATGCAAGACGACGATGATCTTTTGAAAGCACTTCGCGTCGTTGATCGCTTGGAAGAGATCTTCCTCCTCTTTGGTGAGCTGTAAATAGTGCCTGTCCGCCTCGCCGCCGAATCTGTCCATGCTGCGGGGCAAATCGCACCCCTCCCCGCTGCCGCGGGACAACACGACGATCGCCGCGTCGGAATAGGAGGCATAGGAGGCTTTTACCTCGTCCGTGTATTCGCTCTGCGGGATCTCGTCGATCTTCCAATCCCCTGCGCCGTCGCCGCTTCCCTTGGGATCCCCCTGTCCGTAAGCGGTATGGCTCGAACGCTTATACATTTTGCGGAGCTCGGAATTGACCTTAAAACCGTGATCCTCGAACGAGTTGATAAAATCTGCGCTCTTGCTGCCGGAAATTCTGTCCAAATTCATCCAGAGCATGGAACTCATGCCGAAAATAGAGACGTTAGAACCCTTTTTGAGCGGGAGCGCGCCGTTATCGTTCTGCAAAAGAACGCTCCCCTCCGCCACGATCTGTTTGTTCAGCGATTCGAACGCGGCGAGACATTCTTCCTCCGTCTTATAATCGGATCGATACTGCATGCTACCCTGCCCCGAAGTCGATTCGCCGACTCTGCCGTAAAAATCCGACAAAATCTGATCGAACGAAATCGCAAAAACGTTGCCGAACGCGACCGCGCCGACGATGGCGGCGCTGACGATCCCTCGCACCGCAAGGGATATTTTTTGTGACTTTTTCACTTTCATTTTCCTCCTTGTTGTTTTTATCTTCGCCATTCTATCACGGACGAATCGACCTTTCAAGCCTTTCTCCCAAACTGCAAATCTGCTTGCGTGAATAGCAAAAGACTCTCATCTTTGAGACGAGAGTCTTTTACGGAAAACCTATCGATCGCTATCGCCGAGATATCAGGATTTCTTCTTGGAAAGGACGAACATGACCCAGCTGCCCGCCGTAAGGACGCCGAGCACGACGTCGACGGCGAAAGTCAAGCCCGGTATACCGTTCATTCCATTCCCTTTTGTAAGAAAATTCTCATAATCCGTACAATATAAAATCTCGATTCGCGTACCCGCCGAACAAACATCTTGTATTATCGAAAATCATAGTTCTACTCTATGATCTCTATTTTTACATCCACGTATTTAACGGAACCGAGTATTTCATCATCTGCCACTTTTGCATAATAATGATAAACGTCTCCCGCCTTTGTGTTTTTGCGAAAAGTTATGATAGCAACGTTATCATTCACTTTCAAAATCGGCGAAACATCATCAAAATCGTCTCGTTCATACTCGCTTGCCGTATCGTCAAACTCCCAATCATAAAATAGCTCGTCGCCGTCTAAATCGGTTCCGATAGCGGTTAACGTAACGATATCTTCCTTTTTTACCCGTACATATTTTCCTTCCTTTACCATAAGGGAAGGTGTATGCAAGCTACCCTGTCCTTCCGTCCAACGTATTCTCTCTGCAAAATCCCGTGAAATATCGGGAATGAAATTCCCTCTATATTTTTGAGTATAATCTATTCTTTTAGCCCCGTTCTCCGCATCCGTAACGTAATATCCACCCCATGAACCGACTTTATCGACATCGATTCCCTCTAATCCATTATCGATGAGCATCAAAAAGGAAGGCGAATCCCCTTCGGAAAGAAAATCATACTGTTCGAACGTACCCATACTATTTTTTATTTTGCCGTCATTTGGATCAGAATCATTGATATCTAATCCAAACTGCGCAGAGGCTTGTTCCCCCGGATATTCCACCCCGTCCAAATAAGAATGATATAGCGATAACAAAGGATTATCTTTGTGAAGAACATACTTCTTTTGCCAGGCGGCTTTTAACGTGTCATCATATTTTCCGCCCTTCCAATTAAAGCCGTACTTGCCAAACTGGGCTTGATTGACGATAACGGAAATATCTTTCCAGTTTTTAGAAATATATTCGGTATATAAACTATCCTGTAAAGAGATCATAGAGATTACGATCTTTTGGGACAGTTTACTCTTGTATTGTATCCAATCCGTATCGTTTTGATGTTCTTCTTCAATACTCATTAACGCCCGCGCAATAGTATTACATCCTCCCCATGCCAACAGGTACAACTTGGAGTCATCCTCCCTTAAAATCTCTTCTGCTATAAGATTTGAACCTTCTGTTGAAAATCTTACATCGTTTTTGTAGGAATAATTGCCTACTTTCGTGATTGATTTCAGATAATCCGCTGTAGGGAACTTACTGCTATGTCTCTTAAGATTATCGTAAACCTTCGCATAATGATCGATATATTCTTCAATCCAATGGGTACCATAATCTCGGTAAGGAGCATGTTTCTCATCCCCACCCCAGTGCAAAATGCTGGAAGTATAAATAATACCTTTTATATTTAGTTGATCGGCATATAAAAACGCATGAATAAGAGAATTTTGATCGTCACATTCACCATCCGTCGTAATGATCGTTCTGAAATTCATATCCCTTTGATAACACTTTTCTTCGGAATAAATGACGTTCTTTTCCGTACCGATTTGAATTCCGCAAGAAGAAAACAAACATAAACCCGAAAGAATCCACCCTATTATTTTTATAAATTTTTTCAAATCGTCCTTCCTTTTTACAATATTCTGAATGATCCATTATCTATCTCATAAAACAACTATTGTTTCATCCTTAATAAAAATCTCCGCTCAACGTTTCCATCGAACGGAGATCTTTTTAATTCGTATAATTTTTAATGGTTATTTTTCCTTTTTTTGGGAAAGGACGAACATGACCCAGCTACCCGCCGCAAGGACGCCGAGCACGACGTCGACGGCGATGAGAGCGGACTGCCACCAGGTGAGAATGGGAACGATCCGATCCGTCGCGGAGATGCCGTTCATGGCGGAGCTGTTCACCTGCACGTAGAGGATCCTCTTTACTCCTTCGCGGAGCACCTGACAGGCGTAATTGTCGTCGGAGAGATCCTTTAATTTGGGCGTGTTGGTTTCGCCGTAGGTATAGCCGTCCCAGAGGGAAACGCCTGCGCTCAAACCGTTGATGACGGAGGTGAAGTTCGAGGAGGAGGAATAGTCGGTGATGGTATAGCCGTCGAAGCCCCATTCGCCTCTCGCCACCTGCGTGTGCAAGCCGTAGTGCGCGCCGCCCCAAATGGCGCCGATTCTGTTCATGACGGTCATAGCGCCCTTAGCGCCGCCTTCCCGCACGCCGATTTCAAAAGCGGGGAGATAGGCTTCGCGGATCGCCTGTTCGTTCGCCCACGTCATGAGACCGCCGCGGTGCGTTTCCTGATCGTTGAGCGCAAAGTGCTTCATCTGCACGTAAACGCCGTGAGCCTGGATGGCGCGGATCTCCGGAGCCATCATTAAACCGGAGAATACTGCGTCCTCGGAGAAATACTCGTAGTTACGCCCGCAATACGCGTTTCTGTGAATGTTCGCGCCCGGTCCGTAAATGCCGTTGACGTTGGACTTCAACGCCTGAATGCCGAGGCAATCGCCGATCTCCGTCATGATCTCCTTGCTCCAGGTGGAAGCCATGACCGTTTCCGCAGGATACGCCATACCGGCGGAGCCTGCGCCCATAAAGGATTTCGTGACGCCCTGCGGTCCGTTTTCCTCCATGGTGGAGGGTTTGCCGATGGAGGCGACCGCACGGGTGTTATGGAAGCCGTAAACGACGAGCTGTTCCTGTTCTTCAAAGGTCATCTGATCGAGAAGATCGTCCCATGCGGGGTCGTCGTAGTCTTTGCCCATCATCATGGCGAGGGTAAGACCGTTGCTTGCGCCGTAAACGGGCTTTTCGTAGCCGACGCCGGGAACGTATTCGTCGAGGACGTCCTTGGCGAGCTGATTTGTCGCCGTGAGCTGAATCGTCGATTTCGGATAGGTTCCCTCCCAGTCGCTGCGGCTCAGATAGGTGACCTGTTCGGAAATGCCGTCGTACTTATTGATATCCGCTTCGTCAAAATGATTTGTGATCGGTTCGCCCGTGACGAGGGATTCAGAATAGATCTTCGTATCCACCTTATTGACGGTAGCCACCTTTTTTGCCATCTTGGCGTTGCCGTCCGTATCAAAGCCCTTCGCCTCGAGAATGTTGTCGATCGCATTGTGGGAATCGGTGCCGACGGTGAGATAGTAATCGCCCTGATCGAGAATGTACGTCTTTGCCTCGTTCGCGTCGTAACTCTTCATAAATTCCTTGGGAACGGAAACGTTGACCTTTTCGCTCTTGCCGGCGGAGAGCAACTGCGTCTTGTCGAAGCCGACAAGCTCGACGGCTGCCTTTTCCACGCCGAATTCCTTATCGTATTCGGAATAGGGCTTTTGCATATAAATTTCCACCGCGTGCTTGCCCGCCTTGCTGCCCGTGTTGGTGACCGTTACGGACACCTCGAAGCTGTCGGAAGTTTCCTTTACGGTAAAGTCGGAATAAGCAAAGGTCGTGTAGCTTCCGCCGTAGCCGAAGGGGCGGTATACCTGCGACGCATAGTCGAAGGAGCCGACGTTCTCCGTCTGCATGACGACGTCCTCGTATCTCGTCTCGTAATACTTATAGCCCACGTAGATGCCTTCCTGATAGACGACGTAATTTACGTTCGTCTCGTTGGTATCGTTCGTATCGGTGAGACCGACCGCCGCCGCATTCGTATAGGTGCAGTCGCCGAAATTGACGAGGGAAGGATTCTCGAGGTTATTGTACAGATAGGTATCGGCGAGTCTGCCGGAAGGGTTGACGTTGCCGACGAGGATATCCGCGATGGCGTTGGTGCCGTAAGCGCCGGGTCCGCCCACCCACAAGCAGGCGTCGATGCCGTACTTCTCGTCGTCGAGGAAATTGCAGTTCACGGCGTTGGAGGAATTGAGCAGAACGACGATCTTGCCGAACACGCCGTCGTCCTTATATTTTTTGAGCTGCGCGAGCACTTCCTTTTCCTGCGCGGAGAGGGCGAGGTAGTCGCCGTTCATGCCCTCGTCCACGGCGTTCGTGCGCGCGAGGTCGCCGCCCTCGCCGCCCGAACGGGAGAGCACGAAAATCGCCGCGTCGCCGAATTTGCGGAAGGACGCCTTCACCTCGTCGGTATAGACGGACCAAGGGGTTTCGTTCACCTCGTAGCTCCCCTTTGCCGAACAGGTATCGAGGGAGGGAACCTTGCGCTTATACTTGCTGCCTTCCCCCGTATTATAGAAGGTCCAGAGCTTTTCGTTGACGTTGAGTCCTCTGTCCGTGAACGCCTTTTTGAGGTTGGGCGCGGACGCCGCGTCCACCGAACCGGAGCCGGTACCGCTGTATACGATATCGACGGAGGAATGAGAGAAGAGGCTGACGTTGTTGCCCTTGGCAAGGGGCAGCGCGTTGTTCTCGTTTTTTAAGAGCACGGCGCCTTCGCCCTCCGTCTTTTCGCAGAGTTCCCGCTCGTAAGCCTCGAACCAATCGTTGTAGCCCGCCCATTCGTCGGGATAGCGGTTGGTATTCTCGTTCGTATCCCCCTTGACGACCTTGTAGGTGTCGCACGCAAAGAACGCGTTGAGGGAAGTATAGAAGAAGTTTGCCACGATCGTGCCCGCGATCATCACCGCAAAGGCAGACGTAAATACGGACGAGCAAGCCGTCCAGAGCTTTTTAGAAAATAATTTCACCTTTCATTCCTCCTTTCAGTTGAGGGCGGCGGCAAGATCCGCCACCGTCACGGCATAGGTATTTCCGCCCGTCGTAAATTCCACCGTATCTCCCTTATCGACGGACTCCACTTCCACGTCGAGCTTGCCGTCCACGAGGCTCCACTTGTGCGTCTCCGTGGTGTAATACCCGGAAGAGCCTTGTCCCGACAGATCGTACTGAATCTGATAGGTGTTATCGTCAAAGAACACCACGCGCATCGTCTTGGAGTTGGTCGCGCCAACGGTATAGATTTCTCTCGCCTCCGCCTTCGGCTGAACGCCGAGCGCGACGGGATCGACGAGATAGGTATTCTGATCTACCGTGAAGGAGAGCGTGCCGTCCTCGTTTTCGGTGAGCGTCACGCCCACGTCGAGACCGTTATCCTTGGTGTACGCATAGGTGCCGACGGCATAGTAGCCACTCGCGCCCTGACCGGAGAGATCGTACTGAATCTGATAGGTGTTATCGTCAAAGAACACCACGCGCATGGTGTCGGTGTTGGAGCAGGTGCCCGTGTAAATTTCCTTTGCGTCCTCTGCGGTGGTCGCCTCGACGGGTTTTTCCTCCGTTTCTCCCGTTTCGCCTTCGGAGGGCTTTTCCTCGACGGTATAGAACACTTCCCAGCCCTCGTGCATACAGATGCCCTGGCTCGCCTGAGGCGCTTCGGGCGCCTGATAAGGAGGGGTGTAGCCCTTGTTCGTCCAGTAGCCCATGAGCATGGAATAATCCGTCCACTTGCCCTGGAACATATACTTGTAGAACAGCTCGAACGCGCCGTCGTTGTAGAAGAGCGCGTACACTTCGCCGCCCGTCGCCTCGACGTAGTTGGATTCCGCTCGATAGAGAATGCGCTGCGCCGAGCCGTCGTCCTTCTTCGCGTTTGCCATCAATTCCTCTTCGTATACGGTGTAAAGCGCGCCGCGCTTGGTGTAGCCGCCGTAAATTTCGCCCGTATAATAGAATTGATAAACGCCTGCCTCATAAGAGAGCGTGAGCTCCTCGCCCGCGATGGTGAGCGTCAAATCGTAGGTTGCCTTTTCCTCGGTAGCCGACCAGCGCGCCTTGAGCGTGGTGTCCTCGGTCACGTATCTCGCTCCCGGGAAGGGTTTTTCGTTTTCGGCGTACATCCAGCCGAGATGATCGTTCCCCTCCCACACAAGTCCGTACTTCGACCAGTCGATGGAGAAGCCCTCCTGCACGGAGATGGTCTTTGCTTCCGTGGAACCGTCCGCAAACGCGCCGCCGTTGGGATCGAGCGTCACGGAATAATGAGGAGCGTTGGGATCCTCCTCTTTTGTTCCGCCCGTCGGAGAACCGCCTTCCCCTTGGCAGGAAGCGAACGCGCCCAAACTCATCGTTCCCCCCAGCATGAGGGCAAGAACGCCGAGCATAGCTCTTTTCTTGTTTTTCATGATTTTTCCTCCTGATAACATTTCACTACGTAAACTCTATCACAGAATGATCATAAATTCAATAAACTCCCTTAAACAGCGTTTCTGAGTTCGGGAATAGCAGAAAAGAGCGAGGTGCCTCCCTTCCTTTGCGAGAGTTTCTTTTATTCCGTCCGCAAAGCGAGTACGGGCTGTTTTTTCGCCGCTTTTTTGGCGGGAGCAAGTCCGCCGAACAGGGTGATGAGAACGCTTAAGCCTACGAGCGCGAGGGCGTACCCCCAAGGCAGGACGGCTTTCACCGTACCGTTCCCCAAAATCAGGGCGAGCAGGGAATTGACGGGAAGGGTGAGAAGGAGGGTGATTCCCACCCCGAGAAGCCCCGCGATAAAACCGATGATGATCGTTTCCGCATGAAACACCTGCGAAATATTTCTTTTGGATGCGCCCAATGAGCGGAGAATGCCGATCTCCTTGGTTCTCTCCAACACGGAGATATGCGTGATGATGCCGATCATGAGGCAGGAGACGACGAGC
>CAMFEK010000008.1 GCA_945949395.1 uncultured Clostridia bacterium
TCCCCTAACGGGTCGCAAGGATAGGTCGTTGCCACATTCCATCTCCCTCTTCATCAACAGGTGAAGAGGGGTTTTTCTTTACCTTGGTTGCCCAAGCAAGACGGGACGGGTATGCGGTTGACTTTATCGGATAATCGTGATAAGATAAATAGGATAGAATGACGATAGCGAGGTATTTGTATGGATATCGGGAAAAGATTAAAGGAAGTCAGAATCGAAAAAGGATTGTCGCAGGACGACCTGTCGGAAGTGACGGGTCTGTCGAAAAAGACGATCGGGCGTTGGGAAAGAGGTGAAACGGTGCCGTCGACGGCGGATTTGACCTTTTTACTCGGAAAGATAAACGTTTCGTATAGCGATTTTTTCGGTGAAAGCGCGGATGCGGCAGATATCGCAGGCGCGGGAAACGGGACGGCGAGAGAGAAAGCCCTTTTGTCGGACGCGACAGGCGAGGCGAAAGAGAGGTCGCCTATCGTAAAGCTCACCCAAGGGCAAAAGACGCTTTTTATCTGCCTGTTTGTTCTCGCGGCGGTGTTGGTGGCGCTCTCGATCGGTATTTTTTGCCTCAACGAATATTTCTTATATTTGCAGGCTCTGAAAAACCCCCTTTATCTAAAAAGCGATCACGTCAACTGGTTCGGAATTTTTCTTTTGGCGGGAAGCGTCGTCACGATAACGTGCTTGATTTGGCTTTTCGTGAAAAGAGACGGAAAAAGGGGGAGGAAATAGGTTTTTATGAGGATCGGAAAGAGAATCGGCGAAATACGAACGGAAAAAGGCTTGTCGCAGGAAGGATTGGCGGAGCTGACAGGCTTGTCGAAAAAGACGATCGGGCGTTGGGAAAGGGGCGAAACGGTGCCATCCACCAACGATCTGGAATATTTGTTGGAAAAGCTGAATATTTCGCACGGCGAATTTTTCGGCGAAAGCGGGGTGGCGGAAGTCGTCAATGCGGCGGTCGTAACTTCCGCGGCGAATGAGCAGGCAAACAAGCAAGGGCAGGAAAAGGTTGAGGAAGAGAGGAAGTCCGTTTGCGTCATCTCCAAAAGAAGAATGAGCGTAATCAAAATTCTATTGAGCCATTACGCGGTTCTTTTGGTTGTTTTGACTTCCGTCTTTCTCTACTACTTGTTTTTTTGGCAATATATAGATTATCTCATTCTTTGTTTTCACGCAAAGATGTATATAGAGTGTTTGGGAGAGGTGTTATTTGCGATAGGGAGTCTCATCGTCATATTCTGCCTGATCGCCCTGATTAAGATAAAAAAGGCGGGGCGAAAAAAGCCGTAAAGGGAATTTCCTGCGTCAAAAAATTCTTTTTTTGCAAAAAGGGACAGAACTGTCCCCAAAAAACAGGCAAAAGGGACAGGTTTGGGTATTGATTTTTCATGAAAAGCGTGATAGATTGAAGAAAAAAGGGGGAGAAAATAAGTTTTTATGATGATCGGAAAGAGAATCAGCGAAATACGAGCGGAAAAAGGCTTGTCGCAGGAAGGGTTGGCGGAGCTGACGGGCTTGTCGAAAAAGACGATCGGGCGTTGGGAAAGGGGCGAAACGGCGCCTTCCGCGAACGATCTGGAGTATTTGTTGGAAAAGCTGAATATTTCGCACGGCGAATTTTTCGGCGAAAGCGGGGTGGCGGAAGTCGTCAATGAGGCAGTCGTAACTTCCGCGGCGAATGAGGAGGCAAACAAGCAAGGGCAGGGAAAGGTTGAGGAAGAGAGGGAGATTTTTTCTAAAAGAAAAATGTGGGTAATCATTATGCTGGTTATCGCCTTTTCCGTTTTTTTGGTGATTTCGGCATTTGTCTTTTTTTACTACTCGTTTTTTGGGGTGTATTTAGATCACTTGATCTTTTTTCTCCATGCGAATGAGTACATAAAGTATTGGGGAGAGGTGTTATTTGCGATAGGGAGCCTCATCGTCATCTTCTGTCTGATCGCCTTGATTAAGATAAAAAAGGCGGGGAGAAAAGAGCCGTAAAGAGAGCCTTCTCTGTCGAAAAGAGGTGGTTTTTGCAAAAAGGGACAGAACTGTCCCCAAAAAACAGGCAAAAGGGACAGGTTTGGGTATTGATTTTTCGTGAAAAGCGTGATAGATTGAAGAAAAAAAGAGGTTTTCCTTGCATGAAAACAAAGATAAAGTCTTTTTTCAGACAGGTTTTTACGGGAGCGAAAAAGGCTCGTTTAATCGTTTCTATCCTGCTATCGGTTATTTCTCTCTCCGTCTTTGCGTGTTCCCTTTCGGCTTGGAATCCGGACGGAGTGACGGCGGAATTAAAAGCCGCCTATGCCGCCGGAGAAAAGACGGTCGATTTGCTTGCCATTCAAAAAACGATGCACGTCGCGTGTTTCGAGAACGGCAAGTGGTCGTTTTGGAACAGGACGTTTTCCGCAGGCTTTACGAACCAGCAAATCGATAAGCTCTCTTTGGAAGGAAAAATCTATCCCGCGCGAAAAAGCGATTTATCCTTTGGGGACACTACCGGTTACACGGAAAAATCGAATCTGTTCGGCAGGTTCATCGGCGTCGCTCCCGATACGGCAGAAGAGGAATTTTGCCTTACGCCCGTTGCGCAAAGCAGCCGCTTACCGATCGCAAAAGAAGAAGTCGCCATCACCGATTATCATGCGGATTTGTTTATGCGCTACGGTTATTCCGACGTTCAGGGGGATAACAAAAAGCAAGAGATTTCTTCTCCCGACGAGCTGCTTGGAAAAAGGATAGCCGGCATGACGATCGTCGGCGTTTACGCCACGCAACCGAGTTACGGAGAATTAAAGAAAAAGGGAGACGCTTTTCTGGAAAGCTATTTGAAGGGCGAAAGCATGATCAATACGGGATTCATCAGTCAAGAGTATTTTGAGGATTTTTATCTCAATCGGATCGTCTATCGGTTGAGCGGCAGTATCGCAAAGGATAAAAAGCGGATTCGGGATATCTCTTTCGTGGAATACAGAGATTTTACGGGAGCTCATGATAAATTCAGTTATTCCAGAAATTATTATACGGTAGAGGTCAAGTCATCCTATTCGGAATTTGCCGCGCCCGCGTGGATGTTTTTCCATAAAACCTTTTTAACGGTAACGCTTACGGCGAGTGTAGCGCTGTCCGCTTTGAGTACGGTTTTACTGGCGGGCGTTCTTTCCGCATCAAACGAAACGCGCAAACGGGAAGAAGGCAAAAAGCGTTTGATCCGGCTTTGCTTTGCCGAAAGCGCGACGGTAGCGGGATTCGAATTTTTGCTCTCGTCGGCGTTCGGCGGGTTGATCTGCTTGATCCTCAATCGGTATTACCATATTTTTTGGTTCGGACTGAACGCCATTTCCGTATTGTGTTTGGCGCTGTTCTGTTTCGGTTTGGCGGCGGTTGCGGCGATACCTACCGTAAAGAGAATTAAAAAAACGGAACAGCGGGAGGAGCTCGCTCGATCGTAGTGATAAGATAAAAAAAGAGGAAAAAAATGAAAAAGATATTGCGGCTATTGGCATGTTTGGTTTTATGCGTTTGCTGTTTTTTGCCCGTTTCGTGCAAAGAAAAGGATCCCCTCGGAGAAATGACGCTTCATACGATTTACACCGTCGGAACGTTTTCCGGTTATCGGGTGGATTACGTAAAAGAGTCCTACTCTTCGGGGGCAGAGGTGGGCGCTACGGTCAAGGACTACTACGTAGACGATATTTTTATTTCACGAGTTCCGACGGCGTTATATGAATATTACGTGTACGTCAGCGAGAAGGAGCCCGTAAGATTGAAAAAGGCTTACGAGGAGGGGATCGTGACGAGAGAGGACGTCCTCGCCATCGCGGAGGCGGAAAAGGTTCGCCGCGAGGGCATAGGCTGACGTGGATGTTTTTCCATAAAACCTTTTTAACGGTAACGCTTACGGCGAGCGTAACGCTGTCCGCTTTGAGTACGGTTTTACTGGCGGGCGTTCTTTCCGCATCGAACGAAACGCGCAAACGGGAAGAAGGCAAAAAGCGTTTGATCCGGCTTTGCTTTGCCGAAAGCGCGACGGTAGCGGGATTCGAATTTTTGCTCTCGTCGGCGTTCGGCGGGTTGATCTGCTTGATCCTCAATCGGTATTACCATATTTTTTGGTTCGGACTGAACGCCATTTCCGTATTGTGTTTGGCGCTGTTCTGTTTCGGTTTGGCGGCGGTTGCGGCGATACCTACCGTAAAGAGAATTAAAAAAACGGAACAGCGGGAGGAGCTCGCTCGATCGTAGTGATAAGATAAAAAAAGAGGAAAAAAATGAAAAAGATATTGCGGCTATTGGCATGTTTGGTTTTATGCGTTTGCTGTTTTCTGCCCGTTTCGTGCGGGGAGAATTATATGGATGAGTTTCGCGTTTTCAGAAAAATAGGTCTCATCGGAGAATATTCGGGCTATCCGGTATATTTTGTATATCGAGAATACAAGGACGAGGATCCGGCTGACGATTCCTTTCACGATTATTACGTAGACGACGTATATATCGATGAAGTGGGAGGAATGGAGCAATATTATCTATTTGTGACGGAGGAGAAGCCGCTCCTTTTGCATCAAGCATACGCGCAAGGCTATTTGACGCACGACGATCTCCTCGCTATTGCCGAGAGAATAAAGACGCTCCATGAAGGCAAAGGCTGACGAGAAAAAGGGGAAAAATCCAAAAAGACGATGAACGGACGCGCCTGAAAGCTCTTTGCTTTCAGGCGCGCCTTCCATGCTTTCCGACTTGGAAAAAGACGGGAAGTTTTCCGAGAAAAAAAGCGTGGGGGCGATAAAAATCTTGAAAATTTTTTGTTTTACCCTATTGCTTTTAAGGGCGGTTTGTACTATAATGATAGCAACTGAAAAAATATTTTCGAGGAAAGAATTATGTTGGAACAGTTGAAAGAAAAAGTATTGAAAGCGAACTTACAGCTCGTGAAAAATCATCTCGTCCTCTTCACTTGGGGAAACGTGAGCGAGATCGACAGGGAAAGCGGACTTTTCGTCATCAAGCCCTCCGGCGTGGAATACGACGATATGACGGCGGACGACATGGTCGTATGCGACCTGAAGGGAAACGTGGTGGAAGGTCACTACCGCCCCTCCTCCGATACGCCCACGCACATCGAGTTTTATAAGGCGTTCCCCAACATCGGCGGGGTCACGCACACGCACTCCACCTACGCCACCGCATGGGCGCAGGCGGGCAGAAGCATTCCCTTCTACGGCACGACGCACGCGGACTATTTCTACGGCGATATTCCCTGCGCGAGAAGTCTGACCAAAGAGGAGATCGAGGGCGAATACGAAAAGAATACGGGTCTTGCCATCATCGAAAAGTTTCAAAAGGATAACATCGACCCCGCAGCCGTACCCGGCGTTCTCATCAAGAGCCACGGCGTGTTCGCGTTCGGAAAGGACGGCGACAACTCTGTCTATAACGCGACGGTCATCGAAGAGGTCGCGCGCATGGCTACCATCACCGAGCAGGTCAACCCGCAGGTGGTAAGAGCCGATCAGTTTATGATGGACAAGCACTATAACCGTAAGCACGGCAAAAACGCTTACTACGGGCAGAGCAAGAAATAATTAAAAAATAAGATAGAGGTAAAGAAATCTATGAAAGAAAAGGTAATTTATTGGATCACGGGTTCCCAGACGCTTTACGGCGCGGAGACGCTCGCGCACGTAGCGCAGCATTCCGAGGAAATGGCAAACTACGTCAACGAGAGAATGCCCGTCACCGTGAAGTATCTCACCACCTGCAAGAGTTCCGACGAGATCGAAGCCGCCGTAAAGCAGGTGAACGCGGACGACGACTGTATCGGTATCATCACCTGGTGTCATACCTTCTCCCCCGCCAAGATGTGGATCAGAGGTCTCACCAAGCTCCAAAAGCCCATGTGCCACTTTGCCACCCAGTACAACAACGAGCTTCCTTACGACACCATCGACATGGACTTCATGAACGAGAACCAGGCGGCTCACGGCGACAGAGAATTCGGTTACATCGTCTCCCGCCTGCGCATGGACAACAAGGTGATCGTCGGCTACTACAAGGACGAGGAGGCGCTCGCCCAGCTCGCCGCTTGGTGTAAGGCTGCCGCAGGTCTCGCGTTCTCCAAGAGAGTGAAGGTTTGCCGTTTCTCCGATAACATGAGAGACGTAGCCGTTACCGAAGGCGACAAGATCGATACGCACATCAATCTCGGTTGGCAGGTAGACTTTTATCCCGTCGGCGACCTCGTGGATTATATCGATAAGGTCACCGAAGAGGAAATTGACGCGCAGATGGCGGAATACGCCGAAAAGTACACGATGGCGACCGACAGGATCGACGCCGTTCGCGAACAGGCGAAATATGAAGTCGCTATCGATAAGTTCTGCAAGGACAAGGGCGGTTACATCGGCATCGTCGATCACTTCGGCTCCCTCCACGGCATGAATCAGCTCCCCGGTCTCGCCATTCAGGATCTGCAGGGTAAGGGCTACGGCTTCGGCGCGGAAGGCGACTGGAAGGTTGCCGCGCTCGGCGCTATCATGCAGTATATGGCAGGTCAGAAGGGTACCGGTCTCATGGAGGACTACACCTACGACTTCCCTCGTGAAGCCTGCCTCGGCGCGCATATGCTTGAGGTTTCCCCTCAATTCGCGGGCACGAAGCCTGAAATTCAGGTGCACCCCCTCGGTATCGGCGGCAAGAGCGATCCCGCTCGTCTCGTATTCGAAGGCTTGGAGTCCCCCGAAGGCGTTGCCGTCTCCATGATCGATATGGGCAACAGAATGAGACTCATCATTCAGAAGATCGAGATCATCAAATATCCCAAGAGAATGCCCAAGCTCCCCGTTGCCGGTCTCATGTGGCACTATAAGCCCGATTTCAAGACGGGCGTTGCGGCTTGGATCTATGCGGGCGGCGCACATCACACCGTGGTATCCTCCGTGCTCACCATGCAGGACATGATCGACCTCGGCAACATGATGGGGCTTGAAGTCATCACGATCGACGAAAAAACCGAGATCAACGAATTTAAGAAACAGCTCATGTATTCCGACGCGATCTATAAGGTTAAATCTTAACGAAACAAAAATCCTCTTCCTCGGGAAGGGGATTTTTTTCTCGTCCTATTGACGGGAGGAGGCAAACATGTTACACTATGGGGGAATTTTGGCAGGAAGGAAAAGAAAATGAATTTTTTTGAAAGAAAGGACAATTGTCTGTATTTTCGCGGCGAGGGCGAACTCGTCAGGCTTTCCCCGTGGGGGCAGAACGCGATCCGCGTGGAGAGCGCTTTGATGGATCAAATCCCCGCAGGGGAAATCGCCCTGCTTAAGGCGGAGAGCGTACAACCCGAAATCTCCCTTTTGGACGAGCGCCACGCGCAGATGAGAAACGGAAAGATCACGGCGAACCTCTTCGTTCAGCCGTGGGGGAACGGACTTCAGATCACCTTTACCGACAGGGCGGGAAAGGTGCTATTGCAGGAGATCTCCGACGGCGGGGCGCTCACGCGCAAGGCTCGCTCCTTTCAGCATCTTTCGGGCGGGAATTATCGGTTGAAGGCGACCTTTGCCGCCGATCCGAACGAGAAAATTTTCGGCATGGGGCAGTATCAACAGGAAATTTTTAACTTAAAGGGCTGTAATTTAGAACTTGCGCACCGCAATTCGCAGGCGAGCATACCCTTTTACCTCTCCGACCTCGGCTACGGCTTTTTGTGGCATAACGCCGCCATCGGCGAGGTGCATTTCGGATTGAATACGACGGAATGGGTGGCGCAGTCCACGAAAAAGCTCGATTACTGGATCACGGCAGGGGATTCTCCGTCGGAAATCGAGGAGCGTTTTGCCGCCGTGACGGGGAAGGTGCCCATGATGCCCGAATACGGGTTGGGTTTCTGGCAATGCAAACTGCGCTACTATGAGCAGGAGCAGGTGCTCTCCGTGGCGAGAGAATACAAAAAGCGGGGGATCCCCGTGGACGTCATCGTCATCGATTATTATCATTGGCCCCGTTGCGGCGATTGGCGGTTCGATACGGAATACTTCCCCGACCCCAAGGCGATGGTGAGCGAACTGAAGGAGATGGGGATTCAGACCATGGTTTCCTTCTGGCCGCAGGTGGACTGGCGGAGCGAGAATTTCGAGGAGATGAAGCAGCAGGGCTTGCTCGTCAAGAGCCATGCGGGCGTGGACGCGCAGATGGTCTTCCACGGCAACAACGTGTTTCTGGACGCCACGAATCCCCGCACGCGGGAGTACGTTTGGGAAAAATGCAGGCAAAATTACGTGGATTGCGGCATCGACCTCTTTTGGTTGGACGAGGCGGAACCGGAATTTACGGGATACGCCTACGAAATGTACCGCCTGTACGCGGGCGACGTGTCGGAAGTGGGCAATATCTACCCGAGAGAGTATTCGAGAATGTTCTACGAGGGGCAAAGAAGGCTCGGCAGGGAAGAGATCGTCAATCTCGTCCGTTGCGCCTGGGTGGGGAGTCAGCGGTACGGCGCGCTCGTCTGGTCGGGGGATATCTGGTCGAGCTACGAGGATTTCCGCAAGCAGATTTGCGCGGGGCTGCACATGGGCATCAGCGGGATCCCGTGGTGGACGACGGATATCGGCGGTTTCCACGGCGGCAATATTCACGATGAAAATTTCAAGGAACTCCTCGTCCGTTGGTTTGCGTTCGGGACTTTTCTCCCCGTCATGCGCTTACACGGATTCCGTCAGCCGAGCGAGAGAATCTTCAATCGGGCGGGCGAAGAACGGGAGAATACGGGCGCCGACAACGAGGTATGGAGCTACGGGCAAGAGGCGTATGAAATCATGAAGAAATTCATTTTCATTCGGGAAAGCCTGCGGGATTACACCCGATCGCTCATGCGGGAGGCGCACGAAAAGGGCACGCCCGTCATGCGCGCGCTGTTCTACGAATTTCCCGAAGAGAAAGCCTGCTACAATATTTGGGACGAGTTTATGTTCGGCGGAGACATTTTGGTGGCGCCCGTATGCCACGAGCACGCCTTTTCGAGGGAGGTGTATCTGCCGCAGGGGGCTCTTTGGGTGCATGCGGGCACGGGCGAACGCTACGAGGGCGGAAAGAGCTATTTGATCGCCGCGCCCATCGATACGATTCCCGTATTTTTGCGGGAGGGCAGACAAGCGTATTTGATCGGGAAGATATAAATTTTTCAAAGGGAAAGGTCGGAAAAATATGATAACGCCGAATTTATATACGGAGCGGTTGCTCCTGCGCCCGATAACCGAAAAGGACGTTTTCGCCGTCTTTCACGGCTGGATGCAGGAGGAAGAGGTCTCCCGCTATATGTACCGGAAGGCGAGCAAGGATATCCGCGACGCGGAAGATTTCGTGCACTTTGAACGGGAAAAAATCCCCGACGGCGGGTGGTACCGCTGGCTGATCGCGGACAAGCAAACGGAAAAGGTGCTCGGAAACTGCCTCATATACTACGACGAGGAGCAGAAAAGCTGGGACATTTCCTACAATCTCGCGAAAGAGTTTTGGGGGAGGGGATATGCGACGGAGGCGATGCGCGCCGTCATGCGATTCGCCGTGGAGGAGCTTTTGATAACGGAATGTATCGCCGTGCACGCAAGGGAAAACCCCGCCTCGGGCAGGGTGATAGAAAAGCTCGGTTTTTCGTTCGAGCGGGAAGTCCCCTTCGTCTGTGGCGGCGGAGAAATTCATACCATCGGGCGGTTGTACCGATTTCGTAATGAATAACGAGCGAAAAAAAATAAGCGCGGATTGCCGCGCTTCCCATAGGGAATTTTTCGGTAAGTCTCAAAGTTCAGAGTCAGGGGCTGTCGCAAGTTGATAAAAAAACTTGCTGACAGTCCTTTCGTTTGCTATATGAAAAACTTGATTTATACAAATTATTGAGATATAATAAACTCAACGATAAATAAGAATTTTCCGAATTCGCTGTTTATGGGAAAGAATTCTCACAGTAGATGATGTATAATATCTTCGGAGGTGAACATAATGGATCAAGTTAAAATCGGAAAATTTATTGCTGAACTCCGCCGAAGAAACGGTCTCACACAAGAAGCATTGGGCGAAAAGATTGGTATTACAAACAAAACTATTTCACGATGGGAAAATGGCAATTATATGCCAGACATTGAGATGCTCCAATTATTAGCCCAAGAATTTAAGGTAAGCATCAATGAATTACTCTCCGGGGAAAGACTATCGGACGAAGATTTTAGACAGAAGGCAGATGAAAATGTAATTGCCGTGTCAAAAGCAAGTGTGTTCTCATTTGAAGAAAGAAAGGCATATTTTAAGAAAAAGTGGCGCAAAGAGCATATCTCGCTTTTTGTCGTTCTGTTTTTCATTTTTGTAGCATCTATCATATTACCATTTGTTTTTGATAAATCCTTTCTTGTTGGGTTGTCACCATTGATTGCATTTGTTGAATATGGTTATCAAAACAACAAAATGATGATATATGTTGAAAGAAATCTCTATGACTAATAAATGGTTAATAGAACAGTTATTAGACAAGGTGTTCAATTCAGCTTGATTATTGAGAAATAGGCAAATTCCAATTTATCGGGCTGTTGTGTTTTGCAAAAAAATATTTTCAAAGTGTAGCACACTATGCTTTGCAAGCAAAGTCGTGTGTTTTTGCAATGCAAAAAGTAAAGGATAGCGAATTTTCGCTATCCTTTTATGTCGTCTAAAATAATCCCTATGGGAACTGCGCTTTGCCGCGCTTATTTTTTTCATGATTAAACAATCTAACGAAGAGTGTTGCCGTATGATCTCCCGTTTCCCCGTTTCTTTCCGAGCGTTGCGAAAAATCCCGATTCATCTCTTATTGCCTTCCGTCCCGATCGCGCGGGGAAAGGAGCGTTTCGCTTTATTGACTTAAATCAACTCCTCGTATTCTTCGTAAAGGATTTCCGTCTTTTGGTGGATCTCTTCGATGCGGTTGCATTTTTCCTGCAACCGCTTATAGTCGGACGCGATTTCGGGCTTGCCGATCTCTTCCGTTAAGAGCGCCTCCTCCTCCTCGAGCGAAGTGATCTCCCTTTCGATCTCCTTGATGCGCTGTTTTTTTCTCGCCTCGGCGGCGCGGTCGGCTTTGGAGCGGTAGGAGCTTTGCTCCTGCGCCTGCTTTTGCGCCGTTTTCTCCTGCCACTTCGCCTCGTTTTCTGCCCTCGTCTGTTCTTCCGCCATTCTGCGCTTTTCGGCGGTGTATTCCGCATAACTGCCCTTAAACTCGTGGATATCGAGGTCGGAAAGCTCCGCGATCTTGTCCGCGATGGCGGAAATAAAGTACCTGTCGTGCGAGACGAACAATACCGTGCCGTCAAATTCTTTTAAGGCGGATTCCAAACTTTCGCGGGCGGGCAGGTCGAGGTGGTTGGTGGGTTCGTCGAGCACTAAAAAGTTTCCACGCTCCGTCTCGAATACCGCGAGGGCGAGCTTGGCTCTCTCTCCGCCCGAAAGGACGGCTACCTTTTTGTCCACGTCCTCCGCGTCCAGCTTGACGCGGGCGAGCACGCCGCGGATATCCGTCTGCGAGGAGGTCGAATGTCTGCTCCAAAGCTCGTAGAGAACCGTGTTGTCGGGGTCAAGGTTGGCGTTTTCCTGATCGTAGTAGGCGATTTTTACGAATCTCGCCGTGGCGATGGCGGGATTTTTTCCGCCCACGATCTCGCGAATGAGGGTGGATTTTCCCGTTCCGTTATCGCCCACGACGGCGCATTTTTCTCCGCGCTTGACGAGCAGAGAGGCGTTTTCAAGCAGCGTCTTTTCCCCCGCCGTCAGGTGCAGTGAGGAGATTTCGAGCACCTTTTCGTAAGGTCTTTCGTCGTAGGTAAAGCGGAAACGGGGCGGCGTGGGGGGAAGGAGGGGCTTTTCGATGCGTTCCATCTTCTCGAGCGTCTTGATGCGGCTCTGCGCCGACTTCGCCTTGGTCGCCTGATAGCGGTTGCGGTCGATGAAGTCCTGAATATGCGCGATCTCGACCTGCTGCTTTTCGTACTCCTTTTCGAGGAGGGCGACTTTTTCCGCCTTTAACACCTTATATTTGGAGTAGTTGCCCTTATACTCGGATAGTTTTTTATATTCCAGCTCGTAAATGCGGTTGGTCAACTTGTCGAGGAAGTACCGATCGTGCGAAACGATGAACAAAGCCCCCTTAAAGCCGTTCAAATAATCCTCCAGCCAAAAGAGCGTCTTGACGTCGAGGTGGTTGGTGGGTTCGTCCAAAATGAGAATCTCGGGCGCCTCGAGCAGGAGGCGGCAGAGCTTTAACCGCGTCTTTTCGCCGCCCGACATGGTGACGATGCGCTGGTCGTAATTGTTCTCAAAGCCCATGCCGTTCAAAACCGTCTTGATGCGGATCTCGTAATGATAGCTGTCGCGCGCGTCGATGAATTTGTGCAGATGCTCGTACCGCGCGGCTAACCGACGGTATTCGTCGCTCGTTTCGTCGAGCGTCGCCATTTTCAGGGAATACTCCTTCACGTTTTCGATCGCCCGCTCGTCCTCGCGGAAGATATCTTTCATCTCCTCGTAGACGGTCTTATCCGATTCGTATTCCCCGTTCTGTTCCAAATACCCGACGCGAATGCCGCTTTTTAAGAATATTTTGCCGCCGTCGGGTTCTAATTCGCCCAAAATGAGCTTGATGAGCGTGGTCTTGCCTTCCCCGTTGCTGCCGATGAGTCCGATGCGGTCGTTTTCGTTCACGGTGAAATTGATATTTTCGAGTATCGGCGTTCCGTCGTAGCCGAAAGTCATGTTTTCCGATGTAATCAGCATGGGTATATCCTGTTCCTTTTTGTTCAAACTGAAAGTATGGTCACGTTAAAGCATATTCGGGAGTTGGAAGAGAAACTCTCCTACGCCTCGCCGAAAGAGTACGGCAAGCTCGTCAAGAGGATCGCAAAGCTCAAATCCGAGTTCGTCCGTCAATAATCCCAGGCGGGAATGTATTTTTCCTGCGCCGAACTTTTATCCTGCAGGTACACGTTGGGAAATTCCAAAGCGTACAGCGCGTCCAAAACGGTCTTGTATTCCCGTTTGGTGATGCGGCGGTTGAGTTCGGGATAGCGTTCAATCTCGCCGAAAGGGGTGTACTGGCTCATCAGACTCAAATAGATTGAGTCGGGCAGATTTTGTCGAATCCATTTGAGGAGGGACACGGAGTCGCCCGCGCCCATCGGCAAAATCAGGTGGCGGACGATACAGCCCGAAAGCATCTTTCCCTCCTTCGTCATGACGAGCGGCTTTTGCGCCATAAACGGGAGCGCGCGGCTCGCTACGTCGAAGTAATCCGCCTTGCCCGTGTAGCGGAGGGAGAGAGAAGGACTTTTGAATTTGAGGTCGGGCAGATAGATATCGATATAGGGGTCGATCAGCCGTAAGGTTTCTACCTTTTCGTAGCCGTGGCTGTTGTATACGACGGGGATTTTCGGCTTGTAGAGGGCGAGCGCCTCGGCAAGATAGGGCACGACGTGGGAGGGCGTTACGAAACTGATATTATCCGCGCCCGTCTCCTCGAGCTCCTTCATGATCTCGACGAGTTCGGGTACGGTGATATCCTTGCCCCTTTTCGCGCGGGAGAGCTCGTAATTTTGGCAGAACACGCACTTTAAGTTACAGCCCGTGAAAAAGATGGTGCCGCTCCCCTTACGAAAGGAAATGCACGGCTCCTCGTAGGGGTGCAGATAGTATTTTGCGATATTCAGTTTTTTTACCCCGCAATAGCCCGCCGTTTCTTCCCGATCGGCGCCGCAGGCTACGGGGCAGAGCGTACACTTCATAAAATCCTCGTTTCTTGCTTTTTTCTGTTAAATTATAACATACCGCATAAGTTTTTGCAAGTCGGGGAATAAGGTTGACAAAAAGTTTTTCATTCTATATAATAAACTTGATAAAAACTTAAGAGAAGGCAGAAAAAATATGAAGAAATTATTTACCAGTGAAAGCGTTACCGAAGGGCATCCCGACAAGGTTTGCGACCAGATCTCCGACGGTATTTTGGACGCCGTTTTGGAACAGGATCCCATGGCTCGCTGCGCCATCGAATGCAGCGCGGCATACGATATGCTGCTCATCATGGGCGAGGTCACGACGACCGCAAAGGTGGACTACGAGGCGATCGCCCGCGAGATCATCGAAAATATCGGCTATAACTACGGCTCTTTTGCCTTCGACAAATGTAAAATCATGGTTGCCATTCACGAGCAATCCCCCGATATCGCCATGGGCGTCAATTCTTCTTTGGAGAATAAGGAATCGGAAGAAAAGACGGAGGAGGATTCTTTGGGTGCAGGCGATCAGGGCTTGATGTTCGGTTACGCTTGCCGCGAAACCAAGGAATTGATGCCCTTGCCCATCTCCCTCGCCCACGAGCTTGCCCAGCGCCTCGCGGAAGTGCGGGAAAACGGCACCCTCTCCTATCTGCGCCCGGACGGCAAGACGCAGGTCACCGTCGAATACGACGGCAACAGAGCGATTCGCATCGATACGGTAGTCGTCTCCGCGCAACACGACGACACCGTGACGCAGGAACAGCTCAAGGAAGATATTAAAAACGAGGTCATCGACACCGTGCTCCCCGGCAGACTCGTCGATGAAAATACCAAATATTATATCAACCCCACGGGAAAATTTTTCGTGGGCGGTCCCGAAGGGGATTCCGGCTTGACGGGCAGAAAGATCATCGTGGACACCTACGGCGGCAGATGCCCGCACGGCGGCGGCGCGTTCTCCGGGAAAGACCCCACCAAGGTGGACAGAAGCGCGACCTATATGGCGCGTTACATCTGCAAGAATATGGTCAAGGCGGGGCTTGCCGACGAGATACAGCTACAGGTCGCTTACGCCATCGGCGTGGCGAATCCCGTTTCCGTACTCGTGAATACCTTCGGCACGGGCAAGCTATCCGATGAAAAGCTCGCCGATATCGTCGTCAAGGAATTCGACCTTCGTCCCTACGCCATCATCAAAAAGCTCGATCTGCGCCGTCCCATCTATCACCTGACCTCCGCGTACGGTCACTTCGGCAAGGATTATCTCCCTTGGGAAAAACTGGATAAGGTGGACGATCTCAAGCTCTACGTGCCCGAAGAGGACAGAAAACCGTACAATCGCGACAGAAAGCCCTTCGACAGAGACAGAAAATACGGGGACAAAAAGCCCTACGGGGATAAGAAATTTTCTTACAAGGACAAGAAACCTTACGACCGCGAGAAAAAATCCTACGACAGAGAGGAAAAGCCGTTTGCCAAGAGAAAGGGAACGGGGGACAGAACCTTCCGTTTCGCGGGCAGACCCGACGTGGGCGTATGGCACTCCGAAGATAACAAGTAAAGGAACAAAAACGGAAGAATGAAGATTTTTCCGTTTTTTTATGCTTAAATTGTCAACCTTATTCCCGATAATAAGTTTACAATCGACAAAAATCGGGATACAATAGAGAAAAAACGAAAAGAGGTTTTTTCATGACCGAAGAAAAGAAAAGTAAAAGCGCGGCGTACGATATTGCCATTTCCGCCCTGTTCGTCGCCGTCATCGCCGTCTGCGCCTGGATCGCCGTGCCCATCTCGGAGATTTCCATTACCCTTCAGACGATGGGCGTATGCCTTTCCGCCGCTTTGCTCGGTTGGAAAAGGGGACTTGCCGCCGTTTCGGCGTATATCCTGCTCGGTTTGGTCGGCGTTCCCGTCTTTTCGGGGTTCACGGGCGGAGCGGCAAAGCTGATCGGTCCTACGGGCGGCTATATCGTCGGTTTCCTGTTTACGGCGCTCCTCGTCGGTATCGCCTGCGATCTCGTTCGCGGAAAGTCGAAAGGGAAGTTTATTTTCGTCTGCGCCCTTTCCATGGTGGCGGGCGACGCCGTGTGCTACGCGTTCGGCACGGCGTGGTTCATGTTCATGATGAGCGGCAAGGGCAATCCGTATACCCTCTCCGCCGCGCTTGCGACGTGCGTGTTGCCGTATATCCCGTTCGATCTTCTCAAGATCGCCGTCGCGACGGCGCTTTCCGTCGCGCTGAAACGGTTTATCAAGTAAAAAATGAAAAAAAGACTTATTTTCCGTGAAGGGAGAATAAGTCTTTTATAATGTTTGCAGGATATCGCTCACGAGGGAGAGAATGAGCGTTGCGGCGTCCTCCGATTTCTCCGTGTATACGCCGACGCCGAGCACGATGCGTTCGGTGAAGTCGGTATCGCAGTCCACCTCCGTGAGCACGCCCGCTTTCTTTTTGCCGCTTTGCCAAACCGTATTGTCTTTGATCTCGCCGCCAAGTCTCTCTCTTACCGCTTTCACGACCCGTTCGGAGAGGGGGCGGATCTCTTCCAAGGGGATCTTTTTATCGAGCGCGATGGAAAAATAAACGCCGCCTTGCGCGGGGGAGGAAAAGCGTTCGCCGTAGCGGGCTTTGCCTTCCGTCTGCTCGTCGGCTACGATCAGGGCGGGCAGGGCGGAGAGGGGCAACTTTTTGGCGTAGTCGTTGGTAGAGGGTACGCTTTTCAGCCATTGCGTTTTGAGTCCCGTTCGCACTTGTAACAGGTGCGCGCGCACCGTTTCTCCCCGTTTTTGCAGGCGGTAGCCGCGGTTGGTCACGCTGTCGATCGTATAACCCTCCTTGCGCAGTCCGTTCACCGCTTTCCAGATCGCCGTTCGGCTCACGGAGAAGCGGTCGGCTAATTCCTGTCCGGAAAGGTAGCTGTCCGTGCGGATCAGGTTGTCTAACAGTTGTTTTTTCAGGTTCATCGGATAAATTATACGGGGGGAGGAAGAAAAAGTCAAGATATTCTTAAAATTTAACAAAAAATACACACAAAACGCTTTTATTTTTTTACAAAATATTGTAAAATGAATAGGTGAAAATAATAGGCGCATTATGTGCGTAAAGAAGATTGGAGTTATTATGGGATTATTCAGTTATTTGTTGGGCAGCGACGGAAGAACGGCTTTGAAAAAGCTTGACAAAACCGCGAAAAAGGTGGAAGCTGCCGAACCGAAATATGCCGCGATGAGCGATGAAGAGCTTAAAAATCAGACGGTTCTTCTCAAGGAAAGACTCGCCAAGGGAGAGACGCTCGACGATATCCTGGTAGACGCGTTCGCTGCATTGAGAGAGGCATCCTGGCGCGTTCTCGGCATGAAACATTTCCACGTACAGATCATCGGCGGTATCTGTTTGCATCAGGGTCGTATCGCCGAAATGAGAACGGGCGAAGGTAAAACCCTCGTTTCCACCCTTCCCGCATACCTCAACGCCCTCGCGGGCAAGGGCGTGCACATCGTCACCGTAAACGATTACCTCGCCAAGCGTGACGCCGAATGGATGGGAAAGGTGCACCGTTTCATGGGGCTCACCGTCGGCTGTATCTTAAACGGCATGAGCGACGACGAAAAGAGAGCCGCCTACCTTTGCGACATCACCTACGGTACCAACAACGAAATCGGTTTCGATTACTTGAGAGACAATCTCAAGACGGATCTGAAAAAGATGGTTCTGCGCGAACTCAACTTCGCCATCGTCGATGAAGTCGACTCCATTTTGATCGACGAGGCGAGAACTCCCCTCATCATTTCCGGTAAGGGCGAACAGTCTTCCGAGCTTTATAAGAACGTAGATAAATTCGTGCGCACCTTGACGGGCGGTTTCGACGACGATCTGAAGGCAGCCGAAGAAGCCGAGGAAGTGGAAGAGAGAGAAAATCGCAGAAATAAAAAGAACAAAAACGTCCCCCTGCACGGCGAAAAGGCGATCGCCGCCGCGGAAGCGAGAATGTGGGACTACGTGGTGGAACGCAAGGACAAGAGCGTGGAACTCACCGAGTACGGCGCGATCAAGGCGGAGAAATTCTTCCACGTAAGCAATATCGCGGACGTCGCCAACGCCGATCTCGACCATCACATTCAGCAGGCGTTAAAGGCGCACAAGCTCTTCCATAAGAACGAGGACTACATCGTAAAGGACGACGAAATTCTCATCGTCGACGAATTTACCGGGCGCGTCATGAACGGCAGACGGTATTCCGACGGCTTGCATCAGGCGATCGAGGCGAAGGAAGGCGTGAAGATCCGAGACGAGAACAAGACGTGGGCGACCATCACTTTCCAGAACTTCTTCCGTATTTATTCCAAGCTCTCCGGCATGACCGGTACCGCAAAGACGGAAGAATCCGAATTCAGAACCATCTACTCCCTCGACGTCGTGGAGATCCCTACGAACAAGCCCATTCAGCGAGTCGACTTCCCTGACAGAATTTACGCTACCGTGGACGCGAAGAAGAAGGCGATCGTAAACGAGATCGTGGAGCGCCATCAGTTCGGTCAGCCCATCCTCGTGGGTACGTCCTCCGTCGATAAGTCGGAAGAAATATCCAGACTCCTTCGCCGCAACGGCATTCCCCATAACATTCTGAACGCGAAGAATCACGAGCGCGAAGCCGAGATCGTCGCGCAGGCGGGCAGATACAACGCCGTGACCATCGCCACCAACATGGCGGGTCGTGGTACCGATATTTTGCTCGGCGGTAACGCCGAATACCTCGCCAAGAAGAGATTGCGCGAAGAGGGCATCTCCCACGAGCTCATCGAAGAGGCTACCTCCTTCGGCAATATATCCGAAGAGGCTCTCGCCGTGAAAGCGAGATACGAGGAGCTCTACAAGGCGTATAAAGAAAAGACGAACGAAGAAAAGGTCAAGGTTCAGGAGGCGGGCGGTCTCTGCATCATCGGCACCGAGCGCCACGAGTCCCGTCGTATCGACAACCAGCTCCGCGGCCGTTCCGGCCGTCAGGGCGACGTCGGCGTTTCCATCTTCTTCCTCTCCCTTGAGGACGATCTCGTCAAGCGTTTCGGCGGGGAAAACATGAAGAAGTACTATGAAATGTTCGGCATCGGCGACGATAACTGCTTGGAGAGCAAGATGCTCTCCCGCGGCGTGGAAAACGCGCAGAAGGTCATCGAGGGCAAGAACTTCGGTATCCGTAAAAACGTGTTGCAGTACGACGACGTCATGAATAAACAGCGTGAGATCATCTACGCCGAACGCATGAAGGTTTTGCGCGGCGAGGACGTTCACGATCAGATCTTGAAGTATATTCCCGAATACGTGGAAAGCGTCGTTCGCGACGCGGTCAACGTGGACGAAATGCCCGAACTTTGGGACGCCGCCGATCTGAATAAGGCGATCGAAACCCGTCTGATCCCCGAAGGGAGCAACTACGTGACGCAGGAGCGTTTGGCAAAATGGGATTATGAGACCGCTTTGCAGAAGATCATTCAAAAGACCACCAAGGAATACGAGCAGAAGATCATCGACGTGAAGGAAGCGGTGGGTCTCGACTATCGCGACGTGGAGAGAAGAGTTCTCTTGATGAACGTGGACAAGAACTGGATCGACCACATCGACGCCATGGATATGCTCCGCAAGGGTATCGGCTTTAGAAGCGTCGGACAGATGGACCCCGTCATCGCGTACAAGCAGGAAGGTCTCGAGATGTTCGACGAGATGGTTGCCCGCATTCAGCGCACCACCATCACCATGCTCTTGAAGATTCGCGTGGAAGTTCAGCCCGCGCCTGCCGCAAGAAGATAATCAGAATAGAAAAAAGGGTGTTTTTCAAAATACCCTTTTTCAAACGTTATAAGGAGAGTAAGAGAGAATATGTTTAGAGCGGGAGATTACCGTTTAAGAATAAAAGAATTGAAGGAGACCTTGGACGAGGCGAGATACGCGCTCGATATCGAGAACGGGCTCGTTCGTTTGGAGGAACTGAAAAAGGAACAGGAGAAACCCGAAGTGTGGAACGACCTCGAGCTGACGAAAAAGTTAGCGAGAGAGCAGGCGACCATCGAAAACAAGGTGAAAGTGTTCCAGACGAGCGAAAAAGCCATCAAGGACGCGGAAGAAGTCATCGATCTCATCGAGGAATCGGGAGAGGAAGAACTCGTGCCCGAGCTGGACAGAATGCTCGCCACCGCGGAAAAGGACATCGAAGAGACGCGCATCAACGCCCTGTTAAAGGGAAAGTACGACGCCTGTTCCGCGCTCCTCGCCCTTCATTCGGGTGCGGGCGGCACCGAGGCGTGCGACTGGACGAGTATGCTGTATCGTATGTATCAGCGTTACTGCGAGCAGATGGGCTTTAAGGTGACCGAACTGGATCGGGAGCTCGGCGACGGCGCAGGCTTGAAGAGCGTGGACTTCCGCGTGGAGGGCGTGAACGCTTACGGCTATCTGAAGGCGGAAATGGGCGTGCACCGTCTGGTGCGCATCTCCCCCTTCGACGCCAACAAGAGAAGGCAGACTTCCTTTGCCTCCCTCGAAGTCATGCCCGAGGTGGAGGACGATGACGAAATCGTCATCGACGATAAAGAGATCCGCATCGATATTTACCACTCCGGCGGCGCGGGCGGTCAGAACGTCAATAAGGTTGCGTCCGCCGTTCGCATTACGCACTTCCCGACGGGTATCGTCGTGCAGTGCCAGAACGAGAGAAGTCAGCTCCAGAATAAGGAATTTGCCTTCCGTATGTTGAAGGCAAAGCTCTTGGAAAAGAAAATCGAAGAGAGACAGAACGCCGATTCCGCCTTGAAGGGCGAGATCAAGAAGATCGAATGGGGTTCCCAGATCCGTTCCTACGTGTTCTGTCCCTACACCATGGTAAAGGACCACAGAACCGGCTATGAAAAGGGTGACGTGGACGCCGTGATGGACGGCGATATTCAGGACTTTATCATCGACTATTTGAAGAAGATCTGATATGTATTACGAAAATCTTGACAGAACGATCCGAGAAGAGCCTATCATTTTGGGCATCGAATCTTCCTGCGATGAAACGGCGGCAGCCGTCATCAAAGGAAGAAAAATTTTATCGGACGAGATCGCCTCTTCCGCTACCGTGCAGGCGAAATTCGGGGGCGTCGTGCCGGAAATCGCTTCCCGCGCGCATACGGACGCCATCGCGCAGGTAGTGGACGCCGCCGTGAAGAACGCCGGCATTGCGCTCGGCGACATCGACGCCGTCGCCGTGACGTACGGCGCGGGGCTTTTGGGGGCGCTCCTCGTGGGCGTTTCCTTTGCCAAAGCCCTCGCGTATTCCTTAAACGTGCCGCTCATCGCGGTCAATCATATCCGCGGACACCTGGCGGCATCCTATCTCGTCGAGCCTGAACTCAAACCGCCCTTCGTGACGTTGCTCGCCAGCGGCGGACATACGGCGATCCTCTATACCGAGACGGAAACTTCGTTCGAGATCATGGGGGCGACGCTCGACGACGCGGCGGGCGAGGCGTTCGACAAGGCGGCGAGAGTGCTCTCTCTGCCCTACCCCGGCGGTCCGAATATCGAACGGCTCGCAAAAGAGGGGAAAAACGTGATCGAATTTCCCAAAATGCTGCAAAAAGAGGATTCCTATAATTTCTCTTACAGCGGTCTCAAGACGGCGGTCATCAATTACTGTCACACCAAGCGGCAGAAGGGAGAAGAATACTCGGTTGCGGACGTGGCCTGCTCCTTTCAATGCGCGGCGGTGGACGTGCTCGTAAAAAAGACGATCAAAGCGGCGCGGGAAAAGAGAGTGAACGTGGTGACCGTGGGCGGCGGCGTAGCCGCAAACGGATATTTACGCGAAAACCTGCAAAAAGCGTGCGACAGAGCCGGTTTCAAGCTCGTAATGCCATCCAAGCGCTATTGCACGGATAACGCCGCCATGATTGCGTCCGAAGGGCTCATTCAGTATCGAGCGGGAAACTTTTCGCCGCTCTCTCTGAACGCCAAGGCGAGCATTCCCTTGCACGCGGCGCTGAAGGGGAAGGGAAAGAACGGTTAAAACAAAAAAATCGGGAGCGTCGGCTCCCTGCAACCCCCCGAAAAGCGTTGGCTTTTCGGGGGTTTTTATAAAAAAAAGAGACCGCCCCCGAAAGCAAGTATCTTTCGGGGGCGGTTGCCTCGATCAATTTCGTTTATTCGTAATATTCCTCGTCGTCGTCCAAGTCCTCGCGGGGCTTGCGCTTGCGGAGAATGAAATAGTCGGTGACGATGATGACGGCGATAATGCCGAATACGATGACGACGTATCTGCGCAAATTCTTTTGCTTGTTCGTCTTGAACAGATCGGAAGAGACTGCCGTATAATAGGTGGTGCCGTCTAAGTCCGTGTACGAGATGGTCACTTCGCTTTCCTGATAAGGATCGCCGATCACATTGAAGGGGAGGGAAGTGGAGAAGGATTTTTGCTTTCCGTCCTGCGCCGTCATGACGATGGTCTTTTCCGCGGTGTAGATGTAGCCCGTCGAGATATAATTCATATTGCCCGAAGTGTCCTTCGCGCGCACGAGGAAGGACGCGGGGATATAGCCCGTGAGCGACTGTCCGTCCGCCTCTACGGAGACGTAGCAATAGGGGAAATCTTCCCCGTTATTGAGGGAAACCTCGCCGAGTACGGTGACTTTCTGACTGCGTGTGAGTTGGGAGAGCGCGAGATTTTTGAAATAGAAGGGGTACTTTAACAGTTCGACCGCGTTGGACGTATAAGCCGTGCCGTCGGGGAATTTTTCGCTCTCCGTCAAGAATAAGTCGGAATCGAGCGCCTTACAGGAGGTTTTGGCGACGAAATTCGCGGTATAGCGATGCGTTTCGGGATCGAACAGGGATAATATGTAATAATCCGCCGTACTGCCGAGAAGTAACGCCTGCTTTTCCTCCTCCGCGCGCGTCGTGCCCGTATAAGGGAAGTTTTCCGCGTTCTCGATGGAAGAGAGGTCGAACGTGGAGAGGATAGCTCCCTTTTCCACGCTGACAACGGTCAGGGGAACGCTTTCCAAGCGAAAGATCTCGCTCGCGGCGTCGCCCAAAGAGACGTCGCTGAGGTTGGGAACGGCGATTGCCTCCGTCGCCGTGAGATAAGTGGGGTACAGCGTATAGAGGGTATTCGAGGAGTATCCGATGGCGATGGATACGGGCGCAGAGCTGTCGCCGTAAACGTAGCCTCCCCTCTCGAGCGGAATACGTTCTTCCCCGCTGGAGAGTATCGCGCCCTCCGTGAGCGCGTAGAGAGTTCCGTCGTAGGAGGCGCAGAGGGATTTGATCTCCGAGGAGAATCGGTACCGATAAGCGCCCGTCGCGGTGGCGTCCATAAATTCCGTTTCGCTGAAACGGTAAACGGATTGATCGGACAGCGAAAGATAGATATTGCCGTATACGTCTGCCGTCAGGTGGCGGGAAACGGCGTTTAAGCCCTTGCTGACCTTTTCAAACGCGTAATCGCCGCTTGCCGAGGGGGATATTTTACAGAAGGAGTTCGCCGAGGTGACGAGGTAGTACACCCCGTACACGTTGACGGCGGAAGAATAGATCTCTCCGCCCGAAAGCTCGTCGAAGCGGGAGAGAAGGTTTCCCTTTCTATCGTACAAAAGGGCGAGCGAGCCGCTCTCGACGAGAATGGAATCGTCGTCCGAGCAGACGCGATTGGGCAGAGATTCCGTCTCAAAAGAGGAGAGATAGTCGCCGTTTTCCGAATACAGCGTGACGCGACCCGTGCTTTCGTCCGCTACCGTCAGCGCGTCGCCGTCATAGGACAGGCTGTTTGCCCGAGAGAGCCTGGAAGGGGAGGAGGATGAGGCGCTGATCTCGTAGAGGGATTTTTTGCCGTTCTCCCCGAAACGTTCGATCTTGTCGCCGTTTGCGGCGTACACGCTGCCGTTAAATTGTTCGACGTAGTTATACGCGCCGTCGAAGGAGGTGAATTCGTCGCGGTTGGAACGGTCGAACACGACGAGCTTTTCCCCGACGGTTACGAGATAGACGAGGTTGCCCTGAAAGGTGAAGGAGAAGATATCGTCGTCTAAAAGGGGCGTTTCGATGCCCTCGCCCGTTTTCACGGAGCGTAGGACGTTGCGATCAGAATAGTAAAGATCGCCGCCTGACGCGTAGAGCGCGGGAGACGCGATACCGTTGAACTGTTTTAACGTTTCGGGTGTGGAGAAATCGAGATCCGTCTTGGCGATCGTGACCGTTCTGCCCGTTACGGTACTGTAATAGAGCGTGTCGCCATCCAGCGCGAATACGCTGCAATTGATGGCGGAGCGCTCGATCTGTCCGCTTTGGGGCTGAAAACGATAGATAGCGTTGGTGCTGTCCGTGAAATACACGTTTCCGTCCGTGGCGTAGAGCGCTTGCGTGATGACGTTGAGTTGAGCGTCTTTGTTGTAGCCGTGCTCGTACGTTTCGTATCCGTCCCTTTCCGGCGAATACAGATACAGCCGCGCGCCGTCGGCGATCACGAAAGCGTCGCCGTGGTGGGACACGGACGAAGGAGAAGTCAGGGACAGATACTCCTGCTTACTGCCCGGCACGAGAAGTCTCGAGTTTTCGCTCGAAACGCTCACCTCGTCCGCCTGAGCGGAGAGGGACGCTAAAGAACATAAACCAAGAGAGAGACTCCCGAAACATAAAATTGTCGCTAACAGTACGGGATGTTTTTTCATATTTTTCATTATAGCATATTCCTCGCATTTTGACAAGATTTTTGAAGTTTTTTATTCCTCTTTTTCTGCCGTGTTGTTTTTCTGTTATACAGAATATGTAATTTGTATCATTTTCTAACAAAAATTCAAATTTTTGGCGAATGTGCGTGCATTTTTGAAAAAGGTAAGGTATAATAATCTCACGAAAAGCGAACAAATGTTCGTATTTCTAAAAATGAGTGACAAAAAAGGGAGGAAGAAAAAGAGATGTTCGGATACGAAAAGACCGCGTTATATCTATACCCCCGCGCGGAATACCTAAAGGAAATGTACAGGGGAATCGCAAAAGCCAAGATCGACACTTCTTATAAAAACTACGACACGGAAAAATTGACGGAGGAGGTGGTGAACTGCTTATTGCAGGAAAGGGCGATCGAAAAATGGAGAGACAGGACGGAGCATATCTTAAAGGATTTTTCGGAAGAGGAAATGTGTTTGCTCGAATACAAGTACTTCCGCAGAAAGAAGATGCTATGCGGTAAGTACAGGGAATACAGATTTCCCTTTTCCTATACGAGCTTTTTTCGGCGTATCCGAGCGGTGACGAAAAAGTTCTCCTTTCGGCTGAGGGGAAAGGGGTTCAGCGAGAAGGACTTTTTGGAGGACTTTTCGGGGAGCGACCTCATCATGCGCGTCTATGCAAAAGCGGAGTCGGGAAAAGACGAGTGCTATCTGAGGGGAAAGGACTGTTCCTTTATCTTTGCCTCGAGAGATCAGTCGTCGTAGTAGTACTGTTTCTTCTTTCCGCTCTTATAGGTGACGAGGAGAAAACAGGCGATGAGGAGCACGGCGGCGACGGAGCCGATGACGGCGATGATTTTGCCGACGGAGAAAGAGATGCCGGAGGGGGAATCGACGGGCTTGGTAACGTCGTCGGAGGGTTCCTCTTGGGGCGGGTCCGGGGTGAGGGAGAGGAGATATTCGACGTAGTCGGTGTTGCGTTCGTAAGTAAAGCCCTCGGGGGAGGGGAGATAGCCGAATTTGCCGTTGATGAGGACGTAGGAGAGGGAATCGGACTGCGTGGGGTGGGCGCCATAGTAGACGCAGGGATAGGAAAACGAGGAGAGCGTGGAGTCGGGCAAGGAGAGGCTCGGCGTGGTGTAGGTGACGGTGTATGTATAGTAGAGATACGGGTTCAAGGGGAGGTAGTCGACGAAGAGGAGCTCGTCCGTTTTACAGTAACCGTACACGCTCTGATAGCAGGAGACGTTTTCCAAGTATTGCACGTAGGAATACTCGTTGCCCTTGGCGAGGACTTTGACGTAGTAGCTCTGCGGGAGAAGAAAGAGGGCGCTCTCTTCGTTGGGAGAGGAGAAAAAGCGGGTGCCCTCTTCCGTGGCGCAGGCGTAGACGTTCGTTTCCGCCGCGGCGGAACGGGGGGAGAGGGGGAAAAGAAAACTGAAGAGTAAGAACAATACGAGAAGGAGGGGGGACTTGCGTTTCATACCGACAGTATAAAAAAAAGAGAAGGAGAAAGGGTTGGAGTTATTGACGAATTATGAATGAATTACAGGAAAGGTTATCCGCGATAGAAAAAGAGTTGGAGAGGAGAAAAAAAGAGGATAATCTGGCAAAGTACAATACGGGGAGAAAAAAACATAAAAAACAGATCGCTTTTCACAAGTGTAAAAAACGCATTCGTTTCGTCTTTGGGGGAAACCGTTCGGGTAAGACGGAGTGCGGCGCGGTGGAGTGCGTGTATCTGGCGGTCGGCAATCATCCGTATAAAAAGAATAAGAAGGATACCGCGGGATGGGTGGTTTCCCTTTCTCAACAGGTGCAGCGCGACGTGGCGCAAAGGAAGATATTACATTACCTCAGAAAGGACCGCATCGACGACATCGTGATGATAAGCGGGAAAAAGGGGAGTCCCGAGGACGGCGTGATCGATTTCATCCGCGTGAAAAACGTGTTCGGCGGAATCTCCACCATCGGCTTTAAGAGCTGCGATCAGGGAAGAGAAAAGTTTCAAGGCAGTTCCCTCGACTACGTATGGTTCGACGAGGAGCCGCCCAAGGACATCTATAACGAATGCCGCATGAGAGTGATCGATCGGAAAGGGGAAATATTCGCCACGATGACCCCCTTAAAGGGCATGACCTACGTGTACGACGAGATCTATCTCAATAAGAGAAACAATCCCGAGGTGTGGTATGAATTCATGGAGTGGAAGGACAATCCCTACCTGGATAAAAGGGAAATTCGCGAGATCGAGTCGAGTTTCGACGAGGCGGAGCTGCAGAGCAGAAAGTTCGGTAAGTTTTTGAGCGGAACGGGGCTCGTATATCCCGATTTCGACGAGAGTTTTCACGTGATCGAGCCCTTTTCGGTGCCGTTCGAATGGCAGGACAATATCTCCATCGACCCCGGATTGAACAATCCGCTTTCGGCGCACTGGTACGCCGTCGATTACGACGGGAATATCTACGTCGTGGCGGAGCATTACGAGGCGGGCAAGGACGTGGAGCATCACGCCAAGAAGATTTACGAGATCAGCGAGAGCATCGGCTGGCATCGCGACGGCAAGGGAAGGATCGAGGCGTTGATCGACAGCGCCGCGAATCAGCGGACGCTCGCTTGCTCCAAGAGCGTCTCCGAACTCTTTTACGAGAACGGGATCTTGGTGAATACCAAGGTGAACAAGGACGTGTTCTCCGGCGTTTCCAAAGTGAAGGAGTATCTCAAGCGGGACAACGGAAAGCCGAATCTCTTTATCTTCAAAAATTGCGTGAATATGGTGCGGGAGTTCAAGGGATATTATTGGGGAAACGACGACGCGCCCGTGAAGAGAGACGATCACGCCATGGACGAATTGCGCTACTATATCATGTCCAAGCCCCTTCCCAAAAAGGCGGAGCTCGCTACGAAAACCGCGGTACAGCTCGACAAGGAAAGGAGGATCAAACGGAACAATGGATCGTTCTAAATGGAGACGCGCGATCGAACAGCTCGCGTACGGTGCCGTCTCGAGAGAGACATCCTACGAATACGGGTTGGACGAGGAGGGAAATCTTCGTCCCGTCCGAAAAAAGGAGACGATCAAGGAGGAGGCGCCCGATTTCCGAGCCATTCAATACGTTCACGAGACGGAACGGTTGGAAAACTGGACGGACGAGGAACTGATACGCGAAAAAGCAAGTATCGAGAAGCAACTAAAGGAGACAGAACTAAAATGAATGAGAAAGAAGAAAGAGAGCTCGTGAAGGAGATTCAAGAGGATTTTGAGGCGAGAAGGGAAGCGCGACTCAAGATAGAGCGGGGCTGGCAGCTCAACATGAATTTTGTGAGCGGCTTGCAATATTGCGACGTCGGTCCCGACGGGGAACTCTTCGAGGAAGGGAAACGCTACTATTGGCAGAGCAAGCGGGTGTTTAATCACATCGCGCCCATCGTGGATTCAAGAATCGCCAAGCTCGAAAAGATGCATCCCATGCTGACGGTGCGCCCCGCCTCGGACGAGGAGAGCGATATCCGCGCGGCGGAGCTCGCCAAGGGCATAGTATCCTATGCGCAGGAAGAGGGCGATCTCGACGGGTGCATCACGCAGGCGATCGCCTGGTCGGAGATCTGCGGAACGGCGTTCTATAAGGTGCTTTGGAACAACGACAAGGGTATGGAGATCGGCACGGACGGGGAAAGGAGTATCTGCGAGGGCTGTACGGAAATCGTGGCGCTCTCGCCCTTCGAGGTGTACCCCGACGACTTGTCCGCCTCGGGCTTGGGGGACGTCGAGTCCCTGATTCACGCAAAAGCCATGTCCGTCAAGAAGATCTACGAGATTTACGGCGTGGAGGTGGAGGGAAGGGATATTTCCGAATTTTCCCTTTCGCCTTTCAGCGCGCAGACGGGAAACTCGGCGATGCAGACGGGCGGAAACAAAAACGAAAAGAAAGATCACGAGATCGTGATCGAGCGGTACACGCGGGCGGACGAAAAACATAAAAACGGCAGAGTGGAGATCGTGGCGGGCGACAAGGTGCTCTATATCGGCGAACTGCCCTATCGGAACGGCAAGGGGGGTCAGAGGGATTTTCCCTTCGTCATGCAAAAGAGCTTATCCTTGCCCGGATGTTTTTACGGCGGGAGCATCGTGGAGAGGTTGATCCCCTTACAGCGCGCCTACAACGCCGTGCGCAACCGAAAGCATGAATTCATGAACCGCTTGACGATGGGCGTGGTCGCCGTCGAGGACGGCTCCGTGGATACGGAAGAGCTGGAGGAAGAAGGGTTGTCGCCCGGAAAGATCTTAGTGTATCGACAGGGGTCTACGCCGCCCGATTGGCTGAAGGAGGGGGAGATCCCCGCGGAATTTTCCAGAGAAGAGGAGCGGCTCGAAGAGGAGTTTTTATTGCTCGGAGAGACCAACGAGTTTTCCCGCAACGCCTCTTTGCCCACCAACGTGACGAGCGCGACGGGGCTCAAGATCTTGCTCGAACAGTATAACGAGAAGATGGGCTTTACGAGTAAGAATATCGACGACGCCGTGAAGGAGATCGGCAGACACATCTTGCGACTGTTTAAGCAGTTTTCCCCCGAAAAGAGATTGCTGCGATATTCGGGAAACGGCAAGAGCGTGCAGAACTTCTATTTCAGTTCGTCCGATATCAGCGCCGACGACGTGATCGTACAGACGGAAGAGCGCTCTACGCCCGAAAACGTGCGGAATAACTTGCTGCAGCTTTTGGAGCTCGGTCTTTTGACGGACTCTGACGGGAAGATCACCGAAGAGAATAAAAACCGCATCTTGACCGCCCTCGGATTTGCCTCTTTCGCCGCGACGAAGGATCTCACTTCTCTGCACGAGGATAAGGCGAGAGATGAAAATATTTCCTTTGCCGCCGGCAACGTGGAGACGGATGGTTACGACGATCACGAGGTGCATATCCGCGAACATATTCGATATCTTTTATCGGAAGAATTCAAAAATAAGAAGGACAAGGCTTTGAAGGAGCGCATCCTCCTTCATTTGGAAGAACATAAAAAACAAATTGTAAAAGGAGAATAAAAACATGGTAGAAAAGGATAACATCGGACAAACTCGCGATCAGGAAGAGGAGACGGCGCAGACGGAGACGAAAAGAGAAAAAGACGGCGCGACTGCACCCTTCGGAAAATTTAAGAGCCCCGATGCCCTCTATGCGGCATATATCGAGCTCGAGGCAGACTATACCAAGAAGTGCCAAAGGCTCAAAGAACTTGAAAAGCGCGCGAAAGCGAGCGAACAAGCCGAACAAATGACGGAAAACGACGCGAACGAGGGACCTTCGCAGGAAGATAATCCCGAAACGCAGGTTTTTGCGAATGAAGTCGGCGAGAAGGAACGGGAAATCGCTTCGGACAAGGCGGATGAGGAGAGGATCATTCAAAGATATCTTGCCTCCGTCGCGGCAAAGAAGATCCCCTTGATGGGGTGCGGCGGCGCCATCGTGACTTCGGAAAAGAAAAAACCGAGATCGGTGCGGGAAGCGGGCGGTCTCGCCCTGCAGTATTTCAAGGGGAACGACGGAAATCGTTAAACGGCTTCCCAAAAAAGAAAAATGCTCAAGGAACGAAAAGGGTGAAAGAGCCTTTTGGAAAACGTTGTCGGCGCGAAAGGAAAATTCCCGTTGGAGCGGGGACTCCTCGCTCGGCGGGAGAAGGAGGCGCTCGTTAAGAGAAAGGCGTTTCCCGTTTGGGAAAGCATGGTTTTGAAGAACGGGGCGGTAGCCCGAGGAAAAGCGGGCGAGGCTGTTCCTCTTTGGGAACGCGTGGCTTTGGAGTCGTGGCGACGGTTTGAGGAAAAAGCGGGTGGGGTGGTTCCTGTTTGGGAACGCGCGGCTTTGGAGTCGTGGCGGCGGTTTGAGAAAAAGCAGGCGGCGCGTCGACGAAGAAGAGGAAACCTTTCTAAAAACAAATCGGGGTGCGGAGAAAGACAAGCGTTTTCGAGGGCGTGCGGCGCTCGTTCGGAGAAAGGGGTTTTCCGTTTGAGAAAGCGTGGTTTTGAAAAACAGGGCGGTTGCCCGAGGAAAAGCGGGCGAGGCTGTTCCTCTTTGGGAACGCGCGGGTTCGAAAACGGGACGGTAGTCTGAGGAAAAAGCGGGCGGCGCGTTTACGAATAAGAGGAAAATTTTCAAAAAAATCGGGCGCGACGGAAGTCGAGTGTTTCGACGGAGAGTGCGGCACTCGTTAAGAGAAAGGCGTTTCCCGTTTGGGAAAGCATGGTTTTGAAAAACGGGACGGTAGTCCGAGGAAAAAACGGGCGGGTGATTCCTGTTTGGGAACGCATGGTTTTGGAATCGTGGCGGCAGTTTGAGAAAAAGTGGGTGGCGCGTTGCCCAAGAGGTGGAATATTTCCAAAAAAATCGGGCGCGGCGGAAGGCGAGTGTTTCGACGGAACGAGCGGAGCTCATTCGGAGAAAGCATGGTTTTGAAAAACGGGGCGGTAGTTCGAGAAAAAAGCAGGCGGGGATGTTCCTGTTCGGAGAAAGCATGGTTTTGAAAAACGGGACGGTAGTCCGAGGAAAAAACGGGCGGCGCGTCGACGAAGAAGAGGAAACCTTTCTAAAAACAAATCGGGGTGCGGAGAAAGACAAGCGTTTCGAGAGCGGTTTTTCTTAAAAAAGGCGTGAAAGAGCATTTCACGGAAAAAAAGGGGGACGGGAGAGTCTGAAAGGAGCCCGTTCTCCGAAAATCAACGAAATAAGAAGGAGAAAAAGAGAATGATTACAGTAACGACAGCAGACAGCGTATTAAAGACATATTATCTCGACGCGGTAAAGGAACAGCTCGATATGACGGTGAATCCCTTCCTCGCGGAGATCGCAAAATCCTCCATCGATATGGCGGGTAAGGGCGTCGAAAAAGCCATTCGTCTCGGCGTGAGCGGCGGCATCGGCGCGGGCAGCGAGGACGGAGATCTTCCCGTTTCCGACGACGGAAATTTCCTGAGCTTTACGCAGGATCTTAAAAACTTGTTCGGTAATTTCCGAATTTCCGATAAGGCGGTAAAGGCGTCCCGCAATAACGACGGCGCATTCGTTAATCTCTTGAACGACGAGATGCAACACCTCTTAAGAAGCGCGACTTTTAACCTCGACAGAATGCTCTTCGGCGACGGTTCCGGTAAGCTTTGCAAGATCACGGGCGTGACGAGCAATCACATCACCGTCGAGGACGCAAGAAATTTGAGCGAGGGCATGATCGTCGATTTGTATACGTCCTCAACCAACAAATATATGTCGGGCAAGCGCATTTCCTTTGTCGATAAGGTGAACAAGTACTTCATTTTGGCGGAAACCGCGTTTACCGACAATTCCTTGCCCAAGGGCGCGTTCATCACCCTTCAGGAATCCTTCAACAAGGAGATCTGCGGGCTCGGTACCGTGTTCAGCGACAGCGACACCATTTACGGCGTGGAAAGAAGCAAGAGCAGCGCGTTGACGCCTTACATCGTAGAGGATTTCGGTGCCGTGAGCGAGGTGAAGATGATGGAAGTGCTCGATCATCTGGAGGAAACTACGGGCAGCAGAACGAATTTCATCATCTGCTCCAACGACGTGAGAAGAGCGCTCGTCAATTTGTTTGCGGCAAACAAGAGATACGTGGATACGCTCGATTTGAAGGGCGGCTTTAAGGCAATCAGCTTTAACGGAATCCCCATCGTGACGGACAGATTCTGTCCCGCGGGAACCATGTATTTCCTCAATACGGAAGACTTCTGTATGTATCAGCTCGGTGATTGGGACTGGATCCCGGGCGAGGACGGCAAGATCTTAAAGCAGGTCGCTGGAAAGCCCATTTACGAAGCGACTTTGGTGAAGTATCTCAACCTCATGTGCTTTAATCCTTCCGCGCAGGCGATGGTGAAGGGCGTCACCGACGGCGTTGCCGGCGCTTGATAGGTCGGTTACGACGAACGACGGGGCGGACGAACGGTCCGCCCCTGTTTTATCAGGAGGAAATGTGATGAAGGTTAAAGATATCTTATCGGACGTCGCCGTGAAAATAGGAAAGGCGGAGCTTGTCGATTATTGGAACGGAAAAAGCGACGAGGGAGAGGAGGAGAGCAAAGAGCTTTTAGCGTACTATAACGAGGCGGAAAAGGATATTGCTCTGCAATTCTTTCCTTTGACGGCACAGCAGAATTTTTTCGTTACAACCGGTAAAATTTTGTACAGCGCGTTCTTAACACAGCCGTCCTCCGTCAAGAGCGTGTGCGACGGGCAGGGGAATGAATTGGAGTATGCGCTGTACGCCTCCTATTTATCGGTAAAGGGAGAGTCGGTGACGGTGACGTATACCTATCTTCCCGCCGATAAAACGATTGCGGACGAAAGCGAAGTTGCCTTTGGCGTTCCCTTTTCCGCTTTGGTCGCGGGCGTGCTGAAAAATTATTATCTCGGCAGGGGATTGCTCGCCGAGAGCGCCGTGTGGAATACGGAATATTTCGAAAAGATGAAGGCGGCGGAACGCGCCAACCGAAAAAATATGAGAATGAAGGAGAGAAGATGGGTATGACGGGCAAGCGCGCGAGCGAGGTGATAAAACCGACGAAAAAAGTGATCTCCTCTTCGCTGTTTTTCGGGTACCGCGGAGAGGAAAAGGACGATCGCTGTTATGCCGATCGCGTGATCGGATTGGAACGGGTGGGCGGCGCTCTCTGCGCGAGTCAGACCTGCGAACCGTTGTATTTCAACGATGAGAGGGTGAGCGTGGGCGCGGATCCTATCAAGATGTTCTTTCATTGGTACGAAGAGGATGGCGTGAGAAAGAAATTGTGTTTCGTGTACGCGACGGACGGGTACTTATACCGCTATACCACGAATTTCGGGCTCTCGGCGGGGCGTATGATTTTCCCCAGAAAACCGGACTGTTTTACCTATAAGGAAACGTCGGGCGGAAACTTTTTTGTGATCGCGGGGAATCAATTGACTTACCGTTACGCCACGCTGACGAGGACGTATTACAACGTCGATTCCGTCCCCGACAATACGCACGCGATTTTGCACTATGAGAGAATGTTCGTGTTGGACAGCGAGAATAACGATTTAATTCATTACTCGAAGGCGCTCGACATGACGGATTTTTCCAAAGGCGTGCAGGACGGCGGCAGTATAGAGTTACCGCGCGACAAGGGAAAATGTATCGGATTTTTGAGCTTTTCCGGACAGCTATGGATCGTAAGGGAAAGGGGCTTGACGCGGCTTACGGCGCTCGGCGATAATCGGAATTTTACCGTCAAGCACTTCGATCTCGACGTCGGAAATATTCAGGAGGATAAGTTTGTCGTATGCGGTGCATATATCCTGCTCGTGACCGATCGGGGACTTTTCCGTTTTGACGGAAACGAAGCGGTGGAGATGAACAGGGAAATATTCTCTCTTCTCGACAAGCAAACGTTCGGCGCGCCCGTCGCGCACGGCGGCGTGTTCTATATGGGTGCGAAAACGAAAGAGGGAGAGGAGACTTCCTTAAAATGGAATCCCGAGACGGGAGAGGCGACGCTTTTGCCCTTCTACGGGAGAGTGTTCGGCTCCTCCGGCGAAGGACTGTATTTTGTCGGGGAGGATAGATACATCTATCGCGTGAAGGAAAAGTGCGCGGAGGATGAATATCGCTTTTTGTGGCGTTGCTCGCATACGAATTTCGGCGCGGGCGGCAGGCGAAAGGTGCTGAAAAGATTTACCCTTTCGGCGGAGGGGAATTATATTCTGACCGTTCGAGCGAAGGGGAGAATCTTCCAAAAGGAATGCTCGGGGAATTGTACCGTGCAACCGAATTTGCCGTCCGACTGTTTCACCGTCAGCGTGAGCGGCAGTTTTGCAAAATTAAAATCCTGGGAGGCGGAGTTGCATGAATATTGACGTGTTGCATTTTACAGAGGCGCAATGGAACGTGCTCAATTACGATCAGCGTAAGATCGTGTACGACGCGCAGGCGGAAAAGAATAAGTTGCAGAAAAAGCTGGAGTCGGACAAGGAGAGCGCGAAGCTGATGCTGATTGCCAACGGTACGGCGCGTTCTACGCTCCTGGACGCGATGATCAATGAACTCATCGAGGCTTACGAAGCGGAAGTGAGGGATCTTGCGGATATCACATACGATTCCGTGGCAAATGCGGAGAGTCCCTCTTCGGGCGGGGGCGGCATTACGGGCACCGACCCGACGGCGGTGGCTTACGATCCGAGTTCGCCCGATTATTCTCTCGACGCGCTCGACAGATTCCGCGCCGTGAAGGAATATTATATGGCGATAGAGGGCGCCGAAGTACGATTGAACGCCTTTTTGGCGGATACGACGGCGAAAGATTATCTGGGAGAATATTATTCCACGATGTTGAGCTATTTGGAATCCTTTCTATAAGGTTGTCGTCCTCGGCAAAGTGGTCGCGACGGGCAGACTCTTGTCTGTGGAGCAGATCGAGGCACTCATCCGTCAAAGCGCGTAAAAAGCAAGAATGCGTTCGGCAGAAAGCCGAACGCATTCTTTTTTGGGAAAAAGTGCTCTTTGCGAAAGGGGATATCAGTTATTGAATACCTTGATGCCCTGATTGCGAAGGAAGGTGAGCGCCTCGTCGGGGGCGTTCGTGATGATCTCGTCGTAAAGCCGAAGGGGTTTTACGGCGGCGAGCGCCGTTTCGCCGATCTTTGTGGCGTCGGCGAGTAAAATATGCGTTTTGCTCCGCTCAAAGGCGACTTGTTTCACGGTTGCGGCGTCCACGGAGACTTCGTAGCAATATTTACTGTCCAAGGCGGAGCAGGAGCAGATCATCATATCGAAGGTGAGCTCGCTCAAATGCTTTACCGTCATACTACCCGTGACCGAGTTGGTGTTGTACCAGACATCGCCGCCCGGCATTACGATGTTCACGTCCCCCCGTTGCGAGAGGGTGAGCGCGATTTGCAAACCGTTGGTGATGACCGTCTTGTTGGAGAGATTCATCTTTTCCGCTAACGCGAGACAGGTGGAGGAATTGTCGATAAATACCGTCTGAAAAGGGGGAATATGTTTGAGCGCGATGAGGGCTACCCGCTCTTTTTCCTTGGAGTTTTTGGCGAGACGAACGTAGATGGAGATCTCGTTCGCGTTGTCCACCAGGGATACGCCCCCGTGCGAGCGCTGTACCTGACCGCTCGTTTGCAGAACGTTCAAATCCCTGCGTATCGTCGCCTCGCTCGTATAGAAGATGGATGCGAGTTCCCGCACCGACGCGTGTTTATGATTTTTGAGGTAGTCCATGATGAGCGATTGGCGTTCTTTATCCATAATAATCCCCTTGTTTGCTCGAATTTTGTTCGTTTTTGATTGAATTATAGCCTATTCTTGTTTGTTTGTCAAGTTTATTTTCGTTTTTGAGGAAAAATATTGACAGTATAAAAAAACGGTGATATACTCGAATTGATAAACGGAATGAAAGAAACAAACAGTTTTTATTCCTTTATGTCAAGATATTGTTTCGTATCATAATACGCAAGGGGCGAAATCTCCCTTTCCGAACAGCGTTCCACCCGGTTGCCTTCCCTGTTTCCCATTCCCGTTTCGGCGGGGGAGAGAGGGTGAGGCGACGAATCATTCATCTTCTCCCCGATCGGTTTGTCCCTTTGCGATAAACCGATCCGCGAGGGGGGAATCCTTTCGATAGACGTGCGCTTGGAAAAGCGCGTCGAAAATATTTCAATTAGCTTTTTTTCATAACATACTTTCCTCTTATCAGGAACGGTTAATATGATACTGCCGTGTGCGGCAGTATCATACAGACCGTTTCGGGTACGGGAAAAATATCAAAGGGGGAGAAAAACAAAGAACATGAAAATCGAAAAACTGAAAATCGAGAATTTAGAGCAGGGATGCGTAACCGATCGGGTGCAGCCCCGTTTTTCCTACGTTCTTTCTTCGGAAAGGGAAGATAACCGCTTGCAGGAAGCGGAGATAACGGTGAACGGCTGGAAGAAGATCACCTCCGAGCAGATCATGGTGCCCTACGAGGGAGAGCCGTTAAAGCCTTATACCGAATATACCGTCACCGTGAGGGCGAAAGATATCTACGGGGAGACTGCCGAAAAGAGCGCTACCTTCCGAACGGGGAAGATGAATACCCCTTGGGCGGGCAAGTGGATCACGCACCCCACCTATTCCTTTACGGAAAAAAGGGTGTCTCCCATCCCCATGAACTTCAAAAAGAGCATTTCCATTGCCAAAAAGGTGAAGTCGGCGACGATTTACGCGACCGCCATGGGCATTTTCACCCTCGCTCTCAACGGAAAGCGGGTGGGGGAGGATTATTTTGCGCCCGGCTTTACTTCCTATAAAACGAGACTGCAATACATGACCTACGACGTGACTTCCCTTCTGCAAGAGGGGGAGAATCGGCTCGCAGCCGTCGTTTCGGGCGGTTGGGCGGTCGGCTCCTTCGTATTTTCCCGCGTGAATCGCGTCACGACGGATAAACAGGCGTTAAAGGCGGAGATCCGCGTCGAATACGAGGACGACGAGATCGTCGTGATCCCCACAGACGAGAGCTGGCTCGTCTCCATGGACGGAAACGTTCGCATGGCGGATATTTACGACGGGGAGACCTTCGACGCCACCGTGGATCTTGAAAAATCGGAGTGGGTGAACGCTATCGAAAAGAGACTCGGCTTTACGCCCGCGCTCTACGCCGCCATCGGTTCTCCCGTCAAGGCGCACGGGGAGTTAAATCCCGTCTCCGTCAACAAAATAGGGGAGGAGCTCATTTACGACTTCGGGCAGAACTTTGCGGGCGTCGTCAAGCTGAAAATTCGCGGCAGAAAGGGACAGGTCGTCACCGTGCGTCACGCCGAAGTGCTCAAATCGGACGGCACCCTCTTCACCGAACTCTTGCGCAGCGCAAAGGCGACCGCTACCTATATCTGCGTGGACGGCGAACAAGAGTATTCGCCCACCCTCACCTATATGGGATTCCGCTATATTTCCGTGACGGGTATCGGGGAAAAGGATATCGAGGTTTCCGCCCTCGTGCTCTATTCCGATTTGGAGGAGAACGGAAAGTTTGCTTGCTCGGACGAGCGGGTGAACCGTTTACAGGAGAATATTCTTTGGAGCGCTCGCTCCAACTTTATGGATATCCCCACCGATTGCCCGCAGCGCGACGAGCGCATGGGCTGGACGGGCGATATCGCCGTGTTCGCGCAGACGGCTTGCTTCAATTTCGATATGAACCGTTTCTTGGATAAATGGTTGGGCGACGTGCGCGCCGAGCAGACGAGAGGGGGCGGGATCCCCAACACCGTTCCCGTGCAGGGGTACGGGTTCCCCGTAACCATGCCGAAAAAGGCGATCGCCTTCTGGGGCGACGCCTGCGTGTTCGTGCCCTGGGCGCAATATCTCTCTTACGGCGATAAAAAGGTTCTCGAAGAAAATTACGAGACGATGAAAAAATACGTCAAGGCTTGCAAGTTCTGGGCGAACATCGGGATCGGCAAGCACCGCTACATTTGGAACGATATCCCCATGATGCAGTTCGGCGACTGGATCGCGCCCGACGTGGATTCCATGGGCGCATGGCAGGCGAGATGCAAGTGGACGGGCACGGGTTCGCTCGCCGCCACCAGCGGACTTTTGAGCCGCATCGCGGGCATTTTAGGCAAACCCGACGACGAAAAATACTATAAGACCTTGCACGATAAGGTTTCCGACGCGTACGTCTCCCTTTTGACGGACGGCAACGGAAAGCTCAAAAACGAATTTCAGACGGCATACGTCTTGCCCCTGTATTTTAATATGTTCCCCGAAGATCAGAAGAAGAAGGCGGCGGAAAATCTTGCCGCGCTCGTGCAGAAAAACGATCATTGCATCGGCACGGGTTTCCCCGGCACGCCGTACATTCTGTTCGCCCTCGCGGACAACGGGCAGGAAGAGGAGGCGTACCGAATGCTCTTAAACGACAAGTGCCCTTCCTGGCTGTACGAGGTCAAGGCGGGCGGCACGACCATTTGGGAAAGATGGGACGCCCTCAAAGAGGACGGCTCCTCCAACACGGGCGCGGAGGACGGCACGGGCGGCATGATCTCCTTCAATCATTACGCGAGCGGCGCGGTCGGCGATTTCCTCTACCGCAGGATCCTCGGCGTGGAAGCGAAAGAGGGCGGCTATAAGTCCTTTACCGTCGCGCCTTTGGTCAGAGAGGGATTATCCTTTGCCAAGGGGGAAGTGCATACGCCGTACGGCAAGATCGCAGCCGAGTGGAAGAAGGAGGAAGGGAAATTTACCCTGCAAGTGGAAGTTCCCTTCGGCACCGAATGCACGGTGAGATTGCCTTCCGGAAAGCAGGAGAAAGTGAAAAGCGGAAAACACACCTTTGCGGAGTGAGTAGATATGGGTAAAAAATATTATTTGGCGATCGACATCGGAGCTTCCAGCGGACGGCACATTGTGGGCAGTTCGACAGGCGAGCTCTTCGAGGTCTATCGTTTCGAAACGGGCTTTATTGAGAAAAACGGCAGTCTTGTCAACGACGTGGAAAAGTTGTACGGCAACGTGCGGGAGGGCATCAAAAAGGCGTTTGATCGCTTTCCCGCCATCGAGAGTCTCTCCGTCGATACCTGGGGTGTGGATTACGTGCTGATGGACGGGGAAAAGGAGATTTTCCCCGTATACGCCTACCGCGATTCGCGCACGGAAACAATCATTCCCGAAGTGCATGAAAAAGTTCCCTTCGAGACGCTCTATCAAAGGACGGGCATTCAGTTCCAACCCTTCAACACCGTCTATCAGCTGGCGGCGGACAAAAAAGTGGGCAGACTGGAGAGAGCCACCGACTTTTTGATGCTCCCCGAATGGCTTTCCTATCGGCTGACGGGCGTGAAAAAACACGAGTTTACCAACGCGACCACGGGCGGTTTCGTGAACGCGGAGACGGGGGATTGCGATAGAGAAATGCTCGCCTCGCTCGGCTTGCCCCTGCATTTGTTCAAAGAGCTTTCCGCGCCCGGCACGACGGTCGGGACGCTCAAAGAGGAGGTCGCCTCCTACGTGGGCGGCAATACGAAAGTGGTGCTGTGCGCCTCGCACGACACGGCGAGCGCCGTGGAGGGGATCCCCATGGAGGGCAACGAGCCGTATATCTCCTCGGGAACGTGGTCCTTGCTCGGCATCAAGGTAAAAAACGCCATCACCGACGAAAACAGCCGTAAAGCCAACTATTCCAACGAGGGCGGCGTGGGGTATACCCGCTATCAGAAGAATATCATGGGCATGTGGGTCGTCAATAACTTAAAAAAGGAGCTTTGCCCCGATTGGGAGTTTTCAAGAATCATAAAAGCGTGTCAAGAGAGCGATTTTTGCGATTTTCCCGATATCAACGACAACAGTTTTCTCGCGCCCGCGAGCATGAAAGAGGCGTTCGACGACTGGTTCGCCGCGGCGGAGCAAAAACCGAAAAGCGTGGGCGATTACTTCAAAGCCGCTTACGTAGGGCTTGCTCACGGCTATCGGGACGCGCTTTGCGAGCTCGAACGGAATACGGGCATGACGTTTCAGAAATTATATATCGTCGGCGGCGGGGCGAAAAACGAGTACCTCAATCGCTTGACGCAAGAGATTACGGGAAAAACCGTGATCGCGCTCCCCATCGAGGCGACCGCGATCGGAAACTTAAAAATACAGATGGAGGCATCTTATGAGTAAATACTACGAAATGGCAAAAGAAGAGTACGCTTTCTACGGGATCGATACCGAAAAAGCGATCGAAACGTTAAAAAATATCCCCGTTTCCGTACATTGTTGGCAGGGGGACGACGTCATCGGCTTCGACGGCGCGGGCGCCGCTTCGGGCGGGATTCAGACGACGGGCAACTATCCCGGCAGGGCGAGAACTTTTGAGGAGCTCAAAGCGGATATTCAAAAGGCGTTTTCCTTAATGCCCGGCAACAAGCGGCTCAACCTTCACGCGTGCTACGCGATCTTGGGGGAGGATTTGGGCAAGATCGACCGCGACGCTTATAAGCCCAAGCATTTTGCGCCCTGGGTGGCGTTCGCCAAAGAAATCGGCATAACGGGCATCGATTTCAACCCCACCTGCTTTTCACACGCGAAGGTGAAGGACGGGCTTACGCTCTCATCCCCCGACGAAGAGATCCGCTCCTTTTGGGTAAGGCATTGTCAATCCTGCATCCGCATCTCCGAATATTTCGCGGACGAGATGGGTTCCCCCGTCATGATGAACATTTGGGTGCCCGACGGCTTCAAGGACGTTCCCGCCGACAGAATGGGACCCCGTTTGAGATTAAAAAAATCTCTTGACGAAATCCTTTCCATCGGTTATGATAAGAATAAGGTGAATATCGCGGTGGAGAGCAAGGTGTTCGGCATCGGCGTGGAGAGCTACACGGTCGGCAACAACGAGTTCTATCAGAACTACGCGGCGAAAAACGACATCTGCTGTCTGCTCGACAACGGACATTATCATCCCACCGAAGTGGTCTCCGATAAGATCCCTTCCCTCCTCGCCTTCTACGACAAGATCGCCTTGCACGTGACGCGCGGCGTGAGATGGGACAGCGACCACGTCGTTCTCTTCGAGGACGAGCTGAAAGAGATCGCCAAGGAAATCGTGAGAAACGACGCCGTGGATAAGGTGAAGATCGGGCTGGATTATTTCGACGCGTCCATCAACCGCCTCTCTGCCTGGGTAACGGGGCAAAGAGCCATGGAAAAAGCTCTCCTGTTCGCTCTCCTTCTTCCCAACGAAAAGCTCAAGGCGTTGCAGGATAACGGCGAGTTTACCGAGCTCATGGTGCGGCAGGAAGAGTGCAAACTGCTCCCTTTGGGCGCCGTGTGGCAGGAATATCTCGAGAGAGAAGGGCTCTCCAACGAGTATTATACGGAGATCAAAAAATACGAAAGCGAGGTGTTAAGTTTAAGATGAAAGATATTTTGAAGGCTCCCTTCGTGGAGGAAATGAAACGTACTACGGCAAATATGTACCGTCTCGGCTGGGACGAGAGAAACGGCGGCAATATCTCCTATATGCTCGAGGAAGAGGAGGTCGCCGAATATCTCGATTTGAATCGCGTCATCCGCACCATTCCCTTAATGGGCGTGAACGCGGCGGACTTCGACGCGTCTCCCATCGAAGGTAAAATTTTCATCGTGACGGGCACCGGCAAGTATTTCAAGAACGTGGAAGTAGACCCCGAAACGAATCTCGGCATCGTCCGCATCGCCAAGGGCGGCAAGGGCGTCGAGCTTTTGTGGGGCTATAAGGACGGGGGCAGACCTACTTCCGAATTCCCCGCGCACATGATGAGCCACATGGCGCGATTGAAAGTGGAGCCCGAAAACAGAGTGATCATGCACACGCACCCCACCAACACGCTCGCCATGAATTTCGTGCACGAACTGGACGAAAAGAAGTTCACCCACACCCTTTGGGAGATGTGCACCGAATGTATCGTCGTGTTCCCCGAAGGGGTCGGCATTCTCCCCTGGATGCTGTGCGGCACCAACTCCATCGGCGTCGCAACGGCGGACAAGATGAAGGATTTCCGCGTCGTTATCTGGGCGCTCCACGGCGTGTACGGCGCGGGCAAGACGATGGACGAGACGTTCGGGCTCATCGAAACGGTGGAAAAAGCCGCGCAGATCTATATGCTCATCGGAAATCGCCCCAGGATCAACACCATCAAGGATTCTCAGATGAAGGAGCTCGTCGATCTCTTCGATATCGCAGACAAGACGAGACTCGATTTCCTCGATCTCTGATTTACTAAGAAAAATAAGTGAAATTTACGGGAGAGGTCTTGAAAAAAGCACTCTCCCGTGATATAATATCATCAATCGATAAAAATATATTTTAGGAGTGAAATTATTATGGCAAGAATCGTACTTAACGAAACGTCTTATCACGGTGCAGGCTGCCTGCAGGAAATTGTCGGCGAAGTAGAAAAAAGAGGCTTTCAGAAGGCATTCGTTTGCTCTGACCCCGACCTCGTAAAATTCGGCGTGACGAAAAAGGTGCTCGACCTTCTGGACGGCGCGGGCTGCGCGTATGAGTTGTATTCCAACATCAAACCCAACCCCACCATCGAAAACGTTCAGACGGGCGTAGCCGCCTTCAAGGCGAGCGGCGCCGACTATATCATCGCCATCGGCGGCGGCTCCTCCATGGATACCGCAAAAGCGATCGGCATCATCATCGCGAACCCCGAATTCGAGGACGTTCGCTCGCTCGAGGGCGTAGCGCCCACCAAGAATCCCTGCGTTCCCATTCTCGCCGTTCCCACCACGGCAGGTACCGCGGCGGAGGTTACCATCAACTACGTCATCACCGACGTGGAAAAGAAGAGAAAGTTCGTCTGCGTGGACACGCACGATATCCCCGTCGTCGCCTTTATCGATCCCGAAATGATGTCCACCATGCCCAAGGGGCTCACCGCCGCTACGGGTATGGACGCTTTAACGCACGCCATCGAAGGCTACACCACCAAGGGCGCGTGGGAAATGACGGATATGTTCCACCTCGAAGCCATTCGCTTGATCTCTGAAAATCTTCGCGGCGCGGTAGCCAACACGAAAGAGGGCAGAGAGGGCATGGCGCTCGGTCAATACATCGCGGGCATGGGATTCAGCAACGTCGGTCTCGGCATCGTTCACTCCATGGCACACGCTTTGGGCGCCGTTTACGATACCCCTCACGGCGTGGCAAACGCGATTTTGTTACCTACCGTAATGGCTTGGAACGCGGACGCGACGGGTGAAAAATACCGCGAGATCGCGCGCGCCATGGGCGTTAAGAACGTGGACGATATGAGCCGCGAAGAGTATTGCGCTGCCGCGGTAGACGCCGTAAAACAGCTCTCCGCAGACGTAGGCATTCCTGCGGATTTGAAGGCGATCGTGAAGGAAGAGGATATCGACTTCCTCGCGCAGTCCGCCATGGACGACGCCTGCCGTCCCGGTAACCCCAAGGATCCCACCAAGGAAGATATCATCGCGCTCTATAAGTCCTTGCTGTAATATCCGTAAGAAAGAATCAAATCGGTCGCTCTTGCGACCGATTTTTGTCGTTTTTATGCAGTTTAAGCCAAAAAATAGGCATTTTATGTAAAACTTGTTGCATTTTCGAGTATATTTGATATAATGCAGACGATGAATCTAATTCATTCTTTCCTCTGAAAGTCTTATCTGAAAAAGCGGCAAAACACCAATTTATTTTTCTACCTCTTCTCCTTAATTTGAGCCGCTCCCTTTCCGATAAGACTTTTTTTATTTTCGACGGCTATTGACAAGATTTGTTTTTTGTGCTAATTTATAGGAGATAAGAGCCGAAAGGGCGAGATGGGAGTAAGATAATGAAATTGGCGGTAGTCGAAAACGAAGAAAAAGAACGCGAGCGAATGAAGGAATATATCTTTCGTTACGCCGAAGAGAGCGGCGCGTTTTGTCAGGTCGATCTGTATGCGAACGGCGTCGACTTTCTGACGGACGGCAAGGGATACGATGCCGTATTTCTCGATATCCAAATGCCCCTCATGGACGGCATGGAAACGGCGGAGCGCCTTCGAAAGACGGATGAAGAGGTGCAGATCGTGTTCGTCACCAACATGGCGCAATACGCCATCGACGGCTACAAGGTGAGCGCGTTGGATTTTTTGGTGAAGCCCGTCGGTTACGTGGATATTCTGTTGGAGATGAAGAAAATCGCAAAGATGCGCCGCGGCGACGACGACTTTTTGTATATCTCCGGCGCGGCTTTCTTTCGGAAAGTGCCGTATGCGGATATCAGATATATCGAGGTGTTTCGCCACGAGGTGACCGTGCACACCAAGACGGAGCAACTATCCTTCCGCGGCACGCTCAAGGAAATCGAGGCGAAACTCGATAAAAAGCAGTTTTCCCGACCGGATAACTGTTATATCGTCAACCTGCGCTACGTAAAGGAAGTGGACGGAGAGGATCTTTTCCTCGACGATGGGCAAGTGCTCCATATCAGCCGATCGAGAAAGAAATCCTTTTTTACGGAACTATCCCTCTACATCAATAAATCGGGTAAATAAGGAGCAAGGCTGTGAATATTTTTAAGGATATAATCGCTTTCGGGTTTTTGAATTTTTATCTGGAAATGCTTTTTGCCGCAGTCGTGTGCGTGCGGCATTACGAGCGGAGAGAGCACTTTCTCTTTCGCCTGCTCGGCGCTCTCGCCGTCGGCGGTCTGACGTACTTTTTGCCTTTTGGTAAAATGTCCGTCGGTCCCGTCAATTTAGGGTATCTCATCGTATTTGCCCTGATCGCGGCGGAGATCTTCGCCTGCATGAAGATTTCCGTCATGGGCAGCGTATTCTACGCCGTTTCGGCATTCGCCTTTCAGAATGCGGCATGGATGGTCATGATGATCATTTTCGACGTGTTCGGAACGGAAAACTTTTCCGCGTGGGGGGGCAGAGTTGTCTATCTTCTGACCTTTGCCGTCGTGTATCTGGTGTTGGGATTGCTGTTTCCCAACAAAAAATTCGCCAGTCAATCGCGAGAGAACAGGCTCTCCCTGCTGATGCTTTCTGCCGGGATCGTCTTCACCGTCTACGTTTTGAGCGCCCTAATCAGTGGCATCCAGGGTTGGAGCGTCTATGCGAGGATCTACGCGTTGATCTGCTGTATCTTCGCCCTCAGCGCGCAGTTCGGTCTCTTCCGAAACGGGGAACTCAAAACGAGGAACAAACAGCTCGAAACGGAAAAAATCGTCCTGGAAGAGCTACTCTATCAGGAAAAGAAGCGCCAGGTGCTTACCAAGGAGAGCATCGAGATCATCGACGCCAAGTGTCACGATCTAAAGCATCAGATCGCGGCTCTGCGCACGATGGACGAAAAGGAGCGGGAAGAGAGAATAGGGGAGATCGAAAACGCCGTCATTCTGTACGGCAAGATTGCCAAGACGAGCAACGAGGTGCTCAACGTCGTCCTCACCGAAAAAGGCATGATCTGCGAAAAGCATAAGATCCGCTTTACCTATATGCTCGACGGGGACGAACTGTCCTTTTTGGAGCCCGTCGATCTCTCCACGCTGTTCGGCAACGCCATCGACAATGCGATCGAGTGCGTGCGGAAGGAGGCGGAGGAATACCGCGTCATCAAGCTGATCGGCACCCGCAAGGATAATTTCTTGGGCGTGCATTTCGAAAATTACTGCTCCGCGCCTCCCGAGATGAAGGACGGTATGCCCGTCACGAGCAAGCGGGATAAAAACAATCACGGGTTCGGCATGAAGAGCATTCGCTATATCGCGGAAAAGTACGGCGGTCAGATGAATATTTCCCTGCAGGACAATATGTTCGTGTTGGATATTCTCTTTCCCGTTAAGAATAAAAAAGAAATAACGGAAAGCATCGCCTGACGGGCGACGCTGATAAGAGGGAGATCAAATGATATATAAATTTCGCGCGGGGATAATCACGGAACGCGGTCGCGCATTTATCGAGATACCGTTTAACGTGTGGGAAGAGACGGGCTTGAAGGGGAATATTCCATGCAAGGTGACTATCCTCGATCTCTCTTTTGAATGTAAACTGATCCCCAAGGGGAACGGAATCTATTTCATTCCCGTAACAAAGAAAACGCTGTCGGCGCTCGAGACGACGGAAGAGTATGAAATCGGAATGCAACCGATCGACGCGCTGTCGCGCATCAATCATGACAGCCCGTATTCCAAGGAGCGCCCCATTCGGAAAATAGACGGTATTCGGGAAATCCCCGTCCAAGCGGGGTTTTGCGGTCACGCCTGCGTTGCCATGCTCGCCGGCGTGCCCCTTGCCGAAGTGCTGCATCGTGAATCACGACAACGGCTTTCTGCTTTGGTATAACGGTTCCTTCTGCGGCGCGACGGAGGTCGATCCGCAGAAAAAAAAAGCTATATAGAAATATTGCTCGATTGACGAAGATAGAGATCGTTTCCGATTCGTCGAACGGATACAAGGGCGCACCCGTGCGTGCGCTCATCATCGAACACCGCAGAAAAGGCGGTGTTTTTTTGTCGTTCGGAAAAAGTCAAAAAAATAACGGGTTATGGCAAAAATAAACTTTTTTTCCTTTTTTGGTTTATGATGGGCTTACTGAAAGAGCAAAACAGAATTTGCTCGAAAATATCATAAAACAGGAGGAAAATTTATGTCAAAAGCAAAAAACGTATTCCGCGGGCTTTCCGTGCTTTCCATTTTTCTGTTGGCGTCGTCCATAACGGCAGCTAACTTAATGGAAGTGTATGCGGATCCCCTCGACGCGTTGCTCGGCACGCAGAGCCACACGACCGTCGTGGAAACGCCCGAAGACGGGGAATTGACCTGGACGTATTTGTCTCAGTTCAAGACCGCCAAAGAGGCGTACGAGGGCTACAAGGATTTTGCGATTCGGGAGGCGCAGGAGACCATCGCGCTCCTCAAAAACGATAACGCCGCGCTGCCTCTTGCCAAAACGGCAAAGATCACGATGCTCGGCTTGCGCAGCTACGCCGCCTGCTACGGCAACAACGGCGGTTCAACCCCCGACACGCAGTCTATCGAAAGAAACAAGGGAGAAACGAGCGGCAACCGCATTTTCGAGACATTTGCAAGGGCGGGATTTCAGATCAACCCGTCCATGTTGAGCGCGTATGAAAAATATTGCAGCGCTCTTACGTGGGCGCCTGCGAGTTTCGGCTCCAGCTCCCCTTCCTACAAGGAACTCAACGTGACGAACGACATCGCCGAGCTGTCCTTGAGCGAGCTGAAAGAGCTCAACCCTTCCTACGATAAGGAATATAATGATTATTCCGACGCGGCGATCGTGGTCGTCGGTCGTCCGGGCGGCGAGAGCTATAACTACGTCACGGGCGGGCAGGACACGACTTCCGGCAATATCATGGGTCTCTCTTCCGAAGAAAAAGAGATTATCGCCGAGGCGAAGAAGAACTTTGATAAGGTCATCGTCCTTATTAACTCTTCCTGCGTCATGGAGATTCCCGAACTGAAAAACGATAAGGATATCGACGCCGTCCTGTGGGTGGGTTTCCCCGGCTCCTACGGGTTCAACGCGGTCGCCGACGTATTGAACGGAACGGTTTCCCCCTCCGCGCATCTCGGCGATACGTTCGTCGCCAACCATTCCGCCGAACCCGCCATGCAGTCCTTCGGCAACATTCCCTGGACGAACGCCTCCGATTTTGAGAAAAAGGATAACGTAAACGGATATCTCGTCGAGGCGGAGGGCATCTATCAGGGGTATCGCTATTACGAAACGAGATATGCCGACATCGTAACGGGCAACGGCAACGCCGCCACCGCGTCCGCGGGAACGTACACGAACGCCGACGGTTCGCTCGGCACTTCGAACGGCACCTGGACGTATGACAACGAAGTCGTTTATCCCTTCGGCTACGGCTTGAGTTATACTTCCTTCGAACAAAAGCTTGAATCCGTCGTCATCTCCGGCGACAAGAAGACGGCTACCGTCACCGTGAGCGTCAAGAATACGGGTGACGTGGCGGGTAAGTCCGTCGTTCAGGTTTATGCGCAGACGCCTTACACGGAATACGATAGGGCGAACGGCGTGGAAAAATCCGCGATTCAGCTCATCGATTACGAAAAGACCAAGCTCCTTTCCAAGAATGAAACCCAAGAGATCACCATGAAGATCTCCTTGGCAAACCTCGCGTCCTACGATTATCGGAACGCCAAGACGTATATCGTCGATCCCGGCGATTACTATATCGCCATCGGCGACGATTCCCACGACGCCTTGAACAACGTGCTCGCGGCGCAGGGCTACACCACCGAAAACGGTATGACCGCGGACGGCGACGAGGATAAGACGTACAAGTGGACTTGGACGGGCGACGTCGACAAGGATACCTTCTCCGTATCCAAGGCGGGCGTTTCCATCACCAACGCGCTCTCCGACGGCGATTATTCTATGGATCTCAATACCTTTATGCCCGGCACGGTAACCTATATGAGCCGTTCGGACTGGAACGGAACCTTCCCCAAGTCCTACGAAGGGCTTTCGGCGGAAGGCAGGCTCGCCAAGCTGTTGAAAAACGACTTCATCGACGTAAAGACGTCGGACGATACCTCGGATATCAAGTGGGGCGTAGACAACGGCATGACGCTTTCCGAACTCAAGGGAGCCGATTACGACGATCCCCGTTGGGAAAAACTCCTCGAACAGACGACGATCACCGAATTTCTCGATTTTGCCAAGAGCGCGTTCCACAACATCGCGGCGATCCCTTCCGTAGGCATGCAGCAGATGGGCGCGGACGACGGTCCCGGCGGTTCGGACAGCCATTACTTCCAGGAAGGCACCTATCAGGGCGAAGCGTATGCGGACGCGGAAGAGTACGCGGGATTCGGTACCAGAGTCGCTCCTTCTCCCACAAACCTCGCATATTCCTTCAATAAGGAACTCGCTTACGAAAACGGCGAGATCATCATCGGTGAAACTTCCCTCATCATGAATTTGCCCATCATCATCGGTCCCGGCGGCAACCTGCACCGAAACGGCTACAACGGTCGCGGCGGCGAGTATTATTCCGAGGATCCCATTCTCTCCGGCTACACGGGCAGCGCGGTCGTTCAGGGCGCGCAGAGCAAGGGTTGTCTCGTCAACGTGAAGCACGCGGCGTTCAACGATCAGGAAATCAACCGTTCCGGCGTCGCCGTATTCATGAACGAACAGAAGGCGAGAGAGCTCGAGCTTCGCAACCTCGCGCAACTCTTCGAAGCGAACGGCAAGCCCGCTTCCTTCGAAAAGGATGAGAGCAAGGCGGATACCTATACGCAGGGCGCGTTCGGCGTCATGACCTCCTACAACCGCATCGGCGCGGTGGCGTCGAGCGCAAACTACGGCATGATGGTTCAGATCCTGCGCGACGAGTGGGGTTTCAAGGGCTACAACGTGACCGACTTCACGGGCGTTGCGCCCAAGGCGGCTCCCAAGGAATCTATTCTCTTCGGCACCACGGCATTCTGCGGCTTCGGCGTATCCGTCGATTACTGGACGGAAGATTTCTTCCGAAACGATAGAGAGATGAGCCTTGCCATCAAGGAAGACCTTCACTATATTCTCTACTCTATGGTAAATAGCAACGCCTACAACTCCTCCGGCAACGTGGTAAGAGTGGAACTCCCCACGATTTGGAGAACGGGTTATAAGGTTGCCATCGGCGTGTCCGCCGCTATCATGGCGATCGGCGTGGCAGGCTACGTCGTATTCGAAATTCTCGATAAGAAAAAGGAGGCAAAATAATATGAATCTCAAGAAAAACCTTTCCGGTTACGCTTTGATCGCTTCCGCCGCGTTGGCGCTCGTCGGGCTCGTCTTTTATATCGTGACCTCCACGACGGGTTATCTCGCCAACACGGAAGTCAACGCGCTCCCCATCGTATTCTCCCTTCTTGCGATCCTTCTCTCCTGCGTCGGGTTTATTCTCGGCGGCAAGCTGAACGGTTGGGTCAATACGGCGATCATCCTCGTCGTATCCGCGCTCGTCGTCGCCTCCCTCGTCGGATTCGTCGACGCGAGAGTGGACGTCGTGGCGGACGTATTCTTCATCCCCGTCAACTTCCCCGCTTCGGAAGGGGTCGCGGCGAATGCGTCCATCGTCGGCGCCGTGTTCTACGTGCTCTCCGTCATTGCCCTTGCGGTATCCGGATTCGCCTCCGATCGGATAAAGGACGGTAAATAATTCTACCCCTTCAAGCAAAGCGGCTCGCCTTTCGGCGAGCCCTTTTGCGCGGGTGACAGTTTACGGATAATAAGTAGTAATTTAAGTATTTATATTGCATTTTTTATGAAAGTATGATAGAATATACGAACGGATAGAAGCAGTCTATCCGATGCGCTCCGACGGGAAAATACCCGATCGCGGCGCGTTGAATAGAAAAAAGGTAAAGGGGTTAAAATCATGAAAAAATTAGTATTTCACGACGGTTGGCGATGCAGGCAGATCAGCGAGGGCGCGGAATGGAAGGAAATCTCGATTCCGCACGACGCGATGCTTTCAGAGGAGCGGGACTCCTCTTCCGTCGCCGGCATCAACAACGGTTGGTTCGTCAGTTACGACTACGAATACGAAAAGAGCTTTTCCCTTCCCGAAACGTACAAGGGAAAGGATCTTATTTTGGAGTTTGAAGGGGTGTATCGCAACGCCGAAGTGTATATAAACGGCGAAAAGGCGGCGTTCCGCCCTTACGGATATACCAACTTCTACGTCGATATCACGAATATGGTGAAGATCGGGCAGGAGAACGTCGTAAAGGTGATCGCGCGCAACGCCGATCAGCCCAACTCCCGCTGGTATTCGGGTACGGGTATCTACCGTCCCGTCAGCCTGTGGGTGGGGGAAAAGAAGAGAATCGCGTTAAACGGCGTCAAGGTAAAGACGAAGAGCATTCAGCCCGCCGTCGTGGAGGTATCGCTCCTTTCTACGGCAAAGGGCAACGCCAAGGTGGAAATTCTCGACGGCGAAACAATCCTCTCGAGCGGAACGCTCGCGCTGGACGAGACCTGCGCGGGTAAAATAGACCTCACCGTGGAAAACGCAAAACTTTGGTCTCCCGAAACGCCAAAGCTGTACGATTGTCGGGTCACCTTCGGCAAGGACGTCGTGACCGAAAAGATCGGTATTCGCATCGTAACGGTGAACGCGAAGGAAGGCTTGTGCATCAACGGAAAGAGAGTGATCCTGCGCGGCGCGTGCATTCATCACGACAACGGGATCCTCGGCGCCTGCTGTTTCCCCGAGGCGGAGGAGAGAAAGATCCGCCTGCTCAAAGAATACGGCTACAACGCCGTCCGCTCCGCGCACAATCCCTGCTCCAAGGCGCTCTTGGACGTTTGCGACAGGCTCGGCGTTCTCGTCATGGACGAATACGTGGACGAGTGGTACGTTCATAAGACCATGTACGGCTACGCCAACCTCGTGGGCGAGTGGTGGAGAGAAGACTTAAAAGACATGGTGGACAAGGATTATAATCACCCTTCCGTCGTCATGTATTCCACGGGCAACGAGGTGGGCGAAACCTCCGAAGAGAGGGGGATCGCGCTCACCAAGGAATTTACCGAATATCTGCATTCCCTCGACGACACCCGCACCGTTTCCTGCGGCATCAACATTTGGTTCAACGCCATGTATTCCATGGGATTCGGTCAGTATTCCGATGAAAAGGCGAAAAAGGCGGCGGAGGCGAAGTCGGACAAGGACAGAAAGAAACAGGCGGTCGGCTCCGAATTTTTCAACAACCTCGCGGGCATGGTCGGCGCGGATTTCATGAAGATCATGGCGACCATTCCCCTCTGCGACAAAGTGACGAGAGACGCCTATGCGAACATGGACGTCGCCGGCTATAACTACGGCATCAAACGCTATCGGCACGATATGAAAAAATATCCCGAACGCGTCATTTTGGGGAGCGAGACCTTCTGCTCCGACGCGTATTCGTTCTGGGAAACGGCGAAGAGCAATCCCGCGCTCATCGGCGATTTCGTCTGGGCGGGCATCGACTATCTCGGCGAGCTCGGCGTGGGCAGTTGGGAATACGAGGAATATGCGCCCGACTTCAATCACGGCGTGGGCTGGATGACGGCGGGCAGCGGCAGACTCGATCTGATCGGCGATCCGTTGGGCGAAGCGCTCTACACCAAGGTGGCGTTCGAATTAGAGGACAAGCCGCAGATCGCCGTCGTGCCCGTCACGCACACGGACGATAAGCATTCCCCCTCCGCCTGGAAGTTCTCCAACGCCCTTCCCTCCTGGAGCTGGAACGGCTGTGAGGGGAAAAAGGCGAAGGTAGAAGTGTATTCCCGCGCGCCCGTCGTAGAATTGTACGTGAACGGAACCCGCGTGGGCAGAAAAAAATTCGGCAAGAACTGCCGATTCGATTTCACCACGATCTATCGCGACGGCGAGATCACGGCAGTCGCCTTGGATAAGGACGGAAAGGAGCTTTCCCGCAGCAGCTTAAAGACGGCGGGTGAGGAAACCATTCTTTCCGTGACGCCCGAAAAGAGGAAGGTGAAAAAGGGGGAGATCTGCTTTATTCCCCTCACCCTCTCCGATCGCAACGGCGAGCGGAAACCCGCGGAGAGAAAGATCATCTCGGTGAAGGTGGAGGGAGGCGATTTGCTCGCGCTCGGTTCCGCCTGTCCGTACAGCGAGCGGAGCTATCTTACAAGCGAGACGGACTCCTACTACGGCAGAGCGATGGCGGTAGTGAGAGCGAGCGGCAAAAAGGTAAAAATTACGGCGACCGCCGAGGAGTTAAGCGGCGAGGCGGAAATCGACGTGGAGGAATAAACGAATATGCAAAAGGTGTTTGAATGTATCGACCGACTGGTCGATTATGCAAAGAAAAATCTGGGGCTTTCGGAAAAGAACGAGGATTATATCAAAAACGATATCTTCCGCACGCTCGGCATCGAAAGCTATACGGGAAACACGGGCGCAACGTCTGATGCGGAGACGCCCGAAACGCTCGTTAAGGAGCTCGCCGAAGCCTGCGCGCATGCGGGGCTGTTCCCCATCGAGGAGAGCGAATACTATCTCGATCAGGTGATGGGCGCACTCACTCTGCTCCCCAAGGAGGTGGAGGACGCTTTTTACCGCGTCGAGCGGGAAGAGGGCGGCAAGGCGGCGACCGAATGGTTTTACCGCTATTCCGTCAAGAGCGACTACGTGAAAAAGTCCAAGCTCGATCAAAATCCCCGTTTCGAATCGGGCGGACTCGTCGTCACCATCAACAAGGCGAAACCCGAATTTCGCGATCCCAAAAAGGCGCAGGCGGGTAATTCCGTAAAGGGCGGCTACCCCAAATGCAGTATCTGCCACGCCAACGAAGGCTTTGCGGGCAGAAATAAGAGAACGCTGCGCACGATCGATATCACGCTCGGCGGGCAAAAGTGGTTCTGGCAGTTCTCGCCCTACGGGTATTTTTATCAGCACGGCATCGCGGTCAACTACGAGCATACCCCCATGCACGTCGATAAGGGCACCTTTACGAGACTCATGGACTTCGTAGACCGTTTCCCGCATTACTTTATCGGCTGCAACGCGCCCCTTCCCCGCATCGGCGGCAGCGTGTTGGCGCACGATCATTATCAGGGCGGCGGCGAAATTCTGCCCATGCACAAGGCGAAAGCGCTCTATACTTTTGCGGCGAAGGGATATCCCGAACTCGCCGTCGAGGTGGTGGACTGGCCGGGCACCGTCGTGCGGGTGGTCGGCAAGGACAGAGCGGGGATAGAATCGGTCGCGGAGATCCTGCGCGAAGGTTGGGTGAACTATAAAAACGAGGCGCTCGGCATTATCCCCGAGGACGAAAACGGCGTGCACAGCGCGATCTCTCCCACTTGCGTCAAGACGGAGCGGGGCTATGAAATGAGCCTCATCTTCCGCAATAACATCACTTCCGAGCAATATCCCGACGGCGTGTTCCACGCGCACCCCGAATTTCACGTCATCAAGAAGGAATCCATCGGGCTCATCGAGGCGCAGGGCTTGTTCATTCTGCCCGGTCGATTGGAGAAGGAACTCGGCGAAATGGAAGAGGCGATTCTGGAAAAGAGGGCGCTCCCCGAATCCTTAAAGGAATACGAAATGGTGTTCGGCGAGGTCAAGGCGCTGATAAGCGATCAGCCTTCCAAGGAAGAAATTCATCGGGCGGTCGAAAGCGAGCTCGGCAGTATTTGCGCGAGAATTTTGGAAAATACCGCCGTATTCAAGAACAAAGAACAGGATATCGCATTCTTAAAGGAGTTGAATTTGATATGATAGACGAAAGAGAATATACCTA
>CAMFEK010000009.1 GCA_945949395.1 uncultured Clostridia bacterium
GTTGACGGCGCCGAGCATGGTGATCTTTCTCTTGAGCGCGACCGTCTCGGAGAATGCCGTGGAGACGTCGAACGTCTCGTCCTTCATGGCGACGCACTCCTCATAGGAGAGGTGATACTCCTCCTCGATGCGAACCTTGAGATTTTCGAGATTCGTCTCGATCTTGGAGATCTCCACTTCGCAACGGTTCTTTTTATCCATGCAAGCGGACACCTTGGCGATGAGGTCGTTCTTATGTACGTCGAGGGAGAGCTGTTCGGCGTTGATGCGCTGTTTGTCCTTGCCCATTCGTTCGATCTCGCCGCGGAGCCTTTCCACCGCCTGCTGTTCCTCTTGGGTGAGGGACTTTCTTTCCGCCTCCTTGTCGAGATCCTCGATGGTGAGCTGAATGTTTACGATATTTTCCTGCGTCTCCTTGAGCTTTTGGGAAAGGGACGCCTTTTCGCTCGTGAGGCGGGCAAAATTGATTTTTTCCGTCTCGAGCGTGTTGTTTTCGGCGGAGATCTCCAACTGCAAGGAGAGATATTTGGTATTCTTTTGCTCGCGTTCGGCGCGGTACTTTTCGTTTTCGGCGCGTTGCTTGTCGAGTTCTTCCGCGGCGACGGCGCGGATCTTGCTGATCGCCTCCGCGTTCTCTTCGCTTGCGGCGCTCTCGTTTTCGATATCCTTTTCCCGCTCCTTCAACGAGTCGAGCACGCCCGCATACACGGACAGATCCCCTTCCGCCTCGGAGAGGCTCTCGACGAGCGCGGCGCGCTGCTGCGAGGAGAGCGCGTACTCCGTGGACGCGTTTTCATACTTTTGGCGCAATTCGGCGAGCTCTTTTTCCGCTTCGGCGCGATCTGCGGTGCAAGAGGACAAAGCCTTCTGCAATTTTTCCAGGGTATGCTGTTTGGCGGCGATCTTATCTTCGCATTCCTTGATCTGCCGCTCGCCAGCGAGCAGATTCCCCGAATCCTTGCGCTTGGAGCCGCCCGTCATGGCGCCGCTCGTGGAGACGGTGTCGCCGTCGAGCGTGACGATCTTGAACGCGTGGGAATATTTTTTGGCGATCGCCGTGGCATTGTAGATGGTATCGACCACGAGGGTGTTGCCGAGCAGGTTTTTCACCACGGGCTCGTAGTATTTTTCATATCGCACGAGCTCGTCGGCGAGACCGACGGCGCCCCTCTCGTTCAAGGCGCGCTCGATATCTCTGCCGGTGGGGCGCACGCGCATGGAATCGACGGGCAAGAAGGTGACGACGCCGCCCGAAGTCTTTTTCAAGTATTCGATGAGGCTCCTCGCGTCGTCCGCCGTGGCGGTGACCACGTTTTGCATGGCGCCGCCGATCGCCGTCTCGATGGCGACCTCGTAATCGGCGTCCGTGTTGATGAGGTTGGCGACCGCCCCCTTGACTCTTTGGGAGACGAAGGGATCCGACTGCGCCTTTAGAAGAAGGCGACGGACGGAATCGCGATAGCCGTCGAAACGGTTTTTCAGTTCGTTATAAAAGTTCAGGCTGTTCTGCAAGGACGCGATCTGACCGGACGTGTTGGAGATATCCTGCTGAAAGGCGTTGATGTTTTGGATCAAAGACTTGATCTCGTCGTTGCGATCGGCGAGCGTCTCTTCCCTTTCGGAAAGAAACGCGGTGATCTCCGAGAGCTTTTTCTCCGTGGCGGAGAGTTGCTCCGAAAGGGAATCCCTGCGGGAGCGCGTCTTTTCGTAAGCGAGCGTCGCCTCTTTTTTGCGTTCCTCCAAAGCCTCCTTTCGCGCCGAAAGGGAACCCATGTTGCGCTTGACTTCGGAGAGGTTTTCCACGGAGCTCAATTCGTTGGCTCTGTTCTCTTCCAGCCAATTTTCGATGACGGCGATCTCGGAATCCAGCCGCGCGATCTCGCCCGTTAAGGAAACGCTCTCCTTGGTGAGAGCGGCGATCTTCTTTTCCGTCGACGCGGAGAGGGCGGCGCTCTTTTTCAATTCCTTTTCGATCTCGTCCGTGCGGCGAACGCAATAGTTCACGTCGTCCGTCGCGGCGGAGAGCTGATTTCTGAAATATTTCGCGCGCTCGCGCACGACCTTGGCTTCCCCGCTCTTTCTCTCGATGCCGACGGTATATTGAAGCAGAGCCGCGTTGAGCTCGGATAGGCGGGAATCCGCCTGATCGATCTTTTCCCGATTCTCGTCGTAACGGACGTTGATCGCGGCGATCTCCTCGTTTAATCGAACGGATTCGTCCAAATTCTTTTGCCGCTCGGAAAGATATCTGCGCTTTTCCACCTCCGCATTCTCCGTGCGGTAGACGTAGGTGTTGACTTCGTTTCTTTTCAGTTGCGCGTACAGCTCGTTATAGGCTCTCGCCGTCTCCGCCTGCTTTTCTAAAGGGCGAAGCTGACGTTCCGCCTCGTCGATACGCTGTTTATAAATGCTTAAATTCTCTTCGGAATTGTCGATCTTGCGTTCGATCTCCTGTTTGCGGAGCTTATAGATCATGATGCCCGTCGCCTCTTCGAAGATGGAGCGCCTGTCCTCGGGCTTGGCATTCATGATCTGTTCCACCTTGCCCTGACCGATGATGGAATAGCCTTCCTTACCGATGCCGACGCCGTGGAGCATATTGACGATATCCTTCAGGCGGCAAGCCTGCTTATTGAGGAGATATTCGCTCTCCCCGCTGCGATACAATCGACGGGTGATGGCGACCTCGTCGTAGTCCACGTCGAAGAGTCGGGTGGAATTGTCGAACACGAGCTCCACTTCACAGAAGGAGAGGGATTTTCTCCTCTGCGTTCCGTTGAAGATGACGTCCTGCATGGAGGAGCCTCTCAGCGTTTTTGCCGACTGCTCGCCGAGCACCCAACGCACGGAATCGGCTACGTTGCTCTTGCCGCAGCCGTTGGGTCCGACGATACAGGTCACGCCGTCTTCAAATTGAATTGTGGTCTTATCGGCGAACGATTTGAAGCCGACAAGTCGTATTTCCTTAAAATTCAATGGTTTTCTTCCTTATTTTTTATTGATGGCGAGAAACAAATTTTTTGCCGCGTTCATGCGGGCGGCTTTTTTGCCCGAACCTTGCCCAATAGCGCTCTTGCCGTAAGCGGTGACGCGATAGGAAAAGGTGGGCGCGTTCTCCGTACCCGTGACGCCGATATATTCGTATTCGGGGAGGGGCATTCCCTTGCTCTGCAAAAATTCCTGAAGGGCGCCGACGTAGTTGGTTCCGCCCTGCTCGGCTACGAACCGATAGACGAACTTCTTTGCCGAGCCGTAGCCGCCGTCGAGGTAAATGCCCGCGATGAGCGCCTCCATGAGACTGGGGATCGCCTTCTTCCCCAAATTCTGTCTTCCGCCGCCCACCAAAAGATACTTGGAGAGCGAGAGCTCCTCGACCACCTTTTTGAGCGATTCGTCGGAGACAAAACGCTGGCGGCGCATCGTCATATCCCCCTCCGTTTCGCTCTCGAAATAGAGCTTTTCGGAGAGAATGAGTTCCAAGACGGCGTCGCCTAAAAATTCTAATTTTTCGTTGCTGACCTCTTCCTTATGCTCGTTGGTATAGGAAGAATGTACGAAACAGCGGCGAAGGAGCTGTTTATCCCGAAACGTGTAGCCGATTTTTTCCTCGATCTCTTCAAAGGGTAAATCAGACATTGACGTTTTCGCTCATCTTATCGATCTCGGAAAGGTCCAAATGCGAGAGCATCTCCGAGATCCTGTCCGTGAGTCCGCCCTTGCAGGCTTCGAACGCGAGAAGAATGGCGGGCGTGATCGCCTTTGCCCGACAAGTGCCGTGCGCCTTGACCATAACCTTCTTCATGCCGAGGAATACGGCGCCGCCGATATTGTCGGAATCGAGCGTATAGGAGAGAGAATCGATGGTGCTCTTTGCCGCGAGATAGGAGATCTTTCTGCCGAGGTTCTTGGAAAATTCGCGTTTGAGAACGGTCTTTACCGTTCTGCCGCAGCCCTCGACCGCCTTCAAGGCGACGTTGCCGGAAAAACCGTCCGCCACCATCACGTCGACGTCGCCGAACATCAGATCGTTTCCCTCCACGTTGCCGACGTAGTGGATGCCGGGAATCTTCTTTAAGAGGGCGTTGACCTCCTGATGCAGAGGATCTCCCTTGTGATCTTCCGCGCCGTTGTTGAGAAGTCCCACTTTGGGATTTTCCACGCCGAACGCCGTCTTGGCGTAAGCGGACGCCATGATGGCGAAATGAACGAAATTGATGGGTTTACATTCCACGTTGGCGCCGCAGTCGCAAAGAAGGGTCACGCCGCCGCGTACGTTGGGTACGCCGGGGCAGAGCGCGGGGCGGGATACCCCCTTTAACCTTCCGATCATGAGAATGCCGCCCGTGAGCACCGCGCCCGTAGAACCTGCGGAGACGAGAGCGCCCACTTCGGGATCCGTCTTTAAGAGATTGAGCGCGACGACCAAAGAGGAGTCCTTTTTGGTTCTTATCGCCTTGGTCGGCACGTCGTCGTTGGAAATGACCTCCGTCGTGGGGACCAAAATAAGCCTTTCCCCGTCGAATTTATATTTGGCGAGCTCCGCCTTGATCTTATCCTCGTCGCCCGTCAAGACGATGGTGAAGCCCTCTTTTTTGTTGAGCGCGTCCACGCATCCCTTTACCACCTGTTCGGGAGCCTGATCGCCCCCCATACCGTCTACTACGATCTTAATCATACCTGATACTCCTTATTCCGTGTTTTTCGATCGGGACGAATCAATATTCGAGATTATCCACCGTTCTGGGGAAGGGAATGACGTCGCGAATGTTGGCAACGCCCGTGAGGTACATGATCATTCTCTCAAAGCCCAGACCGAAACCGCTGTGCGTGGTGCCGCCGTACTTTCTCAAATCGAGATACCAGGAATAATCCGCGGGATTCATGCCGAGTTCTTCGATGCGGCGGTAGAGCTTTTCGTAGTTTTCCTCTCTCTGACTGCCGCCGATCAGCTCGCCGATGCCGGGAACGAGAAGATCCGCCGCCGCCACCGTCTTGCCGTCGGGATTCTGTTTCATGTAGAACGCCTTGATCTCCTTGGGGTAATCGGTGAGGAATACCGGCTTTTTGTAGACCTGTTCGGTGAGGAAACGCTCGTGCTCGCTCTGAAGATCCATGCCCCAGTAGATATTCTTTTCCTCGAACCGATCCTTGTTTTGCTGCAAGATTTCGATTGCTTGCGTGTAGGGCAAGCGGATAAAATCGTTATCCGCCACGTTTTTGAGCCTTTCGATGAGCCCCTTATCCACGAACTGATTGAGGAAGGCAAGCTCCTCCGCGCAGGAATCGAAGACGTAGCGAATGATATATTTTACCATCGCTTCGGCGATGTCCATATCCCCCTGTAAATCGCAGAAGGACATTTCCGGCTCGATCATCCAAAATTCCGCCGCATGGCGGGCGGTGTTGGAGTGCTCGGCGCGGAAGGTGGGACCGAAGGTGTAAACGTTGGCAAACGCCATGGCGTACGTCTCGACGGAAAGCTGTCCCGAAACGGTGAGCGCCGCCTTTTTGCCGAAGAAGTCGGCGGAATAGTCCACCTTGCCCTCCTTGGCGACGCGGTCGAGATCGAGCGTGGTCACCTGGAACATGGCGCCTGCGCCCTCGCAGTCACTGCCCGTGATGATGGGCGTATGCACGTAGACGAAATTTCTTTCGTTGAAGAACTTGTGAATGGCGAAAGCCGCTTCGCTGCGAATCTTGAACACGGCGTTGAAGAGGTTGGTGCGGGGACGTAGGTGCGCGATCTCGCGAAGATATTCCACCGTGTGTCTCTTTTTCTGCAAGGGATAGTCGGGGGTGGATTCTCCTTCTACGCGGATATTTCTCGCCTTGATCTCGAATGGCTGTTTATTTTGAGGAGTCGCTTCCACAATGCCTTCCACCACGAGGGACGCCCCCACGTTCTGATGCGCGACGGCGTCGTAATTATCCAAAAACTCGCGCTCGAAAACGATCTGCGTGTTCTTGAAATAGCTGCCGTCGTTCAACTCGATAAAGCCGAAGGACTTGGAGTCACGAATGGTTTTAGCCCAACCGCATACGGTCACGGTCTTGCCGTCGAACTCGGATAAAGAGGTGTAAAGCTCTCTCAATAATGTTCTTTCCATAATAATCTCCTATTATTGATAATGATACCCTTTGATTATACCATTTCCCCGTTAAAAAGGCAAGAAAATATTGAAAACATTTACGAAGTTCCTTCTTCATTCCCCTCTTTTTCTTGCGGTTTTTCCGCCCCTTTTTGCCGTTTTACCACCCGAACGCCGCGCACGCTCTGATAGGTATCCTTGCGCAGCTGCTTTTTTTCCTTGAGCACGCCGTTGCGGTAGACGAGCAGGCTCGCCTGACTTTTTATGCCGTTTTTGGCGTGCACCTTGACGGATTCCTCCTCTCCTTCCTCTAAAATTTCCGTCTTGGGCGGAATGACGGAGAGCACCTCACTCACCCGTTGAAAGGTCAAGCCGCTCGGCTTGCCGTAAAACTCCACCGTGACGCAATCCTTTCCCGTTCTCGCCGCGATATATACGGGCGTGGAAAAGGGATTGACGAAGGACATATCGCTGGAGGAGGACACCATGGCGTCGAAGGAGGGTTCCACGTACCCCACGGAGAGGGAATGAGCCTGCACGCGCGTGATCACCATGCCCGAAAGGAGCGCCGCGTTGTACACCGTGGTGCTCGCCTGACACACCCCGCCGCCGACGCCTGGCACGAACACGCCTCCCGAAATGATTTTCGCCTCCCGATACCCCCGCTCCCTCGTCCGCGCGCCGACGATGCGGTTGAAGGAAAATTCTTCGCCCGGCTCTAACTTGGTGCCGTTTACGCTCTTTGCCGCGAGCGCGATGTTGTGCGCGCGGGCGGAATAATCCCCGTCGAAGGAGGTGGAAAACCGACTGAGGAGAACGGTTTCCCCCTTCAAGTCCTCCACCGTCTTTTCGGGGCGAACGGCGTAGCAGGAGAGGGTTATCGGCGCAAACGAGCCGCTCAAGCTCTCCTCCACGTCCTTTTTCAGCTTTTGGAAATCGCACCCCCTGCCGTAGCGCTCCGCCGTGTAGGTAAATTTTCCGTTAAAGGAAACTTTCGCCGACACGGGAGAAACAGAGCAGACCTCGCAGATATTTTTGAGCACGACGTCCTCCGCCTTCAAAAAATACGCCGCGCGGCAATGATAGCTCTTGTTGCGCTTGGCTTTTTTCACGATCTCCTCCGCGTCGTCCGTAAAGCCGATTTCGGGATAGGAGAACACGTATTCCCCGCAGGGGGTCTGCAGGGAGATCGTCGGCGCCTCTTCCGCGATCCGCTCCCGAATACGGGAGACGGCTTCCCGATGCGGGAGACGACCGATTTGCACCCCGTTCACCTGCACGTTTTTGGGAACGTAGGCAAAAAATGTATTCGAACAGCAGAAAAAAGCGCCCGTCAACAGGACGAGCGCAAAAATAGTATTTCGATTTTGTTTTATCATAAGTCCCTCACTTTGCGATACCGAGCGCTTCGAGCAAGCGAAAAGACGGCTCAAAGACGGGAAAACCCACTCTCCGTCCGCCGACGTTCTCCTTATGCACGTCCGATCCGCCCGTAATAAGAAGGGAGTAGCGCTTGCCCAAAGCCTCAAAGTATGCGGTTTCCTCTTCAGTATGCGTCGAGTAGACGGCTTCTATTCCGTCGAGACCGCTATCCTTGAGGCGAGAAAGCAGCCTTTCCAACTCCCCCCGCTCCATTTCGATGCGACCGGGGTGCGCGAGAGAGGCGATGCCGCCTGCGGCGTGAATGACCTCGACCGCCTCGAAAGGGGTCGGGCGATGCAAATCGGAGTAGGCGAACTTTCCCTGACGCAGACATTCCGCGTACACGGTAAATTCGTCGCGATAATATCCCTTTTTCGCCACGGCGCGGGCGACGTGCATGGTGTGCAGGGGCGATTGCTTTACGGGACGACATTCTTCCACCTCCGCCATCGTGATGAATATCCCGTTTGCGGCGAGTTTTTTTAAGATATCCTCCGTCCGCTCATAGGCGCCCGCCCGCCGATCCCGCATAAAGCGCAGATACGCCTCGCTTTCCGCCCTCAGATTATACCCCGTGACGTGAATCTTCGTGCCCTCGTAAGCGGAAATCTCCATGCCGGGGATATAGACGAGCCCCTGCCCTTCCGCCGCGAGTCTCTTTTGCGCGTCGCCGTCCATGTTGTCGTGATCGGTGACGGAAAGAACGGTAAGCCCTGCCGCCTTTGCGTTTTTGGCAAGCTCCTCGGGCGACTGCATGCCGTCCGAAAAATAGGTGTGCGTGTGCAGATCCGCCCTCATGAGATGACCCTGCCTTTATCGATTCTGATCTTTTTCGCCTCCGTGCCGTACAGCACGCGCTCGGCGTGCGTGCAGGTGAGAATCGTCTGTATGCCCTCGATCTTTTTGAGCAGTTTTTTCCGCCTCGGCAGGTCGAGTTCGCTCATCACGTCGTCCAAAATGAGAACGGGATATTCCCCCGCGTATTCCTTGAAAATTTCCACTTCCGCAAGTTTCACCGCGAGCGCCGCCGTGCGCGTTTGCCCCTGCGAGGCGTACGCCTTGGCGTCGATGCCGTTGATGGAAAAATCGATATCGTCGCGGTGCGGCCCCACCGTGGTGAAGCCCAGCCGCATATCCGTTTCGTATCGGCGGGTGAGTTCGGAACGTATTTGTGAGGAGATTTCCTCTTCCGCTCCCTCGTAGCGCTTGTCGGGCGAGAGGACGAGCCGTTCCGCGCCGTCCGTTAAAAAGGCGTGCGTCTCTTCCACGAGAGGCGCGAGCTTGAAAAGATAATTAAGTCTCCCCCTCGTCACGACACCCGCATACTTTGCGAGCTGTTCGTCCCACACGGGAAGGGTGTCGAGAATGAGAGACGAATCCCGCTCCTTCAAAAGATTATTTCGCTGTTCTAAAATTTTGTTGTACCGCAGGAGGGAAATATAGTAATTTTTGGAAAGCTGCGACACGGAGAGGTTGAGAAAGCGTCTGCGCTCGTCGGGTCCGTCCTGAATGAGACGAAGCTCCCCCGGCGAGAAGAAAACGCTGTTCATATTGCCGAGGATATCCGCCGTCCTCGTCACTTTTCCGCCGTTGACGAAAAAATCCCGTTTCTTTTCCCCGATGGTCGCGGATAACGTGACCTTGCCGTAGCGGGATTCCCCTTCGGCGAAGAGGCAGGCTTGGCTCTCCCCGTTGCGAATGAGCTGCTTATCGTGACGAATGCGTTGAGAAGTGCCCGTGCAGAGATAAAAAACCGCCTCCGCACAGTTGGTTTTCCCCTGCGCGTTTTTGCCGAACAGAATATTCATTCCCTCCGAGAATACGAACTCTTGCTCCTCGTAATTGCGGAAATTTTTGACTTTCAGATTTTTTATCAACATAATTTACGTTTAGCGGTCGAAAAACACTTTATTTTCTTTTGATTTTGTACTATAATTATACCACACTTTCGAAAAAACTCAAAAGATTTAAGAGGGGTATATGACAGAAAAAACGCAATTAGATTTTATATGGAACCAAATCAAGGAGAGAGCACAGCAGCTGATCGTGTATTACTCCTTCAAAGCCTTCATCGAACCCCTCGAATGCACGGATATCGTGGGGAAAAAGATCATTTTGAAGGCGTCCTCCGAGCTGGCGGCTTCGACGATCATGAAGAGCCACGCCGAGCCTTTACGCGAGGCGATCGCCTCCGTCAATATCGGGCTTAGCGACTTTAAGTTATACGTGGAAGGCAGCGAGGAATTTCCCTTAAACGACGATGACGACGTCGAGGAAGCGACCTTTGAAGATATGCACATCGACTCGAAGTATACCTTCGAGTCCTTCGTCGTGGGTTCCTCCAACCGATTCGTATTCGCCGCCGCCAAGGCAGTGGCGGAAAATCCGGGCGTCAGTTTCAACCCCCTCTACATTTACGGCGGTCCCGGACTTGGGAAAACGCACTTAATGCAGGCAATCGCCAACGAAATTCAGTTAAAAAAGCCCTCCTTAAAAGTATTATACACCACCTGCGAGAAATTCTTGAACGAATTTATCGACAACATGGTACTCAGCAAATCCGGCTCGCGCGATCGCGACGCCCGTTTCCGCGCGCACTATCGCAGCGTGGACGTGCTCATCATCGACGATATCCAGTTCCTCGCCAAAAAGGTCGCCGTGCAGGAAGCCTTTTTCCACACCTTTAACGCCTTAAAGGACAACAACAAGCAAATCGTCATCTCCTCCGACTGCCCGCCCAAGGAAATCGCGGCTTTGGAAGAGAGATTGCGCACCCGCTTCGAGGGCGGACTCATCGTGGACGTGCAACCGCCCGATCTCGAAACCAAGATCGCCATTCTGAAAAAGAAGGCGCTCGATAAAAAGTGTATCATTCCCGAGGACGTCTTGGAGTTCCTCGCCAAAGATTCCGGCAACGACGTGAGAACGCTCGAGGGCAGACTCAACAAGGTCATCTTTGCCAGCAAGCTGCACGAGGAAGCCATCTCCACTTCGCTCGCCAAGATGGCGCTCAACGAATCCGTCTCCGAAGAGAAGGAAAACGTGACGGCGGAAGCCGTGCTCGAAAGCACCTGTTCCTACTTCAGCGTGGCAAAGGCGGATATTCTCGGCAAGAACAAAAAGGCGGAGATCGTGAAGGCGAGGCAGATCTGTACCTATCTCATGTGCGAGATGCTCTCCCTCCCCCTCACCAACATCGGCAAGACGATGGGCGGAAGGGATCACGCCACCGTCATCTATTCCCGCGACAAGGTAGCGGAGCTGATAAAAATGAACGATTCCGTGGCGCAGGCTGTGGAAGATATCAAGAGCATGATTTTGAAACAATGACGAATAATTTCTTTATAGAAGACAATGCAGACGCCGTCGTCGTAGGCAGCGGTCACGCGGGCTGCGAGGCGGCGCTTGCCTTAGCGAGAACGGGAATCAAGACCGTTCTTTTGACTTTGAACCTCGACAGCATCGGTTTTATGCCCTGCAACCCGTCGATCGGCGGCACGGCAAAGGGGCACTTGGTGCGCGAGATCGACGCGCTCGGCGGCGAAATGGGCATCAATGCGGACAAGACCGCCATGCAGACGAGAATGCTGAACGTGGGCAAGGGCGCCGCCGTGCAGAGTTTGCGCGCGCAGTCGGATAAGAACGCCTACCACACCGAAATGAAAAAGACGCTCGAAAACACGCCGAATCTGCGTATTCTACAGGGCGAGGCGAGCGAGATTCTCGTAGAGGATAAGCATTGTACGGGCGTAAAGACGAGTTACGGCGGCGTGATCACCTGCAAAGCCGTCATTCTCTGCACGGGCGTATACTTAAACAGCGAGACGATCACGGGCGACGTGATCGAACAGAGCGGACCCAACGGATTCAAGCGGGCGACGCACCTGACGAAAAACCTCATTGCGCTCGGCTATACCGTGCGCCGTTTCAAGACGGGCACGCCCGCGCGCCTGGACGGCAGAACGCTCGATTATTCCAAATGCGAAATTCAGCCCGGCGAAAGGGATATTTATCCCTTCTCCTTTCTGACGGACGAGGTGACGAAGGATCAAACGCCCTGCTACCTGACTTATACCACGAAGGAGACGCACGAGATCATTTTGAACAATCTCGACCGCTCCCCCCTCTATAACGGCACCATTCTCTCCACGGGTCCCCGCTATTGCCCCTCCATCGAGACGAAGGTCGTCCGCTTTCAGGACAAGGAACGCCACCAAATCTTTTTGGAGCCGGAGGGCAGAGATACGAGGGAAGTATACGTGCAGGGCATGTCCACCTCTCTGCCTCACGACGTGCAGGTGGCGATGTACCGCACCATACCAGGGCTGGAGAACTGCACCTTCACGCGATACGCCTACGCCATCGAATACGATTGTATCGACACGCTCGACGTGCTGCCCACCCTTGAATTTAAGAAGATCGAAGGCATCTACACGGCGGGACAGATAAACGGCACGAGCGGCTACGAAGAGGCTGCCGCCCAAGGCTTGGTGGCGGGACTCAACGCGTCGTTAAAGCTCCGCGGACTACCTCCCCTCGTGATGAGGAGGGACGAGTCCTACATCGGCGTGCTCATCGACGATCTTGTGACGAAGGGAACGAACGAGCCCTATCGCATGATGACCTCCCGCGCGGAATACCGCATTTTACTCCGTCAGGACAACGCCGATTTCCGACTCACGCAAAAGGGATACGATTGCGGCTTGGTGACGAAGGAGCGCTACGAAAGATTCTTAAAGCGTAAACGGGAAGTGAGCGAGATACGAGATCGGCTCGACGAGCGCCTTTCCCCCAAAGATGCCCTGCCCTTTTTGGAAAAATACGGCTATGAAAAGCTGAGCGGCGGCATCTCCTATACGGATATGATTCGCCGCGGCATTCCCTTGAAGGATATCATGAAAGAATTTTCTATTTTGGGCGAGTATGCGTTCGACACGATAGAGACCGCCGAAGTGGAAGTGAAATACGAAGGATATCTCAAGCAGGGCATGGAACAGATCGAAAGAGCCAAAAAAATGGAAGAAAAACTGCTCCCCACCGACATCGACTATATGAAAATCGAAGGTTTGCGCTTGGAGGCGAGGGAAAAACTCAATCAGATCAAGCCCTTGAATTTAGGACAGGCGAGCCGCATTTCGGGCGTCAATCCCGCCGACGTCGCCGTTCTGATGGTTTATCTATCGCAGAGAAAATAAAGCAAAAGGACTCGGAAATCTCCGAGTCCCCTTTTTATTCTTTTCCTTACAGCGAAGAGCCGAAATCGCTCACGACGACCTGTCCGTTGAGCGCCTTGGATTCGTCGGACGCGAAAAACGCGATGATGTTCGCGACGTCCTCCGCCATGCAGGGCTTGATTTTGAGGTCGGCATGCTTGCTCATGGCGCCCATCATGCGCATATCCAGCGTTTCGGGTTTCATGTTCATGGTCATAGGCGTAACGATGGTGCCGGGGCATACCGCGTTGCAACGAATATAGTTCGTCGCGTTCAAGAGCGCCGTATGCTTGGTGATACCGATGATCGCCGCCTTCGAGGAAACGTAAGCCGCGCCGCCCCCGCCGTTCACGCCCGCAACCGAAGCCACGTTTACGATAGACGCGCCGCTCTGCATAACGGAAAGCGCCGCGCGGATCATCTGCATCGTGCCTACCTGATTGATGGAAAGAACCTTCTGCAACTCGTCGTCGTTGAATTTATCGACGGGAGCAAGTCCCGTGTCCAACACGCCCGCGTTGTTCACGAGGATATCCACCGAGCCGAATTTTTCCACCGCCGCGGCGACGAGAGCCTTGCAGTCCCCGTCCTTGGAGATATCGGCGGAAACGGCGAGCACGTTGCCGCCTGCAGCCGTGATCTTTGCCGCCACTTCTTCCAACGCGTCTTTTCTTCTTGCGCTGATGACGACGTTTGCACCCTCCGATGCAAAAAGGCATGCGGTTGCCGCGCCTACGCCGGAATTTCCGCCCGTGATGATAGCTGTTTTACCTTGAAGTCTGTTCATAGTTAACCTCTTAAATGATATTTTTATACCGATATTATAATATAAAATTTATGTTGTGGCAAGCGTTTACGCAAATATTTTAGAAAATTCAGCAAAATTTCACGCCCTGCGTAGACGAAAGCAACCGCATTTGAAAAAACGGAGCAAACGCGTCGCTCCGTTTTTTCTTTAAGGCAAACCCGCATCCTATTATCACGCGCGAAACGTATGTTATGGTGCGGAGTTGCCTTTATAACGTTTTGAATATCTCTTCTGCGTAACGCACGGTTTCCATGGCGTCCTTCGCGTATTGATCCGCACCGATACGGTCGGCGTACTCCTGATTGAGCACGGCTCCCCCGACCACCACCTTGCACCAAGGGGCTTTTTCTCGGAGAAGGCGAATGGTCTCCTCCATCGCGGGAACCGTCGTCGTCATGAGGGCGGAAAGCCCTGCAAGCGGCGCGTGCGATTTCACGACCGCCTCCGCCACCTTTTCGGGCGGGACGTCGCGACCCAAATCGATAACGTCGAAGCCGTAGTTTTCCAAGAGCACCTTTACGATGTTCTTGCCGATATCGTGGATATCCCCTTTGACCGTGGCGATGACGAAAGTGCACTTTTTCTCCTGCGACGTTCCGCTCGCTGCCATAAAATCCTTGATGACGTCGAACGCTCGCTTTGCCGCCTCCGCGCTCATTAAAAGTTGCGGGAGATATACCCTCTTTTCCTCGAATCCGCGACCGACGATATCGAGGGCGGGAATAATTTCCCCGTTCACGATTTCCAAAGGCGCCCGATCCTGCAAGTATTCCTTACATACAAGCCCCGCCTGATCCTTCAGCCCCTTTACGATGGCTCTTTGCAGGGGAGAGTTGCCCTCGCTCGTCTGAGCGACGGAAGAAGGCGTTGCCGCCTGTTGCATCGAAGGGAGCGTCTCGGTGGCGAAGGAGATATAATTCCCGCAATTTTCATCGTAGTTATGCAGCGCGTTGAAGGCGTAGTAAACCTTTAACATATCCGCCGAATACGGGTTCATGATGGCGGCGGAGAGACCGTTTTCCAGCGCGAGCGCGAAGAAGGTCGAATGGATCGCGTCGCGCGCAGGCAGTCCGAAGGAGACGTTGGACACGCCGAGCGAGGTGTTGACCTGAAGTTCCTTTCGAATGACGGACAGCGCCTTTAAGGTGGCTAATCCCGCCGCGGGATCCGCGCTGATCGCCATGGCGAGGGTATCGAAGATGATATCCTTTTTGGCGATGCCGTAGCTTTCCGCCACGGAAAGGATATTTTTGGCGATCGAAACTCTGCCCTCCCACGTTTCGGGAATGCCCTTTTCGTCGAGCGTGAGCGCGACGACGAGACCGCCGTACTTTTTGACGAGCGGGAACACCTGTTCCATGCTCTCTTTTTTGCCGTTGACGGAGTTCACCATGGCTTTGCCGTTATAGCGGCGGAGAGCCGCCTCCATCGCCGCGGCGGAGGAGGTGTCGATCTGAAGAGGAAGGTCGGTGACCGCCTGTAATTCGTTCACGCAAGTGACGAGCATTTCCCTCTCGTCGATATCGGGGAGCCCCACGTTGACGTCGAGCACGTGAACGCCCTTGTCCTGTTGCGCCACGCCCTCCCTTAAAATATAGTCGATATCCCCTTCCTTGAGCGCCTGCTTAAAGCGCTTTTTCCCCGTAGGATTGATGCGCTCGCCGATGAGAACGGGCGCGTTGCCGAATTCCACGCTGTGCGTATAGGAGGACACGCAGGTGATATTCTTATCCGTGACGGGAACGGGCGGGATATTTTTCGTCTTTTCGACGAGTTTTTTTATATAGGCAGGCGTGGTGCCGCAACAACCGCCGACGACGCGCGCGCCCTGCCTTACCATTTCGGCGAGGTCGGAAGAAAACTCCTCTTCGTCCACGTCGTAGTACGTCCTTTCCCCGTCGCTTTGCGGGAGACCCGCATTCGGCTTGACGGCGACGGGCAGAGAGGATTTTTTAAGCAATTCGGCGACCACCTTTTTGAGCTGTTTGGGTCCAAGCGAACAGTTGACGCCGATACAATCGGCGCGGAGACCTTCCAATAGGGCGACCATGGCGGAAGGAGAGGCGCCCGTCATGAGCTTACCATCCTCCCCGTAGGCGCACGTCACGACGATAGGCAGATCGCTGTTTTCCTTGGCGGCGAGCACGGCTGCCTTCGTCTCGTAAGAATCGTTCATCGTCTCGATGGTGATGAGATCGACGCCGCACTTTACGCCCGCCTTCACCGTTTCGGCGAAAACGGTGACGGCGTCCTCGAAATCGAAATCCCCGTAAGGCTTTAAGAGTTTACCCGTGGGACCGATATCGAGGGCGATAAACTTGGGTTGCCTTCCTGCGGAACGCTTTGCCGCCTCCCTCGCGTGATCGACCGCAGCCGAGATAATCTCTTCCAGCTCCTCTTTTTGGAATTTTAAGATATTTGCGCCGAACGTATTCGTGTTCACTACGTTACTGCCCGCGTCGAAATACGCCTGATGGATTCGAATGACCTCTTCCGCGTGCGAGAGATTCCACCGCTCGGGGAGCTCTCCGGGTAAAAGTCCCGCTTCCTGCAACAGCGTACCCATGCCGCCGTCGAGATAGACGAGATTGTTTTGTAAGAACGATTTGAAATTCATAGTGATCCTTCTCGGAACGCACAGTCCCGATTTTCGCAATTTTTACACTTTTCGCCCTTTTCCCGACACGCCGTTTTGCTCACGCCGATGATCGCCGTCACCGATTTGCTCGGCGACATCAAGAGCGAATCGTTTAAGCTCACGCCGATTTTACGGCTACAGTCGAGCACGGAAATAAATTCCCGTTGATTTTCGAGGGGCAAATCGCCGTATCCGGGAGAAAAACGGGAGCGGATAAAGCAATTTCTTGCCGCCTCCTCTCGCTCGATCTCTGCTTGAAAGGCGTCGCACAGAGCCTCCACGCGCTCCGCCCCGTACGCCTGCAATAAAAGAGCCTTCGTCGGCGAAAGGCGGGAATACTTGGCGATGAGGCGGTCTATGCCGATGCCGACCGTCGCGGCGAACACGACCGCCTTGTGGCAATTTTGAAGATGCTTTCTCAAGCCCTTGGACGGCGTTTTCAAAAATCCGATATCCGTCTCTTCGCCGAAGGAAACGGGAAATTCCCGATAACACACCTGATAGCGAAAGACGCCCTTACACGAGGAGACGAGCTCGTCGAGAAGAGCCTCCACCTCCGCGCTCTCGCCGCGGCAACCCGAATAGCGCAGGATCTCCCGCCTGTCGACGGGCGGTTCCCCGTACGTTTTTACCAAGACGCGGTCAATCATTTTTACCTAAAATATCCGAGAGATTCGCCTGAATTTTCGCCGCGACGTCCGGTTTATTCATGGAATACACGTGCACGTTGTTGATCCCGTTGGCGTACAGGTCGATGATCTGATCGGTCGCATACGCGATGCCCGCCTGTTTCATGGCGGCGGGATCGGAGCCGAACTTGTCCACCAACGACTTAAAGCGCTGCGGCATGAAGGAGCCGGAGAGCTTGATCGCCCGATCCACCTGATTCGCGTTCGTGATGGGCATAACGCCCGCCACGACGGGCACGAGAATGCCCGCCTCGCGGATCTTGTAGAGGAAATTATACAAAAGGTTATTGTCGAAAAACATCTGCGTCGTTAAAAATTCGCAGCCGGCGTCCACCTTCTCCTTGAGGTGCTTGATATCTTCCCTTTGATTTTCGCTTTCGGGATGCACCTCGGGGTAGCACGCGCCGCCGATACAGAAATCCGCTCCGCTCGCCTTGATGTCGGCGATGAGCTCGGTGGCGTGGCGGTACGCCCACGACGCGCGATCGGCGCCCTCCATCTCCTTGGGGATATCCCCGCGGAGCGCCATCACGTTTTCGATGCCCGCTTTTTTCATATCCTCTATGCGAGAGAGAACGGTCTCCCGCGTGGACGACACGCAGGTGAGGTGCGCGAGGGAATTGACCCCGTAGTTTTCCTTGATATCCTTTGCGATATCGAGGGTGTATCGGCTGGTTCCGCCGCCCGCGCCGTAGGTGACGCTCATAAAGGCGGGGCGGAGCTTGGCGATCTCCTCCGTCGCATACTTTACGCTGTCGTATTTATCGCTCGTCTTGGGCGGGAACACCTCGAAGGAGAGAGAAAATTGATTCCGTTTGAAAAGTTCCGTAAGTTTCATTTTTTATCCTGTCCTGATATGGCGAAAAAATCGGGAAAAACCCGTCTTTACTTTTCGCTCTGTTTTTTCTTCATTTTTTTCGTCAGCTCGTCCATCTCGTCCTTGATGATATTGTATTCGAAAGAAGAGAGTATCTTCTCGTTGCCGTACATCAGGCGATAGTGCGAAGTGATGATGTTCTGCTTGATGGAAAAGAACTCGTTGCGCTCGATCTCGTTCCACCAAAAGTCAAGGAAAGAACGCTCGGGCTTTCTCGCCTCCAACCCCAAAAGCGCGATGTCCGAAATGCACTCCGTCGGGTTGCCGCCGAACGCGTTCTGCAAAATTTGACTCGCCGAAAAGACGCAGGCGAGGGCGACGGCTTCCGACCATCGCATGGAGATGCGGCGCTTTTCGATCTCGACGAGCGTCTTTTTGGACACGCCGATCGCGGACGCCATTTTCTCCTGCGTCAAGTCGAATTCGGCGCGCACAGCAGGTTCGAGTTGATAGATTTTTTCGATAAATTCCTTTTTTGTCATGACGTTTCCTTTTTATCGCTTTCCGCTTTCGTGAGCGCGGCGCGTTCTTTTTTCTCTTTCTTGAGATTATAGAGCCACTTGAATACGGCTACGCCGATGATGATGAGATACCCGATCACGCTCCAGCCGTCGGGCAGTTCGTTGAGAACAAAGTATCCCAAAATCGCCGTGAAGATAACGATGGTATAGTCGAACACGGAAATTTCCTTTGCGGGCGCCTTGGTATACGCCGTTGTGATGAAGAGCTGACCGCCCGTCGCCGACGCCCCCGCCGCGAGCAGGCATAAAAGCTGCTGCCACGTCATCGGGTGATAGTTGAAAATGAGATACGGGGAAGTGACCGCGCAGGAAAAGAGGGAGAAAAAGAATACCACGAAGGTTCCCTTTACCCCGCGGGAAGTGGCTTTTCGCAAAAACGTGTAGGCGAGCCCTGCCCCCAAACCGCCCAACACGCCCATGAGGGCGGGGATCGCCTCGGCGGAGAATTGCGGCTTTACGACGAAGAGCGCGCCGATAAAGGCGATAACGACGGCGATCCAGTCGACGGGGCTCGCTTTCTCCTTTAACAGAAAATAGGAGAAAACGATGGCGAAAAAGGGAGACAGCTTATTCAGAATGGACGCGTCGGATATCTTCATATTGCTGATCGCGTAAAAATTGCAGATCATGCCGAGCGTGCCCGCGATGGAACGGAAAAGCACGTATCGGAAGGTTCCCTTGGGCACTTTGAACGCGCTTTTATCCTTACATAGCAGAAAGAAGGATACGAATACCGCAACGCTGTTGCGAAAAAATACCTTTTGCAGGGAGGGCACGTCGCCCGCCATGCTCACGAATAAATTCATCAGCGCAAAGAAAAACGCCGAACAAATAATACAAACGATCCCTTGATTTCTCGATTTCATGACAGTAACTCTCCGTTTATCTTATGTAGAAAGCGGAGAAAGAGTGATTTCAGTCCTCGAACGCTTTTGCGATCTTTTTCAGCTGCTCGCGAACGGCAATATGTTGCGGACAAACCTTTTCGCACTTGCCGCAGCGAATACAATCGGACGCAAAGGCGCCTTCCGCTTGACTTTTGTAATGCGTCAGCGCCTCCCGTTTATCCCCGTACCTGTCGTAGCGGTTTTTGATGCGGAAGAGGTCGGGAATTTTGATGTGCTTGGGACAGCCTTCCACGCAGTAACGGCAGTTCGTGCAGGGAATATACGGATAGGAACGAATGCCCGACACGATCTCGTCCATAAGCGCGTAATCCTTCTCCCCGAAAACGGAAAAATTCGTGAAAGTGGAAAGGTTGTCCTTCATCTGCTCGGCAGAGGACATTCCCGAAAGGACGGTCATCACGCCCGGTTGCGAGGCGGCAAAGCGCAGGGCAAAGGAGGACGCCGAGCGGGAAGGATATTCCTCTTTGTACCGCGCCGCCTCCCTGGGGGGAAGCAAAGCAAGCTGTCCGCCCTTGACGGGCTCCATGACGATGACGGGGACGCCGTGCGCGTTCGCAACCGAAAGGATCTCGCTCGAGCGGACGGCATCGTCTTCCCAGTCGAGATAATTGATCTGAAGCTGAACGAATTCCACTTCGGGGTGCGCCGTGAGCAATTCTTCGAGCATGGCGGGAGAAGAATGGAAGGAAAAGCCGATATGCTTTACCTTGCCTTCCGCCTTCAACTTTCTAAGAAACCCCCAAGCGTCGTATTGATCGTAAACGGGCAGAGAGTTCTCCCCTATCGCGTGCAGGAGATAAAAGTCGATATACTCCACGCCCAGACGGGTGAGCGATTCGTTAAAGATGCGCGGCATATCCTCCGCGCACTTGATCTCCCAGGCGGGGAGCTTGGACGCGATGGTGTACGTTTCGCGGGAATGACGGGAAGTCAGGCAAGCGCGCGTCGCTTCCTCGCTCCCCTCGTACACGTACGCCGTATCGAAATAGGTAAAGCCCTTTTCGATAAATTCGTCCACCATTTCGCATACCTTAGGCAGATTGATCTCGTTGTCGCCGTTGCGGGGAAGTCTCATCAGTCCGAATCCGAGTTTGGAATTTGTCTGCATGTTTTACCTCTGTCGCTTGGAATAAAGTGCGGAATTTCCGCATAAATATCTCTTGATATTATAAAGCATTTTCCCGATAAAAGCAAGAGATCGGGCGAATTTATTTGATGACGGCGAAAAAATGCGGGAATCTTTCCGATATCGCGCCGCTCTACTCTCGGTAGAGAGAGCTCTTGCTGCGGTAGAGAGGCGCGTCCTCGCGGGAGATACGGCTTAAAAAAACGGAGAGCGCCGAAAAAGAAGAATAGGTTGCCCTTCTTCGCCTTTTCGCCTATACTGTAATTACAGGCAGGGGAACGAATTCCCCAACCCATTCCGTATTTGCGAGGTACCATCATGAACGAATCCGTTTGCACGAATCCCTATTGGAAAATAAGCGAAAGAAGAGCGCAGCCCCTCTACGGCAGGGGCGAAGAAATTTTTAACGCCGTTTCACATATCGTCGGCGGCGGGCTCGGCGTCGCGTTCTGCGCCATCGCCCTTGCGATCGCGTCCCTCCACCCGACGGCAAACAAATTCATCGCCGTCGCCGTCTATTCCTTTTCTCTCGTCACCCTCTATACGATGAGCGCGCTCTATCATTTTCTGCCGCAGGGAAGGGCAAAACGGGTGTTCCGCATCTTCGACCATTGCACGATCTTTTTGTTGATTGCGGGCTGTTACACCCCCTTCTGCCTCATTCCGCTTTGGGGCACCCCGATCGGAACGGTCATCTTGGCGGTAGAATGGGGGCTCGCCCTGCTCGGCGTCACGTTCAACGCGATCAATATGCACTGGAAGGCGGTAAAAGTTCTCAGCCAAATCAGTTACGTCGTGATGGGTTGGATGATCATTCCCGCCGTGCCTACCCTCTTACACGTCGTTCCGCTGAGTTGTTTCCTTTGGCTGCTCGCGGGCGGGATCGCCTATACCGTGGGAATCCTCTTCTTCGCGCTCGGCAGAAAAAAGAAATACATGCACAGCGTATGGCACCTGTTCGTGCTCGCGGGAACGATTTTTCAATTCGTCAGTATTCTCTATCTTCTCTGAATCTTTCCATAAAAGACACGCCGTCTCAATTCGACGGCGCGTTTATGCGTTTACGTTTTATTCACTAATTTCGCCCGATACACGAAATAGGAGCGCTTGCCGAACCGCTCGATTCCCTTATTCGTGACGCCGATAAAACCGTCGCCCAAAATCGAGAAAATATTTCCGCTGACGGTGAATCCGGGAAGTCGTCCCACCAACTCGCCGTCCCGATACAGGTAGGAAACGATCACGGGCAAGCTGAAATCCCCCGAGGGCGTCATGTCGCCGCCGCCCGTCACGGTCACGTAGACGGCGGTACCCTGCACGAGCTTGCCAAGATCTTCCGCCGTATTTTCCACTTCCAGACCGCTTATGCCGAAGGAAGGAACGCCGTCGTAGTTCGCGCTCGCAGCACCGAGATTCTCCACGCCGTAATCCGAGGCGGATTTTTTGCAGGTGAGCAGGCGCTCTATCACGCCGTCCTTGATCATATAATTGACAAAATTCTCATTGACGACCCCTTCCGCGTCGAAGAAGGGCAGGTTCAATTGCTCCTTCGGATCGCGATTGACGCGTATATTCAATTTTTCGTGGAATACCTTCTGCCCCAGCTTGCCGTCGAACAGGGACGCCTTGTTGAAATACAGATCCGCCAGCAAATGTTGCATCGCGTACTGCAAGGGTTCAAAATCCCCGATGACGGTCCCTTCGTCCTCCGCGACGTGAGGCAATTCCTTCAAGAAGGCGTCGCACTTGCTCTTTACGTCGCGACAGATCTCGTCCTCGTTAAAGTAATCGCTCTCGCAACCGTAAAACTCGTCCATGATGTTGGCGGAACCCTTATATTTCAACGCAAACTCTAATAATAACTGATTGCCCTTATAGGAAAGCGAGGTACCGTCGCTGTTTTGATAGGTGCTTTGACTGCTGTTGAGCAAAACTTTATTGCTGAAGATAAATTCGGGATTCTCCTTCGCCAAACGGGCGACCAAGCCTTTAATAGAAGAGACGAACTGCTCCTCTTTGAGGATCTCCTTTACGCTATCCACGTCCATGACGATAGCCTCGTCGTGCGTTTCGGGATAAGCGATCCCCTGCTGTAATTTTTCTTGCGCAGAACGGCTCATTTCGTCGAGATCCGCCTTGCCCAGACGCCCCTCCACGCCGATACAGCCCTTGTCGTACACGCGAACCGTGTTTTCCACCTTATTGTTTATCCGCAAAGAGGTGACCTCGTTCGCCGCCACGTTGAGGCATCTGCTCGATTCTTTATTGATGATTTTCTCCGTTTTCATGATTCTATTCTCCTACTGCACGTTCATTTTAGATACGCGGATATGAGGACCTCCCATACCGACGTTTAAGGGATACTGCTCCATCTTGCCGCAACCGCCCGTCACGAAACTCAAAATTTGCCTGTCGTTGCCGACTCCGTCGATAAGACCGAGCGTCTCGAACACGTTGCCCGTGAGAACGGCAATCTTTGCGGGTTGCGCGATCTTGCCGTCAATGATCTCGTACGCGATGTTGGGCGCGATGGTGAAGGTGCTCATACCCGATCCGTGCTTGACGGAATACACGTAATAGCCGTGCTGAATTCCGCCTATCAGCTCGTCGAAGGTGCTTTCGCCCCCTTCGACGAAGGTCGTAGTCATTCTGACGATAGGCTCGTAGTCGCAGTTGATGGCGCGAGCGTTGCCCGTAAGCTCTTCGCCCAACGCGGCGGCGGTGGTCGCGCTGTGCAATCTGCCTGCCAAAATACCGTTTTTGATCAAATAGGTATCCGTCGCTTTCGTGCCCTCGTCGTCGTAGGGGACGTATCCGCTCCCGTCAAACACGCCGCTCTCGCGAATGGTCAGAATATCGCTCCCCACCTTTTTCCCGAGCGTCCACTCCTTTGCCATCGTCTCGTCGCCCAACATAAAGTCCGCTTCGGACTTGTGCCCGAAACTTTCGTGCGCAAACACGCCCGTAACCATGGGCGCCAAAACTACGGGATAGCTCCCCGCTACGATGGGTTTTGCGTTCTTTATGAAGTCCTCGCAACGGGCGATAAAGTCGTTTAACTCCTTTTCCGAATAGTTCAGTTCGGAAAACTTGATGCAAGCCTTAGAGAGCTGTTCCTGCATATTCTCGCTCTCGTACGCGAACGCCAAGCCGTACGCGACGCCGCAAGTCTGAAAATCGTAGGTGATATCGGAACCCTTCGAGGAATAGAATTGATATACGGAATGTCTGTCCAGGTAGCGAGCCGTCTTGTAATTGCAAAGAGGCGAGACGAGCTTTTCCGAGGTGGATTGCAAAAGCTGCAATTTCTGCTCGAACGGAACTTCTTTCACGGAACAGTCCGTAAATTTCAACAGGACGTCGCGATTCACCTGATATTTTTTTACGACGGGATTGTCGTCGATCTCTTCGTTTTTCGTAGCGCAACGATACAGCTCTTCCAACGAATCTTGAATGGCGTCCACGTCGTCGGTAGAAGTGTAATACCACATTTGCCCGTCGAACACGCGAAGAAAGGCTTTTTTCTCCTTCGTTTCTTTTGCTTCATGCAACTGACCGTTTTTTAACAAGATATTCGTCGTAAACCGATCCTCTATGCGCACGTCGGCATAATATCCTTTTTTGAAATTAAACATGATTTTCTCCTTATGAATATTTTCAAGTATTATAAAACATTTGCACAATAAAAGCAATACATGCGGCAAATTTATTTGACAGAAAGGCGAAAAAATGATAAGATAAGTCCGTAAAAAAGAATGCAGAGATGGCGGAGCGGTCGATCGCGGCGGTCTTGAAAACCGTTGAAATGAAAGTTTCCGGGGGTTCGAATCCCTCTCTCTGCGCCATACAAAAAAGAACGCCAGCGCGTTCTTTTTTATTTTGTTTTAGCAGAAGAGGGATTCGAGGGGAGGCAAGCGAGCGGTGCGCTCGACGACATACTTTACTTATCCTTTTCTTCGTAAGGTCGGTTCCACGAGCCGATTTCGATGATATTCCCTTCCGGGTCCGCAATAAAACACGTTCTTTGCCCCCAAGGCTCCGTGGTCGGTTCAAGCAAAGAAGTCGCCCCGTTCATGACGGCGTGAAGATACTGCTCGTCGACTTCGTCAAAGGTGTCCACGTACAGCGCCATTTCCGAATGCGCGTTGATTCCCTTGAGATACTCATACCTCTTGCTCGTGAGTTTTTCGAAATCCTTTCGTCCGTACAGCAGGAACAGCGTTCCGTCCTTCACCAAATAAACGTTTTCGGCGTTCTCCTCTTCCTTGATTTCAAACCCCAACACGTCCCGATAAAACCGTATCATCGTCGCCATATCTTTGACGAACAATCCGTAGCCGTCCAACCTCATAGCGTTCCTCCTTCGTACGCGTTTTTATTGAAGTATACCATGAACGCCCCCGTTTGTCAATCTCTCCCCTCTGCGCGGCATCGAGCAAAATTTTTTTTCAAAAATAAACTATCCATTATCACACCAACCTTTGCTTTTCTGTTATACTGTACCTACCAAAACAAAAGGAGGTTGATTTTTTGAATTCCTATAAAAAGAAAACGGCTATCGCGTGTTTACCGACTTTCATATACGGCAGTGCCGATTGATACGAATCGCCTTTCAGGTAGAGGTGTTGCAGAACGGACTGCGCAAGAGAATGATCCGGGCGATCAAGGCGTCGGCGCGCGGCGATTTCGATGCGGCGATTGCGCTGATCCGTGCGTACTTAGGACAAATCCGGCGGGAGAAGCGCAGCGCGGAAGAAGCCGTTGAGCTCGTCGAAGAGCTCTTATCCGGCGGAACGCCGAAGAATCAGCAACGCCTGACGAGAAAACAAGCGTCGGAGACGCTCGACGTGTCTTGCGACGCGCTCCGAAATTGGGAAAGGAACGGACTTCTCACCGTCAAGCGGAAGGAGAACGGTTACCGCGTCTATACCGAGGAAGATATATGCCGACTGAAAATCATTCGGTGTTTGCGGTGCGCCAACTACTCGCTGGAAGCGATTTTACGCCTCTTACGGCAATTATCCGAAAATCCCGAAACGGATATTCTCTCCGCCCTGAATACGCCGCGAGGCTCCGACGATATCGTTTCCGTCTGCGACAAGCTGATCTCTTCCCTGTCCGCGGCGGAGAAGAACGCAGAAAAGATATCGGATATGTTACAAGAAATGAATGGGCGAAAAGGATAATCCCCTTTTCGCCGCCAAAAAAACGAGGAAAGGTACGCTACCTTTCCTCGTTATCCGTTTTACTGTCTTTTTATCGGTCATTCCTTTGCCTGTTCCAGCGCTGCCAACAAGTCCCCCGTTCTTTCCTTCAAGCGGGAATGGCGCTTGCGCACCATGGTGTACGGCAACTGCAACAAGGAGGCGATTTCGTTGAGGCGGAACTTCTTTTGATAACGAAAATATACGATCTTTTGATCCGTTTCGTCGAGCGAAACGAACGCTTGATCCTGCGCCTTTTCCGCCGCGAAGGCGGCGAAACCGTCCGATTCCGCCTGTTCCGTTTCTGCGCTTGCCATTCGCTCCTGCGCGATCGCGCTGCAACAGGACAAGATCCAAGCGGAAACTCTCTCCTCGCAAGCGGGAAGGCTCTTTTCTTTTAAGCGCAGAAAAAATTCCTGCGCGACGGCATCTGCAATCGCCGAGGAATAGTTCTTGGAAACGTGATAAACGATGCGGGGGAAACAATAATCGTTGAGCTTATGCAAAAAAGTATCGTCGCCCTCCTCCACATATTTGAGGTACTTGCTTAATTTACTTTCATTCATTTTTTTACCTATTGTCATTTGATATTTGTCTATTATATTTTACCTCTTTCTTATCGATTTGTCAATACCCGTATATCATTTTTTATACAATTTTCAACAAAAAAATCGGTCTTTTCGACCGATTTTTCATCTTTATTGAATATTTTCCGCATAGAGCGTATAAGAGCGGGGCTCCTTAGACTCCTCGCCGCCATCCTGCAAAAAGATTTTACAGTTTTCCATGCCGTCGAGGAAGGATAAAAGCTGCTCGCTCCAACTGTTTTTTTGATCGACAAAGGCAAAGAGGGTGAGCGAACCGCCGCCCCTCAAATTTTTGCCGCAGGCAAAGGCGTTTTCCACGCGGCTGACGACGAAAGGGGAAGGCGAGAGCGCCCAACCCTCCCTGTTCCCCTCCGTCATAGCCAAAGCCTTGGCGTAGGACGGGAGCGAATCCAAAAACACGACGCTGTCATAGCCGACTTCCGCGATGCGCTTTGCCCGCTCGAGCGCGAGCGTGACGGCGAAAACCTTTTGCTCGGGCGTGCTCTCCGCCCCCGCCGTAAATACGATAGCGCCGGGAAGTTTCTCCTTGCAGGCGAAAACTTCTTCCGCCCTGCCGTCCAGCAGTACGGCGAACACGGGCGTTGCGGGGCTCGCCATCTCGATCTGTCGGGAAATGCGTTTCATGAACGGATAGCCGTCCCTCTTTTCGTTGACACATACGATCGCCCGCTGTCCCTTTGCGATTTTGACGGAACAAATCTCCTCTTGGTAAGGGAAGAGAAGTTTATCGGGATAGGCGGGCGGGATATCTTCAAAATGCTTTCGCTTTTCGTAAGCGCCCACGGTGAGGGAACACACGGTGACGAGACGATCCAAAGACGCCTCCCCGTTCCCCTCTTTTTTCGCGTAACAGGCGATAAGGTCGCCTGGGCGCAGGTTCATTCGGCGAACGTCTTCCTCCGAAAGGGACACGTAAGGAGAATTTTTCAGCGTGGGATCCTCTTCGATGCGGTTTTCCCCCTCGCGAAAAACGAGCGTTCCGACAAAGGAAAAGACTTCCTTCGCGTTGCCCGTCGATACGGTAAAGCCGGTTTGCGCCTGCTCGAGCGCCCTCTCCTTTTTTTCGTAGCGCAGGCGAATGTTGGAAAGCTCCTGCATGATAGCGGGATCGGGCGCCTCCTCCTTGACGGGTGCGCCGCGCTTGGAACGCTCGATCGGCGGAATCTCTCCGATGAGAATCGCGGAGATCTCCTGAATCAGAACGTCTTTATTTTTCGCCGCGGGACGAGAGACGCCGACTTCCCTGCCGACGTTGCGCAAAACGTGCACGCCGAAAGAGGACAGATAGGCGACGTACATACCGTAGAGCGGGTTGTCGCGAAAGTTTTCTTTCCGTTCGATCAATGACTTCTCTCCATCAAAATGATCTTGGTCGATTCGTCGGAAAGGTCCTCGCGGTTAAATTCGAGGGTGTTATCCTCGCAATATTCCACGTCCTCTTCCTCGAAAAGATCCAAAAATTCGTCGGGCTTATCGATATCCATGTGGATACCCTTCGCCTTATAGTGCATGGGAATGACGATTTCCGGCATGATGCGGTCGACGTATTTCTTTGCCTGTTTCGCGTCGATGGTGTAGTTGCCGCCGACGGGGATCAATAAAATGTTGACGGGCAGGATCATTTCCAAAAGCTCGGCGGTACATTCTTCGCCTAAATCGCCCATGTGACAGATATCCAACCCGTCCATGCGGTACTTGAAAATGATGTTTTCCCCTCTCTTTTTCCCTTGAACGTCGTCGTGATAGCTCTTGATGCCGTTGATTTCGACCCCGGACAGATCATAGTTCCCCTCTTTTTCGATGATGACGAGCTTATTGCCCTTCTTCGTCACGGCGCGAACGTTGTTGTGGTCGAAATGAGAGTGGCTCACCGTGATCGCGTCCGCCTCCACGGGGGGAAGTTTGATGCCGATGCTGTTATAAGGATCGGTTACGACGGTGATGCCGGTACTCTCGGTCAGGACAAAACAGGAATGTCCCAGATACTTGATTTCCATTATAGCTCCTTTCTAAATTCCGTTACGATACGGTTGCGACGGCTTTTTTTGCCTCCATACAGACCTTCATGTGCTGACAGCCGCCTTCCTGACGGAGGATATATTCGATAGCGATAAAAATTTCGTCCCTCGTCTCGAATAGGGAATATTCGAGGGTATCCATCGGCATAAGCCCCGTATTTTCGCCGAACGTGAGTTTGGCGAGCGTCTGCTTTTTCCGATCGAAGGTAAGCTCTAATCCGTAATCTCCGCTGCGGGATAAACGCGCTTCTTCCAGATAAAGCAGCGTTTTTCCCTCCCCCTGAAAATAGGTGAGCACCCTGCCCTTCTGCGTGTATTTTAATGCCGCGTCGAGGAAAAAGACCGTCTCTTCCTCGTCTGCTCGCGTTGTGATCTTCAGCTTATACTTTTCCATTTTTATACTATACTATTTTCATTATAACACAACCTTTCGGGAATTTCAATATTTTTTCCGCATTTCCGAAAAAACGTCCCGAAAAAATTACACTTTTCCGCTCTTGATATTTTCGCGAATGAGCCTGCCCTCTTTCAGCGCCGCGGACAGCTTTTGCGGCGAGTTTTCCTGCAACGCTTCGCGGTAGACTTGCAGATGGGAGATGAGCGTATTCAGCTCTTCCAACAGATTGTCCCGATTATACAGATAGAGCTGCGTCCACACTGCCTCGTCGACGCCCGCGATCCTCGTCATGTCCTGAAAGCTCCCGCCCGTGAAACCCTCGTAGCCCTCTACGGTAGGGCTCTTGACGTACGCATTGGAAACCACGTGCGCGAGCTGGGAGGTGAGGGCGATTTTTTTGTCGTGATAGAGGGCGGAACATTCCACGATGCGGGAAAAACCCATTGCGCGGGAGAGTTCCTTTATCGTTTCGACGGCGTCCGCGTCGGTAAACTCGTTTTTCGTGATAATCATGCTGGCGCCGCGGAACATGCTCTCCGAGGAGCTTTCCAGCCCTCTCGTCTCCTTGCCCGCCATGGGGTGCGTGCCGACGTAGCGATAGTTTCTCTCCTTTGCATAGATGAAGTCCTCCACCACGCCCTTGACGCCGCAGATATCGGCGACGATAGCGCCGTCGCGAAAGCGCGCCGTGTCCATGTACTGCATGGCGGTTTGCGGGGGGAGCGCGACGAACACGACGTCGTACTCCTCTACGTTTTTCACCTCACTGTCAATATATGCTCTTTGGAGCGCCGTCTCTACAACGGCGTGATTTCTGTTCCAACCGTCCACGATATATTCGCCCGTCATCTTCAGACTTCTCGCGATCGAGCCGCCGATGATGCCCAAGCCGATAACTGCTATCTTCAACATAGCGATTCCCCTTTGATAATGAATTTTTCCACCGCCAGACCGACGCCGTCGTGGTCGTTATCCGCCGTGACGAAATCCGCCATCGCCTTTACGTCGGGATGCGCGTTTTCCATCGCCACGGAGAGCCCCGCCACGCGCAGCATGGGCATATCGTTTTTTCCGTCGCCGCAAGCCATGAGCTGTTCCTTCGTGTTGCCCGTCAAAAGGTTGAGTTTTTCGAGCGCGGAAGCCTTATCCACGCCGAGGGGCACGACCTCCAAAAAGAAGGGTTGTGAAAAGTAAACGTCGAACTTGCCCGCAAAATTTTGCTTGAAATATTCCTCGACGGGGAGCAGCCTCTCGTGTTCCCCCACCACCAAAAACTTGATGATGCTGGGGGGAAGATGCTCCGAAAGGTTATCCACTTCCGTAACGGGGCAATTGAGACAGCGCTGCTCCTCCATGACGTACTGCGTGGCGTTTTCCGTCAAAATCTCCTTTTCGGAATAGGTGATGACCTCCACGCCGTTAAATTTCTCCTTGACGGAAAGGACGGCGTCGCAATACCGTTTTTCAAAAAACGTCTCGAATACGACTTGGTTCGTCTTGCAGTCGACGACTCTCCCGCCGTTGAAGGCGAGAATGTAGCCCCCGCGCTTATCGAGCTCCAACTCGCTTGCGAGCGCGCGAATGCCCACGTCGGGGCGACCGGACGCCAGTACGATATTGACGCCCTTTTCCATGGCGGCAAACAACATTTTTTTCGTGAAGGGCGTTACCCGTTTGTTACTGTCGGTGAGCGTTCCGTCTAAATCGAGCGCGAGCTTTTTATAGGACATCCTTTTTTTCTCCGAAATTGAATTCTTTACCATTTTACAACAAAATATCTCTTCTGTCAATCGTAAGAGCGGGAATGGCGACCGTTTCACAGCTCAAAAATTCTCGCGGCGATATTTTGCGCGAACGCCGCGTCGTGTTCGACGATGAGCATGGTCGCGTTGCTCGAAACTAAAAGATGCTCCAACTGAATACGGGAGAACACGTCTAAAAAGTTCAACGGCTCGTCCCAAAGGTACAGATGCGCAGGTTTTGACAGACTTTGCGCCAGCATAATTTTTTTCTTTTGCCCGTCGGAGAGTGCGGAGATATCCCCCGAAAAGACCTTGTTATAAAAGCCGAGCGTATGCAAGATAGCGCGGAAGAGCGTTTCGTCGATCCCGCTATCCCGACAGTACGCCGAGAGGGAGCCGGAAAGGCGCTCCGCGGATTGATCGACGAAGGAGACGACGAGGTTACTCGCCACCTGCAACGTGCCGGACTTTTCCGCTTGCCCCCTCTCCCCCGTCGCCGCGGTGCGGATCGCCTGCAAGAGCGTGGATTTTCCGGAGCCGTTTCTTCCGCGCAATACCACCTTTTCGCCCTGATAAAGGGAAAAGCAAAAATCGGAAAGCACCCGCCTTTCCCCGTAGCAAAGGCAAAGGCGGTCGGCGTAGACGAGAATGCGTTTTACGTGTTCAAGCGGCTGCCATTTGAGAGGAGATTCCGCCTCGATATCCTGCAATAAGCCTTCCTGCCGCTCCCGCTCCGCCTCGATCCGCTTTTGCGTATTTTTCACGCTGCTCTGCATCTTTTTGGTCTTACTTCCGATATAGGAACGAGCGTTCATGGCGCGGTCGTGCTCTTTGATGCTATTAAAACCGATTTTGGCGCGCTCGCTCTTATCCGCCCAGCGCTTCAGGCGCTCAGACGATTGCTCCAGCTTTTCGATTTCCCGTCTATGCTTTTCGTTTTCCGCACGGGCGAAGGCGTCCGCCCTCTGCTTTTGTTCCCACCACGAAGAAAAGTTTCCCTGCTGTACTTCCACCGTTTTTTTATTGAGCGCCAAAATATGATCGACGCAACCGTCCAACAGGTCGCGATCGTGCGAGACGAGCAAAAAGCCCTTCTTGCTCGCCAAATACCTTTTCACCTCCTGCCGCGCAAAATAATCGAGATGATTGGTCGGCTCGTCGATGAGAAGAAAACTGTTTTCCGCGGCAAACAGGACGGCAAGCTGCACCTTCGTGCGTTCCCCATGGCTCAACGTGCCGTAGGGGCGATACAGTATTTCCGCGTCCTCCGCCAGATCGTTCAACTCTGCGACGACGCGCCACTCCTTAGCAAAAGCGTTCCACGAGGAAATCAGTTCGTATGCGCATTTGCCGTATTCTTCCCGCTGGACGGGGTAGGGAAAGCTCTCGAACCCGACGGGTGCGGATATGCTCCCCCGATACTCGTATTTCTTTTGCAACAAGTTCAAAAAAGTCGTTTTTCCCTTACCGTTTCTGCCGATGAAACCCGTTTTCCAGTCGGTATCGATTCGGAAGGACATATTTTCAAATACATTTTGATCGCTGCCCTCGTAGCCGAAGGTCAGATTCGTAACGTTGATCCAAGACATAGCTGTTTTATTCCTTTGTCCGTTCGGACGATTCGGAAATTTTCGGCAAAAGAAAAAAAATCGATTGTACTGCTACAAACGATTTTCTCTTTACGATCGACGGCATCCGCCTGTTTCAAGGAGGAGGGCGATCCTTCTCTTGCGCGCGAAAATTTCCCCTTTTTTTGAAAAGTAGGTCAAATTTCCATTGCAAAAGAAGAATTATTTACGCATTTTCCACCTCTATGTTTATTTTCAAGGACAGTATAGCAGATTCTTGCCCGTCTGTCAACAGAAAAAGCCGCAAAGAAAATTCTTTGCGGCTCTCTTCTTACATGGACTCGTGAATGGTACGGGAGATCACGTCGTCCTGCTGTTCCTTGGTGAGTTTGTTGAAGTTTACCGCGTATCCGGATACGCGGACGGTGAGCTGAGGATACTTTTCGGGATGCGCCTGCGCGTCCAAAAGCAACTCTCTGCTGAATACGTTTACGTTGAGGTGGTGACCGCCGTCGGCGCAATAGCCGTCCAGCATAGCAACCAGATTATCGATTCTTGAATTAGCCATAATATTTTCTCCTTTGTCAATTAGTCGTCGAGTTTGCCCAAAGAGTCGGGCGTGATAGAAAAGGTGTTGGAAATGCCGTCGCGGGCGAAGTCGTAAGGGAGTTTCGCCACCGATTCCAAGGACGCGAGCGCGCCGTTGGTATCGCGACCGTGCATGGGGTTGGCGCCGGGCGCGAGCGGGGTTCCCGCACGTCTGCCGTCGGGCGTGTTGCCCGTCTTTTTGCCGTACACCACGTTCGAGGTGATGGTGAGAATGGACGTGGTGGGAATGGAATCGCGATAGGTGTAGTGAGACGCGACCTGACGCATGAAATGCTTGACGAGCCAAACGGCGATTTCGTCCGCGCGGTCGTCGTTATTGCCGTATTTGGGATAATCTCCCTCGATGCGGTAGTCGACGACGACGCCCTCCTCGTCGCGAACGGGATACACTTTGGCGTACTTGATCGCGGAGAGGGAGTCGACGGCGCAGGAGAGCCCCGCGATGCCCGTAGCGAAGAATCTCCGCACCTTGGTGTCGTGCAATGCCATTTCGAGCGCTTCGTAGGAATATTTATCGTGCATGATGTGAATGAGGTTGAGCGTGTCCACGTAGACTTTGGCGAGCCACTTGACCATCTGCTTGTACTTTTCGATCACGTCGTCGTAATCGAGCGCCCCGTCGCCGTGAACGGCTTCGTACTTGGGCGCGACCTGCATGTGCTTGCCCGTCACCTTGTCCTTCATGAGCTCGTCCTTGCCGCCGTTGATGGCGTAGAGCAGACACTTGGCAAGGTTCGCCCTCGCGCCGAAGAACTGCATATCCTTGCCGACCCGCATACAACTTACGCAGCAGGCGATGCAGTAGTCGTCGCCCATCAGCGGTCTCATCAGATCGTCCGACTCGTACTGAATGGCAGACGTATCGATGGAAACCTTGGCGCAGTAGCGCTTGAACCCCAAGGGCAGGCGCTTGGACCACAAAACCGTGAGGTTGGGTTCGGGCGCGGGACCGAGATTTTCCAGGGTATGCAGGACGCGGAAGGCGTTCTTCGTGACGAGCGATCTGCCGTCCATGCCGACGCCGCCGATGGATTCGGTTACCCAAGTCGGGTCGCCGGAGAAGAGTTCGTTGTATTCCTTGATGCGCATGAACTTGACCATGCGGAGTTTCATGATGAAATGATCTATCATCTCCTGCGCTTCTTCTTCCGTGATGATACCCCTTGCGAGATCTCTCTCGATATAGATATCGAGGAAGGTGGTATTTCTGCCGATGGACATCGCCGCGCCGTTCTGATCTTTGATGGCGCCGAGATAGCCGAAATAGAGCCATTGAATGGCTTCCTGCGCGGTCTCCGCGGGGCGTGAAATATCGAAACCGTACTTCGCCGCCATGCTCTTGAGCGCCTTTAGCGCCTTGATCTGCTCGGCGACCTCCTCTCTGTCGCGGACGAGCTCGGGCGTCATTCTGCCGCCCATGTGCAGTTTATCCAGCTCCTTCTGCTTGATGAGGTAATCCACGCCGTAGAGCGCGACGCGGCGATAATCGCCGACGATGCGACCTCTGCCGTAGGTGTCGGGAAGTCCCGTCAAAATGTGAGAGGTGCGGCAGGCGCGCATCTCGGGGGTATACGCGTCGAATACGCCGTCGTTGTGCGTCTTTCTGTACTGCGTGAAAATTTCTTTCACCTTGGGGGAAAGCTCGTAGCCGTACATCTGCAAGGACTGTTCCGCCATGCGTAGCCCGCCGAAGGGCATGAGTCCGCGCTTGAGCGGCTTGTCCGTCTGCAAGCCGACGATTTTTTCCAACTCTTTATCGATATAGCCGGGCGTGGGATACGCGTCGATCTTGGAAACGATCTCCGTTTCGGCGTCGAGCACGCCGCCCTTCGCCCTCTCCTGCGCCATCAGATCGAGCACTTCCGCCCAAAGCGCTTTGGTCGCCTCGGTGGGACCCGCCAAAAAGCTCGCGTCCCCCTCGTATTCCTTATAATTTCTCTGAATAAAGTCGCGAGTGTCTATCTCATTCTCCTCGCACCATTTTCCGGGTACAAACCCTTCCCATGCCTTTGAAAACATCTGATTTTGCTCCTTCTATGTGTATTTTTATTTTTTCTCTTGAAAATGTTCCTCTATTTTCGCGTCTATCCAAAGCTCCAAAATCTCTTCCGGCTGATAGCCGTGACAGCGGGCAAACTCCCTGCCGTCGTCCGCCAAAATGACGGTGGGCACCCTCTCCACGCCGAAAAAGGTCACGATATCCTTCGTGTCTTCCGATACCTCCACTTGCTCGAGTCGGATATCCTTTCGCCCGCCGAGCACGCTGTCGAGCACGGGAGCGAGGGTGAGACAGCCCATGCACCCCTCCCCGCTGAATGCGATACAGGTAAGTCCCTGAAAACGTTTTTTGTTCTCTTCCGTCATAGTTCAATCCTTTTTGCGGAAACCCGCACCGAGTATTTTTTTCGCGTTGCGAACGCGATCTTCCGTGGGCGGAGAAACGCCCTTCAAGCAATAGTCGTAGCCGAGCTTTTCGTATTTGACTTCCCCCATCGTGTGATAGGGAAGCACTTCTATCTTTTCCACGTTGGAAAGCGTGTCGGTAAACGCGCGGATCGCCCGCAGCCATTCGTCCCGATCGGTCAGCTCGGGCACCAACACGTGCCGAATCCACATTTTCACCCCGAGTTCGTCGAGAAACCGCGCCAAAGCGAGGGTATTCTTGTTGCTCTTTCCCGTGAGGGATTTGCATTGTTCCTCGTCGATGTGCTTGATATCGAGCAGCACCAGATCGGTCGAGCGGAACAAGGGGAGGAAATCCTCCTTCCTTTTGGCATCGAATAGATAACCCGAGGTGTCCAGACAGGTGGAGACGCCCTCTTTTTTGAGCTTTTGAAAGATTTCCGTCACAAATTCCCGCTGCAACATGGGTTCGCCGCCGCTCACCGTGATACCACCCTCGTCGCCGAAATAATTTCGGTAACGGAGCACCCTCTTTACGATATCCTCGGCGGAATAGGGAGTTCCCCCCGCCAGCCAGGAATCGGGATTGTGGCAATACTTGCACCGAAGTGGACAGCCTTGCAAAAAGACGACGAAACGAATGCCGGGACCGTCAACCGTGCCGAACGATTCAAATGAATGTACATATCCCTGCATGCGCTCTCCTCTTCCGCCCCTGTATTCAGTATGCCGTGCGGAAAGTTTTCTATTCTTTGTATTCTTATTATATCGGAAAGCGTTCTCTTTGTCAACTTATATTTTTTACCATTCCCCCGATGAGAGACAGATAATCGGATATCGGAACGAGCCATTCGCCTCTATCGTTTGAAATACTTTACGGAAGAAATCTATTGCCCGTCTCCGTTCCCCGAAACACCCGAACGACAAAGCAACGGTTTCCGCTTTTGGGATATGCACGAGCAGAACACGGAACAGAAAATTCGGCGGTAGCGGTAGCGTAGCCCGCCGAATAGCTCCCGCCTACTGCGGTGAACGGGCGGTTTCCCGTGTTCGTATTCAAGGAAGGAAAACTTCGGCTATCGCAAGGTAACGTAGTTCCCCTTGATAGTCTAGATAAAGAAAAGCACCTGCATAGAATTCGAAAGGCAAATCAACACGATTATTCTCCCCGTTCTCGGTCATTATCGTTTACAGGAAATCAGGCTTTCGCAGATACAAGCCATGTTGAACGATATCCCCCGTGACAACACCCGCAAAAAGGTTTTCACGCTGTTAAACTGCGCTTTGCAGAAAGCCACGCTCCCCACGATCGGCTATATCAGGCAAAACCCCTGTTACGGGGTAGAATTACCCAAACGCAAGATAAAAGAACATAGACGGGCTTATACGCTCGTAGAGCAAAATATTCTTCTTTCCGTTCTGCCTGAACGTTACGCCAAAGCCTTCTTCTTTCTCTGCTGTACGGGTTTACGCCTCGGCGAATTTCTCGCGCTTTCCCCCAAAGATATTGACTTTGAAAACCAAGTTATTCTGATAAACAAGGCTTGCGACAAGAAAATGAATATCAGTACGCCGAAAACGCTTTCTTCCGTTCGGGAAGTATACTTCGACAAATCTCTCTTCGACGTTTTCCCCTTGGAATATCTCGGCGCTTACACGCATAACGGCTTTCATTGTCAATTCGTCCGTACCTTCAAGAAGTACAATATTCAAGGCGTTTGCATACACTCCACCCGCCACACGTTCGCAACGCTCTGCGACTTCGTGGGAATACGGGATAAACTCACGCAAGCCATGCTCGGACACGCTACCTTATCCATGACGAAAGATACCTACACGCACTTATATAAAAAGGGAAATTCCCCTATTTTAGAGTATGTGGAAAACTTAAAAAACACGCTTGAAAACACCATAAAAATAAGATGAGCGCCTTATCGACAAGCCGCGCACAGTCAGGCGCTCACAATGTAAATAAAATAAACAAAATGAGCAAAGATAATAATATGAAAACGGTGACTTGTATTAACAAATCACCGTTTTTGGCTCTTCTGCACGAAAAAGCTACACCCTCAATAATTTATTTCACTTTTTGCAAAACACTCTTAAATTTCAATTCCCATTTTTGCTAGTCCTCCGGCAACAAATCCTAAAATTGATCCTGCTTCATCGCAAGTTATGGTCTCATTATGTTCTATATAATAAGTCTCATTACCAAAATTAAAGACGGAAATATAGGCTTCATCATAAGGCTGATTTATTGAATTTTGACTTTCTTGAAATTTCAGAAAATCAACCCCCGACCAAGACATTTTTTCTCTTTTGGATTTTTTATCTGTAAAATACATACTCGCACCCCTATAGCAATATACTTTGACTACTTTTTCATTTGCCGCCACTAATAAAACTGCTATAATGTGATCTTTGTGTAATAGATGAAGTTGAGGATATATTTCATTTAGCTTTGTCGTATCAATGTATTGATACTTCATTACATTAAATACAGTCTCGTTCTTTTTTTCTTCGCCTATAAATATATCATATGTTCCACTATACAAATCCGTATGTTTATATTCATTAATCGTTTCTTGTCCAATATATTTATTAACAAAATCCTCACCATATGCATCTGTTACAGAATTAAAACAACGATAGAGAATTTCTTCATCCATAAGCAAAATTGGAAAAGGATCAATTGCAAGACGCATAACGGCAACAACACCAATACAACGACATAAGTACTCCTCAAACTTCTTAATGAACGAATCTCTTGATTTTTTCTGGTTGATTGGATGGTTTCGTGAAATATAGAAATGCTGAAAGCCCTGTTTATGGACATACTTATTGAGTTCTGCACTTAATTGTTTTGCCTCAGCAAAAAATGACGGCATTTTTTCCAACATGTTTTTAAACACGTTGCCATTTTTCATAAGATCCTTTATCATTTGTCCTTGCATCGGAAAATCGCTAGTAGACTTCCAATCCATTAAATATTTACTTCTTTCTTCTTCTGGCATATCCGATAAAAATACCATTGTCGTAGACACATCAACGGCAGATCGTAAAGAATAATAAGCACAATCAAAATAACCTTGTTCAAATAATTCCATTGCATTGATCAACAGTTGTTCCGCTTCCATAATAAAGGTATTACACGAATTTGCATCAATTCGACCAGACCAGCTATTTTCAATATTTAGCAAATCATCATAATACTTATCTTTATTTGGAATTTCAATTGGATATAGATTTTGACCTTTCCTACGATCTAAAAAACACTTTAACATCTCCTATTCACCTCTACTATACTTTATAATATCTTTGATTTATACGGCTTATCGAGAATCGTCATACCAATCAACCCTGCTTCGATTGCCGGCGTTAAATAATATTTCCGAAATCCGTCACGGGATTTCAAGTTCAACTTGTCCATCAATTCCTGTGCCGTCATAGGGTACACTTCCATAACGGATAATAGTGCCGTGATTTGGTTATTGATATGATTATAAAAATTTCTATATCTTTCTGAACAAGAAATACAAAGAGAGCAACGAATACATAATCTCTTACAATACAAAGCAATCCCATTTCAAAAATAACCATAAATCAACTTGCCAAAAAGAAACAGAATAGAATAAACCCCCGTTTTAACATAACAGGAGTCCAAAAAATATAAAATTTTGTGTTTAGTTTTAGATTTTAAGTTTTTTAAATATAACTTTTGGGTAAAACAATATTCTATTATTTTAGAAAAAATCGAAAAAGTTACCTTTTTATAAATATAGATACTACCTACTTATACAATGTTCAAAAGGTTCAAAACACAAGAATTTTTTAAAAATTATTTTTCAGCCAAATAATGGCATATATAATTACAAATTTGTTCAAGCTCAAGTGCAACTCTTTGATATTCTTCTACAGTAGTTTCTACTCGCATTATATCTTTCTTTTTCCTTAAATCAGCTATATCCGAACAACAAATTAAAAGACGTTGCTGATATTTGCAGTAATTTGGAATTCTTTCTTCAAGTTCTTTTGTTGAAAAACCTGATTTTAATTTGTAAATCCTTTCACGCATGACAAGGCAAAAATAATCCATAGTATCAAAAAATGCTCTATATTCATGTCCCAATGCCTTATCTAGATTTTTAATTTTATATTCACTAGATTCATTTGGATTTAAATATCTTATAAAATGATCATAAGCATCTCTAAATTCTTTTATTGGCTGAAGTATAGAATCTAAATCTTCAGAATATTCTTCACACTTTAGATAATACGTTTTTGTTATTTGATGCAATTCAAATATTCTTATTATTAATCTTTCTTCTTCTGTTTTTACATATAATATATTACTCATTTGACAATTTTTCTACCATTTCTTCGTATTTTTCCACATCCATTTTTGTCTTATATTTTCCCAAATATAATCTCGCTGAGCCCGTCATACTTTTATTTATCTTTTTCTCTGTTCCATTACCAACAAATAGTGCCTCATCTTTAAATTCACAATCATTGGCTTTAATCGACAAAGAGTTGTTTTTTTGAGAATAAAATAATCTTTCTTCTTTCTTCATCTCTAAAACACGAGCAACAATTAAAGCAAAAAATAATAGGACTAATACAATTGACATCACTATAAAAATATCCATAATTTACACCCTTTTATACAATCGAAAACAAATTTTTACTAAGCACATAATCTATTGAAGAAAGACCAAATACAACTATTTGAAAAAAGAAAAAAGTATTTACATTTATCATTTCATCCGAAATAAGATTTAAATTAATAATAAGTTTTAATCCACAATAAACTGCGACAAGGCAAAAAGCAAATAAAAAATTAAATATAACATATATCTGAATTTTTCCTTTTGGCTTTTCTCCAGACAAAACGCATTTTCCTATGATTAAAGATAAAAATGAAGCAGCGACCCATAACAAATCCCCTTCTCTAAAAAAAGATGCTAATTCTTTTAAATTTCCTTTTAAAATTAAAAGAAATATACCAAAAATCAATAGCGGCAACCCTGCTATCATTGTTTCTAATATTAAATTTGAATATTCAGACTTCTTTGCGATAGGAGATTTTAATTCTATCCTATCCATTTTCATTATACTCATCTTTTGTCTAATTTTATCCCTTCTATTACTATTTTACTGCCATCTTAAAATACATTGGTTAAAAAAGAATAATACTTCTCTCGAATAAACATGGGACCAATCATAAATACATAATTAACTCCTACTTGTATTATCCGTCAAATTAATAAGAAGCTAAATAAGAAATTAAGGCATGCAGCACTTATTATCTCAGGTTAAGAAATTTAATTTTATTTTCATATAACTTATTTTTGTAACTATAATTTTCTGTTGCTCACATTTACTCCTGATTTTTACACTAATTTGTGTCAACATATCCAGGCGTATCAAAATTTATTGAATAAAAAACTCTTTTCTAGTGCTTTCAACAAAGAATCAATTAGACTCTCATAGCTATCAAGCGAACCAAAAATAAAGGATGCATTATAATGCATCCTACCCACAGATTATTTATCGCTTAATAGTTGTATGAATCTTTATCTTTAGTAAATTCCATCCAATTAAAAGACGATACGTTCTAGGTAGCTAAAAGCATTTATAACCCATTGGAATGGCAACGCATCGATATTAAATTAGTACATCTATTAAATGTTCTTATATATTTTACCATATCTTTTCCTTAATGACAATCGTTTTTGTCATTTTTTTAAAAAAATTTTTTTATTTTACTCTATTTCTTCTTCAATTTGATAGCCGCCTTTTAATGCGACTATTATTTTTTTATTCGGCATTACCCGAATATAATCTATCAAAATTCTTAGTACAGAATCCTTATAGACATTATCATCTAACTGCAAATTCTGAATAGCCGTCTTAATTCTCTCTATTTCAAAACTTGTCTCCTGATCATCATTCAAACGCTCCCTTATAATTTCAATTTGATCTTGCAGAGCAACGACTTGATCGCTCATATTTTTAATCAAATCTATGTAGCGTTGTGGATCGCCTTCCGTATTACTCAAAAGTTCTACATTCTCTTGGATACGCATTTTTAATTCCTTGATTTTTTCACTCATCGCAAAAATGTCAAGGTTTTCATCTTTGCCTGTCACGCCATAAGCAAGGTTTGCTTGAATGAGAGAATACGCTTCACTTCCATCTCCGATTGCATCTTTAATTGCACGATATATCGCTCTCCGAAGTTTATCCTCATCGACCGAAATTGAATCCTTACAAAATTCTCTGCCGTGTTCAATTCGATTGAAACATCTCCACACTATTCTTTTTACGCCATTTCTTGACCATGTTTTCCGACGATAAGGACTTCCGCATTCTCCGCAAATAAGCAAATCCGTTAAAGCAAACTTACCGCTATATTTCCCTTGCTCGGTCAACGCCTTATCAGACGTTTTTCGGATATTGCCACGACGAGCAAGTTCTCTTTGAACACTTTTAAATTCATCTCTTTCTATAATCGCCGGATGGTTATTGGTAATCAGGTACTTTTCCATTTCACCACGATTCTTTTTTACTTTCTTCGTAATGCAATTTTCGGTAAAAGTTTTCTGCAAAAGCATATCACCACAATATCTCTCATTCATCAATATATCTTTAATATGATTTTTACTCCATTCTTTTTTACCTGTCTTTGTGATATAACCTTGTTCTTCCAAATATTTTTTTATTTGATCTAAACTGTTTCCTTCCATATACAAACGATAAATTGTTCTTATGATTTCAGCTTCCTCGGGAACAATCTCCGGTTCTCCGTCTGTCCCTTTTCTATATCCTAATATATTATAGCGAAAAGCGTATGTACCTGTTTTCATTCTTTGACGGATACCCCAACGCACGTTGGCACTGATATTTTCACTTTCAGCCTGAGCTAACACGCTATGGATACCTATAAACATTTCGCTATCCGCTTTTAAAGAATCCAAGCATTGTTCCTCAAAGTACACGCCGACTCCTTTTGCTTTTAGCTGACGTACATATTTTAAGCTATCTACCGTATTACGGGCAAAACGAGCAACCGACTTAGTTAAAATCAAATCTATTTTTCCTTTATTGCAGTCACGAATCATACGCATAAAGTTATCACGTTTACGGTCACTCGTACCCGTTATACCTTCGTCAGCATAAATATCTACCATACGCCATTTAGGATTTTTTGCTATGGCGTCCGTATAATAAGCAACTTGTGCCTTATAGCTTTCCAACTGATCTTCGGAATCGGTTGAAACTCTACAATATGCCGCCACTCTCAATAATGTATTCTCATTCTTTTGTTTGGATAATAACGGATTTGCCTCTATTTTCGTTACAACTCGTTTAACTGCCGTTGCCATTTTAACCTCCTTTGTAGCATAGCTCCTTTCCATTTATATATATAGTAGAAATGCTACCGTCTTTTTCTATCAATATTTTCTCCACACAGGCTTTCAAATAATCTTCGTCTATTTCTTGCTTTTTTGCCAATTCCATTGATTTCTCTATAAGAAAAGAACCATACGAATCCGACTTATTTTCATTACAGGCTTGAAATTTTAAATTTGCACATTCAAGAATCAATCGTTTTATTGATTGAAAACTCGGCTCCTTTGCTTCCGTCATTCTCCGTATCTCATTGGTATATCGTAAAATTTCTTGTGTTCTTGAATAATTGGATTGTTCTATTGAAACCTCTATTATTGCAGGATCATCAACAATGCTTTTGTTCAAACTCATGAGTGCTTGAAAAATTATTTTGTCGTCCGTATAACGATCAATTTTACAACCATTCGCACAATACCATTTCTCACGATTTTTCCATTTACTGCGACGCACGATTTTTTCTCCGCATTGCCGACAGTAAACAATTTTCTTTAATTGCAAGATAGCAGGCGACTGTTCTTCCATTTCAAAACTTTTCCCATTTTTAATCTCGTTTGCCTGTTCAAATACAGACAAGTCCAAAATTAGAGGATAGCCTTTATCCCCGATATACTTCTTATTTTCAATCATTCGCATGATTGTGGTCTTATTCCAATTTGTGCAACCCGTATAATATTCTATTCCTTTTTCAACAAGAGAATCCGCTATTCCTTTTAACGTTTCCCCTGCGATATATCGCTCAAAAACAGTCCTTACAATTTTCGCTTCCTGCTCGATTATTATGATCTGTCCATCTTTCATTCCATATCCATAGCTATGCAATCTGTTCTTCACGAAAACCTCCCTTTACGTCCACTCTTAGAGCTAAACCACCAAGCGTTGAAAAAGTGAGAGAACCGTCCTCCTCAGCGTATATAACTTGCACAATTTGAGAAAAAAGTTTTTCATCCATTGCCGACAAAAGCGACTCATGTTCATCTACTATTCTTTTTAAATTTTTTAACTCATCAATACATTTTTCATTTTCATCTTCATTAACAAGTTTCATTCTTCTTGCTCTAAGTTCCGTTATTTTTCCTTTTATATCTTCCGATTTTTCGTAATATATCGTTTCGCTGATAACAGAACTCGCAAACAACTTTGCGTACATATCGTTCTGCCTACTTAACCCAACCAATTCTTCATCAATCTTTTCAATTTCCCCGTTACTGTTGTTTACCCTTTGTTTCAAAAATTGCAACTGAGAAATCGTATCATCTACCACGATTTTTATATTTTGTTTTAGGATATTAAACATGGTAATAAACGCTCGATCTAATTCATCTCTTGAATAAACATAGGAAGGACATTTATCATTTGTCATAGATTTTTTAGAACAAGCCCAATGATAACCACTTTTAATCGTCTTTTTTCGATATATCCATCCACAGTGACGACATCTAATTTTTGAAGTAAACAAATCTCTTTCAAGACGATTGCCTTTATAATAGGAATGTTCCTTCTCGTCTATCATTTTTTGAACTTTCTCGAATATTTCTTTTGATATTATTGCTTCATGAGTCCCCTCACAATAATACTGTTCTTCCTCTCCAAAATTCCTTTTCATTCTAAGAGGCAATACACTTGGCGTATAAAACTTGTTCCATAAGGAATCACCAATATAGCGTTCATTTTTCAATATATACCCCACGGTATAAGCGTTCCACTTAGTGCTTTGTTCCTTAGCATTTAATTTATTGCTGATTGTATTAAACCCAGCCCCGGAGAGATATAAATCAAAAATTTCTTTTATTGTTTCAGCTTCTTTCGGTTCAACAACCAATTCTCCATTTATCAGCCGATAGCCAAAGGGAGCAGCTGACGGAATAAAAGTCCCATTTTCCATCTTCATTCTTATAGCGGTTTTCACACGCTTCGACGCTGATAACGATTCGCTTTGAGCAAACGCACTCTTTATGTATAACATCATCTCCGAATTCATCTGTTCGGTATCAATGTTATCATTTTCAAAATAGACACTTACGCCATTTTCTTTCAACGTTCTAACCGTTTCGATACATTCCAAAGAATTACGAGCAAATCTTGTAACGCTTTTTACAAGAACTCTGTCGATTTTACGATTTTTACAATCTTTGATCAGACGCTGAAATTCATCTCTCTTGGCAATTTCCGTACCCGTGATTCCCTCGTCGGCGTAAATATCAACAAGAACCATATCTCTTTGCGTTCGCACATAATCCGTATAATATTTCATCTGTGCAAAAAAGGAATTAAGCTGATCTTCCGAGCGGGTACTTACACGACAATACGCCGCTACTCTTATTTTCTTTCCTGCACTCATTTTGGTCGCTTTGATTATTTGAACCTCTTTTGCCACTTGAAACCTCCTTTATAACGATATTGCTCTACACCCCATATCATCAGCATTTTTTCTATTGATACGTTCCAATATTTCCAAACGAAAATTACCCGTTTTATATAAACATTCCAATATTTGCCATGCTTTGATATAAGTTTTTAATCTATTAAAATCTTCTTCCTCTTTCTCCATTCTTCCTCCTAAAATTTGATGGAGGAAGAGGACAATAGTCACTTCATACACTCCACCTTTCGATGTTTTGTAATCCGTGACTATTTCATTCAGTTCACGATTTATTTTGTCGTTTGATCGTTCTTGACTTTCTGTTGGAGAGTTTCATATCCCATAAGGATCAGTTCCCTTTTCGTGAAGCCATTCTTTGCAAGAAACAGGTCGATCTCCTCTGCTTCTTGTTGGAGAATGCTCGTTCCCCATACTTTGTGTTTTTCTTTCCGTTGAGCCGCTTTCGACTCTTCATATCTTCTTTTTCTAAGTCTTTCCGGCGTATCCGCTTTCTTTTCCATCATAATGCTCCTTTAAGATGTAATGGCTCCGATCATCAACCCGATAAAGTTCATAATACAAGTACCAACCATCAACAATCCAGCAAGAAGCATCTTACCTATCGAGCCGATAATAGTTAAAACTTTCATACTATACCCCCCCTTAAGCTACATATACGATTTCATTTAGAATTTCTTCTTCGATCAACCGTTGCATTTCCGTTTCCTTTTGCAAATCGGAGAGATAATCCCCCGTCTTTCTATATTGCTCGGAAGCAGAAAGTTTTGCATACATTGCTTCATAAAGCTCTGCTGCCGCTTGATCTACTCCGTGCAGATATTCGGGAAGTTCTCCAGCCAAAGCAATCATCTTACCGAAACAATGTTCTTCAAGATAAATCTTCGCAAGATTGCCATACTTTCCATAGGTATGTTCCTGCGGTTTTACTCTTTGTTGGTAGAACTTTACTTCGGACAAAGTCAAGCCTTCGCCATTTTGCACCTTTTTCATAACTTCTGCTACGTTCATTTTCAAACCTCCTCTAAATTTTTCTTTGTCGTGTTAATACGACTATCACAAATTCTACGATTTGTCAAGAGTTTTTCTAAAATATTTTTAGAAATTTTTTAGCCTACAATGGAAGCAATTCCATAGATCAAAAGAGGCAATGCCATTAAGATTACAAAAATCGCAACCATGCCGATAATGTAATTTGTAAGCATCTTCTTTGCCTTAATCTTATCCTCATTTTTACGAGCGATAATAATACTTACCCCCATAGCAACGCTCCAAATAGCCGCAGTTGCAAGAAATACCCATACCATATAAGGACTATACTCGTCAAAAATGGTAATCATATAATTGGAAACCATATCGTACTGTTCTTCCAAAATCTGTTCGTAGGAATCTGCACAAGTTGAACAGGAGTACCTTCTAATTACATTACCTCCGCTATGGCTTTCGTTAATAATTTCGTATGTATGTCCGCTCGCTCTAATGATTTTATCGTAGCTTTCCCCACAACGGTCACAGCTATATGTTCTTAATCCGTCGTGGACGCAATCAGCATTTGTTACCACCACGCTTATATAAGAATGTCCGAACGCAGGTACGATATTGTTTTGAATTTCCATTCCGCAGTTTTCGCACTTCTCTCCATCAAAGCCGTTTGTTTCGCAAGTAGCATCTACTTTCACCGTCGTAAAATTATGCCCGTTGGCGGAAATGATACTATCATTATAACTATCATTACAACGAGAACAGGTATGTTTCGTATAACCGTTTTCTTCGCAAGTCGCTTGAACTACGGTTATTTGATAATTATGTCCCAACGCTGGCTTATAATTTCCTTCATAACTATCACTACAACGAGAACAAACAAACGTCGATAAACCACCGCTTACGCAAGCCGCAGGCGTTACCGTTTCCTTATAATCATGACCAAGTTTCGCAATAGCCTTACTTTCCGTCAAATTACAACGGGAACAACCACGAACTGATAATCCATCCGCCACACAAGTTGCTTCTTTACTTGTACTCCAAGAAGAAAAATTATGTCCGAGTGGAGACGTTAATCCGTCTGTATAAGAATTTCCGCAACGATTACAAGTATGTATCGTACTACCACCGCTCGTACAGGTTGCATTTATTATAGTGTTTTTATAGTCGTGTCCAAAAGCCGGCACTCCAGCCACTGTATAAGAATCATTACATC
>CAMFEK010000010.1 GCA_945949395.1 uncultured Clostridia bacterium
CGATCTCTGCGTCGCATACGGTCGAATCATCACGGCGGCGCTCCCCGTCTTTATGTTGCAGTATATGTTCCAGAGCTTTTTCGTCACGGCGGAAAAACCCAAACTCGGACTTTTCATCACGATATTTTCGGGCGTCACCAACATGGTCGGCGACGCGTTCCTCGTGGGGATCATCGGGCATTTTTGTCATCTCACGCCCGTAGGGCTTGTGAGAATGGCGGCTATCGCTACCGTGCTGAGCCAAATCGTCGGCGGCGTTCTGCCCTTGTTTTATTTTGCCAAGCAGAATAATTCCGGCCTGCTGCGCTTTCGCCCCTTTCGCTTGGAATTCAAAACGATCGGCAAGGTCTGCGCCAACGGCTCGTCGGAGCTTTTGGTCAACCTTTCCATGTCCGTCGTCAATATGCTCTATAACGTTCAGCTCATGCGCTTTGCGGGTGAAAACGGCGTCGCGGCGTACGGAACGCTCATGTACGTCAACTTTATCTTCGTATCCGTATTCGTCGGGTATTCGGTCGGATCGGCGCCCGTCGTCAGCTATCATTTCGGCTGCGACAATAAAGCCGAGCTGAAAAATATCCTTTTCAAGAGCCTCGTCTTTTTATCCGTCGCGGGCGTCGCGATGACGGGACTTGCGCTTTTGCTCGCCTCGCCGCTCTCTCGGCTGTTTTCTTCGGGCAGCGAGGAGCTGTATCGGCTCACCAAGCACGCCTTCCTCATCTATTCCTTCTCCTTCCTGATCACGGGGTTCAATATCTACGCCTCCTCCTTCTTTACGGCGCTCAATAACGGGCTCGTATCCGCCGTCATCTCCGTGATGCGCACGCTCGTGTTTCAGATCGTCTGCATCTATACCCTACCGATATTTTGGGAACTGGACGGGATCTGGTTTTCCATCATTGTATCGGAAGCCCTCTCGCTCGTCCTCTCGGAGAGTTTTGTCCTCGCAAAGAAAAAGAAATACGGCTATTAAGCTACGATTTGATTTTTCAGAAAGCTCACGGTCTTTTCCGTGGGCTTTCTTTCATGAGGAAACGCGGAATTTTACAAAAAATTTACAAAAAAAGGAATACGCCTTTTTCATGCGTATGTTATAATATAGGAAAGCAAACGATAACTTCATGAAAAAGGAGGGAAGATATGATTTATTGTGTCGAGGACGACGAGGGGATCCGCAATATGGTGGTATACACCCTGAACGCCTCGGGGTTCGAGGCTTGCGGATTCGAGGATGGAAAGGGGCTCTTTGCCGCCCTTGCAAACGAGACGCCCGAACTCCTTCTTTTGGATATCATGCTCCCCGGCGAGGACGGCATCACGATTTTGAAAAAGCTCCGCGCGGAAAACGCCACCAAGCGCCTGCCCGTCATCATGGCGACGGCGAAGGGAACGGAATACGATAAGGTGATCGGGCTCGATCTCGGCGCGGACGATTATCTGTGCAAGCCGTTCGGCATGATGGAGATGGTCTCCCGCGTCAAGGCGGTGCTCCGCCGCTGTATGCCCAAGGAAGAAAACGAGGTGCTAACGCTAAAGACGCTCCTTCTCAATCATGGCGAGCGCTCGGTCAAGATCGACGGCGAGGCGGTTTCTCTCACCGTAAAAGAGTACGAACTTCTCCGCTTTCTCTTAAAGAATCGGGGAAAGGTCTTTTCCCGCGATCAACTCATGTCCGAGATTTGGGGGGAAAACTTTATGGGCGAAAGCCGAACGGTCGACGTACATATCGGTACGCTCCGCGCGAAAATCGGAAGATACGGGGAATGTTTGCAGACGGTGCGCGGATTCGGGTATAAAATAGAGGAAAGCGTATGACGAAACGAATTTTTAAGTATATCTGTTGTTTTGTATTTTGCATCTATCTCGTCGTCATCGGCGTAACGGTAGCGATCTTTTACAACAGCCTTTGCACGGAGACGAAAAACGCGCTCCGCGTGGAGACGGCGATCGCCGCGCAGGGCGTCGAGAAGGGCGGAAGTTCCTATTTCGAAAATTTGAGCGCGGACGGCTATCGCATTACTTGGGTGGATGCGCAGGGCAAGGTTCTCTTTGACAGCGTTTCCGACGCGGAGAGCCTGGGCAATCATCTCGATCGGGAGGAGATCGCGCAAGCGCTCGAATCCGGCTTCGGGGAAAGCTCCCGCTATTCGGATACCATCCTGTCCAAACAGTATTATTGCGCGCAGTCGATCGCGGACGGCACGGTGGTTCGTTTGAGCGTTTCTCACGATTCCGTATGGGCGATGCTCGTCAAGCTCATTTATCCCATTTTGTATTCCTCTCTCGCGATCGTCGGCGTTTGCGTCTTTGTCGCCTATAAGATCTCGCAAAAAATCGTAAAGCCCCTCAACGAGATCAACGTCGAGGAACCCGCCAAAAATACGCGCTATCGGGAGATAGAGCCCCTTTTGACGAGGCTGGAACAGCAACAACTCTCGCTAAAACGCCAAGAGGGGGAGCTTAACCGCAAGCGCGACGAATTTAACGCCATCACCTACGGCATGAAGGAAGGGATCATCCTGCTGAATGAGGAGAACGTGATCTTAAGCGTCAATCACGCCGCGCAAAGCCTCTTTGAAAACGATCGCTATCTGATCGGAAAACAGATATTCGAGCTCACCGATCTCACCGAACTTTTGCAGGCGATCGAGCGGGCAAAGAACTCTCAACCCGTTTCCGTCCGCGCGGAGATAGGCGAAAGGATCGTGCAGATCGACGTGACACCCATTTTTTCTGACGATGCGTTCGTGGGCGCGGTGGTGCTCTTACTGGATATCACCGAAAAGGAACAGGCGGAGAGCATGCGGCGGGAGTTTACTTCCAACGTGTCGCACGAGCTCAAAACGCCCCTTCATTCCATTTCGGGGCACGCGGAGCTGCTGCTCAACGGGCTCGTAAAGCAAGAGGATCAATCGGATTTTTTAAGAAAAATTTACGACGAATCGTTGCGCATGATTGCGCTCGTGGAGGATATCATTCACCTTTCTTCGCTGGAAGAAAATACCGATTTCGTAAAGGAACCCGTCGATCTGTGGTCGTGCGTGCGGGAAACGGCGTATTCGCTGAAAGGTCAAGCGGATCGGGCGAAGGTGTTTTTATCCGTAGACGGCGCTCCCGTGAATATTTTGGCGGTGCCTCGGCTCGTAAACGTCATCATCCACAATTTGGTGGATAACGCCATTAAGTACAACAGGGCGCAGGGCAGCGTCTCCGTGCTCGTCAAGGAGGAAGAGGAGTTTGCCGTCCTCTACGTCAAGGATACGGGCATCGGAATCCCTTACGAAGCGCAGGAACGCGTGTTCGAACGTTTCTATCGCGTGGATAAGAGCCGCAGTAAGTCGGTCGGCGGCACGGGACTGGGACTATCCATCGTCAAGCACGCCGCAAGGATACTCGACGCCAAAATCGAACTGATTTCCGCGGTGAACGAGGGCACGACGATGATCGTGCGTTTCCCCAAGGCAAAACGCGAAAGTTAAATCGTATCTTTTGGTGGAGAGCCGACTTTACGAAAACATTACAAATTCTTAAAGGGAATGCGGTGGTAGGCGTTCCCTTTTTCTGTTATCATAAAGCCACTAAAACAAGGAGATAACAGATATGAATAAGAAAGTAACAAGTTTGGTATTGAGTGCGGCTTTGATCGCCGCTACGGGTTGCGCGGTTCTGGGAACAGCGGGTTGCAATGAGGCGGTGGAAATCAATATTTCCGGTTCCTCTTCCGTATCCCCCTTGATGCAGGCTCTCGCCGCCGAATATGAAAAGACGCATAACGTCAGTATCGTCATCAACACGAGCGATTCCTCCACGGGCATCACGGAAGCCAAGGAGGGCAAGAACGATCTCGGTATGGCGAGCAAGGCGGTAAAGGAGGACGATCTCACTACCGTGCAGATCGCGACCGACGGCGTCGCCGTGATCGTCAACACCGCATCCACCGTGTCCGACGTCACTTCCGCAGAAATTTACGAGCTGTATGCGAACGGCACGCCCGTTCAGACGAGCATCGTCGCGGCGATTTCCCGCGAAGAGGGCAGCGGCACGCGCGACGCCTTCGGCGATCTCATCAAGAGCAGCGAGGGCAAGAAACTGAAGGAGCTTTCCTCTTTAGCGTCCTGCGTTTCCGTACAGAATGCGACGGGTACCGTAAAATCCGTCATCGCCTCCAACACGGCGGCGAATACGATGGGGTACATATCCATGGGTTCGTTGGATAACACCGTAAAGGCGTTGAAGGTCAAGGGCGTGGAAGCGACCGCGGAGAACGTAAAGAACGGAAGTTATTCTCTCTCCCGTCCCTTCAACGTGGTATATAACACGCAAAAGGGCCTCTCGCCCGAAGTGAAAGCCTTCCTCGATTTTATCTTGAGCAAAGAGGGTCAGGCAGTCGTCACCGCGAAAGGTTACGTGGACGTCTTATGAGAAACGTTGCACTCACAAAGGAAAACGTTGCAAAGGCGGTATTTATCGCCTTTGCAGCTTTCTCTATTCTCGCGGTATTCGCCATCGTATTCTTTCTGCTCTATCAAAGCATTCCCGCCTTTCGGCAGATAGGATTTTTCAATTTTCTCTTCGGAACGACCTGGGCGCCGAAGAACGAGAGTCTGCCCGTTGCGGAGCGCTTCGGCATTTTCCCCATGATCGTGGGGAGCGTCGCGCTGACGATCACCTCCGTCGCGCTCGGCGGCGTGCTCGCCATCTTTACGGCGGTATTCGTGGTCTACTACTGCCCGAAAAAGTTAAAGCCCGTCTTTCATCAGCTCATCAACCTGCTCGCGGGCATTCCCTCCATCGTATACGGCTATTTCGGCTTGACCTTCTTAATGCCGCTCATGGTAAAAATCTTTCACATTCCGCAGGCATACGGTCTCTTATCCGCCACGCTCATCCTCTCTTTGATGTTGGTGCCGACCGTCGCGTCCATCACGAAAAACAGTCTGGAATCCGTGCCGATGAATTATTACGAGGGCGCTTTGGCGCTCGGCTGTTCCAAGAACCAAACCGTGTTCAAGGTTTGCTTGCCCGCCGCGAAGAACGGTATTCTCGCCGCGATCATTTTAGGCGTCGGGCGCGCCGTGGGCGAGACGATGGCGGTGCAGTTCTTGGTCGGCAGCGGGGATAACTATCCGGCTCTGTTTTTACCCTTTCGGACGATGACTTCCTCCATCGTCCTCGAAATGGGTTATGCCGACGATGCGCTGCATAAGCCCGCGCTCGTCGCCATCGGGTTTATCCTGCTTTTATTCATTCTCGTCATCAATCTTTGCCTCGCCGCCGTCAAGCGCAACGACAGCATTTCGGGCAATAAGCTGTTCAACAGAAAGGTGAAGGAAAGCCGAGGCGCCATCTCGAAGTTTTCCTGGCACAAGACGGGCAGCGCGCAGGATATTTTGTGCATTCTCTCCTATTGTATAGCCGCCCTGGTCGCCGTCATGCTCCTGTTCGTCGTCGGCTTCGTCCTCATTAAGGGCGTGGGCGGGTTAACCTGGAACTTCCTCTTCGGCAAGAGCGGCAACGCGCAAGTCACGCTCGCGCCCGCGTTCGTCTCCACGGGCATGGTGATCCTGCTCGCGCTCCTCATCGCGTTGCCCTTCGGCATCGGCGCGGCGATTTTCCTGAGCGAATACGCCAAGAAGGGGAGCCGATTCGTCAAGATTATCAACCTCTTCATCGATACCCTCTCGGGCGTTCCGTCCGTTGTATTCGGTCTCTTCGGCATGGTCTTTTTCGGCAATATTTTAGGGATCGGCACGAATCTTTTGAACGGCAGCCTCACGCTTTCGCTCATCGTCCTGCCCACCGTCATCCGTTCCACCGAGCAATCGCTCACGGAGGTGCCCGACAGTATGCGAGAGGCGTCCTATGCGCTCGGCGCCAGCAAGGTGAGGACGATCTTCGTCGTCGTGCTTCCCCAGGCGCTCTCGGGCATTATCACCTCCGTGATCCTCTCTATCGGGCGAATCGTCTCGGAGAGCGCCGCGCTCATCTATACGGCGGGCGCCGTCGCCTATATGCCGCAGGGCTATTTCTCCCGCGGCGCAACCCTCTCCGTCATGATGTGGTTCTTTAACTCGGCGGACGGCATTGCCGACGCGCAGGCAAAATGCTTTGCCACCGCGGCGATCCTCATTTTGTGCGTGCTGATCTTGAATATTTTAGTCACCGTAATCGAAAAAACTTTCCGCAAAAGGAGTAACAGATGAAAGCTATCGAAAAATTTGAAATAAACGGGGAATACGCCCTGACCGTCGAAAACATGAACCTCTGGTACGGATCCTTTCAGGCGCTCAAGGGGATTTGCATGAATTTCCCCAAAAATAACCTGACGGCGATGATCGGACCTTCCGGGTGCGGAAAGTCCACCCTCATCAAGTCCCTGAACCGCATGAACGACCTCGTCGAGGGTTGTCGCATCACGGGTACCATCAAGGTGGGGGATACGGATATCTACGATAAAAAATGCGATCTTCCCCGCCTTCGCAAAAACGTGGGCATGGTATTTCAGCGCCCGAATCCTCTCGCCATGTCCGTTTACGAGAACATCGCGTACGGACCCAAAACCTTCGGCATCAAGAACAGATCGATGCTCGACGAGATCGTGGAGCGCTCCCTAAAGGGCGCGGCGATGTGGGAGGAAGTCAAGGATCGACTGAATAAGTCGGCGCTCGGACTCTCGGGCGGTCAGCAACAGCGCTTATGTATCGCCCGCGCGCTCTCCGTCGAACCGCAGGTGCTCTTGATGGACGAACCGACCTCCGCGCTCGATCCCATCTCCACGGGCAAAATCGAGGAACTCTGCCTGGAACTGAAAAAGAGCATGACCGTCATCATGGTCACGCACAATATGCAGCAGGCGTTCCGTATCGCCGATAAAACGGCGTACTTCCTGCTCGGCGAAATGATCGAAATGGCGGATACCTCCGTCATCTTCTCCCATCCCCGCGACAAGCGCACGGACGACTACATCAACGGCAGATTCGGTTGATCGAAAGACGCTCGTCGCGAGAATAACGAAAAAAGCCCCGATCGGGGCTTTTTTTAATCGTTGATGCCTTTTTGTACTTCGTCGGTGACGGAGAGGTTGTAAAGTTCTTCCTTTTTGGGGCTGAGAACGGGTTCGTCGTTTTCGTCGTATTCAACTTTGATCGCGTGCGCGTGGCGGTTGTGGTCGGCGAGGGGATCTCCCTTGATCTTGGCGTAATCGCGGAAGTGGAGAATGCAGAGATCCTCCTCCTCGTCGCCCTTGACAAAGCAATTGTGCCCGGGTCCGTAAATCTTGAGGGCGGGAATGCTTGCGAGAATGGGTTGCGTTCTCTTCTTCCAACTGTTGCGATCCAAAAGATCTGCGTTTTCGTCGGCGGTGAGCATGCCCATGCAGTACATATCGCCCGTGCCGGACGCGGAGTACGTCAAAAAGATCTTCCCGTTGTGGTGAAGAACGGAAGGGCCTTCGTTGACCCAAAACATCACTCTTTCCCATTCGTAATCGGGGGTGGTGAGCAGGCGGCGCACCGTCTTTAATCGGGTGGGGGTCTCTAATTCTGCGATATACAGATCGGAGATGTCGAAGTGCTTGCCGGACTTTTGCGCCCATACGGCATACCATACGCCCTTGTTTTCGAACACCGTCATGTCCAAAGAAAAGTCTCTAAAGGAATAGGGGTCGTCGTCCGCCGCTTGTATGGCGCCCGCTTCGATCCAGTTTCCCGTCATGGGATCGTCGCCGTCGCAGACGAGCGCGTAGGGTCTGATCTTCCAACCCTTGGGGTTTTCGCCCGCGGCAAAGTAGATGACCCATTTCCCCATGATATAATGGAGCTCGGGCGCCCAGATGTTGCTTGCCATGTCGCCAAAGGCGTGTTTTATCCAAACGACCTTCGCCTTTGCGTCCGTCAAACCGTTTATGGTGTCGGCGCGGCGAAGCTCGATGCGGTCGAATTCGGGGCAGGATCCGGTAAAGTAATAGGTTCCGTTGACTTTGATAACATAAGGATCGGCTCTTTGAAGAACCAAGGGACTATTGTAGGTTTTCATGAGAATCACCTCTTTTTTTCTTTTCCTTTTCGGGTATTTTATATTCCTTTTTCGCAAAAGTCAACGGATTATTTCAATATTTTTTTATGAAAAATCAGACAAGAAAAAAGAGATTATTTTGCTATTTGCCTTCTAAAAATGTTCTAAATGGACAAAAATACCCCGTTTTCGTAAAAGAAAAGCCCGCCGCCACGTCTGCTTGCGGCAGAGGAGGCGGCGGGACTTTTTTCAGTCGTTGATGCCCTTTTGAAATTCGTTCATCACGGGTCGATTGTACAGATCCTGACCCTCGAGGCTAAAGATCGGCTCGTCGTTTTCGTCGTAGCGCACCTTTATCACGTGCGCGTGGCGGTTGTGGTCGAGCAGGGGGTCGCCCGTAATTTTTTCATAATTGCGGAAGTGGAGCATGCACAGATCCTCTCCCTCTTCTCCCTTCACAAAACAGTTGTGTCCGGGTCCGAACACTTTCTTTTTTTCGTCGGTGGAAAGGACGGGCTCGTTTCTCTTGAACCAGGAAGTGGGATCGAGCAGATCGCTGTTCTCATCGGCTTTCAGCATACCCATGCAATACATGGCGCCCGTGGCGGATGCCGAGAAGGTGAGATAAATTTTTCCGTTGTGTTTGAGCACGGAAGGTCCTTCGTTTACCCAAAAATCGATTCTCTCCCAGTCGTAGTCGGGCGTCGTCAAAAGCACCTGAAGGGAGCCGAGCTTCGTGGGCGTTTGAAGCTCTGCGATGTAAAGGTTGGAGATGCCGAATCTGCCTCTTACCTTCTCCGCCCAAACGGTGAACCATTTTCCGTTGTTTTCAAAAACGGTCATGTCGAGGGAGAAGTCCTTAAAGGAATAATGATCATCCTCCGCCGCCTGCATCATGCCCGCTTCCCGCCAAGTTCCCGTCATGGGGTCGTCGCCGTCGCAGACGAGGGCGTAGGGGCGCAGTTCCCAAATGGCGTCCTTTTGCGACGCCGCAAAGTAAATGACCCATTGACCCATCACGCGGTGGATCTCGGGTGCCCAAATGTGATAGGACATCTCTCCCGTTTCGTGCTTCACCCAAATGGTGCGCGCGGGGGCGCTTTCGATGTCGTTGAGGTGCTCCACGCACTTGAGTTCGATTTTATCATAGTTTGGAAAGGTAGCCGTAAAGTAGTACTTTCCTTCGTATTTCAGGACGTAAGGGTCAGCCTGTTGCATGACCAAAGGGCTGTTGTATTTTGCCATAATTTTTTTACCTCTTGTCGAATTACTTGGACCGCTATCAGTTTACTACACTTTGCGGGGGGTGTCAATATCTTTCTTGAAATTTCATGATGAAAACTTTTGACAGAAGAAATGAAAAATTGAAGAAAAATTTCAAATGGTATTTACAAATGCGAAAAAAAGTGATAAAATGATAGAAAAGTTTTGGTTCTGTGGAGGTATTTTCCCGTGAAGTGTATGTATTGCGGTTGCAACGAGAGCAAAGTTATCGATTCCCGCTCCGCCGATGAAGATAAGGCTATCAGAAGAAGAAGAGAATGTATTCGGTGCGGTAAGCGATTTACGACTTACGAAACGGTGGAAAGCTCTACCGTTCTCGTGGTGAAATCCAACGGGATGCGCCAGTCCTTCGACAAGGAAAAGATCAAGCGCGGCATCATCAAGTCTGCCGAAAAGCGTCCCATTCCCATGGCGAAGATCGACGAGGTCGTGGACGATATCACCAAGACCATTTACAACAGCATGGAGCAGGAAATTTCCACCAAGGAGATCGGCGAAATGGTCATGGCGCGGCTGAAAGTTCTCGACGAGGTCGCCTACGTCCGCTACGCCTCCGTCTACCGTTCCTTTAAGGATATCTCTTCCTTTATGGCGGAGCTTCAGGCGATGATGGACAGCAAAAAGGGCGTAAACGGTTAAAAGGGGAGTCGCGAATGGCAATGACGAAGAGAGTGAAGATCGGTTCTCTCGCCGTGGGCGGCGGCGAATCGGTCAAGATACAATCGATGACGACGATAAAGACGAGCGACGTGGAAAACAACGTCGCTCAAATTCTCCGCTTGCAGGAGGCGGGGTGCGATATCGTCCGCGTGTCCGTGCTGGACGAGGCGGACGCTTTGGCGATCAAAGAGATCAAAAAGAGGATCTCCATCCCTTTGGTGGCGGACATTCATTTTTCGGCTTCGCTCGCCGTCAAGTCGATCGAGAGCGGGGCGGATAAGATCCGCATCAATCCCGGCAACATCGGCGGGGAGGACAAGGTGGCGCTCGTCGCCGCCGCGATCAAAGCGAACGGGGTAGCCGTGCGCGTCGGCTCGAATACGGGCAGTATCGAGCCGGAGTATTTCCGAAAATACGGCAGAAGCGAGCGCGCGCTCGTGGAGAGCGCTTTAAGCAACGTGTCCCTTCTCGAAAAGCACGGCGTTCACGATATCGTCATCTCCGTCAAGGCGAGCGACGTGCCGCTCACCGTGAGGTCGTATACCCTTCTTTCCCGAAATACGGATTATCCGTTGCATTTGGGCGTGACGGAGGCGGGCACGGCGGAAATGGGCATCGTCAAGAGCGCGGTCGGGATCGGCTCGCTCCTGTTAAACGGCATAGGGGATACCATTCGCGTCTCCTTAACGGACGATCCCGTCAAGGAAATCTACGCCGCCAAGAATCTCTTGCGCGCCTGCGGGTTGGATAAAAATTATGCGGAGGTCGTCTCCTGCCCCACCTGCGGCAGGTGCTCCTGGAACAGCATGGCGCTCGCCGAAAAGGTGAACGCATACGTCAGGAACGTGAAAAAGCCCGTCAAGATCGCCGTGATGGGTTGCGTGGTCAACGGTCCCGGCGAGGCGCGCGAAGCCGATCTCGGCATCGCGGGCGGCAAGGGGGAGTGCGTCGTCTTCAAAAAGGGCGAGGTGTTCAAAAAGGTGAAGATGCAGGACGCGGAAGAAGAATTTTTTCGGGAGTTAAAGGAATTATTATCATGAAAACGCAGGAATATTTGAATGAAATACGCAAAAATCCCGGCTTGCGAAACGCGATTTTAAGCAAGATCACGGTGGATGAGAGGAGAAGCAGCGCAGAGTTCTATCTCGTGACCGATCGCGCGTATTCGGACGAGGACGAGCGCGAGGCGCTTGCTATCACCAAGCGGTATCTGCCCGATCATACGAACGCGAAGATCAAGATATCCAAGCTCGTCGCCGACGCCGACCTCATTCGCGACCGCATTCTCGGCATTTTGAAACAGAAATTCCCCGCGGCGGCGTCCTTCGTGTCGGCAAGGGACGTCGCGGTGGAAAAGACGGAAAACGGCGCCAACTTCTTTATCGAGATCGGCGCGCAGGAGCAGGGGCTCTTCCGCACGGGGAACATTCTCGACGTCGTGGCAAAGGAGCTTTCCCGCATCTTTTGCGGTTCGTTTATCGGCAACGTGAGAACGGTGGAGCGGGAGGAGTCGCCCTTCGTTCCGGACAATTCTCTTCCTCCGCCCGAGTTCGAAGTGCCCATTCGCATCTTTGAAGTGTGCGGCTATCAAGAAATCGACGGCGGCGAAAAGCCCAAGTACGCCACCTATATCGCGGACGTGGTGGGCAAGAACGACGATCTTACCCTCTGCGGCGAGATCACGGATATGCGCGAGCGGGAGCTCGCTTCCGGCAGAGTCATGTTCACCTTCCATATCAACGATAAAACGGGGCTCATGCGCGTGGGCTATTTTGCCAAAAAGCGCACGATCGATAAGGTTCGCGAGCTGAAGGCGGGGGATACCGTCGTGTTCCGCGGCGATTATACGGAGTTCAACGGAAATTTGAGCTATACCGCGCGCACGGTCAACCGCGGCAGCTATCCCGAAAACTTCGTGCCCGAGCAAAAACAGGGCAAGGGCGTTCCCGCCGCCTATAAGGTCGTGCGTCCGGAGCCCTTTTCGGACTACAATCAGTCGGGATTCTTCGACGCGCAGGATATCCCCGCCGCCCTCAAGAAAAGGGAGTACGTGGTGTACGATATCGAAACCACGGGGCTGAATAACACGGGCGTGGGCGGCAGATTCGATCGGATCATCGAGTTGGGCGCCGTCAAGATAAGAGGCGGAGAGATCGTGGAAAAGTTCTCCACCTTCGTGGCGCCGGAAGGGCGGTTGAGCGCGGAAATCACCAAGCTCACGGGCATTACGGACGAAATGTTGGAGGGCGCGCCCCCCGTTTCGGACGTCATCGCGGACTTTTACAAGTTTACGGACGGCTGCGCGCTCGTGGGGCACAACAGCGTGGGGTTCGACTTTAAGTTTATCAATTATTACGGCAAACAGAACGATTATTATTTTACGAACGAGATGTTTGATACCCTCTTCATGTCGCAGAAGTTCCTGCGTTTGAGCAATCACAAGCTGAACACCGTCGCCGATTATTACGGCGTGACGTTTAACCATCACCGCGCCTTCGACGACGCGCTCGCTACCGCCAAAATTTTTATCGGAATGCTCAAGGACGGCTGCGAGTTGATGTAAAAAAACTTTTTGGAAAGGTGTGAAAAACGCTTGCAAAAGGGAAATGAATTTGCTATACTGTAAGAGTACTTAATAATCAAGGTTATTGAGAGCGACTTCAAGGAAATTGAGTCGCTCTCAAACTTTTGTAAAAAGGAGCTTTTTATGAACTGTAAATCGGTCGAAGAAATTTTATCGGCGGTACAGGCGATCGCCGACAGAATGGAAATCGAGATCGTGGAAATCGAAGTGAAGGCGCACAAGGATCCGTCCATCACCTTCTACGTGGATAAGGTCGGGGGAATCGACCTTGACGCGTGCGCGGCGTTCCACGAAGCCATCGACCCCGTGTTGGACGAACTCGATCCCACCTTCGGGCTTCCCTATACGCTCAACGTTTCCAGCCCCGGCTTGGATCGCCCCTTCAAGACGGCGAGGGATTTTCAGCGCGCCATGGGCGAAAGGGTGGAAATCAAACTGTACGCGCCCGTAAAAGGGAAAAAGTTCTTTGAAGGGGAACTCAAGGAATACGACGGAAACTCCGTAACCGTGCAGACGGAAAAGGAAACCGTCAAGTTCAATATGACGCAGGTAGCAAAAATCAATAAAGCAATCGACTTTGAATAAAAACAAAAGTGATTTAAGGAGAAAAATATGATCAGTCATGAATTCTTTGCGGCACTCGCAGAATTGGAAAGGGAAAAGGGCATCAGCGAAGAGCTTTTTATCGAGACGTTCCAGAACGCTCTCGCCTCCGCGTATAAAAAGCAGTTTATCGGCGAAAACGGAGAAGTGGAGGTAAAGCTCGACCCCGAATCCGGTTCCATACGCTGCTTTAACATTCGCAAGGTCGTTGCGGAAGTCGTGGATAAAAATTCGGAAATTTCCGAGGAAGACGCACAGTTTATCAAGCAGGGCAGCAAGGTGGGCGACGTCATCGTGGAAGAGTTTACGCCCAAGGATTTCGGCAGAATCGCGGCGCAGACGGCAAAGCAGGTCATTCTGCAAAAGCTGCACGAGACGGAGCGGGATAATACGCTCAGCGAGTTCTCCGATAAAGAGGGCGAGCTCATGGAAGGCGTCGTGAGAAAGATCGACGCGAAGAAGTGCGTATACGTCGAGATCGGCAACGAGCAGATCGAAGGTATAATGCTCCCTTCCGATCAGGTTCCCGGCGAAAAATACGCCGTCGGCGATACGATCAAGGTATACGTCAAGAGAGTGAAGAACGGCGGCAGAAACGCGCAGATCCTCGTTTCCCGCACTGCGCCCGGTCTCGTAAAGAGATTGTTCGAGGAGCAGGTTCCCGAAATCAAGCAGGGCTCCGTCATCGTGAAGGAGATCTCCCGCGAGGCGGGCAGCCGCACCAAAATGGCGATCTATTCCGAGGATCCCAGAATTGACGCCGTCGGCGCCTGCGTGGGCGCAAAGGGCGCAAGGGTCAACGCCGTCGTCAAGGAGCTCGGCGGCGAAAAGGTGGATATCATTTTGTGGAGCGAAAACGCTCTCGAGTTTATCTCCAAGGCGCTCTCCCCCGCAACGGTCATCTCCGTGACGCAGCTCTCCGGCGAAAAGACGGCTATGGCGGTCGTTCCCGACGACAAGCTGTCCCTCGCCATCGGCAGAGACGGTCAGAACGCGCGCTTGGCTGCCCGCCTCACGGGCTGGAAGATCGACGTAAAGAGCAGATCCGCCGCGGAAAGACTTTACGGGGAACTCCCCGCGGAGAGTCGCGAATAAGAGGAAAAGAGGGCTAAGGCATGACGAAAACTAAAAAAATACCCATGAGAATGTGTATCGCCTGTCGCGAAATGAAGGAAAAGGGCAGTATGCTCCGCGTCGTGCGGGGCAAGGAAGGCGAAATCAGTCTCGATTTTTCGGGTAAGGCTTCGGGCAGGGGCGCTTATATCTGCGACCGCGAGGAGTGCATTGCCAAGCTCAGAAAACAGCGCCTGCTAAACCGAACCTTTGCCTGCGATATCCCCCTTTCCGTGTACGACAGGATCGAGGAGGAATTCCGTGCAGGCAGATAAAATCGTCGCATATCTCGGCTTCGCGATCAAAAAGGGAAGCGTGATCTTCGGCGTGGACGCCGCCGAGGCGTACAGGAAGAAAATATTCCTGATCGTTTACGACGAAACGCTTTCGGATAATTCCCGAAAGAGCGCGGAGAAGATTCGCAAAAAACATAAATGCACTACGATTCGGTTCAAAGGCATGACTTTGAGCGAAATCGTTTACCGGAACAATTGCAAGTTTGTCGCTCTCACCGACAAGGCGCTCGGCGACGCCATCGAAAAAAGCTCCGGTCAGTCAGAGAATTATGAAATTTATCCTTGGGAGGAAAAGGAATAAAATATGGCAAGAAACAATTACGACAACATTGAAAGAATCGGCGAACTTTTGGGGGAAACGGGTATTCCCGCACTCCAGAAGAAGATCGGCGAAACCGAAAAGAAACTTTCGGAAATTTTGAAAAAGTTATCGGAAAAAGAAGCGGAAATCAAAGCGAAAAGAGCGGAGGAAGCCGCTCGGGCGGAAGAAGAAGCCAAAGCCGCTGCTCTTCAGGGCGAGAATAAGGCGGAAGAAAAGCCCGTAGAAGAAGTCAAGGCGGAAGAAAAGAAAGAGGAAGTAAAGGAAGTCGCGGAAGTAAAGGAAGAAAAACCTGCTCCCAAAATGTACAGCTATACCCCTCTTTCCGAAACGGAGCTTCCCCCCGTTCGCCCGCAAAGACCTTCTGAGGGCAGATCTCCCCGTCCTCAGGGGGAGAGAAACTATCCCGTAAGAACGGATAAAGACGGCAGACCCGCCTATAACCGTCCGCAGGGAGACAGACCCTATCCTCCCAGAACGGATAGAGACGGCAAGCCTTTGCCTCCCCGTCCGCAGGGCAATCGTCCCTTCGACAGAGAGGGCAAACCCGGCTTTGCGCCTCGCCCGCAGGCACCCCGTCCGCAGGGCGGTTTCGGCATGGGCGCCATCGCCTCCGACGCCATCATTCCCAAGGAAAACAAAAATTTCGGCGCGGACAAAAAGAAAAAGACCTTTGAAAAGACCTTCGTGGAAAAGAAACCCATGAATAAGCGCGCCATGCTCAAGGCGGAAGGTCTCGACGTGGACGACTTTGATGAGGATAAGACGGGCTACAGAAAGGCGAGAAACGGCAAGAAGGAAAAGAAGACCATCGAAGCCGTCAAGATCGAATACGCGGTCGTCACCAGCAAGGATATCCCCATCAAGGTGCTCTCCGAAAAGCTGGGCATCGGCGCCGTCGCCATCATCAAAAAGCTCATGCTCGCCGGCATCATGGATAAGACGGTAAACGACTCCATCGATTACGATATCGCCTTCGAGATCGCCGACAGCCTCGGCATCACGCTCGACTATAAGCCCGAAAAGACGGCGGAAGACATTCTTTCCGAAACGCACGACGCCAAAGAGGACAACGCGGAAAACCTCCTCCCCCGCGCTCCCGTCGTCACCGTCATGGGTCACGTCGACCACGGCAAAACCTCCCTTTTGGATAAGATCAGAAGCACGAACGTCACCTCCGGCGAAGCCGGCGGCATCACGCAGAGCATCGGCGCCTATACGGTCACCGCGGGCGGCAAGCAGATCACCTTTATCGATACGCCCGGTCACGCCGCCTTCACCGCCATGCGCGCAAGGGGCGCCAAGGTCACCGATATCGTCATTTTGGTCGTAGCCGCCGACGACGGCATCATGCCGCAGACGGTGGAAGCCATCAACCACGCAAAAGCTGCAAACGTGCCCATCATCGTGGCAATGAACAAGATCGATAAACCCAACATCAATCCCGACAGAGTCAAGCAGGGATTGTTGGAGCAGAACCTCGTGCCCGAGGAATGGGGCGGCGACACCATCATTTGCCCCGTATCCGCCAAGACGGGCGAGGGTATCCCCGAACTTTTGGAAAACGTCAACCTCGTCGCCGAAATGCAGGAGCTCAAGGCGAACCCCAACCGCATGGCGAAGGGCACCATCATCGAAGCCAAGCTCGACAAGGGCAAGGGCCCCGTCGCGTCCGTCATCATTCAGAACGGTACGCTCCGCACGGGCGATAACATCATTTCCGGTACTACCATGGGCAGAGTCCGCGCCATGTTCGACGATAAGAACCGCTCCGTGAAGGAGGCGGGTCCCTCCATGGCGGTCAACGTGCTCGGTTTGGAAGAAGTTCCTGCCTCGGGCGATTCCATCTTCGCCGTGGAGCAAGCCCTCATGAAGCAGGTTTTGGAAGAGAGAGAGACGCTGAGAAGAGAGCAGATGATCAAGGAACAGAGCAAGGTCACGCTCGACGACGTGTTCGCGCAGGTTGCCGAGGGCAAGATGAAGACTTTGAACCTCATCGTGAAAGCGGACGTTCAGGGCAGCGTGGAGGCGATCAACGCGTCTTTGGTCAAACTCTCCAACGAAGAAGTCAACGTCAAGGTCATTCATGCGGCGGCGGGCGCCATCACCGAGAGCGACGTCATGCTCGCCGACAGCGCGAACGCCATCATCATCGGCTTCAATGTCCGTCCCGATACCAAGGCGAAGGCGCTTGCCGAGAGCAGCAAGGTCGACGTGAGAATGTACCGCATCATCTACGAATTGCTCGACGATATCGAGGCGGCCTTAAAGGGTATGCTTTCGCCCAAGATTCAGGAAATCTATATGGGCAAGTGCGAAGTGCGTCAGACCTTCAATATCACGGGCGTCGGCGTGGTTGCCGGTTGCTACGTGACGGAAGGCAAGATCGTTCGCGGCGGAAAGCTCAGAATTTATCGCGACAACATCATGATCGTCGAGGGCAACGTAAAGACGTTAAAGCGCTTTAAGGACGAAGTGAAGGAAGTTTCCTACGGCTTTGAATGCGGCTGCGCCATCGACGGATTCGATAAGATCCAGATCGGCGACGTCATCGAATGTTACACCGTTCAAGAGGTGCCGCAAGCATGAAAGTATCCCGCACTTCCCGTTTAGACAGCGAATTTCAAAAGGAGATCTCTCAAATCATCTCGAAAGAGCTGAAAAACAGAGTCCCTTCCCTGTCCGCGATCATCTCCGTCACCGAAGTGTCCGTAGCACCCGATTTGAAAACCGCCAAGGTGTACGTCAGCATTTACGATACGGACGCCGTCAGAAAAAACAACAGCTATCAAGCCCTTTCGGAAAACGCTTCGTTTATCCGCCATCTGCTCTCGCAGAGAATGCGCATGCGCACCGTTCCCGTGCTGACCTTCCTTTGGGACGGCAGCATGGAATACGGCTCCAAGATCGATAAAATTTTGAATCAGGTTCAAAAGGATCTCGACAGAGCGCAGGCGGAACGGGGCTTAGAAGAAAACAACGAGGACTAATCATGCAGACCTTATCGGAAATTGCAGAAATCATCAAAACAGCAAAGAGTGTCGTCATCTTCACCCATGCTCGCCCCGACGGCGACGCAATCGGGAGTGCCATGTCACTCTTTTTTGCTTGCCGACAGCTCGGTATCCCCTGCGAGGCGGTTGACGAGGGCGACGTTCCCGAACGATTCTTCTTTTTGGACGGCGTAACGGAAATGAAAAAGAAACCCACGCTCGACGCGCAGGTGTACGTTTGCGTGGATTGCGCCGACGAATTCCGTCTGGGCGAACTCACGGATACCTATCTTTCGGGCAAGAAGAAAATCACGGTCAATATCGACCATCATATCTCGAACACTAAGTTCGCCAAAAACAACTACGTATTCGGCTGTTCCGCCAACTGTGAAAACATGACCGAGCTGTTGCGTCTCATGGGGATCGAATTCACCAAGCAGATTGCGAACTTTCTCATGTTGGGGCTCGTTACGGATTCCGATAGATTCTCCCATAGCGACGTAAACGGGCGCACCTTTTCCGCGGCGGCGTTTCTTTCCGAACACGGCGCGAACATGGACGAGATCACCTATCATCTCTTCAACAAACAGAAAAAGCGCCGCGCGCTCCTGTACGGGCACACCATGGATCGTATCCGATTCGCCTTAAACGATCGGCTCGCCATGATCGTCGTGACCCGTGAAGATTTGGCAAAATTCGACGCGCGGCAGGAGGATACCGAGGGATTCGTCAATTTCCCGCTCTCTATCGATACGGTGGAGGTCTCCCTGGCGTTTTTGGAAAGCAAAAAGGGACAGTATAAGGTTTCCCTCCGCTCCAAGGGCAAAGCCAACGTCAACGCCATCGCCTCCGTTTACGGCGGCGGCGGGCATATTCTCGCCAGCGGCTGTATGATGTTCGGGGATATCGAGGAGATTATCGATCGGATTTCTTATACGGTATCTCAATATCTTGATTGAGTTCGTCTTTTTTCGCGGTTTTGGGTCGCATTCATCTCGTAATACGTCGTCATCCTTACGTTTTTCCTCGGTCACTTACAATTTAGTAAGCTCCCGTCGGAAAATCCTTTTGAGTTCATCTTTTTCCGCAATACATTGTCGTCTTTGCGTTTTTCCTCGGTCACTTGCGTTTTAGCAAGCTCCCGTCGGAAAAGCCGCAGACTCCTCGTCTTGCGAAAAAATCCTTTCTCAAAATAAGGTAGCGCGCCCCGCGTTCTTCGAGCGACTGCTTTCCCAAAACGGGTTTGCATTTATTTTCGTCTTGCGAAAAAATACTTTCTCAAACGGGTTTATGTTCGTCTTTTTCCGCGGTTTTGGGTTGCATTCATTCCGGCTGCTTTCCCAAAACGTGTTGATATGCGTATTTGCCCAAATAATAAAAAAATGATGATTCGGAGGTCGGAAGTCGTATGACGACAGGATTTATCAACGTCAACAAGCCTTCGGGCGCGCCGTCTTCGGCGGCGGTCAACAAAATTAAAAAGCTGTTGCATACGCCCTGCGGGCACATGGGCACGCTCGATCCTTTAGCGAGCGGCGTACTTCCCGTCGGCGTGGGCAACGCCGCCCGCCTCTTCGATTATTTTCTTTCCAAGAAGAAGGTGTATCTCGCGGAGTTCACCTTCGGCGTCACGAGCGACACGCTCGACAGCGAAGGGCAGCTCGAATATAAGGGAGAGCGCCCTAAAAGAGAGGATATTCTCAAAGTCATTCCCTCCCTCATCGGGGAAGTCGATCAGATTCCGCCCCGCTATTCGGCGAAATGCGTCAACGGCAAGCGCGGCTATCAGCTCGCGCGGGAGGGCAAGGAGTTTACGCTCGCCCCCAAACGCGTTCTCATCGAGAGCATTTCTCTCTGCGAGGAAAAGGGGGAGGGCAGGTTTACCTTTGAGATCGTCTGCGGCGGCGGCACCTACATTCGTTCCATCGCACGGGACATGGGGGAGAAAATGGGGACTTTTGCGATCATGAGCGCCTTACGGCGAACGCAGAGCGGCGTTTTTACCATCGAAAATTCCGTGCCGCAAAACAACCTTACGGAAGAGAATATCGAGAGCTTTCTCATTCCCACGGACAGCGTCCTGCCGTACCCGACCTTGGAATGGAATAATTTTCACATCTTTCACGGACTTCCCGTCAAGAGCAAGCAAGCGGACGGGCTATACAAAGTATACGACGATAACGGCTTTTACGGCATCGCGGAAGTGAAGAGCGGACAAGCCGTCATGAAAACGAAATTATGTTAGTAAAATATACGCTTACCGATTATCAATTCAGTTCGACGCCCTGCGTTTTTCTGCTCGGGGGGTTCGACGGCATTCATATCGGGCATCAAAAATTGATCGACAAGGCAAAGAGTTTTTCTCTCCCCGTCGGCATCATGACCATTCGCGGGGGCAAGGGAGAAAGTCTCTTTACGCAGGAGGAGAGGGAAGAGATATTCGAACGTGCGGGCATCGATTTCGTGCTCGAATCGGATTTTACCGAATCCTTCAAAAATCTCTCCGCCGAGGACTTCCTGTCCCTCGTCACGGAAAAATTTTTCGTGGCGGCGTTCGTGTGCGGAAAGGATTTCCGTTTCGGCAAGGGCGCTTCGGGTACGCCCGACTTCATTCGGGAAAAAACGGGGCTCCCCGTGTTCGATATCGATATCTCCTGCGACGAGCATGGCAACAAGATCGGCACGAGGTCGCTCAAACAGCTTTTGCGGGAGGGCGAGGTGGAAAGGGCGAACGCGCTGCTCGTGAGCAAATTCCGCGTTTCGGGCGAAGTGTTGCACGGCAGGCATATCGGCAGAACGTATGGATTCCCCACGGCGAACATCGTGTACCCCGTCGGCAAGACCTTCGTAAAAGAGGCGGTGTACGCCGTCACGGTCGAGGCGGAGGGAAGGATCTTTCGCGGCATCGCCAACTATGGCAGGTGCCCCACTTTCGAGGTGGAATACAAACTTCTCGAAACCTATCTCGACGGCTTTTCGGGCGATCTATACGGCAAAAAGATAACCGTTTACTTCGATTTTAAGATCCGCGACATCCAAAAGTTTTCGTCCGCGGAGGAGTTGAAAGAACAGCTCCAAAAAGATATACTTGCGATAAGGAGTGAAAGATGATCAAATTCGGTCCCAGCGGCAACAGCCAAAGTTTTTACGACGAGGGCAACGACGGCACGGAGCAAGCCGCCCTCTTTTGCAAGAAGAGAGCGCTCGATTGCTTTGAATATTCCTTCGGCAGGGGCGTGAGAATGTCCGACGCGAAAGCGGTAGCAATCGCAGACGCCTTCCGAAAAGAGGACGTGGAGATTTCCGTCCACGCGCCCTACTTCATCAATTTCGCAAACCCCGATGAGGAAATGGCGTTAAAATCCTTCGGCTACGTACTCGACAGCGCGAAGATGCTTTTCAAAATGGGGGGCAACCGTTTGGTGTTCCACCCCGCCACCGAGGGAAAGCTTTCCCGTGCGGAGGCGGTAGCGCTCACGGCGGACAGGTTAAAGCGCCTGCGCGATCTCATTTACGAGAACGGCATGCAGGATATTAAGTATTGCCCCGAGACGATGGGCAAGCTCGCCCAAATCGGCACGGTGGAGGAGGTCACTTCCTTTTGCCTCATCGATCCCTGTTTTACGCCCTGCGTGGATTTCGGTCACGTCAACGCCCGCGAAAGAGGGTCTCTCAAGACGGTGACCGACTATAAAATTCGCCTCGAATATATGTTGGAAAAGCTCGGATACGAGCGAATGAAGCACTTTCACGTGCATTTTTCCAAGATCATGTACTCGGCGAAGGGAGAAGTCAAGCACCTCACGTTCGAGGATACCCTCTACGGTCCCGAGTTCGAGCCGCTCGCCGTCGCCCTCAAGGATTTGAAGTTAGAGCCTTATATCGTCAGCGAATCTGCGGGCACGCAGGCGGAAGATGCCGCGGAAATGAAGAGAATTTATCAATCGATATCATAAAATACGGCAATTCCTATTGACTTCGCAAAAAAAATTTGTTAAAATAATGGTTAAGAGGATATCTTTATGATTGAAACGAATGGAAAAAAATTATTCGACGCCGTCGGCGCGGAAGCCATCTATACCACGAACGATATTTTAAGACGGTATATCACCGGCTTTTATGCAGAGGACGGGTTCGTCATCATCGACAAAGAGGGCACGAGAATGTACACCGACTCCCGTTATACGGAGGAGGCGGTCAAGGCGCTCAAGGGCACCGACGTACAGGTGATCGAGGCGGACAGAAACGCTACGGCGGAAAGTTTGCTCAAAAACTATCAATCCGTTGCCGTTCCTTTCGAATATATGTCTTACCCTGCCGTCAAGAAATTGCAGGAGATGGGCTTGAACCTCGTAGACGACGTGGAGCAGTTCAGAAACTGCATGATGATCAAAAATCAGAGCGAGATCGACGCCATTCAGAAGGCTTGCACCATCGCGGAGGACGCATTCAATCTGCTCCTGCCCGAAATCAAGGAGGGCATGACGGAAACGGAGGTCGCGGCGCTGCTCGAATATAACATGAGAAAGCTCGGCGCTTACAGCACTTCCTTCGATACCATCGTGGGTTTCGGCGCGAACGCGTCCGTTCCCCATCACGTGACGGATAACACCGCCTTAAAATTCGGCGACGAGATTTTGATCGACTTCGGCTGCAAGGTGGACGGCTACTGCTCGGATATCACGAGAACTTTCCTCTTCGGCGACGATAAAAAGCATCAAAAATTCAAGGATTACTACGCGCACGTGCTTGCGGCGCACAACCTCGTGCAGGAAAAATTCCACGCGGGCATGCAGGCAAAGCAAGCAGACCTTTTGGCGAGAGAGTATCTCGATTCCGTCGGGCTCGGCAAGTACTTCACCCATTCTTTGGGCCACGGCGTAGGTCTCAACATTCACGAAAACCCCTTCGTGAACAAGCGCAGCGAGGTGATCATGCAAAACGGCATGGTCTTCACCGACGAACCCGGCGTCTACTTTGCCGGCGAGCTGGGCATCCGCATCGAGGATTCCGTCATGCTCAAGGACGGCGACGTGAAGAGCTTTATGGCTAAGACAAACAAGGATCTCGTTATCCTTTAATTGTAAATAGAGTAAATTAGAAATTTTATTAGGAGATTATTGATATTATGGGACAGATTTTAGCAGGTGAAATCAGAAAGGGCGTTACGTTCGAGTACAACGGCAAGGGCGTTTACGTGGTAACCGACTTCCAGCACGTAAAACCCGGCAAGGGCGCCGCGTTCGTAAGAACTACGTTGAAGAACGTCAAGACCGGACAGGTTTTATCCGACCAGACCTTCAACCCCACCACAAAGCTCGAAACCGTTGACGTGGAGACCAAGAAGATGACGTATTCCTACTTCGACGGCGAATTCTACGTATTCATGGACGACGAATACAACCAGACCATGCTCACCTTCGATCAGTGCGAGGACGCTTTGAAGTATATCAAGGAAAACGATATGGTCACCGTTCGTTTCCTCTACGGCGAAGCCTTCTCCGTAGAGCCTGAAAACTTCGTGGAACTCAAGGTTATCGAAGCGGAACCCGGCGTAAAGGGCAACACCGCAACCAACGCCATGAAGAACGCCAAGGTTGAGACGGGCGCCATCATTCAGGTTCCCATGTTCGTCAACGAGGGCGAAACCATTCGTATCGATACCCGTACCGGCGAATATATGTCCCGCGTATAATCGGTAAAGAATTAAAAAGGAAAGAGGGGATAGAGGATTTCTATCCCCTCATTTTATCATTATGAAAAGTGTCATTCAACGCGTCAAGCAAGCAGAATTAACGGTAGAAGGCGAGCTCATTTCCCGTATCGGTCGGGGGCTCGTGGTATTTTTCGGCGTTGGCAAGGGGGATCAAGAGGAGTCCTGCTCGCAAATGGCGAAAAAAATTGCAAATATGCGCATCTTTGAAGATGAAAACGGCAAGATGAATTTGTCCGTCAAGGACGTCGGGGGCGAGATCCTCTTCGTTTCGCAATTCACCCTCTACGGCGATACCTCTCGCGGCAACCGCCCCAGCTTTACCATGGCGGAATCGCCCGATCGCGCCAACGCGCTCTATCAAAGAGCCGCCTTGGAGCTTCGCTCGCTCGGCGTTCCCGTAAAAGAAGGGGTGTTCGGCGCCGATATGCAGATTTCCCAGCTCAATGACGGTCCCGTCACCATCATTCACGAAATTTAAGAGGTTTATATGAAGATCAGATATCTCGGCACGGGCGCGGCGGAAGGCGTACCCGCCGTCTTTTGCAACTGTCCCGCTTGCAGCAAGGCGCGCCTTCGCGGGGGAAAGGAAATTCATACGCGTGCGCAAGTGCTCATCGACGACACGTTCGGCATCGAATTTCCGCCCGACGCGTATCTTCACGCCCTCGCCTATCACCTCGATTTATCGGCAATCAAAAATCTTATTATCACCCATTCCCACATGGATCACTTTTATGCGCACGATTTTATCCTGCGCGGGTATAAGTACGCCGCCAATATGTCGAGCGACGTCCTCCGTATTTACGGCAACGAAGAGGTGTGCAAGGTGTTTTCGGAATGTACCCGCCGCGAATTAAAGGATTGCGTCAAGCCACATCTGTCCATACGGGAATTAAAGCCGTTCACGGAATACGAAATAGACGGCTTTACGGTGACGCCCCTCGTCGCGCAGCACGCCGCGGCGGAGCAGGCTTTCGTGTATCTCATCGAAAAGGAAGGCAAGGGGTATCTGCATCTGACGGATACGGGCAGACCGCCCGAGTCCTTCTATGCCTATCTTGCAGGGTGTGGCAAAAAGGTCGATCTCGTCTGCTTTGATTGCACGTTTTTGCGATTCACCAAGGGTGAGATCGGTCGGCACATGGGCATAGAGGACAATATGGCGGTCAAAGAGCGCCTGCTCTCGATGGGCGTATGCGGCGAGAATACGAGGTATCTCATCACCCATTACAGCCACAACAGCGAACCGCTGAGCGAGAATCTTTCCGCCATCGAAAAGGAATACGGCGTCACCGCGCTCTACGACGGCATGACGGTGGAGTGCTGATCCATTCATATTGCAAGGGCGCCTTTCATATCATAGAAGGTATGAAACGGAAATGGAAATTCTTTCTTGCCATCGGGCTCTGTCTCTTGTTTTCGTGCGGGGTCTTCCTTTGCAGGCTCACCGCCGCGGCGAATGCGCAAAGGCGGCTCACCGTCGTGCTCGACGCGGGGCACGGCGGCATCGACTGCGGCGTTTTGGGGCTTTCGACGGGCGTGAAAGAGAGCGATATCAACCTTGCCATCGTCAAAAAGCTGCGCACTTTCCTGCGGGAGAGCGGCGTCAATACGGTGCTCACCCGTTCCACGGACGCGGGGCTTTACGGCGTCGTCGGGAACGGCATGAAAAAGCGGGATATGCAGATCCGCAAGCAGATCATTGAAAAAGTCTCTCCCGTCGCCGTAGTGTCCGTTCATCAAAATTCCTATCCGCAGAACAGATCGCATTGCGGCGGACAGGTCTTTTACCGCGCGGATCACGAAAAGGGGGAACTGCTCGCCGCCGCGATTCAAAAACAGCTCAACGCCGTAAATCCCTTTCGGCAGGACAGGACGATCCACACGGGGGATTATTTTATGCTCAATTGTACCGAAGTGCCATCCGTCATCGTGGAATGCGGCTTTCTCACCAACGAAAAGGAGGAAAAACTTCTGCAAACGGAGGAATATCAAGCGCAGGTCGCGGGGGGTATCGCGCAGGGCGTTTTGTCTTTTTTAGCCGTGGAAACGGGAAAGACCTTTCCGATATAGGCATCCGACGAAAAAAACTTCGTCGGATTTTTTTTATCGCTTGCCATTTGCCTTTGGGTATGGTATAATGTAAGACGATATTATACCGAAAGGATCGCTATGTTCACGTTAGATTCCACCCTCTCCGTACAGGAAGCCAAACAATTCAATCCCGTCGTGCTCGCCTTTATCGGCGACGCGGTCTATTCGCTTTACGTTCGGGAGTGGCTTTGTTTTTCCACCGACTATAAGACGGGCGAATTGCAAAAGAGGACGGCGAGCATCGTCTCGGCGCACGGGCAGAGCGAATTTTTGGAGAGGCTCCTCCCCCTTTTCACGGAAGAGGAAACGGAAATTTTCAAGCGGGGCAGGAATGCCAAAAAGGGCACCAAGAGCAAAAACGCGAGCGTTTCGGAGTATAACCGTTCCACGGGTTTCGAGGCGGTATTCGGATTTTTGTACGTCACGGGGCAGAAAGAGCGGCTAAACGAACTTTTTCAACAGCTAACGCAAGGAGAGAATTTATGAAGACGGAAGGCAGAAACGCCGTATACGAATTATTGAAAACGGAAAAAACGGTCGATAAAATATTGATGGAAAAGGGCGCGCAAGGCTCTCTTTCCCGCATCTTTGCGGAGGCGAGGAAAAAGGAGATCAAGGTGCAGTTCGTCGATCGGACGGTTCTCGATAAGGAGAGCGAGACGGGGCATCATCAGGGCGTCATCGCCTTTTCTTCCGACTACGAATACTTTGATCTGCAGGATCTCATCGAAAATAAAAAGAGAGCGGATAACGGCTTTGTCATTCTGTGCGACGGCATCGAGGACGTGCATAACTTAGGTTCCATTCTCCGCGTGGCGGAATGCGCGGGGGCGGACGGGGTGGTAATTCCCAAATCCAACAGCGCGACCGTCAACGAGAGTGTCGTGCGCATCTCTGCCGGCGCCGCCAACCATATCAAGGTGGCGAAGGTGAGCAACTTAAATCGCGCCATCGACCTCTTAAAGGCGAATGATTATTGGGTCTACGGTCTCGAGGCGGACGGCGAAAGCATCTATCAAGAGGATTTTGCCGGCAACGTCGCGCTCGTCATCGGGGGAGAGGATACGGGCGTCAAACGGCTCACCAAGCAAAATTGCGATAAAATTTTGTCCCTCCCCATGTTCGGCAAGGTCAACTCGTTAAACGCATCCGTCGCGCTGGGCATCGCTGCGTACGAAGTCGTGCGCAAAAAGCTATGACGGACGGCGAAAGGGCGCTTGCCGCCGCCGCGGGGGACAGAAGAGCGGAGGAGGAACTCTTAAAAAAATATTCCGGCCTCGTCCGCAAAAAGGCGAGGGGATTCTTTTTGGTCGGCGGCGAAACGGAGGACCTCATTCAGGAAGGCATGATCGGGCTTTCCTCCGCCATTCATACCTATAAGCAAGAGGAAGGGGTCTCCTTTTTATCCTATGCGTCCGTCTGCGTTTCCCGCAAGATCATCGACGCGGTGAAAAATTCTCAAAGGAGAAAGAACCAGCCGCTCAACGATTACGTGTCGATATCCGACGAGATGGAGTTCCCCTCCACGGAGGACGCGGAGGAAAATCTCATTCGCATGGAGGATTCCCGCGCGTTCTTTCGGAAGATCGGCGGCATTTTGTCCGACGCGGAGTTTCGCATCGTGGTGCTGTACATGGAAGGCATGAGCTATGCGGAGATCACGCAGGCGACGGGAAAAAACTATAAAAGCGTGGATAACGCGCTCAGCCGCGCAAAAAAGAAATTGGCTAAATTGCAACAGGAAGACGGGGAATAATCTATGGCTTATCTCGCATTTTACAGAATGTTCCGACCCGACACGTTCGAGCGCGTCGTTCGTCAGGAGCATATCATTCAAATTCTAAAAAATCAGATCGCGACCGATCGCATCGGTCACGCCTATCTCTTCTGCGGACCGAGAGGGACGGGTAAAACGACCGTCGCCAGAATTTTCGCCAAGGCGATCAACTGCAAAACGCCCAGCGGCGGTTCTCCCTGCGGCAGGTGCGAAACCTGTCGCGCGCTTGCCGAGGCGAGCAATCTCGACGTCGTGGAGATCGACGCCGCCTCCAACAACGGCGTGGACGAAATGCGCGATCTTCGCGAAAAGGTGCAGTATCCTCCCGTTTCGGCAAAGTATAAAGTTTATATCATCGACGAAGTCCACATGCTCACCGACAGCGCGTTCAACGCCCTGTTAAAGACGTTGGAGGAGCCGCCCAAGCACGCCGTGTTCATCATGGCGACCACCGAGCCGCATAAAATTCCCGCGACCATTTTATCCCGCTGTATGCGCTTTGACTTTAAGTTGCTGCCGCAAGAGGATTTAGAGGATCATCTAAAAGGGATCTTGCAAAAGATCGGCAAGGAGTACGAAGAAGAGGCGGTTTCCGCCATCGCGCGGGCGGGCGCGGGGAGCGATCGAGATATGCTCTCCCTCGCGGATATGTGCGTGTCCTTCTCTTCGGGCAAACTCACCTACGACGACGTGACCAAAGTTCTCGGCAGCGCCGATTTCTACGAGACGGGCGAACTTTGCGAGGCGGTGCTTGGCGGCGATAACGGCGCCTCCCTTTCCAAGCTGGAAAAAATATTGTCGGAGGGCAAGAGCATCGGCGTCCTCATCAAGGATTGCTTGAACTTTTTGAACCGCTGCACGATCGCCAAGATGTGCCGAGACGCGGAAAAAATACTCTCGCTGCCGCAAAAGATGTTCGAGTACGTGAAGGGCGTCGGTGAAAGGGCGGACGGACATAGGTTGCTCCGCGTCACGGAAATCTTCGCCAAGGCGGAAAACGATATGAAGTATTCCACTTCTCCCCGTATCCTCTTGGAGACGGCAGTCGTCAAGGCGAGCATGCCGCAAACGGATTATAATATCGATAACCTCATCGCGCGCATCAACGAGCTGGAGGAAAAGCTGAATCGCGGCGTGCCCGCGGCACCCGCCGCGCGGCAGGAGGAAGCGCGCGTTCCCGAAACGCCGACAATCCAGGAGCCTTCTATCGAGGAGCCTCCTATCGAGGAACCCGTATTCTTCGACGAGCCGATTTTCGAGACTCCCGTTCCCCCCAAACGGGAGAGGAAGAAGGAGCCGACGGAAAATCCTCCCGTTTTTGAGGCGATGTCGGCGCCCGTCGCGGCGTCTGCGGATTTCAAGGTGAACACCTTCGGCAAGTTCCTCCGCGCGCTCAGAAAGACGAATAAGAATCCCGTTCTCTTCGTCATGTGTCAGGATCTTCATTCCTCGTTCGAGGGGGATACCTTCCTGCTCTCGACGGATAGCGAAGTGGTTTATAAGTCCCTGTTAAGGGAGGAGCACACGGCGGCGCTGACGGCGGCGCTTGCGAGCATCGGCGTCTCCGATTTTAAGGTGACGCTTGCAGGGCATCAGGACGAAAAGAAAATCTCCTTGACGGAGAGCGTCAAGCGGGATTTTCCGGATATTAAAATAGAAGAAAGATAAAGGAGAATCGTATTATGGCAGGATACAGAGGCGGCATGGGCGGCAATATGCAGAACATCATGAAACAGGCGCAGAAGATGCAGGAGGACATGCAGCGCATCAGCGCGATGTTGGACGACTGGGAAATCGTCGGCACTTCCGGCGGCGAAGCCGTAGTCGTTTACATGAACGCGAAAAAGATCATCAACGGCATCGAACTCGACGAGAGCATCGTCGATCCCACCGACGTGGAGATGCTCGAGGACCTCATCATGGCGGCGATCAACGACGGCTATAAGAAGGCGGAAGAGGTCTACAAGGAAAAAATGGGACCCTACGGTAACATGAACGGGTTGGATATTTGATGGAAGTCTATATCGAGAGCATCGGAAAACTCATCAACGAGTTCAGCAAGCTCCCCGGCGTGGGCAAAAAGAGCGCGCAGCGCTATGCGTATAAGATCATCGATATGTCGGAGGCGGACGCCCGTCGCTTTGCCGACGCCATCGTCGGCGTCAAGCAAAAGGTGAAATATTGCAAGGTTTGCGGCAACTTCACCGAAAACGACACCTGCGATATCTGCCGCCTGCGCGACAAGGGCGTGATCTGCGTCGTCAAAGAGCCGAAAGACGTCATCGCTTTGGAAAAATTGCACGAGTATAAGGGCGTGTATCACGTGCTCCACGGCGTCATCGATCCCATCAACGGCGTCGGACCCAACGATATCCGCATCAAACAGCTCCTCTCCCGCGTGGGGGAAGGGGGCGTGAAGGAAGTCATCATGGCGACCAACCCCGACGTGGAAGGCGAGGCTACGGCGATGTATATCGCTAAGCTCTTAAAGCCGCTCGGCGTCAAGGTCACTCGCTTGGCGCACGGTATTCCTATCGGCTCGGAGATCGAATATACCGACGATATCACGCTTTCGCGCGCGCTGATCGATCGCAAGGAGATATAGCCCCTTTGCCGAGGCGAGAACAATCATTTATTTATCCTTTTTCAGGAGGTATCCGAAAATTATGAAAATATCCGTATTAGGTTGCGGAAGATGGGGCTCCTTTATCGCATGGTATCTCGCGAACAAGGGGTACGACGTGTATTCCTGGGGACCCGAGGAGGACTATTCCTATAAAGTTTTGAAGGAGACGGGCAAAAACGAATACGTTTCGCTCGATCCCCGTATCACCCTCACTTGCAATTTGCAGGAGGCGGTGGAGCACGCGGAGATCATCATCATCTCCATCAGCTCGCAGGGCTTGGACGGCTTTATCAAGCGTATTCGGGCGTTTGACGTGTCGGATAAAAACTTCGTGCTCTGCATGAAGGGCATCGAGGTCTCGACGGGCAGACGCCTTTCCGAGGTGCTGACCGATAACGGCATTTCCCCCGAACGCATCGCCGTTTGGGTGGGCCCCGGTCACATTCAGGCGTTCGTTCAGGGGATCCCCAACTGCATGGTCATCGATTCTCAAAACGAGGAGCTAAAGCGGTATCTTGCAGACAATTTCAAGAGCGAGCTCATTCGCTTTTACTACGGCGACGACCTCATCGGCACGGAGATCGGCGCGGCGGCAAAGAACGTGATGGGCATCTTGGCGGGCATGCTCGATGGCTGCGGGCTCGTGTCCTTAAAGGGACCCTTGATGAGCCGCGGCGCGCGGGAAGTCGCGCGTCTGATCCGCGCCATGGGCGGCAACGAGCTTTCCGCTTACGGTCTCGCGCACCTCGGCGATTACGAAACCACCCTCTTTTCTCCCTATTCGCATAACCGCGCGTACGGCGAACTGCTCGTGCAGGGCAAGAAGTTCGAGAAACTCGCCGAAGGCGTCACGACGGCGGCGGCGATGAAAAAGCTCGGCGAAAAGTACGGCGTCGATCTGCCTTTGACGAACACCGTGTACGAAGTTTGCTATACGCAGAAGGATGTGGAGGATTATAAGTCTCTCGCCTCCGAAGTGCTCTCCAAGCTCTTCTCCCGAGACACCAAAACAGAATTTTATCAGTAAAAACGCAAGCGGCTTTGTCCTTATTGACAAAGCCGCTTTTGCATAAATATAAGAAAAAATCCCCACAATAAGGGTATGAAAAATAAAATCAGACGGGGTGAAAACATTTGCACCAAGGACGAGAGGGAAAGCCTTCACGCGGGGTTCGTCGCTCGGGAGGGGAGAGTTGACCGGCAAAAATAAGGAAAATTACAATAAGGAATACATCGAATACGTAAGGAGTTTCGATCCGCCCACCAAGCATTTCCGCAACTGCTGGCGCGCCTTCATCGTCGGCGGATTTATCTGCTGCATCGGGCAGTTCTTCCGCTATATGCTCTCCTTTTTGGGCTTGACGGGAGACGTGCTCGCGGGGAGCGTGTCCATTCTCCTCATATTTTTGGGCTGCCTTTTGACGGGTTTCGGCGTGTACGACCGCATCGGCAGAAACGCGGGGGCGGGTTCCATCGTTCCCATCACGGGGTTTGCCAACTCCGTCGCCTCTCCTGCGATGGAATTCAAAACGGAAGGCTATATTTACGGTCTCGCCGCCAAAATGTTTATCGTGGCGGGACCCATCATCGTCTACGGCGTGCTCGCCGGCACGGCGGTAGGCATCATCTACTGGCTGTTAAGTCTATAAGGAAAGGGGCGAACGTCGTTCGCCCCCGTTTTTTTAACATTCTCGCAACAGTTGTTCCAAACGCTGAAAAACGCCCTTTTCCGCGTTGGAGGGAACGACGTTCGGAATCTTTTCCTTGAGCGGCGGATATGCGTTTGCCGTCACGTAAGGGTATCCGCATTCCAAAAGCATTTCGTAGTCGTTCATGTGATCGCCGAACGCCATGCACTCCTCTTTTTTCAGGGAGAGCGCCTTTCGTATCTGAATCATGGCGACGCCCTTATGCACGTCGGGGGCGGAAACGTCCAACCATTCGCGCCCGGAAACGACGGTTCGCAGATGGGGGAGCTGTTTGCAGATCTCTTCCGCGTGGATATCGGCTCTCGCCGTCCTGTCAAACACGGCGATCTTGCAACAGTTTTCCTTCCCGATCACGCCTTCGAGCGCCTTCACCTTTTTTAAGTTGGTATAAGCCGCCCTCGTCAAATCATAAAAGGGTTGCTCTTTGGAATCGGTGTAGGCGTTTTTCTCGCAACAGAGCACGGGAATCGCCCATTCCGTTTTTTTTGCGACTTCGATCGCGCCGCGAATATGCTCCCGTTCGATGGGCAGGGAAAAGATCGTCTCGTCGCGAAATTTCACCAAGGCGCCGTTTTCGGCAATAAAGACCACCTTGTCGGCAACCGGTTTGAAGAGTTTTTTTAAGTTGGCGTACTGTCTGCCGCTCGCGGGGGCAAACAGGATTCCTTTTTCGTACAGTCTTTCAATGAAAGAGAAAGTTTCTTCGGGGAGCTTGTGCTCCCCGTCCAGGAGCGTTCCGTCAAGGTCGCTCGCTATAAATTTTATCATAGGTTTCCTCTTAGCCGATCTTCACGATTTCCACGTGGTATTTTTCGTCTGATTGCGCAAAACGCTCGTAAGAGGCGTTCACGGTGTCAAAATTTTCATACGTCTTGTCGATTTTGGAAAAATCGATCACGTGATTTGCCAAAATGCCGAGCGCGGTGTGTTCGTAGCCGAACCCGGAATAAATGCCGCTGATCGTCAACGATTTTCCGGTCAGCAGGGCGGAATCGATGGGCCAGCTTCTGTCCGGCGTGCCGGCAAACACGACGTTTGCGGCGTGTTCGACGAGACCGATGGCGACCGAGGGCGAAGTGCGGTTCATGGAATTGCAGTAGATGGCGCTGTTGCAATATTTTCCGCCCGTAATGCGGAAAACGTTCTCCTCTAACGACTCGCTCGTTTCATAAGCGTAAAAGATGCCGAGGCTCTTTGCCGCCTTCACTTTTTCGGCGGATGAGGTGATCAGCACGGGAACGATCTTGTAATAGAGCAAGAGCTGGCAGATGATGAGGCTCATCGTGTCCTCGCCGCAGACGAGTACGAAATCTCCCTCTTCGGCTTTGGACTCTTCGATCACGCCTTCGGCGATGGCGATAAGTCCCATAAAGAGGGCGTCCTCTTCTTTGACGGAAGGGGGAATATGAAAGATCTCGTCCTGCTTTACGTAGACGAAATCCCGCATCAAGCCGTGATGATGCACGCCCAAGGTCGTGGGGCGTTTTTCTTCGTCGCGGTAAAAGGAGCGTAAAATGACCTTTTCGTTGCGCTTAAAATGGTATTGAAAGGAACTGTTTCCCTTTTCGTCCACGCCGTAGCCTTCGCATACGGTGCCGATGGCGAATCTGCCGGGAATAAAGGGATAGGAGTGGGCGACTCTCTCGTCGTAGATCAAAAGGTCGGAAGGGGTCAAAAGAACCTTATCCACCTTGACGCGGATCTCGCGGTCGACGGGTTGTCTGCCCGATACGGTTGCAAGTTTCAACGAGTTTTTGGTAATGAGCTGCCAGTATTTCATGTCCTTCCTCCAAGAAATGTTTCCGCTTATTAGTATACCCCGATTTGCTCTTTTTGGCAAGAGAAAATATCTCTTCCCGATAAATTTTCCCGCAAAAATAGTTTTTTGCGGAAAGCGAGTAAAAATAGTTGACTTGCAGGGGAAAAGGTCTTATAATAGGAAAGAAGTGTTGGAAGCACTAATAATAGCGAGGTATAAGTATGAAAGCTGAGATACATCCCAAATATCATGAAGTAACAGTTGTCTGTGCTTGCGGCGCTACTTTCAAAACGGGTTCCACCAAACCCGACGACGTTTTGAAAGTCGATATCTGCAGCAAGTGCCATCCCTTCTTTACCGGCAAACAGAAATTGGTTGATACCGGTGGACGCGTTGATAAATTCAAGAAAAAGTACGGAATTTAACATCGGAACAAACTCAGCTTCAAGCGTTTTTATGCCCTTGAAGCTGTTTTTTTTAGAATACTTTCCCCGAACAGGAGTTATCACATAAAAATGGAAGAAAAGAAATGTAACAAAACAATGACGTATATCGGCGGACAAGCCGTTTTGGAAGGGGTGATGATGCGCGGCAAAACCGCCATGGCGACCGCCGTGCGCGATCCGGACGGCGTCATTCAAATCGAGGCGGTTCGCGTCAAGCCGCCCGAAAAGAAAAGCAAGTTTTCCCGCTTGCCCTTCGTCCGCGGCGTATACAGCTTTCTCGATTCGCTCATCGGCGGCAGTAAGGTTTTGATGCGCTCTGCCGAAGTGCTCGGCGGCGAGGAGGCGGAAGAGCCTTCCAAGACGGAAAAATGGCTGGCGGAAAAGCTCCACGTCGATCCCATGACCGTGCTCTCCACGGTATCCATGATCCTCGGGCTCCTGCTCGCGCTCGCGCTCTTTTTCTTTTTGCCCGTGGCGATTACAGGATTTTTCTCCTCGCTCGCGCCCGAAGTCATTCCGACCGGCGGTATCTTATACAATCTCATCTCCGGTCTCATCCGCATCGTCATTTTTATTCTCTACATCGCGCTCACATCTCTCATGAAGGAGATGCGCCGTACCTATATGTATCACGGCGCGGAGCATAAGACCATTTCCTGCTACGAATACGGCATGCCCTTGACGGTGGAGAACGTGAAAAAATGCACCCGCGTGCACGACCGTTGCGGAACGACCTTTTTGTTCCTCGTCATGGTGGTGAGTATCCTCATCTTTGCCCTGATCACGGCTGTCATTCGCGCCATTCCCGTCGTGGGGGACTTCTTCAACGAGACGGGCGGCAGCGCGCTGCACAAGATTTCGGCAAACCTCATCATGTTCCTCATTCACGTCGTATTCTTGCCGTTGGTGGCGGGTACCTCGTACGAGGTGCTGCGCCTGCTCGCGAGGAGTCAGGCAAAATGGCTCGTCATCTTCAAGGCGCCCGGGCTCGCCCTTCAGCGCCTCACCACCCGCGAGCCGGACGACGATATGATAGAATGTGCCATCGCGGCGTTTGAAAAGGTTTTGGCGATGGATGCCGATCCCGCCATTCCCGAATGTTATTTCCCCCTTCCCGAACAGAGCGGCGAACTGCTCGCCCGCCTGCGTAAAACGTTTGCCCAAAGCGGCATCGAAGAGGAAGAGGCGGACTGGATCGTCAGCATGACGATGGGAATTTCCCGTTCGGAACTTTCGCAGCAGCGTCTGATCGATAAGAATCACGTCGAAAAGATCAATCGTATCGTGGCGGAACGCCTCACGGGCAGACCGCTTTGGTATATCATGGGCGACGCCTCCTTCTGCGGTTATCCCATCAAGGTGGACGAGCGCGTGCTCATCCCCCGTCCCGAAACGGAGGAGCTGGTGGAGTATGCGGGCAAACTCGTCACGGAAAAGACGAAAAAGGCGCTCGATCTGTGCACGGGCAGCGGCGCTATCGCCATCGCTTTCAAAAAACGGCTCAAAGAGGGGCAGGAAGTGGAAGTGACGGCGAGCGATATCAGCGAGGACGCCCTTTCCCTCGCGCGCGAAAACGCCGAGGCGAACGGCGCGGAGATCAATTTTATTCACTCCGATCTGTTTGAACGGGTCAAGGGCAAGTTCGATCTCATTTTGTCCAACCCGCCCTATATCAAGACGGAAGAGATTGCAACCCTCCAGCGGGAAGTGAAAGATTTCGAGCCGAAAATCGCCCTCGACGGCGGAGCGGACGGGTTGGAACTCTATCGCCGCATCGCAAAGGACGCGCCCGCGCATTTGAATAAGGGGGGCATCCTCTTGATGGAATGCGGCATGGGGCAGGCGCAGGATATCGTAAAACTTTTTTCCGCGTGCGAAAGCAAAGAGGTCATTTGTGACCTTAACGGCGTGGAGCGTTTTGTAAAGGTGGTTTTTTAATATGCTGAAGCGTTTGGACGACATTTTGAACCGTTATCACAGCTTGACGGCGTCTCTTTCGGACCCCGCCGTCATCGCGGATATGAGCGAGTGGACGAAACTTTCCAAGGAACATTCGGACATCGAGGATATCGCCTTGAAGTACGAGGAATATCTCCGCGTGCAAAAGGAGATGCAGGACGCGTTCGCGTCTTCGGAGGGGGAAACGGACGCGGAAATGAAGGAGCTCCTTTTAGAAGAGGCGTATTCCTGCAAGGATCAACTCGTTTCCATCAAAGACGAACTCAAAATCTTATTGCTCCCCAAGGATAAAAACGACGAGCGAAACTGTATTTTGGAAATTCGCGCGGGCGTGGGCGGCGAGGAAGCCGCGCTCTTTGCGTCCGAGCTCTATCGTATGTATCAAGGGTATTGCGATCATCACCGCTTAAAATATACCGTGGACGACGAAAACCGCACGGAACTCGGCGGCATCAAGGAAATTTCCGTCACCATTTCGGGAAAGGACGCCTATAAACAGCTCAAGTACGAGAGCGGCGTGCACCGCGTTCAGCGCGTGCCCGAAACGGAAACGTCCGGGCGCATTCATACGTCGGCGGTATCCGTCGCCGTCATGCCCGAGGCGGAGGAGGTGGACGTAAAGATCGACGAAAAGGATATCCGCATCGATATCTATCATTCGGGCGGCGCAGGCGGTCAGAACGTGAATAAGGTCGCGTCCGCCGTTCGCATCACGCACTATCCCACGGGCATCGTGGTGCAGTGCCAAAATGAGCGCAGTCAGTTGCAGAATAAGGAAATGGCGTTTACCTATCTGCGCGCCAAACTGTACGATTATTATAATTCGCAAAACCGTTCGGAATACGACGCCAACCGCAAGAGCCTGATCGGCAGCGGGGACAGAAGCGCCAAAATCAGAACGTATAACTTCCCGCAGGGGAGAGTGACCGATCACAGAATCGGGCTTTCCCTCTTCAATATCGACGCCTTTATGATGGGCGATATCGGAGAAATGATAGAGGCGCTCTCCCTCGCCGACAGAGAAGCGCAGCTTGCGGGCAGTGACGACGAGGAGTAAAAAACAGCTCACTTCCATCGCGAAGTGAGCTGTTAGATTTTTTTATTCAATTTTCCGTCGCGTAGGAGATGATCACACCCGTGGGGAAGGCGTCGTCGCTCTTCGTCACGTTCGTCCATTCCTCTTCCGTTCCCGCAAAGACGACGTTTGTCAGAGCGGATAGGCGGAAGGCGGAATCCTGTATCTGCCGTAAGGTGGCGGGCAAGGTGATCGAGCGCAGGGAATCGCAATGGTAAAACGCTTCCATGCCGATCATTTCAAGCGAGGAGGAGAGCGTCACGCTGCTTAAGGAAGAGCAAGCGTTAAAGGTTCCGCTCTCGATGATTTTCACGCCCTCGGGTATCACGATGCCCGTCAAGGAGGTGCACGCGAGGAAACAGCTCTTTCCGATTTCCCTCACGGTGGAGGGAATCGTGAAGTTCGTTAAACTGCTGCAATTGAGGAACAGGGCTTCGGGGAGAGAGGTGATCCCTTCGGGCAGACTTGCGCTCTTCAAGGCGGTACAGCCGCGGAAGGAGCCTTCTTCTATCGTTACGAGGTTGGAGGACAGGATAACCGTTTCCATTCTCGTATTGTTCTGCAATACGCTGTTTTTCATCGCCGTCACGGGATAATCGTCGTAAACGGATGGCATAACGAGCTCCGCTTCCGTGCCCCTGTAGGCGATCGCGGTGTAGGTATAATCGGGATAACTTCCTTCCAGTTGGAATTTGAATCCGTTCACGTACTCGGCGACGCCGCATACCGAGCAGGTGCCGTCCGCAAACGCGTGATAGCCGATGGGGGAGGTCGTCGTCCTCGTCAGAACGGCTTGACAGCGGGAACATACCGTTTCCCTTCGCCCTTCCTTGGTACAGCTCTTTTCCACGGTCACGAGCTGTTCGGCGTGTCCTTTCGCTCGCTCCGTCACGACCGTCTCCACTTGCTGACAGACGGTACAGGTCTTCGTCTCCTTTCCGTCTTCCGTACAGGTCGCCGCGACGGCGGTCACGTACCAGGAGTGCCCGATCTTGGGCAATTCCGTAATTTCCGTCTTGCCGCAGGTTCTGCATTCCTTTTTCTCGTATCCCGCGGCGGAGCAGGTGGCGTTCACCGTCGTTTCCTTCCAGTCGTGCCCCTTCGCCGTAACGATTTCCGTATAGGCGTGTCCGGGGTAGTTCTCGTCGCATACCGTGCAGGTATACGCGATCTCTCCGTCCTCCGTGCAAGTAACTTGTTTGAGGATCTCTTGCGTGTAAACGTGTCCCTTCGCCTGTACGACGTCGCTTTTATAGCTCTTTTGGCACTTGGTGCAAACGTGCAATATGTATCCGTCCTCCGTGCAGGACACCCCCACCGCCTCGGCGGTGTATTCGTGCCCCGTCGGGTCGGTAAAATCTCGGATATACATATCGCCGCAGTCGCAGACGTAAGTGGTGAATCCGCTGTCCTCGCAGGTGGGTTGGGTGATCTCCGTGCGATATACGTGCTCGTGCCAGGTCTCCGCTCGATAAAAGGCGATCAAAAAGAATCCCACGCCGAGGAGGGCAATCAGGAAAAATATCAAGAGGAGAATCCACCATCGGCTCTTCTCTTCTTTTTCCTCGACTTTCTGATAGTTCCCCCCGTATTCGCCCGTGTTGTCGTCGTAAACGTCGTACGAATCCTTTGTCTCAGGTTGTTGCTTTTGGGAATATTTTTTCGGCATGAAAAAAGCAATCTCCTTTCTGCTCTTTTTTTTGGTTTCATTTTATCCCTTTTCGGGCGCGATGTCAACTTAAAGAAAGAAAAAATAGGCAAAGAACGGTTAATCTTTTTTATTTTACTTGATTTTTTTGCGAAAATTGAGTAGAATAGAAATACAAAAACCATAGTAGTTTATTTGTCAATAGGTTTTGCAAAAATTTTGTATCAAAAACCCAAATATTTTTTCAAAAAAGTATTGAAATCCCTTGAAAAACTTGCTAAAATAGAATCAGAGAAAAAAACGATTCAAGGAGGATCAATTTCATGATAAATATTATCGGGGGACCGAAAGGAACAGGCAAAACCAAAATGATCATCGATTCTGCGAATGCGTCGGTTGCTACGGCAAGCGGAAACGTGGTGTTCGTTACGGATACCAACCGTTATATGTATGAGCTCAATCGCAACGTAAAGGTCATCAACGTAAAGGATTATAAAATTGCCGGTGAAGAAGCGCTGTGCGGATTCATCAGAGGTATCATTGCAGGCAACCGCGATATCGAGAATATCTACATAGACGGTTGCGCGAGAATCGCGGGCAAAGACCTTTCCGAGATGGCGGCATTCTTCTATATGCTCGATAAGGTATCGGAAGATTGCAATATGAAGATCACTTTGACTTGCAGCAGCGAGCTTTCCGAACTGCCCCCGTTTGTAGCGAAGTATCTTTGATATTCTATAAAGTTGAATGTATGATCCCGGACAAATAATCTTGTTCGGGATCTTTTGCGATATCAGACAATATTTAAGGAGAAACATCATGTATTTTTTAAGCACGCGCGGCGATGAAAGAGTAACGGGCGCACAAGCTATCGTGCAGGGACTTGCCAAGGACGGAGGGCTCTTCGTGCCCGAAACCTTCCCGCAGGTAACGAAGGAAGAATTTGACAAGATGCTCACCATGAGCTATCCCGAGCGGGCTGCCTTCGTCCTGCATAAGTATCTCGACGATTACGATTACGACGGACTTTTGGAGGCGACGCAAAAGGCGTACGGAAAGTTCGACGGACCCGATCCCGCGCCCCTCGTTCGCATCGACGACGATAAGTATATCCTCGAGCTCTTCCACGGTCCCACCTGCGCCTTCAAGGATATGGCGCTCACCGTCCTTCCCTATCTGTTGCGGAAGGGCTGCGATATCTGCGGCATCAAGGAGCAGATCCTCATTCTCGTCGCCACCTCCGGCGATACGGGCAAAGCCGCTCTCGAGGGTTTCAAGGACGCGGACGGCATCAAGATCATGGTGTTCTATCCCGACGAAGGCGTCTCCAAGATGCAGAAACTTCAGATGTGCACGCAGGAGGGGGACAACGTGAACGTCCTCGCCGTATCCGGCAACTTCGACGACTGTCAGTCCGCCGTCAAGAAGATCTTCGCGAACAAGGAGTACAACGAACTCTTGAAGGAAAAGGGCGTTCTGCTCTCCTCCGCGAACTCCATCAACTTCGGACGCCTCGCGCCGCAGATCGTATACTACTTCTCTTCCTATCTCGATCTCGTCACGTCCGATCAGATCAAGTTCGGCGATAAGGTGGATTTCACCGTGCCTACGGGGAATTTCGGCGATATCCTCGCCGCCTATTACGCCAAGAAGATGGGACTTCCCGTCGGCAAGCTCGTGTGCGCGTCCAACAAGAACAATATCCTCACGGATTTCTTGAACGACGGCGTATACGACACCAAGAGAAATTTCTTCAAGACGATGTCTCCTTCCATGGATATTCTCATCTCGTCCAACCTCGAAAGACTTCTCTACGAGGTCAGCGGCAGAAACGCCGCGCTCACCAAGGAGAGAATGGAAAGCCTCTCCAAGGATAAGCGCTACGAAGTGACCAAAGAAGAGATCGCCGCCATCAAGGAGGAGTTCGCCGCGGGCTGCACCAACGAGGACGATACCGTGGAGTGTATCTACGAGTTCTTCGAAGAGAACGGCTATCCCATGGACACGCATACGGGCGTCGCCATGAACGTGGCGCTGAAGTATCTCGAAAAGAAGCCGATCGACGACGAATCGCCCATGGTGGTCGTCTCCACCGCGTCTCCCTATAAGTTCCCGCAGGACGTGCTCTACGCCATCACGGGCAACGACGTAAAGGATTCCTTCAAGGGCGTCAAGCGCCTGCACGCGGCGACGGCTATGGAGATTCCCAAGAGCCTCATGGAACTTCGCTACAAGGAAGTTCGTTTCAAGAACGTTTCCAAGCCTGAAAAGCTCTTTAACGAGGTCGTAAAATTCGTCGATTTCGGCACGGAAGCTTTCTTAAAACCTAAAAAAGCGTAAAAAAGTCCTTCGGGACTTTTTTTTCATCATTCCCTCTCAAATTTTGGAAAAAGTGAGAAAAAACGCCTTTCTCAAACGATTATATTGTGCAACGAGAAAAGGGGACAGAACTGTCCCTTGACTTTTCGGAACTTGGTGCTATAATAAAGGAAAAAAGAGAAGGTGTAATATGAAAAGAACGGTAAACAGATTAAAAAGGTTGATCGCGTTGCTTTTTTTAGCGGTTGCAATGGTTTTTGGCGGTTGCGGCGTCGAACCGCACCCTGCGGTGGGCGAGTTGAGCTCTGAAAAGGCAACCGAGATACGGCAAGTTTATTACGATCAACGGTATCGGCGGTATCACGACAAATACGCTGAGATCGAGAATATTAAGATTTTGGTATATTACGGAAATTACCACGGATGTGAGTTGATCCTTGTGAGAGATGGTAATTTGATGCGCGGTGGTAACCCGGAATACTTTGATACGAACGAAGAGAATATTGTAAATAAGGTTTATACTTATTACGGATTAACGGTATATCTTGAGCCGGAGTTCTATCCCGACGAGGAAAACAACGTTCTTTATATCTCAACCGCTTACGAGCAAGGATATTTTACGAAAGAGGATATCAAAGAGCTGGATAATGAATACGGTTGCTTGAAAATTGATTGGAACTGATTGATTTTTAGACCACCCTTGCGGGAAGTTTTTCCTCAAGGGTGGTTTTACGCGTTTGCGAAAACGGCGGGGGGGGGAACGGTCGTCGGCGGCAAAAAGCGGAATCTGTTTGTTTTTTTTGTGAAAAAACCGTCAAACTTTATATTCTTTTCCCTTTCCCGATTGCAATTATAAAAACTTTGTGTTATACTGATACCAAATAAAAATGAGTGAAAAGCTCCTTTTGTCGAAGATAAGAGGATTCGGAGAGTCATATGGAAGAAGTGAAAAGAAAAGTGTTGTATTCTGCCGTTCAGCCGAGCGGCATTTTGACCATCGGCAACTATTTGGGCGCCATCAAAAACTGGGTGGATCTGCAAAACGACTACGACTGTTTTTATGCGATCGCCAACATGCACGCCATCACCGTTCGTCAGGATCCCGCAACGCTCCGACAAAGAACGCTCGAGCTGCTCGCTCTCTACGTCGCCTGCGGCGTCGATCCCGAAAAGTGCACGCTGTATCTGCAATCTCACGTTTCCGCTCATGCGGAGCTGCAATGGGTGCTCAACACCTTCACCTACGTCGGGGAAATGGAGAGAATGACGCAGTACAAGAGCAAGTGCCTCGCGCACGCGGACAACATCAATATGGGGCTCATGGATTATCCCGTGCTGATGGCGGCGGATATCCTCTTATACCAGGCGGATCTCGTTCCCGTCGGTGCCGATCAGAAACAGCACCTCGAAATCACGAGGGATATCGCGAGCCGCTTTAACGGCATATACGGCAACACCTTCACCGTTCCCGAACCCTACATCTTGAAGGCGGGCGCCAAGATCAATTCTTTGCAGGAACCCGACAAGAAGATGAGTAAGTCCGACCCCAACCCCAACGCTTTTATTTCCATGGCGGACGACAAGGACACCGTCATGCGCAAGTTCAAGCGCGCCGTGACGGACAGCGAGGCTTGCGTCAGATTCGACGAGGTAGCAAAACCCGGCGTCAGCAACCTTCTCACCATCTATTCCATCTTCGCGGGCAAGACGATCGCGGAAGCCGAAAAGGAATTTGAAGGCAATGGCTACGGCGACTTCAAAGCGGCGGTGGGCGAGGCGGTCGCCGATAAGCTCGCGCCCATTCAGGCAGAGCAGAAGAGATTGCTCGCCGACAAGGGCTACTTGAACGGTATTTTGGCGAGCGGCGCGGAAAAAGCCTTCCGCGCGGCGAGAAAGACGCTCAGTAAGGTATATCGCAAGATAGGTTTCTATCAGCTCGACAGGTAAGGAATCCTTTTGCATGTTCGGATACATTCGTTACGACAAACCCCATCTGTATTTTAAGGATTTCACTCTGTATCAGGCGCTGTATTGCGGTCTTTGCAAGGGGATCGGCAGCTGCTCGGGTAACCTTGCGCGATTTTCTCTCACCTACGACGTTACATTTTTTTCCCTGTTGTTGCATAATATCAAGGGGATAGACGTCACGATCGAAAAACAGCGTTGTTTCGAACATCCCTTCCTCAAGCGCCCCATGGCGAAGGTCGATTCCCTCACGCGGGAGCTGGGCGGACTCAATACCATTCTCACCTATTTCAAGCTCACCGACGACGTCGAGGACGGGGAACGGGGCAAGGCGGTCAGATCTTTCTTTTCCGGCGGCTACAAGCGTGTGAAAAGGGAATACCCCGAAATCGAGCGAATCGTTCGGGAGGAGATGAAACGCCAAGGGGAAATCGAAAAGCGGGGCGAGCAAAGTTTGGATATCGCCGCCGACGCGACCGCGACCATGGTCGCGAGGCTATCCGATCATTTTCTCGGCGAAAAGGCGACGGAAATGACCTACGCGCTCTTCTACGCGCTCGGCAAATGGATTTACCTCGTGGACGCGCTCGACGATTACGACAAGGATAAAAAGAAGGGGAATTATAATCCCTTTCTGCTTTCCTATCCCGAGGAGGATAAAAAGCAGTTTTTGGAAAAACACGGCAAGGAACTCGGCTTTGTTTTTTCCGCCGTATTCCGCACGATCGCGGAGAGCAAAAAGCAAATCAAATTTCACTTCAACACCGATCTCGTCGACAATATCCTTTTTCGGGGGCTGATTCGGGAGACCGATCGGGTCATGAAGAACGAAAAGATCAATAAAAAAGAAAGTAAGGAATTGACAAGGACTATCGTATGAATCAGGAATATTACAACATTCTCGGCGTGAACGAAGACAACACCGACGAAGAGATTCGCAATCGCTATCTCGAACTCAAGGCGAAATACAGCGAGGAGAGATGGTTGGACGGCGAAGCCGGCAACGAAGCGGCGAAAATGCTCAACAAGATCGAGATCGCCTATCAGGAGATTATGACCGACCGTTTGGAAAAGAGCCGCAACACGGAAGGGGAATCCGCCTTTGAAGAGGTGGAAAAACTCATCAAAGAAGGAAAAATCAAGGAAGCGCAGGATAAGCTGGATAGTTTCAACGAGAGAAACGCCCGTTGGCACTATTTGCAAGCGGCGGTATTCTATAAAAAGCAATGGTCGAACGAGAGCAAAAAACAGCTCGAGATCGCCATGCAGCTCGATCCCGAAAACGAAAAGTATAAAAAGGAATACGAGCGGTTCGTCGAAGGGGATAACAAAGAGACGAATCAGAGCGGCAGCTATCGCTACGATGCGGAGAGTGCCCGTAACGATGACGCCGAACAGATGGGGGGGAGCGGTTGCAGCGAATGTTTGAGCTGGTGTACCACCTGCATCTGCATGAACGCCCTCTTTAATCTCTGCTGCGGCTGTCGTTAATGAAAAAGAAAAATACGAAAGCGTTCGAGATCGCGCTCTCGGCAATCTCTGCCGCGATCGCCACGCTCTTTTTGTCGCTCGGGACTTTGAACAACTATCTGTTGGCGCTCGGAACCATCGTCGCCACGTTGGCTCTCACCATTCCGCTCTCCAAAAGTTTTTGGCTCGGCGACCTGCTCGCTTATATTGCCGCCTCGCTATTGACCTTATTGTTCGGCGGCGTGGCGTTTATTTGGCGCATGCTGCCCTTTCTCACGTTTTTCGGTCTGCATCCGCTCGCCAACTTTTTGCAGTTTCGCGTGCGTATTCCAAAAATCCCCGCGTTTCTTTTCAAGGCGCTTTGGTTCGACGGTATGTTATACCTCACCTGGCGGTTCGTGTTCGATATGACGACGAACTTCGCTTTCGTCGACGCCTATATCCTGCCGATCATTTTCATCGGCGGAACGTTGGTGTTCTTCGTGTACGATAAGATGATGATCGCCTGCCAAATGTCGACGAATAAAATGATAAACAAGATCAGAAAGGATTGACGGAAAAGGGAAAACCTTTTCCGTTTTTAGGTATCGGTATGAAGAAAAATGAAAGTTTTATCGACACGGTCATCTCTCTCGGCTCCTCGGGCGAGGGAGTTATCCGCCACGAAGGCGTCACCTTTTTCGTCCCCGGCTGTCTGCCGCAGGAGAAGGTGCGTTTCAAGGTATTGAAAGTGAAGGACGGCGTCGGCTACGGCAAGAAAGAGGAGATATTGACTCCCTCTTCGGATCGCGTCGAGCCGAAATGTCCCGTGTATGAAAAGTGCGGAGGCTGCCAGCTGCAACATCTTTCCTACGCCGCTCAACTCTCTTTCAAAAGACAAACGGTGGAAAGTTGTCTGAAAAAGATCGGCAATATCGCCTTTCCCGTGGACGATTGCGTCCCCTGCGACGAGGCGTGGGGCTATCGTAACAAGCTCCAAATGCCCGTAGGCGTGGATAAAGAGGGCAAGACCGTCATCGGTTTCTATGCCGAACGCAGTCACCGCATCGTGCCCGTGGAAAATTGTTGCATCCACCCCGAATGGGCGGAAAAGGTCGTAAGGGCGCTCTCTTCTTTCTTGCGGGAAAACGGTATTCCCGCCTATAACGAGGAGGATAAGTCGGGCGAAATCCGTCATCTCGTCGTCCGCGACTTGGGCGGCAAAGCCATCGTCACTCTCGTCTCCACGAAAGACACGCTCAAAAATTCCGAAAGATTTGTCAAAAAGCTGTCGTCTATCTTTCCCGAATTTACCTTGGTGCTCAACGTGAACAAGCGGGATACCAACGTGGTATTCGGCGATACGTTTATTCCGCTATACGGCTCGGGCAAGTTCGAGGCGGAGGAATTCGGTATTCGCTACGGCGCCGATGCCAACACCTTCGTGCAAGTCAACGGCAACGTGCGGGAAAAACTGTACGAGAGAGCGTTGCGGGAGGTCGCAGGCGAATCGGATGAAGTGGTGTTCGATTGTTATTCGGGCGGCGGTCTGCTCACGGCGATGGCGGCAAAACGATGTAAGCGCGCCTACGGCATCGAGATCGTCAAAGAGGCGTCCGCTTGCGCGGAACGGTTAAAGGAGCAAAACGGCTTGCAAGAAAAAATGTTCAATCTCTGCGGCGACGTCGCCGAGCTCCTGCCCGCGCTCATGGAAAAGGAGAAGGGGGAGAAAGTAAAACTCATTCTCGACCCGCCCCGCGCCGGCATCGCCAGGAGCGTGCTCAAAGCGATCGTCGCGGCGGGAATCCCGAGGCTCGTTTTGATCTCCTGCAACCCTTCCACGCTCGCGAGGGATCTGGGAATTTTGATGGGCACGCTCGTCGAAACGGAAAAGGGCGAGCTGATCAAAGCGGAGGGCGGCGGCGCCTACGCCATCGAAAGAATCACGCCCTTCG
>CAMFEK010000011.1 GCA_945949395.1 uncultured Clostridia bacterium
TCACTCACAAGATTAAAATTTAATTCTTTGTCCAACTTTTTGGGTTCACTTCATTACGGGGCGCGCGGTCGTTTTTTGTTAAATGAGGATCGTCAAGAGGTTTGCCGTTATAAAAGTTACGGCAAATCCGATGAGATTCGTCTTGTTGAATTTGATCTTTCGTTGAAAAATGAACATTCCCACGAAATACGCTACGGCAAAGATGGCGGTCAAGAGAAGATCATTTCCCGAAAAATCTTTCAACAACTTAATGCCGTAGAAGGGGAAAACCATGAGCGCGGAGAAGGCGAGGGGATAACCGTACCATTTTTGGGAGGGCGTCTGCATCTCTTCCGCTCTCATCTTGCGCCACAAGAGGTAGCTTGTCGCATAGGAGAGCAGTCCGAGACCCGTAAAGACGGAAATCGCCGTGATTTCCCGCGCGCCGAAAGAATAGTTGAAATAGTAATTATACTTTTCGAGCGATTGACAAAATTCGCGCAGTCCCTCGGAACAGTACGCCACTTCCTGCTGGAAGAAACAGGTGATCCGATCCGCCGCATAGATGGGAACGGTATAGAGCAACGTATCCGTTTGAGAGATATCGAAAGACATCGTCAGGTTGAAGGCAACGGGCAGGCAGATGGAGATGAGAACCATGAGCAGGCTGTCGAGGACGTTGTTCATGAGGGAGGCAAACAGCGTCGTGATGCCGAACACGGCGAGGGATAGTATGCTCATACAGAGCAGATATAAAAAGAAGTAGGGAACGTTGTAACGCAGATTGACGATAAACGACGTCCCCAGCCCGATGAGCGCGGTCAGCCACCAGACGATGAGGAATACGACAAAGCCGTAGGCGGAGGTGAGGAGTATCTGCGTCTGCTTTTTGAGGGGGAGGGAGAGCAGATTGTCGCAGCGCTTCTTGTTCTGGAAGGTCGCCTGTACCATCAAGGGAATGAGGTAGCTCGACGCCATGGCGAGAATGGTCAACATATATAATAACGTATCCTGCGAATAGATATAGGTATAATTCGTATCGACGGTGATCCATTCGTGCGTCTCCGTTTCGTATCCGTAGGAAAAATGAACGAGATAGGGCTCTCCCTGCACGAGCATGACGACGGGATAGAGCAGGAAGAATACGAGAAAGGCGATGAGGACGAGTTTATACGTCTTTTTCCACAGATAAGCGATATATTTTTTAATCATGTTTATGTTCCTCCGTCTTTAAGATAAAGTATTCCTCCGCCGATAAGGGGGCGTATTCCGTCACGGCAGGGGCGTAGGGGGCGAGGTATTCCGCCGCTTGCTCTTCCGTTCCCGAAAAGTAAAGGGTTCCGATGCGGTCGATATGCGAGGCGATCACGCAATTCTCCGATTTCAGCCGATCGAAATCAAAGGGCTCTTGGAAGGCTACGGTGATCTTGGTGTAGTCCTCCCCGTTCAATCCTTCGGGCGCGTAGGTGATGATCTTGCCGCCTTGCAGCATCAAATAGCTGTCGCATAAATCTTCCAACTCGCGCAGGGAGTGGCTGGCTACGATCACCGTCATCTTGTTCTGTTCGGTGAACTTTTGCATGGCGGAAATAAAGTCCCGCTTGCCGGAAGGATCGAGTCCGTCAAACGCCTCGTCGAGCAGGAGGATCTTCGGTTCCACGGCGAGCGCGACGGCGAGATAGGTTCTTCTGCGCATACCCTTGGAAAATTTGGAAAGATTTCCCTTGTGCGGGATTTCCATCCGATCCAACCAGAAATGGAACATTCCCTTTTGCATGCCGTAGAATCGTGAATAAAAATCGTAGATCGTCTCGATGCTCGTGTTGACGTGATCGATGGGGTCGTCGCTGATGTAAAGCAGATTTTGTTTGCAGGCGGGGCGGTCTTTGACGGATACGCCGTCTATGGTGAGCTCTCCCTCCTCTTGCTCCAAAACGCCCGCAATCAGGCGCAACAGGGTGGATTTGCCCGAGCCGTTCGTGCCAACAAGCCCGAGAATGTGCTCCTCTTCAATGGCGAGCGAGGGAATCTCGAGCGCCAACTTCTTGTCGTAATACTTCTTCAAATTTTTGATCTCAATCATGTCCTTTCTCCTCTTCTATCGCTCGGATAAGCTCCTCTTTGGAGAGCGCTTGCAAAAAATAGGGCAACATTTTACGAAACTCCGTCAAAAGGTCGCTTTTGCGTTCCTCCTTTGCGGGGGAAACGTAGTATCCCTTTTTATGCAGGGAATACAGGACGCCCTCTTGCTCCAAAATCTCGTAGGCGCGAACGACCGTCTTGGGATTCACGCCCATGGCGGACGCAAACTCTCGCACGGACGGCAGCTTTTCGTCGGGGCGGTATACGCCGGCGGAAATGTATTGGCGGATTCTCTTTACGATCTGCTCGAATAAAGGTTCGCCGTTTGTGGTAAAATCCATGGGAACACCTCACTTTTGTACCATTTGTACCTCTATTATAACAGGTACAGATGGAACAGTCAAGAGTTTTTTGAAAAAAAGATAAAAAAATTTTCCGACCGAAAGCGGTCGGAAAATAAGTTTTTCTTTTTGTTTTTAAGGACGTTCCGCCAAAGGAACGTACATCGAACGGGGTTGTACGCACATATAGGCGGGACGAATGATCTTGTTGCCGTTGGTGAGCTCTTCGATGCGGTGCGCGCTCCAACCCGCGATACGCGAAATGGCGAACATGGGCGTGTAGAGGGCGCGGGGAAGGTTGAGCATCGAATAGACGAATCCGGAGTAGAAGTCCACGTTGGGGCAAACGTGCTTTACCGTGTTTCTCGATTCGGTAATCAGTTCCGTCGCGATATTGGCAACCATGTTGTAGAGCTCGAATTCGCGCTCCATGCTCTTTTCGATGGAAAGCTTGCCGGCGAACACCTTGAGGATCTCCGCTCTGGGGTCGCTTAAGGAGTACACCGCGTGCCCCATACCGTAAATGAGACCCGTCTTGTCAAAGGCTTCCTTGTTGAGGATCTTCACCAAGTGGTCGCGCACGTTGCTCTCGCTCCAGTTGTTGTGGAGGTTCTCCTTGAGGTTTTCCATCATCGCCATGACCTTGATGTTGGCGCCGCCGTGCTTGGGACCCTTTAACGAGCCGAGGGAAGCCGCCATGGCGGAGTAGGTATCCGTTCCCGTGGAGGTTACCGCGTGCATGGTAAAGGTGGAGTTGTTACCGCCGCCGTGCTCGGCGTGGAGAATGAGACAGATATCGAGCGTCTTTGCCTCCAAATCGGAAAAGCGGTTGTTCTTTCTGAGCATGTGCAGGATATTCTGCGCGCAGGAGTATTCGGGCACGGGCTGATGAATGATGAGCGACGAGCCTGCGTTGTGATACTGATCGGCGCGGTAGGAATATACCGCGAGCTGCGGGAACTGCGCGATAAGCTGTAAACATTGACGGAGTACGTTCTGATGGGAGGTATCGTCTGCGTTTTTATCGTAGGAATACAGGTTCAGCACGCAACGGGCCAACATATTCATGATATCGCTGGAAGGGGATTTCATGATGACGTCGCGGACGAACGTTTTGGGCAGGGGACGGAAGTCGGAGAGCAGATTGGTGAAGGTGCGAAGGTCCTTTTGGTTGGGGAGCACGCCGAATAAGAGCAGATAAATACATTCCTCAAAACCGAATCGGTTTTCGGAAACGCAGTTTTCCACGAGCTTTCTCACGTCGATGCCGCGGTAGATGAGTTCGCCCTCGATGGGCGTTTTTACGCCGTCGATCGTGCGGAAGGCGTTGACTTCGGAAACCTCCGTGAGACCGCACAAAACGCCCTTGCCGTCCTTGTCTCTAAGCCCTCTTTTTACGTCGTTGATCGTATACAGTTCGGGGTCGATGATATTTCGGTCGGCAATGTTTGTGAGATCTTCGATCGCTTTTGCATATCTGTTTACTAATGATCTTTCTTTATCCATGTACGTCTCCTGATGATAAAAATTTATTATACCTTGATATTATAACATAAAAAATAAATATTGTCAAATAAAGGACAGCATCTTTAGAATATCATTTCATTAGGGGCGATATATGACGAATTTATGATTTTTTTCGTTTTTTTTGTGAAAATCGTTTCAAACGGGCTGAAAATGTGGTATGATAAAAGTGTAAGAATTAAGAATCCATTCGAGGAGAAATATTATGCAAGAAGTGGAAATGAAAGAAAAGGAAGAAGTTTACGAAGTTCTCCTGAGCGGGGATATCGACTCGGGAAAATCGCAGGAGTTTTTTAATCTCGTCACGGCGCCCTTCGAACGCGAGCCGAAGGACGTGATCTTTCGCTGTGAAAATTTGAATTTTATCGACAGCACCACTTTGGGTACCTTCGTAAAGATCTTAAAGCGGGTCAGATCAGCCGGCAAAAACATGAAGCTTACGGGTTTACAGGCGAAGATCAAAAAGCTGTTTACCATTTGCTCGCTCGATACGATCATGGAGATGGAATGATATGAAATTTTCTATGACCGTACCCATGCAGACAAACGAATATATGCTCACCGTCCGTCTCGCCGTCGGCGCTATTTGCGAGGCGAAAGGATTCGACATCGATTCCGCGGAGGATTATAAAGTCAGCGTCAACGAGAGTATTCTCATTTTGCAACGCGGCGGTTATCGCGGCGTGACCCTCGTCTTTGAAGAGGAAAACGGGCTCAAAGTGACCGTTTCGGGAGAAGAAAAGGGAGAATCCGAAAAGGACGAGATCGAGAACGAAATTTCCTACGCCCTTTTAGGCGCGTTGGTCGACGAGGTAGCCGTGGAACGGGAAAACGGCGCCGCAAAACGTATCGTGCTGAATAAGAGTTTGTAATGGAACAGGAAGTAATCGAGCTTTTTAAGGCTTATCAGAACAACCATGACTTGACCGCAAGGGATAAGCTCGTGGAAAAATATTTGTACGTGGCGGAGATACTCGCCAAAAAGTTCGTCGGCAGAGGCATCGAATACGACGATCTCTTTCAGGTCGCCTCTTTGGCTCTGTTTAAGGGCATCGAGCGGTTCGACCTTTCCCTGGGGCTGGAGTTTACGACCTTCATCACGCCGACCATCACGGGCGAGATCAAAAATTATTTCCGCGATAAATCGAGACTCATCAAGCTCCCGCGTAAACTTTCTCAACTGAGCGGTGAGATCCGCAAAAAGAAAAACGAGATCTTTGCCGCGACGGGCAAAAAACCTACCGTAAAGGAGCTTTCGCTCGCCCTCGGTATCTCCGAAGAAGAGATTTTAAGGGCGCAGGAAGTAGGGGGAACGGTATCTCTCGATACGGCGCCCGATACGGGCGAGGAGGAGGGATCCCGCTACGATTACATACCCGACAAGCGGGATTTCTTCGAGGATTTCGAGAATAAGGAATCCGTTTCGGCGGCGATCAAGGAATTGCCCGAAATGGAGCGCAGACTCATCGCCCTTCGTTTCGGGGAAGAGCTCTCGCAGGCGGAAACGGCAAAGCGGCTCGGCGTTTCGCAGATGTTCGTCTCCCGCATGGAGCGCAAGATTTTGTCGAAACTCAAGGAAAGGTTGTCGGATTGCGTGTGAGGGGACTTATGAAGTTTGAACTGGACAATTATGAAATGCTTTCCCGCGCCATGGAAGAGTTTTGTTCTTTTTTAGAAGCGCTCAATGTGTCGGAGGAGAGTATTTTTAACAGTAAACTCGTCACCAGCGAGCTGGTTTCCAACGTCTTTCAGCACTCGGAAGGTTCCGCCTTTTTGAGCGGCGAGCTGGAACAGGATAAGATCTGCATTCGCGTCAAGGGGACGAAGGATTTTCGTCCGCCCGAAAAATCGACCTGCTCCGACGTCTACGCCGAGAGCGGTCGGGGGCTGTATTTGGTGGACAGCGTCAGCGAGGAGCGCACGTATCTGGGAGACGGTGCGATTCGCGTCGTCATCAAAGCGCATTTCAAGAAATAAAAAAAGAACCTGTTGTGCGAATTGTCACAAGAGGTTCTTTCTTTTTTCTTGCCATTTGCAAAAAAAAAGACTATAATAGCGGAAAAGGAATCAAAAAGGGACGGCGTATGCAGGCATTTGAAAAACTTTTGGAAGAAGTGAAAAATCAAACGGGTTTGGAATTTTCCTACCGCCCCGCGACGGACGGTGAAGAAAAAGAGGATATTTTTGCAGACGAGAGAAAGGGTGTCACCTGCTTTTTCTTTCAGGCGCAAGGAAAAAAGTACCTCGGAAGTTTATACGGCTGTTCGCCCGCGGAATACAATTATGCCGTGCTTTTGAAAAGGCTGATCGAGAAGGATTCCATCGGCAAGACGCTTTCGCGCGAGGAGTACCTCCGCTCCATTTTGCAGGGGAAACAACCCATCGGCGAAATGAAAAAATACGTCGAGCGGTATTCCGTTCCGGACGGCGCTTGCTTTTGCGTCTGTCTGCGCGTGGAGAGAAATCTCCCCGAAACGACAGAGGTGCTCTTGCAAGCGGTCTCCGCGCCCGGCGACTATCTTTGTACTCTCGACGAAAACCGAATCGCTTTCTTGAAATTCGACGAGGCGGAACGCTATCCTTCCGCGTCCGAGTTCGCCCTCTTTTTGGCGCAATCGGTGTTCGAGGAGGTCGGCGTCCATCCCCTGATCGGCGTGGGCGATACCGTAAAGCGATTTGCGGAAATAGGGGATTCCTTCCGTCAGGCGGCTTTCGCCCTTCGCATGTCTTCCGCCTTCCGCATAAAGGGGGAAGTGCATACCTACAAGGAATTTCTCCTCGTGAAGATGCTCGAGGAGATCCCGCTTTCCAAACGACAGGAATATATGAACGAATACCTCACGGACGAGAGCAAGGAGCTCTTGGAAAACGAGGATATGCTGAATACGGCGGAAGAGTTCTTTTTGAATAGCTTAAACGTGAGCGAGACGGCGAGAAAACTGTTCATGCATCGCAACACGCTCATGTACCGCCTGGATAAAATCGAGAGAACAACGGGGCTGGATATTCGTAAGTTTTCCGACGCCGTTTCCTTTCGGGTACTGACGCTTCTGTATCAATTGCGCAAGGAAGAAAAGGGGGAATAACATGAAAGAGAAAAAAATGACGAAAACGAAAAAAATACTGCTCTCCATCGGGGCGGTTCTGTTAGCCGCGCTTCTCTTCGCGGGGGGATACGTTACCTTCTATTTCACCATGGATAGGAGCATCGCCTCTCTCTGGTGGATCAAAAAGCATATCGACGGGTACTATATCTGGGATATGACGGACGAGGAATTTCTCTCCTATGCTACGGAAGGCATCAACGGTCATCTCGACCCGTATTCCGTGTATTATTCCCCGGAAGAGCTTTCCGACGAGATGTCCGAGCGGGAAGGAAACAATACCGGATTCGGTTTCACCTTCTATACCACGTCGGAAGGCTTGTTCATCTATCGCGTGGCGGGCGGTTCGCCTGCGGAAAAAGCGGGGATACGCGCCGGGGATTTCCTGTTTTCTTTCGGGGAGAGCGAGCAGTCGCAGACGCCCGTAAAGACGTTTGCCGAGTTTTCGGAATTTCTTTCTCAAAAGGCGGAAGGGGAGCCCGTCGTGTTGGCGACGGCTTCGGATTCGGAGGGGAGCGACCTCGTCTACCACACCCTTTCCAGACAGGAGTATACCACGGGATATGTGACTTACCGCTCTTCCACGTCGGGCTACCGCGCGGAAGGTGGCGAATGGACGGCTTTCGACGGCGCCCTGTCCTCTCTGCCCGAAAACGTAGGCTATATCCGCTTGACGGAGTTCTACGGCTCCGCCGCCACGCAGATGCTGTATGCGCTCACGCAGATGAAGGAGGAGGGAAAGACGGAGCTGATCCTCGATCTTCGCGGCAACCGCGGCGGAAGTTTAGACGTGCTCTGCGATTTAGCGGGATATTTTTTGAAGAATAACGACAGGAAAAATCCCCCCGTGCTCGTCGCCCGCTATAAGGGCGGGTACGAATATACCTACCGCGCGACGGATGCTAAGGGGTATTACGACTACTTTTTCGGCGAAGAGGGAAAGATCACCGTGCTCGCGGACGAATACACGGCTTCCGCATCCGAATGTCTCATCGGCGCCATGCTCGATTACGGCAGCATCTCCTATTCGGATATCCTGCTCTCGGAGTTTGACGGCGTGGCGAAAACGTACGGGAAGGGAATCATGCAGACGACCTTTACCAACCCCGTCACCGGGGAAGGGTTAAAGATCACGTCGGCTAAGATCTATTGGCCGCTCTCCGATACCTGTATACACGGGGTTGGCGTTACGCCTGCCGACGGCGCGCGGAGCATGGCGAGCGAGTTGTTTCTCACCTTTTCCGATCGGGAGCTGGAACGCATTCTTTCCGAAATGTACCCCGTCACTTGACGTATTGATCTAAAAAATCGCGAATGGCAAAATTTACCGTCTCTTCCTTCGGAGGGGGCGGTTCTTCTTTTTTTTGCTCCGTTTTCGTGTCGGTAAGGTATAAGGATAAAAGCTCCTTGTTGTCGAGTATGGTCTTTAACAGCGGCTTTATCTTATCGGAAAGATCACCGTTTTCCTTTAAGGTAAGCAATAGCAATACGATGTAGATCTCCATGCTATATTGTATGCGCCGTTGGCAAAAAAGGGGAGTCAACGCATAATATTTCAGTGGAGGTATGTATGAAGGATTTCAAAAATTATACGGCGGATGCGGCGTTGCCCGACGAGCTACAAAAGACGCTCTCTTCCCTTTCGGGCAAGGGGACAAAGGAATTGCTCCCCATACTCTTTTCGGAGGCGACCAAGGCGAGAAAGAACGGAACTCTTTCCGATCGGGAGATAGACGATTTCTTTCAAAAGGTCTCGCCTATGCTCAGTCCCGTCGAGCGGGCTACCTGCCTGTCGATGATCGAAAAACTCAAGGCGATCAAATCAGACGGAGCGCGTGGATAAAGGCGTCGCATTCTTCCTGCGTGTTAAATTCGGAAAGGCTCGCCCGCACCAAGCCCGCCTCGGCGGTGGATAACGCTCTATGAATGAGCGGCGCGCAATGAAAGCCGCCCCGAACGGCGACGTCGAATCTTTCGGATAGCATGGAAGAGACTTCTTCGGAGGACAGCGTTTGATGCGCAAACGCGACGATGCCGCTCTCGTTGGGCTTGGAATAGAGAGTCAGCTTGCGGTTGCGGGATAGGGCGCCGTGCAGGTATTCGGTGAGGGAGAACACCTTTTTTCGGTTTTCCTCCAAAAATTGTTTGGTGTAAAGCGTTCCCTCGAACAAAGAGACGATCGCGGGATAGGACAGCGTGCCGCTCTCCAAAGCGTCCGGATAAAAGTCCGGTTGCTCCAAACTTAAGCTCATGCTCCCCGTGCCGCCGTAGGTGAGCGGCTTGATTTGCGTCCTCGAAGAAAAGAGCAGGGCGCCGCTTCCGCCTATGCCGTGCAAACCTTTGTGCCCCGCGAGCGCGAGGACGTCGATGCCCTGTTTTTTCATGGATATGGGGAAATGTCCGCCCGCCTGCGCCCCGTCGCAAAGAAGTATCGCGCGTTCGGGAATCATCCTTTTGATGCGCTCGATATCGGGGCGATAGCCCGTCACGTTGGAGCAAAGGGTGACGGCTACGAGCTTCGTGTTCTCCCGTATCGCTTTTGCGAACGCCTCGTAATCGAGTTCGCCCTGCTTTAATCCGATCACGCTGACGGCTACGCCCCGCTTTTTCATTTCTTCCAAGGGGCGCAACACGCTGTTGTGTTCCAAACAGGTCGTCACGACGTGATCGCCTTTTTCCAAAATGCCGAATAGGGCGATATTCAGCGCCTCTGTACAGTTTTTTGTGAAGATCACCCGTTCCGTTTCGTAACCGTCAAAGAGGGAACAGAGCGCGATTCGGGTATTTTGCACGATATTTGCGTGGGAAACGGATAATTTATGCCCGCTTCTGCCGGGGTTGGCACAATTTTTCAGCGAGGAAGCCACGGCGCGCTGTACGCCGAGCGGTTTTGTGCCGCCCGTCGCCGCATTATCGAAATAGATCATATTCACACCTCCGAAAATTCAATCATATACTGTTATTATTTATACGAAGGAGGGGGCGATTTTTATGAACGTTTTGGCGGTCTTTCGCTCTCGCACGCAAACGCTTTCTTTTGCGGCGGAACTGAAAAGGCTCGGCGTTTCCTCGCAGACGGTATCTACGCCGCGTCAGGCAAAAGTAGGGTGCGGACTTTCCTGCAAATTTTCCTATTCCTCGCTGACAAAAGCAAGAATAGCCTTGGGGCGGGGAAAATATTCCTCGTTCGTCGGTTTTTTCAGGGAAGTGACGTACTCCATGGGAAAAGAGTACCTTATTTTGTAAAATGCTTGCGTAAAAAATTTTCCCGTGCTATAATAGCGTCATGAAAAAGCAAACGAAAGAAAAAATTTTGAACGAACTCGAACGCCTTTATCCCGACGCCAAGCCGGCTTTGGCGTATTCTACGGCATACGAACTGCTCGTCGCCGTCATTTTGTCGGCGCAGTGCACGGACGCTCGGGTGAATCAAGTCACGGCGGAGCTTTTCAAGGAGCACAACACGCCGCAGAGCATGCTCTCGCTCTCGCAAGAGGATTTGGAAGGGTACATTTTTTCCTGCGGGCTGTACCATTCCAAAGCGGCTCACATTCTTTCCGCCAGCGCGGATATTTTGGAAAAGTTTGGCGGAGAAGTGCCTTCCACCGTCAAAGAGCTGAAAACGCTTTCCGGCGTGGGGCAAAAGACGGCGAACGTGGTGTATTCCGTTTGGTTCGGCGGCGACGCCATCGCCGTGGATACGCACGTCTTCCGCGTCTCCAACCGCTTGGGGCTCGCCAAGGCGGATAACGTGAAACAGACGGAGGAACAGCTCCATAAGAGTATTCCCAAAAGCGACTGGAGCAAGGCGCACCACTGGCTCATCTTTCACGGCAGAAAGGTCTGCCACTCGCAGCACCCCGATTGCCCGAATTGTACGCTGTCTTCCCTTTGCGAATACGTCAATAAAAAATAATCCCGCCTATTGACGGAGAATCCCCTTTGTGGTATACTTTTGGTATCTTACAAAAGGGGATTTTTTTATGTGGACGATCACGGACAAGATCTGTAAAGGGGATACCCTGCACAACAGTTTACTATTCGGGAAGGACAGGCGTATAGAATATCTGTATTTCGGCAAAAAAATAAACACGCGCGGAGAGTACGATATTCTTCGCCCCGAAAGCGATTTTTGGGGCAACCGCATACCGCTTGCGCCCCTCTCTTCTTACGGCGACGGCGATTTCAGAACGCCCTCCTTCGTCGCCGTCTCATCGAGCGAGGTTTCCGCCTTCCGGTTTTCCTTTGTCGGCGCAGAGCAGTCCCGCCGACCGGATATCTCCCCTCTGCCCTGCGCCCGCGGGGAAGGGGATACGCTCAAGGTGAGCTATTTCGACGAGGCGCACGGCGTCCTCTTAAACGAATATTTCACCCTTTTCGACGATTGCGACGTCGTGATCTGTTCCCGCGAGGTCGTCAATCGGGGAGGCGAGAGCGTCTTTCTCAAAAAGATAGATTCTCTGCAATTCGAGCTGTGGGGGAAGGACAAGACTTTCGTCTCCTTCGACGGCAGTTGGGGGTACGAGCGGCAAAAGCACGAGACGGCGCTCTCCGTCGGCAAGCTCGTAAACGAGAGCGTGACGGGTTCTTCCTCGCCCTTCCACAATCCTTTCGTCATGGTGAAGGACGAGACTTGCGTGTACGCGTTCAACCTCATCTATTCGGGCAATCACAAGGAGAGCTTGGAGTCCGACGATTTGGGCAGGAGCCGCGTGCTCGTCGGCATGAACGACTTTCTGTTCGACTGGGAAGTGAAACCGTCCGCCCGTTTTTGCACGCCCGAAGCGGTGATGACGGTGGGAGAAAGCGAGGAGCAGGTTTCCCTCTTTTTGCACGAATTCGTAAAAAAGCATATTTTGCCCGAAAACTGGGCGAATCGGGAGCGCCCCGTCCTCGTCAATAACTGGGAGGGAACGGAGTTTTCCTTCACGGCGGAAAAGATAAAAGCCATCATCGACAGGAGCGCCGAGGCGGGCGCGGAACTCTTCGTGCTGGACGACGGGTGGTTCGGGCACCGCGACGGGGATAATTCTTCCTTGGGAGACTGGTTCGATTATACGCAAAAGACGGGAGGGCTAAAAAATCTCGCCGACTACGCGCGGGCAAAGGGGCTCTCGTTCGGCATTTGGGTGGAACCCGAGATGATCTCCGAGGATTCCGAGCTTTACCGAAGTCATCCCGAATACGCCATGCGCTCGGATCGGGAACCCTTCCGTATTCGCAATCAGCTCATGCTCGATCTGACAAATCCCGAGGTGTGCGAATATATCTATCAAAGCGTGAAAAACGTCATTCTTCTTTGTCGGGCGGCGTACGTGAAATGGGACTATAACCGTTTCATGACGGACTGCTACGGGAAGGAAATTCCCGCGGGCGAGTATTTTCATCGCTATCTCTTGGGGCTTTACGGGGTATTAAGGAGGCTCACGGAAGAATTTCCCGACGTGCTCTTTGAAAGCTGCGCTTCCGGCGGCGCAAGATTCGATCTCGGTATGCTCTTCTTTATGCCGCAGACGTGGGTGAGCGACGATACCGACGCGCGGGAGCGGCTATTCATTCAGGGCGGGACTTCCTACGCTTATCCGATCAGCAGTTTCGGTTCGCACGTCTCTTCTTCCCCGAATTTGCAGAGCGGAAATTCCCATTGTCTCGAAACGCGATTCAACGTCGCCGTCTGCGGCAATTTGGGGTACGAAATGGATCTTACCAAGTGCTCGCAAGAGGAGCTTTCCCTCATTCGGGAACAGATTTCCTTTTATAAGGCGCATCGAAAAACGTTTGCGTTCGGAAAGTTTTACCGAATCGGGGATATTTTCCGAGATAACGTCACGGGGTACGTCTTTGCGGGAGAGGAGGAGAGTATCGCCGTCGTCGCCGTCAAGCAAAAACGGGTGGGCGAAAAAAATATCCGTTTCCGCATGCGCGGGCTAAATGAAAACGCGCTATACGCCGTTCAAACGAGAAAACAGCGCAATTACGCCAAGGAGTATTCCTACGTGGCGGGCGGTGACGTGCTCATGAACGGTTCTCTCGTTTTAGACGGCATTTTCGACGATGAATCCCTGCGGGAAAACTCGTCGCCTCTCTATACGAGAATGATTATCTTCCGGAAAATTTCATAAAGTACTTGTATTTTTTGTCATATTATGGTAAAATAAATACGGTAAATTTTTTCAATCGGAGTTTAAGAAAATGGTTTTTAGAACGTCTATCGAAAAAATGACGAAAGAAGAGCGCGACGTGCTGGAGGAATTGTCGGGCGGCGCGCTTCACGAAGTTCTGGACGGCAGGTCGGATGAGTCGGAAGCGGAACGCGAGCGTTTGCGCTTGGACGAGGAAAACGAAATGATCCGTTGGATGACGCCCGAAGGTCCTTCCGAGGGGCAATAATTACTATCGATCATACAGTTATGTTGTTCTAAGGGGCGCACGGATTTTTCTTTTTTGCCGTACGCCCCCTCCTTTTGACGAAACTCCCCCGCAAGATTCCTTGCAGGGGAGTTTTTCTTTACAGAGCTTTTTCGATCGCGTCGAGGAGATCGTCGAAACTTTCGTAGGCGGGCAGATCGGGGTTGTCCGCTTTGATTTTGTCCGTGGAGCGGAACAAGAATCCCGCCTTGCTCGCGCGGATCATGCCGAGATCGTTGTAGCTGTCGCCGCTGGCAATCGTTTCGTATCCGATGGACTGGAGCGCCTTCACGGTGGTGTACTTGGATTTTTCGCAACGCATCTTGAAGCCCGTCACTTCGCCGTTTTCCGCCACCTCGAGGGTGTTGCAGAAGATGGTGGGCATACCGAGTTTCTTCATCAGGGGCGCGGCAAACTGCGTAAAGGTGTCGCTGATAATAATGACCTGACAAAGGGAACGCAGTTTGTCCAAAAATTCCTTGGCGCCGGTAAGGGGATCGATCGTTTCGATGACGGCTTGAATCTCTTTGAGTCCCAAACCGTGTTCCTTTAAGATGCTAAGTCTCCAGTTCATCAATTTGTTGTAATCGGGCTCGTCTCTCGTAGTTCTCTTGAGTTCGGGAATGCCGCTCGCTTCCGCAAAAGCAATCCAGATTTCGGGCACGAGTACGCCCTCTAAGTCCAAACAGGTTATCGTCATAGTGAAATACCTCGTGTAAGATTTTTTTTATTATATCATTTTACGCATGGGTTGGCAAGCGATCAACCATAAAAAATTCCTCCGCGCGGGCGAAGGAATCCATATCAATCGTTGAGATCCCAGTCGATGGGCGCAAGTCCGTTTGCCGTGAGATAGGCGTTGGTTTTGGAAAAATGTCGGCAACCGAAAAATCCGTTGTAAGCGGATAGGGGAGAGGGGTGCGCGCATTCGAGGATCAAATGCTTTCTTTTGTCGATGAGCGGCTTTTTGCTCCGAGCGTTCCCGCCCCACAAAATAAAGACGACGTGTTCCTTTTTTTCGCTGATGATCTGAATGACGCTGTCCGTAAACCAGCTCCAACCGCATTTCGAATGGGAATTTGCGAGGTGCTCCCGAACGGTGAGCGAGGTGTTTAAGAGCAACACGCCCTCCTTCGCCCATTTGGTCAGCGTGCCGTTTTTCGGCTTTTGCATGCCGATATCGTCGTGCAATTCTTTGAAAATATTCTCGAGGGAAGGCGGATTTTTCACGCCCTCCTTCACGGAAAAGCAAAGCCCGTGCGCCTGTCCGGGTTCGTGGTAAGGGTCCTGACCGAGGAGAACGACGCGGCAAGAGGCAAAGGACGTATAGCGGAAACAGTTATAAAGGTCGTACATATCGGGATAAACGGTGTGTTCCGCGTATTCCTTTTTCAAAAATTCCCGAATTTTTAAGTATCTCTCGTCCGAAAACAGCGGGGCGAGCACCTCGTCCCAGTCGCCTAAACGTACCATGTTAAAGTTCTCCTAAAACGTCAAGGTAAGCCCTACATTCCTTTAAGGCTTCGGGCAAGTCGTGTTCCAGATAGTTTCCGCATTCCTTTCTGCCGTTGCCGGGGATCTCGGTAAAGGTCAAAGCAAGCGCGAAACTTTCCTTTAACAGGGAAAGCACCTGTTCATAGCTTAGATTCACCGTCAAGAGATAAAAACCCGTGCGGCAACCCATGGGACCGAAGTAGATGACGTTATCCTTTTCGGCGGAGTTGCGGAGTACCGTCGCGAGCAGATGCTCCACGGTATGCAGCGCTTTGGGCGTGATAAAGTCGCCCGCGTTTGGTTTTTTGAATCGCAGATCGAAGGTGGTGATCCCGTGCATTTGCATACTCACGTGCAATCCGGGCTGTAAAAAATCGTGATCCTTGGAAAAAGAGGGAATTCGTTCCATATTGCCTCCTTATAACGAACGGATAATTTCGGGCAGATAGCCTTTCAGGTGGGAAAGAGCCGTATTCATGTTGGCGCGGTATTGCTCGAACGAGCTGTTGCTGCCGTATTTGTCGGAGATCGCCTTGACCTCCGTCACGGGCACGCCCGCGTGCATACAAGTCCTTGCGATGGCTGCGCCCTCCATATCGCGGATATCCGCTTTCATGTAATGTTCGATCAGATCGTGATCGGCGGGACTGTCGTTGAACCGATCTCCCGTGGCGAGAACGCGTCGGGGCAGATCGACGGAAGGGAGGAAGAGGGGGAGCCTATTGTCCGTAAGCTCGTCCGGCGTTCCGATTTTGGTGTGATTGAGCTCGGAAAGGTCGAAATCGTATTCCACCGCGTGGGAAATGAGGTAAACCTTTGTGGTTTCCGTCGTCTCCGAGATGCCGCCCGCCACGCCGAAATTGATGATTTTATCCGCGTGGAAGAGATCGATGAGCATCTGCGCGCCGATCGCCGCATTCACCTTGCCCACGCCGCATACGATAAGAACGATCTCGGTTTCATCGAGAGACCCGATATAGACTAACTTGTTGCAGATCGTCCTTTCTTCCCGAACCGTCATCAAATCCTTCAAAATGTTTGCTTCGCTCGTCATTGCAATCACTGCGCCTATCATAACCGTGTGTCACTCCTTGTCCAAATTTATCGTTTGTATCTGCGCGTCCTTGCAGGAGACGCAGACTAAAAAATCGTCTATTTCCAAAAAAATCGGTTGGTCGACGGCAGAGTCGTTCTCATATAGGACGCCATCGCAAAAGGATAACGCCTTGTACCGTTTGAAAATGCTGTCGCCTATTCTCTTGACAAAGGCTTCTTTCGCGACAAACGCCGTGAGCGCGTCCCTTTGTAAACGGGCGAGAGGCTCGGCGTCGAGTCCGATCTCGCTGCTTGCTACGGCGAGGGCGGAAAAGCCCTTCGTGTTCGTCGCGTTAAAAAAGAGGGGATTGCCCGTTAAGTAGGGCTTTCCGCACCCGTTTTTTTGAATCTCGGACGGCGAATACCCGTATTTTTCAAGAAGTATCCTTTGAAAGAGAACTTGACTTTTCACTTCCTCTTTCGTATAATAGAGAAAAACCATGGTATTATTATACCAAAGGGGAAGAAATATGTCAAGAGCAGATAGGGCGGAAGAGCTTTTCCGCAAGGGATATAATTGTTCGCAGGCGGTTCTTTTATCCTTTTCCGAACTCCTCGGCGTCGATTTCGATACGCTCGCCAAGGCGTCCGTTTGCTATGGCGGCGGCACGGGGAGAATGCGGCTCACCTGCGGCAGCGTGAACGCCATGTTCATGGCGCTCGGACTTTTGTATTCTACTTCGGACGGATCGCCGAGCAATAAAAACGAAATGTACGCCCGCGTGCAGGAGGTGGCAAAGCGCTTTCGGGAAAAGAACGGCAGTATCAATTGCGGCGAATTGCTGACGGGAAAAGGGCTCAAGGCGGAAACCTCGCCGACTTCCGAGGTTCGCACGGAGGGGTATTACAAAAAGCGCCCCTGTATCGGTTGTATTCGGGACGCCGTGGGAATTTTAGAGGAATATCTCGCGGAAAATCCGATCGCGTAAAAAATCCCTCGGTCAGCTGACCGAGGGAAAGTTTTTTTAGCTATAAAGTCCGGGCATGTTTTCGATATTTTCGAAAATCACCTGCAGGAAGGCCACCAGGAAGGTGAAGCAGAGGAAAAACTCCACGAGCATCATGACGGACGCAAATACGATGGCGAGAATGCCGAGCGTTTTTGCCGATTTGTTGTCGGCGTGAATGGATTTCACCAACCCGACGATGCCGAGGATAAGCCCCACGATCGGGGACAAAAAGGCGAAAACGATGCCGAGGATGCCGAGTACCTGCTCCGCCGAGGTGCTCTTGGCGGGAACGTAGGGTTCGGCTTGCTTCATTTCGGAAACGGGCTTTCCGCAGTTGGTGCAGTACAGGGCGCCGTCCGCTAAGGGCGTGCCGCAGAATACGCAGGCTTTGATTTCCTCATTCTTTTCCGTCTTGGTGCCGCAGAAGGGGCAGTAGGTCAATTTGTCGTCGATTTCATAACCGCACTGTTTACATTTCATAAAGATACCTCCCTTATTTTGAAGACTTGGAGACGTTGAAATAAAATTCTATCACGTCGCCGTCTTTCACAACGTATTCTTTTCCTTCGGAGCGGAGTTTGCCCGCTTCCTTTACGGCGGCTTCGCTGCCGTATTGCATCAAGGTTTCGTAATCCACCACGTCGGCGCGGATAAATCCCTTTTCAAAGTCGGAGTGGATCTTGCCCGCCGCCTGCGGCGCTTTGGTTCCCTTGACGATCGTCCACGCTCTCGTCTCCTTTTCGCCGCCCGTGAGGTAGCTGATGAGCCCCAAAAGGGCGTAGGATTTTTTGATGAGGCGGTTTAAGCCGCTTTCGGGAATGCCGAGTTCTTCCAAAAACATTGCCTGTTCGTCGGGCTCCATCTGGGAAAGATCCTCTTCGATCTTGGCGGAGATGACGAGCACCTCGTTGCCTTCCTTTTTCGCAAATTCCTTTACGAGTTTTACGTAAGGCACCTCTTCGCCGTCGGCAATATCGCTTTCGGCGATGTTGGCGGCGTATAATACGGGCTTTGTCGTGAGCAGGAAGAGGTTGTAGAGGAACCCTTCTTCCCCTTTTTGCACTTCGAACGTTCTGGCGGGCTGTTCCGCTTCGAGGTGTTGATACAGCCTCTCGAGCATGGCGGACTCCGCCTGCGCTTCCTTGTCGCCGCCGTTGGCGTTCCGCTTGATGCGGTTTTGTCTGTTCGTGACCGTTTCCATATCGGCAAGGATAAGCTCCAAATTGATGGTGGTGATATCCTCGATCGGATCGATGGCGTCCACGATCTTGTTGGCTTCCACTTCGTGAACGATGTTGGCGTCCTCGAAGCAGCGCACGACGTGAACGATCGCGTCGCATTCGCGGATGTGGGAGAGGAATTTATTGCCCAAGCCCTCCCCGCGGGAGGCGCCCTTTACCAAACCGGCAATGTCTACGAATTCCACGACGGCGGGCGTCACCTTTTTGGCGTGATACATTTCGGCGAGCTTATCGAGCCGTTCGTCGGGAACGGCGACGACGCCCACGTTGGGCTCTATGGTGCAGAAGGGATAGTTTGCGGCTTCCGCGCCCGCGTGCGTAATGGCGTTAAAGAGAGTCGACTTGCCTACGTTGGGAAGTCCTACGACACCTAATTTCATTCTTCCTATATTCCTTATAGATATATTTTCCCTATAATTATAGTATAAAATCAAAAATTAAGCAATCGAATGCTTGAAGATTTTTTTCAAATATGATAAAATTACGGGGAAAATCATTCAAAAGGGTCATATTATGGATTACAAGCAATATATTTCGGAAAAACTCACCGTCGAAGGATTCTCGTCTGAGCAACTCTACGACCTCATCGCGCTCCCGCCCAACACGGAAATGGGGGACTATGCGCTTCCCTGTTTCCGATTCGCCAAGACGATGCGCAAGTCTCCCGTCGCTATTGCGGAATCGTTGCAGAGGACGTATCCCGTGGACGAGATCATCTCTTGCGTCTCCGCGGTGAACGGATATCTCAATTTTTCCGTGAACAAGGGCGCGATGGCGGACGCCACGCTGAAAAAGATTTTATCCGAGGGAGATTCCTTCGGTTCTTCGCAAGAGGGAAAGGGTAAGACGATCTGTATCGACTATTCTTCCGTCAATATCGCCAAGCCCTTCCATATCGGGCATCTCTCCACCACCGTTCTCGGCGGATCTCTTTACAAGATTTATAAGTTCCTCGGCTACAACGTGGTGGGCATCAATCACCTCGGCGATTACGGCACCCAGTTCGGCAAACTCATCTGCGCCTACAAGCACTGGGGCAACCGCGAAGAGGTGGAAAAGGGTGGTATACACGCCATCAACGATCTGTACGTCCGTTTCAACAACGAGGCGACGGAGGAGATGGAAAGCGAGGCGCGGGAGTATTTCCGCCTCATCGAGAGCGGCGATAAAGAAGCCAACGAAATTTTCGAGTGGTTCAAATCCCTCACCATGGCTTACGTGCAAAAGATTTATAAGAAACTGCACATCACCTTCGATTCCTATGCGGGCGAACGTTTCTATACGGACAAGATGCAGCCCGTCATCGACGAGTTGGAAGAAAAGGGACTCTTAAAGGAGAGCGAAGGGGCGAAGATCGTCGATCTCGAACCGTACGGCATGGCGCCCTGCCTCATTCTCCGTTCGGACGGCGCGTCGCTTTACGCCACGCGCGATCTCGCCGCGGCGATCTACCGCAAGAATACCTACGATTTCGATAAATGTCTGTACGTCGTGGCTTACCAGCAGAATCTCCACTTCAAGCAGTTTTTCAAGGTGTTGGAACTCATGGGCAAGCCTTGGGCAAAGGATCTCGTTCACGTGGCGTACGGCATGGTGTCTTTGGAGGACGGGGCGATGTCCACGAGAAAAGGCAAGGTCGTATGGCTCGAGGACGTGATCAACCGTTGCGTGGAAAAAGCGTATACCGTCATCAACGAAAAGAATCCCGACCTTGAAAACAAGCAGCAAGTTGCGGAAACGGTCGGCGTGGGCGCCGCGATTTTCGGTGCGCTCTACAATAACAAAATCAAGGATATCACCTTCTCCTACGACAAGGTGTTGAACTTTGAAGGGGAAACCAGCGTATACGTGCAATACACGGCGGCAAGGGCAAATTCCGTCCTTACGAAGGCGGGCGCGTGCGGCGATTATTGCGTGAAGGAGGTGAACGCGGCGGAATTCGAGCTGATCAAGGCGCTCGCGTCCTTCCCCGATACCGTAAAGGAGGCGGCGGAAAAATACGAACCCTGCCTCATCTCCCGTCTCTGCGTGGACATCTCGCAAAAGTTCAACAAATTCTATTTCGATTGCAAAATTTTGTCGGCGGAGGACGAGAACACGAAGAATTTCCGCCTTGCGATCACCAAGGCGACCCTGCAGGTGTTAAGAAGCGCCTTTGCGCTCCTCGGTATCGGCATTCCCGAAAAAATGTAAAAGCATAAAAAGAAGTGAATCCAAAAAGTTGGACAATCATTGAAAAACTCGGCTTTGGTGAGCATAATATTGGAAGAATTATTCAAAAGAAAAACTGTTGATATCCCAAAAGCACTAACATTTGGCTTTATTCAAAAGAATAGCGAATACATTTATGAAACCGACATACTGGACGGCGCATTCCTTCTTCAAGTAATCATCGACACCGATGGCAACATAGATACGAAGCTGATTGAGAAAGCAACCGATGATGAGTATGTGCTTCACAAAACAAGCGCGACGGGTTCTTTTGTGGGAGAGGTTAGAAATGCGATTGAGGCTATTCTCATACAGGTAGCGAGTCATTGTTTTTACACGGAAGTTTTCAAGTCTACGCAGGCGAAAGATATTATTGGCTACGTAAGGGAAAAATACGGGGACGAACTTGAATTTTTATGGAATAAGTTTCCCGATAACGCAATATGGCGGCGAAAGGATAACAAAAAGTGGTATGGTATTTTACTGACGATCAAGGCAAGTAAAATTGATTTGGTTAGAGATACGACGATTGAAATACTCGATCTTCGCATCAAACCCGAGGATATCGAAACAACCGTCGATAACCAAAGGTTCTTCATGGGGTATCATATGAATAAAAAGCATTGGTACACATTGTTGCTTGACGGTTCCATACCGACCGAGGAAATCTGTCGGAGAATAGACGAAAGTTATCTATTGGCGAGAAAATAGTCGAATTTCAATGGATCGACTTTTGTATTTTGTGGCTGACAAATGGAACCGTATAGCGCGCTATGCGGTTCAAAGCAAAGTCGTGTGTTTGGCTAAGCAAAAAGTAAAAGGCTAACGAAACTTTTCGTTAGTCTTTTGTATTGTGAAAGAATTCCTATGGGAGGCGCTCGTTTTCGGGATCGTTTTTTCCTTTGACAAAAAAATTCTTTTTTCCTATTGACGAAAGGCGTTCTCTCGTGTATAATAAACTGATTGCCTTTACATTTTACGGGCAGGAACAGGAATCAGTATGGATCAGGAACTTTTTAACCGTTTATACCAAGAGATAAATCCCAAAAAAGAGGAAAATAAAGAGTGGTTTTTATCCTTATTGGACGAGGAGGGGCAGCGCGCGTACGAAGAGAACCGTTTGAGCGCCCTCATGCGCCTCTTGCGCATCCTGTATATCGATCCTTTGAAGGAGAAAATCAAGGCGTTGGAGCAAAAAAAACAGGCGATCGCCTCGTCGGCAGACTACGCGGCGCGCGATTACGTCGACACCGTGAACGTCGATCGTCAGATCGTCGAGCTCAAAAACAAGATCGATACGTACAAGTGCTTTTTCGAGGAACCGTATTTTGCCAGAATGGATCTCGTCGACGACAAAGAAGGGTATAACAGCTACTATATCGGAAAAAAGGGGGACGAAAAACTGGAGATCGTCGACTGGCGCGCTCCCCTTGCCAAGCGATACTATCAAAAGAGCAAGCTGTCCTTTTCCATCAACGAGTACGACTATAAAATCATTCTCCGCCGCGCGTTGCAGACGAAAAACGGAAAATTCATCGATTTTAAGAACGAATACCTCTCCTTAAAGGATTACCTCACCAAGGAAGAGATCGGGGGCAGGGACGAGGAGCTCATTTTCGACCCCTTCCTTCGCGGTATCTTAAAGGAACGAAAGGACGAATCGACGATCCGCGACATCATCGAGACGATTCAGGAAAAGCAGTTTGAGATGATCACCCTCCCCGAACGGGAGAATTTCGTGTTGCAGGGCTGTGCGGGTTCGGGCAAGACGATGGTGCTCTTGCACCGTTTGAGTTATCTTCTGTATAATAACGAGGAGCTTTCCGCCCGCGACGTGCTCGTCATCACGCCGAGCAATTCCTTCAACGACTTCATCGACGAGCTCGCCACCGTGTTGGAGCTGGAGAAGGTGCGCACTGTCACGATGAGCGATTATTTTCTGTCTATTTTGGAAAAGCTCGGCGTCGACCTCTCGCAAAAGATCAATCCCGCCATCTTGGAAACGAAGGAATATTTGCAATATATCTATTCCCCCGCCTTTCCCCAAGACATTCAAAACACTCTCGACAAGGTGTACGACAGCGTGCACGGCATGCTCTCGTCGCCCGAATGTGAAGATATCATCTCCGTCATCTTGAAAAATTGCGAAAAACAGCGGGAGAACTACACCGCCATTCGCAACTCAAGTCAACGCGTTCGGCGTACGCTGTTGGGCGAAATTAAGGAACGCGCGGAAGGGGGCATCTATTTCACGAAACCTTTTCGCGATTTTATGAACGCGTTGCAGACGGTGGAAGAGTTTTTGGGCAGGACGCTCCGTTCGGAAAAATCGGAAAATCAGAGCTATTTTTATAAAGAGCTCGTCACCTTTTATAAGAGCGCGGGCGAAATCGTGAAAAAGAACGCCGCCGTCATCGCCCGCGCGAGAGGGGACTTAGCCGATCTCCGCCTCACGGTGGAAAAGGAGATCGCCGAATACAAGCGCTATAAATACCGCGTCGGTTCGCATGAATTTCTCACCTACGCCGATTCCATCGCCGTAAGAGAAAATCTTATCAAGGAGATTGATAAAATAGCGCCTTTGGTAGAGGAGATCGGCGACGATTGTCTGATCTTTTCCGACTTTTACGAGGTCTTGAAGGGGGAAAAGAACTTTACTTCCCTCGGCAAGTGCGAAAATTTTATAGATCTCGTGCGGTTCTTCTACAAGTCCACCGTAAAGAAGGCGAAGAATAAGTACGGCGTCGTCGGCAAGGGACTCGTCCGTTCGGACGCGTATTCCATTTGCTACCTGCTCTCGCTCCTCGGCGAAAAATTGCCCATGCGGTATTCTCTGGTGTTCGTCGACGAGGGGCAGGACGTCTCGGCGAACGAATACGACCTCCTCCGCCGCATCAACGCGTCGGCGTCCTTCAATATTTTCGGAGACTTAAAGCAGAACATGACGAGTTTCCGCGGGATCGAAAGCTGGGAGGAAGTTTTTCCCTTCCCCGTGCATTATTTGCGGCAAAATTACCGCAACACGAATCAGATCGTGGACTTCGTTTCCCGCACGCTGGACGCGGATATGCAGTCCATCGGTTTCGACGGACCCGAGGTAGCCGCGGTAAAGCCGTATCGAATCCCCTCCTTCTTCAAGGATATCACGGGCTTAAAAGCCGTCATCACGAGCGAGGAGAGGTTACCGCTCTATCGAAAAAAATCTTATAATATTCTTCGGGAAACGGGCAAGATATCCAAGACCAAGATCAATCTGATGACCGTTTACGAGAGCAAGGGGCTTGAATTTTCCGCCGTGGCGGTGGACGATTCCGACCTTTCGCCCCATGAAAAGTATATCGCCTACACGCGGGCGCTCATGACGCTCGGCGTGATCGAAAAAACAGGAGAAAACTTATGAAATACAATATCTTTCTCGTCGACGCGGATGATACCGTCTTCGACTTTCAAAAAGCCTTCCGCGTGGCTTTGAAAAACGCCTTTATTGAGTGCGGGCTTTCCTATCAAGAGGAGTACGGCGACGTGTACAAGCGCGTCAACGACGGCTTGTGGCGGCGGCTCGAGCGAAAGGAAATCACCAAGGAGCAGCTGATCCGCCTGCGTTTTTCCGCCATTTTGCGGGAGATCGGCATAGAATACGACGATATGCGTTTGAACGACGCCTACGTCAAAAATCTCGGGGATTGCGCACTCTTTTTACCAGGCGCGGACGAGTTTTTGAAGAGTCTGAAACAGATGGGCGACGTGTATATCGTCACCAACGGCTTTGCCAAAGTGCAGAAGAGGCGAATGGAAAAGTTCAATATGGCGCAATATGCCAAGGGGTACTTTATTTCCGAAGAGATCGGCGCGGAAAAGCCGGATATCCGATTCATGGACTACGTCTTTTCGCATATCGAAAATTTCGATAAGGAGCGGGCGATCGTCATCGGGGATGGGCTCACTTCCGATATCCGCGCGGCGGAAAACGCGGGGATAGACAGCGTGTGGTTCAATCAAAAGGGGAAAACTCTCCCGGAAGGCTTTTGCCCCATTTTCGTGGCGGGTAGCTATGAGGACGTTCTTTCCTTCCTGAAAAGGGCGTAAAAAATCGGGTAGTTGACAAAAAGAAAAAATTGAGTACAATATATAGTATTCGATAGCAAAAGAGAGGCAAACATGGCAGAAAAGTATAATGCAGGCGACATAAAGGTATTAGAGGGGCTGGACGCCGTCCGTCTCAGACCGGGTATGTACATCGGTTCTACGGGCGTGAAGGGACTTCATCATATTTTGTGGGAGATCGTGGATAACGCCGTCGACGAGGCGGCGAACGGCTTTGCAAACAAAATAAAGGTGATCCTTTACAAGGACGGCAGCGCCTCGGTGGAGGATAACGGCAGGGGTATCCCCACCGATATCCATCCCAAAATGAAGGTTTCCGGCGTTCAGGTCGTCTTTACCCAGCTGCACGCGGGCGGCAAGTTCGACGAGCATAACTATGCCTTTGCGGGCGGTCTGCACGGCGTGGGCGCGTCCGTCACCAACGCGCTCTCCGAGTGGTTGGAGGTGGAAGTGTACAAGGGAACCGTATACACCATGCGGTTTACTTCCTTTTATAATTCCCGGAAAAAGAAAGTGGAATCGGGCGTTCCCGAAGGTCCGTTGACGGATACCAAGCGAAAGACCAAAAAGAAGGGCACTTTTGTTCGTTTCAAACCGGATAAGACGGTGTTCTCCGAAACGGATTTCAATCTCGAAACGGTGAGAACCCATTTGCAGGAGCTCGCCTTCCTCAATAAGGGGGTGGAGATCACTCTCGTCGACGAGCGTATCTCCATGGCGGAATACGAAAAGTCTGCCATGAAGGAGAAAAACGCGGAGGACGATGAGCAGGGCGAACAGATCTCTTTGGAAAATCATCTCACCCAAAAGCAAAAGGAGGAGACGCCCTTTTCTCAAACCTATCTCTACGGCGGCGGTATCTCCGACTTTGTAAAATATCTCAACGAAGAAAAGCACGCCCTGTACTCGTCTCCCATTTATTACAAAGGGGAAAAGGACGGCATCGTCGTGGAATTTGCCATTCAGCACACGGGTGAGTTCACGGAAAATCTCTTTTCCTTCGTCAATAACATTCCCACGCCCGAGGGCGGGTATCACGAGGCGGGTTTCCGTTCGGGACTTTGCCGTTTTCTGAACGATTACGCGAGGGAAAATAAATTCTTAAAGGAAAAGGAATCGAACTTCCTCGGCGACGACTTCCGCGAGGGGATCACCGTCGTTCTCTCCGTCAAGATGAAAAACGTTCAATTCGAGGGGCAGACCAAGACCAAGCTCGGCAATCCCGAGGCGAGACTTCCCGTCGAGAGCGTGACGATAGAAGGCTTAAAAGCCTTTTTGGAAGAGCGCGGGTCGAAAAAAGCGCTCGAGGAGATCATGAAAAAGGCGCAGAGCGCCGCGAAGGTGCGCATCGCCACCCGTCAGGCAAAGGACACGGCGCGGGCGAAGAACAGCATCGAGAATCTCACGCTCATCGGAAAATTAGCGGCTTGCTCGGGCAGAAAACCCGAGCTCAACGAGATTTTTTTGGTAGAGGGGGACTCGGCAGGCGGCACGGCAAAGCAGGCGCGCGTGCGCCAAACGCAGGCTATTTTGCCTCTTCGCGGCAAGCCTCTCAACGTGGAAAAGAAAAATCTTGCGCAGATTCTGCAGAACGAGGAGATCAAGTCCATCATCAGCGCCGTCGGCGCAGGGCTGGGGAACGATTTCAACGTGGAAAAGATCAATTATCATAAGGTCATTATCCTCTCCGACGCCGATCCCGACGGATATCATATCCGCTGTATCCTCATCACCTTTTTCTACCGCTATATGCGCGATCTCGTCAATCGGGGGCATCTGTATATCGGTATGCCGCCCCTCTACAAGGTATACAAAAACAACGTAGAGGAGTACGCCTACGACGATAAGGAGTTGGAGGAGAAAAAGAAAAAGGTGGGCAGAGGATTTCAGATCCAACGCTATAAGGGGCTCGGCGAAATGAGCGCCGAACAGCTTTGGCAAACGACGATGAACCCTTTAACGAGAAATCTCACGAAGGTCACCATCGAGGACGCGACCGAGGCGGACAAGATGATCACCAAGCTCATGGGCGATAAGGTGGATGGCAGAAAGGAATTTTTGGCGAGATTCGCCAACTTCAATAAAGTAGATACCTTTATGGACGACCATAAGGGAAAGGAGGACGAGAATGGCAAAGAAAGAGATTGAATCGCTCGAACCCACCGGACAACTGTTTGAGATCCCTTTGGAAGAGGTCATGCCCGCCTCCATGCTCCCGTATGCGGAGTACGTCATTTTGGACAGAGCACTCCCCCGCGTGGAGGACGGCTTAAAACCCGTACAGAGAAGAATTTTATATACCATGCACGAGATGGGCTTGACGCCCGATAAGCCGCATAAAAAGTGCGCCCGCATCGTCGGCGATTGCATGGGTAAATATCATCCGCACGGCGATTCCTCCGTGTACGACGCCATGGTGCGCCTCGCGCAGGACTTCAACATGGGCGCTACCTTGGTGAACGGACACGGCAATTTCGGCTCCGTCGACGGCGATCCCGCCGCCGCCATGCGTTATACGGAGGCGAGGCTGGAGCCGCTCGCCATGGAGCTGTTGCGCGACCTCGAAAAGGATACCGTACACTTTTCGCCGAATTTTGACGATTCCTTAAAGGAACCCGACCTTCTGCCCGGGCGATTCCCCAACCTTTTGGTCAACGGCGCGTCGGGTATCGCGGTCGGACTCGCCACCAACATTCCCACCCACAATTTAGGGGAGACCATCGACGGCGTGATCGCTTATATCGATAACCCCGACATCACGCTGAAGGAGATGATGAAGATTATCCCCGCGCCCGATTTTCCCACGGGGGGATATATTATCGCGCACGAATTAAAACAGGCGTACGAGACGGGAAAGGGAAAAATCTCCATTCGCGCGCGCATATCCGTCGAGGGGGGCGAAAACGACAAGAAGAATATCGTCGTCACCGAACTTCCCTATCAGGTCAACAAGGCGCAGCTGTTGCGCAAGATCGCGTCGCTCAAGGAAGAAAAGAAGGAGCCTTTGATGGAACAGGTCGTCGGCATCACCGACGAGAGCGACCGCGTGGGCATGCGCGCCGTCATCACGGTCAAAAAGGATGCGGATATTCCCGCGCTCCTGAAGTATCTTCTGAAAAACACCGAGCTGGAAGTTTCTTTCGGCATCAACATCGTCGCCATCGCCGAGGGCAAGCCCCGTCAGATGGGACTTTTGGATATTCTGCGCGTCTACGTGGAATATCAGCGCGAAGTCGTGTATAAGCGCACCAAGTTCGATCTCGACGCCGCCAAGGAGCGTTGCCATATCTTGGAGGGCTTGATCGTAGCCGTCCGCAATATCGACGAGGTGGTCTCCATCATCAAGAAGGCGGAGGGCGTTTCCGACGCGAGGGAAAAGCTCATGAAGCGGTTCTCTCTGTCCGAGCGGCAGGCGCAAGCCATTCTCGATTTGCGGCTCGCCCGCCTCACCAAGCTCGAGGTGTTCAAGCTCGAACAGGAGCTCGAACAGCTCAAACAGCTCATCGCCAAGCTCACGAAGATCTTGGGTAGCAAGCGCGAGCAGTTCGAAGTGGTTAAAGAGGAACTTCGCGAGATCAAAAAGAAGTATAAACGCCCCCGTCGCAGCGAGGTGGTGGAAAGGGAAGAGGATATCCCGCTCCGCCGCACGGATGAAAAGGCGCCCGGCAAAAACTGCTATTTCGCCTACACGCAAAAGGGAACGGTAAAGGCGATCGAAGAGGCGTCCTTCAACCGTTCGGACAAGGCGCCCGATTCGCTTGCCGAAGTGTATTCCTTCGTCATGAATACCATGACGGATAAGCGTCTTTGTATGTTCACGGACAAGGGGAATCTGCATAAGATAGACATCGACAAGGCGGAATGTAAGGTTTCGGGCAAGGGCTTGTCGCTCAAGGAGATCGCGCCCGAACTGGAAGAGGGGGAAACTCCCGTCGCCTTCTTCGAATACGAACCTCTGCCGCAGGGCGATCTGCTCTTCTTCTCGGCAAAGGGCATGGTAAAGCGCAGCGCCTGGAGCGAGTACGATCTGAATAAGTCGGTATTCCAAGCCGTCAAGGTCAACGACGGGGACAGAATTTTATCCGTTCAGCCCTATTCGGGTAAGGATAAGACGATGTTCTTCGTCACGAAAAAAGGCATCGGCTTGAACGCGCAGATGGACGATATCCCCTTGCAGGGCAGAATTTCCGCGGGCGTAAAGGGCATTTTGCTCAATGCGGACGACGAGGTCGTTTGCGTCTTGCAGCTCGACGAGGAAGGGGAGATCATTCTCGTAAACGATCAGAACAGGTTCAAAAAGATCATCGCGGCGCAGATGGAGCCTTCCAAGCGGTATCGCAAGGGCGCCAAGGTCATGGGGCTGAAAGAGGGCGAACAGGTTATTTTTGCCGATCTCGTCACGCATCCCTATCATCTCGCCGTGCTGAATGCGGACGGCGGCATTTCCCTTCTCTCGAGCGAGGAGATCGGCATCGAGGCGCTCGACGGCAAGGGCAGAAAGCTGCGTTCCCGTCCCGATATCGACGCAAAGCGCGTTTTCGCTCTCAAATATTTTCCCGTAAAGGACTAAACGCGTCATCGGCTTATTCTTCGGATAAGCCGATTTTTTGTCTTTCCCATAAAAAATTGCCAAAACCCTTGAAAATAAAGGAAAAAGCGTGTATACTATAAATTGAGAAAATATCGGGAGCAAACTATGCAAATACAAGAAATTTTGAAACATTGCGATCACACGCTGCTCGCGCAGACGGCTACCTTCGAGGAAATCAAAGTCGTTTTGGACGACGCGATCAAGTATAAATGCGCAAGCGCCTGCATTCCGCCCTGCTTTGTTCGGCGGGCAAAGGAGTACGTGGGCGCCGCCTTGAAGATCTGTACGGTAATCGGCTTTCCCAACGGGTATCAGACGACGGCGGTAAAGGTGTTCGAGACGATGGAAGCCGTTTCCGACGGCGCCGACGAGATCGATATGGTCGTCAATGTCGGCGACGTGAAGGCGGGCGATTACGAGGCGGTGGAAAACGAGATCGAAAAGATCAAAAATATCTGTGACAAGCGCGGAAAGGAATATTCCCGCAAGATTATTCTAAAAGTCATCGTCGAAACCTGTCTTTTGACGGACAGGGAAAAAGTGAAACTTTGCAAGATCGTCACGAACGCGGGCGCCGATTTCATCAAGACCTCCACGGGCTTTTCCAAGGCGGGCGCGACGAGGGAGGATATCGAGCTGTTCAAAAAGCATATTGGGGAAAAGGTAAAGATGAAAGCTGCGGGCGGAATCGCCACCTTGCAGGACGCCGAGGACTTTTTGAGCCTCGGTTGCGAACGGATCGGCACCAGCCGCATCGTGAAGATCGCGAAAGATCAGGGGGTGTAACGGATGAGCACGCCTCATAACCGCGCGCAAAAGGGCGAGATCGCAAAGACCGTTTTAATGCCCGGCGATCCGCTCCGCGCCAAATTCATTGCGGAAAACTATTTGGAAAATGCCGTTTGCTTTAACGACGTGCGCGGCATTCAGGGATATACGGGAACTTATCGGGGGAAACGCGTCTCCGTCATGGCTTCCGGCATGGGTATGCCGTCCATCGGTATCTACTCCTACGAGCTGTACCGTTTTTACGACGTGGACGCGATCATTCGCGTGGGGAGCGCGGGTGCCTTGCAGAAGGAGCTACAACTGTACGATATCGTGCTCGCGCAGGGCGCCTGCACGGACAGCAATTACGCCAAGCAGTATTCCCTTCCCGGAACGTTTGCGCCCATCGCCGACTTTTCGCTCCTGCAAAGGGCGAGCGCGGCGGCAGAAGAGAAACAATTCAGATATCACGTAGGCAACGTGCTCTCCTCCGACCTCTTCTACAGCGACGCCGGCAATACGCTCGACTGGGCGAAAATGGGCGTTTTATGCGTGGAAATGGAGTCTGCCGCCCTCTATATGAACGCCGCCCGCTTAGGCAAGAAGGCTCTTTCCGTTCTCACGATCAGCGACAGTTTGGTTTCGGGCGAAGAGACGACGAGCGAGGAGAGGGAACGTTCCTTCTCGGATATGATCGAGCTTGCGCTCGCGATCGCGGAATAAGGATATGGCAAAGAGAATTTTTTTGATCGTCCTCGACAGCCTGGGCATCGGCAACGCGGCGGACGCCAAATCGTACGGCGACGAGGGGAGCAATACCTTAAAGACGATCTTCGATTACGGCTTTCCTCACGAGAATTTGAAGAGGTTGGGCTTATTTCACATCGACGGCGTTTCCCTGTTGCCCAAGGACGGGGAGCCGCTCGCTTGCTATGCGGCGCTGAAAGAGAGATCCGCGGGGAAGGATACGACCACGGGACACTGGGAATTGATGGGCGTCGTCACCGATAAGCCCTTCGATACCTTTCCAAACGGCTTCCCGCGCGATTTTATCCGTTCGTTTGAGCGGGAAACGGGGAAAAAGACGATCTGCAATCTGCCCTATTCGGGCACGCAAGTGATAGAGGATTACGCAAAGGAGCAGGCGCGCACGGGCGCGCTCATCGTGTATACTTCGGCGGACAGCGTGTTTCAGATCGCTGCGCGCGAGGATATCATTCCGCGAGAGCAGTTATATTCCTATTGCAAAACGGCGCGTCGCCTCCTCGACGAATCTCCCTACCGCGTGGGCAGGGTGATCGCAAGACCGTTTATCCAAACGGAGAGCGGCTACGTCCGCACGGACGGCAGGCACGATTTTTCCCTCATGCCGCCCGAAAACCTGCTCGACGAGCTCAAGGAAAAGGGATTCGACGTGATCGGCGTCGGAAAGATTTCCGACATCTTCGCGGGGCGCGGATTGACCGAGTCGCTCGGCGTCAACAAAAATAACGCGGACGGGCTGCAAAAGACGAAAGAGCTGTTAAAAAGACCCTTTCACGGGCTTTGCTTTGTCAATCTCGTGGACGGGGATTCCGTGTACGGGCACCGCAGGGACGTGTCGGGCTACGCCGCTTGTATCGGCGAATTCGATAGCTGGCTCGGCGGTTTCATGGAAGAGATGCGGGAGGGGGACGTTCTCGCTATCACGGCGGATCACGGTTGCGATCCCGCATATTCCGGCACCGATCACACGCGGGAAAACGTGCCTTTTCTTTGGTGGGAAAAGGGCAAAACGGGAAAAAACTACGGCACGCAACAGTTTTCGTTCGTCGCCGAATGTATACGAAAATCATTAGAGGACGGGAAATAAATCATGAGAATGTACGACGTTATCAAAAAGAAAAGGGAAGGATTCCCTCTCTCGCGGGAGGAGATCGAGTTTTTCGTCAAGGGGTACACGGACGGGAGCATTCCCGACTATCAGGTTTCCGCCCTGCTCATGGCTATTTATTTCAAAAATATGAACTACGAGGAGACGAGGGCTCTCACCTTTGCCATTCGCGATTCGGGAGAGCAGTTCTCTTTCCCCGATAAAAAGGGTGTCCTGGTAGATAAACATTCCACGGGCGGCGTGGGGGACGCAACCTCCCTCGTCGTTGCGCCCATCGTGGCGAGCCTGGGCGGCAACGTATGTATGGTCGCGGGCAGAGGATTAGGGCATACGGGCGGCACGCTCGATAAGCTGGAAGCCATTCCCGGGTTCAACGTTTCCCTCTCCGCCGAACAGGCGCGGGAAAAGCTCAAAAAACACGGCATGGTCATCATGGGGCAGACAGAGAAAATGGCGCCCGCCGACAAAAAGCTGTACGCCTTGCGCGACGTGACGGCGACCGTCGAGAGTATTCCCCTCATCGCCTCTTCCATCATGGGCAAAAAGCTCGCGGAGGGGAGCGACGCGTTGGTGCTCGACGTAAAGGCGGGCAGCGGCGCCTTCATGAAGAGCTACGGCGAAGGGCAGATGCTCGCGCAGATGCTCAACCGCTTGGCAGAGGACGCGGGCAAAAAGGTCAGCGTGCTCATCACGAACATGGACGAACCGCTCGGCAACGCCATCGGAAATTCTCTGGAAGTGGAACAGGCGATCGACACCCTGAAGGGCGAGGGTCCCGAGGATTTCACCGCTCTTTGTCTGGAGCTTGCGGCGAATATGCTCGTGCTCTCCGGCAAGGGAGATTTGGAAGCCTGCCGTTTCCTGGCGGAGAAATCCCTTCATAACGGCTCCGCGTATAAAAAGTTCCTATCCTTCGTTTCGGCGCAGGGCGGCGATACGGAATACCTAAAAAATCCCGAAAAATTGAGACAGGCGAAGTATTTCTTCCGCGTCAAGGCGGAAAAGTTCGGCGTCATTCTGCATCAGGACGCCGAGCGCTACGGCACGGCGGCTTGCCTGCTCGGCGCGGGAAGAGAAAAGGTGGAGGACGCCGTCAATCCCTTCGCGGGGATTCTTCTCGAAAAGAAGGCGGGCGACACCGTCATGGCGGGCGATCCCATCGCCGTGCTCTATTCCGACGATCCCGAAAAATTCCAGCAGGCAAAGGAAATTTTGCTTTCCGGCACCGTATTCGGCGATAGCGTACCCGAAAAGAAACCCCTCATCTATCGCCGTATCGGCAATTTGCAATCCTAAAAGATCGGAAGACAGAAAACCTGTCTTCTTTTTTTTGTGAAAAATATTGACAAAAGTTCATTTTTCAAGTATATTATTACTATGAATTAACAAATTTCGATAAAAAATATCGAAAGGGAGAGAAAAGTGAGCGTTCTTTTATGCGATTCCAACTGTGAACTCTGGTTCACACGATTACGAGAACTCCATGTGGATTTTATTCCCATGCCTTATTTCTATCAGGATACTCAATATGCCTACGATCTGGGCGAGAATACGGATTTTGCCGCCTTTTATTCCGCGGTTCGAGGGGGAAATATCCCCAAGACCATGGCGCTGAACCCCGAGGATTACAAGGAGATCATCGGCAAGTACTTTGAGCGGGGTGAGGACGTTTTATACGTCAGCTTTTCCCACACCATGAGCGGAACCTTTTCCTATCTCGATATTGCGTTAAAGGAGCTGAAGGAACGCTATCCGGAGAGGAACTGTCGGGTGTTCGATACGGGTTCCATTTCCATCGGCACGGGCTTACAGGTGCTCGCCGCCGCGCGGCAAAAGGAGATGGGAAAATCGGACGAAGAGATTATAGCCTTTTTGAACGACTTTACGAATAAGGTATGCGTATATTTCACCGTGAACGATCTGATGCACTTAAAGCGCGGGGGCAGACTTTCCGCCGCCACGGCGGTAGCGGGAACCATTCTCGGAATCAAACCCATACTCACGACGAACGCAAAGGGCGGACTCGACGTGTACGAGAAGTCGAACGGGAGAAAGCGTTCCATTCGCACCCTCGCAGACAAAGTAGTAAAGGAGCTCACGGACGTCTCGTATCCCGTCTACGTCTTGGACGCCGACTGCAAGGAGGAGGGCGATCTTCTCGCGGAAATGATTCGGGAAAAGAGACCGGACGCGCAGATCGTCCGTCAGATCGTCGGTCCCGTCATCGGCTCGCACGCTGGCGCGGGGACGCTCGGCGTCGTCTTCATCGGTGACAAGAGACCCGTAGCGTTGGAAAAAACGGCGGAGGAGGAATGTGCCGTCTCCCGTTGAGGGCGCATACGCGAAAAAAATGAACATGATTACGGTTAAACAGATTTCATCGAAAAAAGATCAAAAGAAATTCTTTAAGTTTTTGATCGACCTTTATAAACACAATCCTCTCGCGGCGCCCAACCTCTATGCGGACGAATTTTCCGAATTCGATCCCAAGGTCAACGACGCCTTCCGCTTTGCCGAATGTAAAATGTTTTTGGCGTATCGCGACAAAAAGATCGTCGGCAGAGTGGCGGGCATCTGGCACAAGGGAGCCAACGAAAAATACGGCGAAAAGCGCCTGCGCTTTACCCGTTTCGACGTCGTGGACGATTTTGAGGTGACGCAAGCACTCTTTCACGAACTGAAAAAATGGGCGAGAGAGATCGGCATGACGGAGATCATCGGTCCCATGAGCTTCTCCGATCTGAACGAGGAGGGGATGCTCATCGACGGGTTCGACAAAGAGAGTACCTATATCGAGATTTACAACGAGCCTTACTACGTGGAGCACATGGAAAAGCTCGGCGCCTATAAGGTCGCGGACTGGAACTGCTACCGCGTGCCCGTCCCGCAGGAGGGAGACGCGCGGCTAAAGCGTTTGAGCGAGCTTGTCGCCAAGCGGAACGGCTATCAGCTCGTCGACGTTGCGTATCTTTTGAAACACGACAAAAAGCGGCTCGAACAGTACGTGATGGAATGTATGCGCGTGCTCGACGAAGTGTTTGCCAAACTGTTCGGTACGAGTCCCATCAACGAAAAGCAGGCAAGGCGGGAGATGGAAACTATTTTTCAGGTTCTCGTTCCCGAGTTCGCGGCGATCGTCACCAAGGACGATAAAGTCATCGGCTACGGGTTCGTCATTCCCTCCATGCGCGAGGTCTTACATAAGGGCGGGGGGCATACACTTCCCTTCGGCATATTGCCCTATATCAAGGCAATGTCGCATTGCGAGGTTTGCGAGATGATGTCCATCGGCGTGCTCGACGAGCACAACAACAAGGGGGCGCCCGCGCTCATCATGAACAGCGTGCTCGAGGGACTCATCAAAAGGGGGGTAAAGTATCTGGAAACGGGTCCGGAGCTGGAAACCAACCACAACGTGCAGAACTTGTGGAAAAATTATAATCCCGAACTCGTAAAACGCCACCGTTGTTGGGGATTGCAGGTAGATTAAGGTAACCTGCACCGTATGTTATGGTGCGGGGGCTTCAATGAAAAACGGAGATCTGTGAGAGCAGATCTCCGTTTGTTATTGTTGCGGTGCCGTCTGTTCCTGTTGATCGGGTTCCGGCTGCGCGTTTTTCTTCGGCGGTTTCGGATGAGGGCGCCATTCGGGGAAAACGAGGAAAATATTCGTGCCCCGTTCGTGGCGGGGCGGTTTGCCGTCGCTCTGTTCGGGCAGCGTCACTTCCTCCTGCGTGACGGAGGTGTGGTCGGACTGCCGTTCGCTTTCGCGGCTGTCCATGCAACCGCAAAACGCGCAAAGAGAAAGCAGAGCGCATAGCGTAGTAGAGAGACAAAGTTTCGAAAAATTCTTCATATCCGCAGTATTTCTCCTTTCGCGGAAATTATGCAAAAGGATAGGGCGAATATTTGCATCTTCCCGCACATAAGATAGAAAAAATCCGTAAGGAGAGAAAAAATTTTATGTGGGAAGATCTTGACGAAAGGGCGATTCTTTTCGGCAAATATATCGTGGAGACGGGGTGTACCGTGCGCGGTTGCGCCTTTCATTTCGGGCAGGGGAAAAGTACGGTGCATAAAGACGTCACCGTTCGCCTAAAGAGCGTCGAGCCGCTTTTGTACTATGAGGTGAGAAAAGTACTGGATAAAAACTTAAAGGAGCGGCATATTCGGGGGGGGATCGCCACGCGGGAGAAGTATCGCTTACATAAAATAAATTAAGCCGCACTTATTTGTCGTTTTTCTTGCTTTTTGGGTAGCGTATGTGATATAATATACCATGTGTAAGTATAAAATGGAATCTATATTTTATCACAAGGAGATAAAATAAAAATGTACAATCTTCTCGGGATCGACGTCGGTTCGACGACGGTAAAAGTTACGGTCATCAATCCGGAAACGGATGAAATTTTATATAAAAGTTACGAGAGACACTTTTCTCACGTCAAGGAATGCGTGCTCGAGGAGCTTGAAAAAATATCGTCATTATTCGGCGCGCAGTACAAAGCCTGCATCACGGGCAGCGCGGGACTGGGCATCGCGCAGCGCAGCGGCATTTCTTTCGTGCAAGAGGTGCAGTCCGCCTTCGGCGCGATCAAAAAGTATTATCCCGACGCCGACGCCGCCGTTGAACTCGGTGGCGAGGACGCGAAAATCATCTTTCTCACGGAAGGGACGGAACAGCGCATGAACGGCAGTTGCGCGGGTGGTACGGGCGCCTTTATCGATCAGATGGCGACCCTCCTCAACGTCACCGTGGAAGAGATGGACGCTCTCGCCTTAAAGGCGGAGAAGATTTATCCGATCGCTTCCCGTTGCGGCGTTTTTGCCAAGTCGGACGTTCAGCCGCTCATCAATCAGGGGTGCAGAAAGGAAGATATCTCCGCTTCCATTTTCCAGGCGGTCGTCGATCAGACGGTTGCAGGGCTCGCGCAGGGCAGAAGGATCCGCGGCAAAGTCCTGTTCCTCGGCGGTCCCCTGTATTTTTTGAAGAGCTTGCGCAAGGCGTTCACGACTACCCTCAAGCTCGACGAGGAACACGCCGTTTTTCCCGAAAACGCGCCCTGCTTTATGTCCATCGGTTGCGCGCTCTACGCCGAGAGCAGTAAAGAAGAGTCGATCGGCGAGATCATCGCAAAGATTTCCGCGGTAAAAGAGAGCGACGATATCGTGACGGGAGAGCCTCTTTTCCGCGACAAGCAGGATTATTCCGATTTTATCGCCCGACACAAGCAGACGGATCTCCCGTTCGAGGATATCCGCACGTACGTGGGAGATGCATATTTGGGCATCGACAGCGGTTCCACCACGACCAAGATCATACTCATCACGCCCGATAGCAGGATACTCTATTCCCATTATCAATCGAATAACGGACAACCCCTCGACATCGTCGTTGACAAGCTCAAGGAGTTGTACTGGATGATGGGCGAACGCGTCAACATCAAGGGCAGCGCGGTCACGGGCTATGGGGAAGACCTCATCAAGGCGGCGCTCAAAGTAGATTTCGGCATCGTGGAGACGGTCGCGCATTTCAAGGCGGCGCTTTACTTTAATCCCGACGTGGATTTCATCATCGATATCGGCGGTCAGGATATCAAGTGTTTTAAGATCAAGAATAAGAGCATCGATTCCATCATGCTCAACGAGGCGTGCTCCTCCGGTTGCGGTTCCTTTATTCAGATGTTTGCCAAAGCCATGGGTTACGAAATCGACGAATTTTCCCGTTTGGGACTGTTCGCCAAGCACCCCGTAGAACTGGGTTCCCGCTGTACGGTGTTCATGAACAGCTCCGTAAAGCAAGCGCAAAAGGAAGGCGCGTCCGTAGAGGATATCTCCGCCGGACTCTCCTCTTCCATCGTCAAAAACGCCATTTACAAGGTCATTCGCGCCAAAACGCCGGAAGAACTCGGCAAAAACATCGTCGTGCAGGGCGGTACCTTCATGAACGACGCCGTTCTTCGCTCCTTTGAAAAGGAACTCGGCATTCACGTCGTGCGCCCTTCCATCGCAGGACTCATGGGTGCCTTCGGCGCGGCTCTCTACGCGAAGGAGACGATGAGCAAGCTCTCGCACACCAGCGAGCTGATCAACCCCTTCGAGCTCGACCGTTTCAGTTATCTGTCCAAAGCTACGAATTGCCACGGCTGTACGTCCAAATGCAACATCAATATCATCACCTTCTCCGACGGCAGAAAGTTTATCTCCGGCAACAAATGCGAGAGGGGCGCAGGCTTGAAAATCTCGGAAAATCCTTTGGATATTTACGCTTTTAAGTACGACCGTCTCTTAAACTGCGTTTTAGAGAATACGGAAGGCAAAAAGCGCGGCAGGGTCGGTATTCCCATGCAGCTTTTGATGTGCGAACAGCTCCCCTTCTGGGCAGGATTCTTCGAAACTTGCGGGTTTGAAGTCGTGCTCTCCGAAAAGAGCTCCAGACAGCTCTACTACAAGGGTCAGCACACGGTCGCCAGCGATACCGTCTGCTACCCCGCCAAGCTCATGCACGGGCATATCGAAAGTCTGCTCGATAAGGGCGTAGACTTTATCTTCTATCCCTGCGAAACGTATAATCTCGACGAGCACGATTCGACGAATCATTACAACTGTCCCGTCGTCGCCTACTATCCCGAGCTCTTGAAGGCGAACAACGAACGCCTTTCCGATGAAAACTTCATAGCGCCCTATATCGACATGAACGAGAGAAATTCCACCGTAAAGACGCTTACAAAGGCGCTTTCCCGCTTTAAGGTTCCCGCCTCTTTGGTGAAGAGGGGGATCGAAGAGGGGTTTGCCCGTCTGAACGATTATCACCTGGCTCTGCGCGACAAGGCGCGGCAGATCACGGCGATCGCCGAAAGGGAAGGGAAGCCTATCGTCGTCTTGGCGGGGCGTCCCTATCACGTCGATCCGGAGATCAATCACGGTATCAATAAACTTTTGAATTCTTTGGGCTTTGCGATCTTGTCGGAAGATTCCGTTTTCGAGGAGGCGGATCTCGTTCAGGTGAACGTGCTCAATCAGTGGACGTATCACGCCCGACTCTATCGCGCGGCTCAATACGTTTCGCAGCACCCGAATTTGAATCTCGTGCAGCTCGTTTCCTTCGGTTGCGGCATCGACGCCATCACTTCCGACGAAGTGCGCTACATTTTGGAGAGCAAGGGGAAGCTGTATACGCAGATCAAAATCGACGAGATCAACAATCTCGGCGTGGTCAAAATACGTTTAAGAAGTATGCTCGCCGCCATTGAAGAGCAGAGAGCAAACAGGGAGTAAGCTATGGAAAATACTGAAAAAAAGACCGTCGATCTTCGCGACGACTATCCCCGCTTTAAGCCGGAGATGAAGGAGAATTATACCATTCTCATTCCCACCATGCTGCCCTATCATTTCGAGGTGCTCGAGCACGTTTTCGAGAAGAACGGCTACCACGTGGTACTGTTAAAGAATACGACGCGCGCCGTCATCGACGAGGGCTTGAAACACACGCATAACGACACCTGTTTCCCCGCCCTGTGCGTGATCGGTCAGTTTATCGACGCGTTAAAGAGCGGAAAATACGACGTGAACAGAACTGCCGTCATCATGACGCAGACGGGCGGCGGTTGCCGCGCCTCCAACTACGTTCCTTTGATCCGCAAGGCGTTAAAGGCGGAGTTTCCGCAAGTTCCCGTGTTGTCCGTCAATTTTTCCGGCTTGGAAAAGGACAGCGGTTTGCCCGTCACCCTCCCGCTCCTCCTGCAGTCGGCTTTCGCCATCTTGTTCGGCGATATCATGATGAGTCTTTACAATCAGACGCGCCCTTACGAAGTGAACGCGGGCGACACCGACAAAGTTCGCTTGGAATGTATCGAGTATCTGAACAGCACCTTCGACGACGGGAGCTATTTCAAGTATAAGAAGGTGACGAAGGCTTTGATCGATCGATTCAAAAAGGTCGAGGTCACGAAAGAGGAGAAGATCAAGGTCGGCATCGTCGGGGAGATCTACGTAAAATATTCTCCCCTTGCCAACAACCACTTGGAAGAATTTCTCATTTCCGAGGGCTGCGAGCCCCTCGTGCCTTCCCTGATGGATTTCATCCTTTATTGCCTCGTCAATACCATGAACGACAAGATCTATTACGGTCGCAAAACCAAGTTCCGTTTCGCCTTCGTCTTTGCCTATCACTGGTTATTGCACGTGCAAAAGAACATCGAAAGAATGTATAAAAAAGACGGAAGATACGTCCCCATGCACGATTTCAAGCACGTTCGCTCCTGCGCCAACAAGGTGATCGATCAGGGCGTAAAGATGGGAGAGGGTTGGCTGATTCCCGCCGAAATGGCTGCCATGGCGGAAACGGGCACGGAGAACATCGTCTGTGCGCAGCCGTTCGGTTGTCTGCCTAACCATATCGTGGGCAAGGGAACTATTCGGACCTTAAAAAGTATGTACGAAAACGAAAACATCGTCGCCGTCGATTACGACCCTTCCGCTACGAAGGTAAATCAGGAAAACCGCATCAAGCTCATGATTGCGACCGCAAGGGAAAACCAGAAAAAGAAAAATAACGCCAAAGCGTGATAAATACCGTTATCTAAGGCTCGTGAGATTCCTCTCACGAATCTTTTTTGATCGAAAATAACTCGCCGAGCGAGTGGACAAAGAAAAAGTCCTGTATTAAAAGCACTCGCCAAAAAATACGGGTGGCGTTCCATGAAAAGAGGAAACCAAATAGAAACGGATGAGTCGAAAAAGAAAGCTAAAAAAGCTACTTTCGGCGGGGCGGGATAGTAAGGGGTTTCTTTTGCGAAAAGCCACGATTTCTTTTAGAACGATTAACTTACAAAACGTTTTATAGTATAATCGTTTTATCGGGGGGCTGTCATGAAAGAAAGAATAATAAATCAGTCGATAACCATGTTAAAAGACGAGGAGTTAATCTTCTCGATCGACGATTTGGCAAAGACGCTCAAGGTGGGGAAAGCCACCATCTATCAATATTTCAGGACGAAGGAAGAGCTGTCCATTGCCGTATTAAAACTTTTTTCGGTGCTCGCCTTCGCCTATGTGTTCGGAAACGCTCTATCCAAAATAAAATTGCCCGCGATACTCGGTTGGCTCGTAGCCGGAATGATACTCGGACCCTGTTTGGCAGGCGTCCTATCGCAGGAAATTATTGATTCAACTTGGTACCGTGTGGTTATAAAAATATTAGAAGGCTTTGCCGGGGGCATGATCGGGTCGGAGATCGTATTTTCCGATTTGAAGAAATACGGCGCAAAGACCGTTGGCATCACCCTCTTTCAGTCGCTCGGAACTTTCCTTTTGGTAAGCGCGGCGTTTTTGGTGGTTTTTTCCTTGCAGAAAATCCCGTTCTACTTGGCTTTTATCATTGCCGTCATTTTGGCGAAGATCACGCTCACGAAAGCGGGGGAAATAGAAGGCAAGGGAAGGGAAGAAAATCCTTGAGAAGGCGAGAGCGGGAGAGTAGAAATTTTACGGGTCGGGAAACCTTTTTTGCGCGAAAGTATGGATTTTCCCGTTCGTTTGTGGTAACATGAAAAAGAGAGCGTTCTAAGAGCTCTCGATATATAATATCTTGTGAGAAAGGAGTATAATATTGAAGGCACATTTTGAGGGGAAAGAAAGCGTCTTGAGCGAACTTCAGACGGACGCTTTTCGCGGTTTGACGCAAGCGCAGGTTGCCGAGCGCAAGGAACAGTACGGAGAAAACAAACTCAGGGAAAAGAAGAAAAAATCGGGCGTGCAAAGATTCTTCGAGCAATTCAAGGACGTCATGATCATCATTTTGCTCGTCGCGGCAGTCGTCTCTTTCGTGATTGCCTGTATCGAGAAAAATCCCAAGGAATTTTTCGAACCCGTGCTCATTTTGGTGATCGTCGTGCTCAACGCGATCATGGGCGTCGTGCAGGAGAGCAAGGCAGAAAAGGCGTTGGACGCCTTAAAGAATATGTCCGCGCCGCACGCGCGGGTATTGCGCGACGGGAAAGAGCAAGTCGTTCAAGCGACCGATCTCGTTCCCGGCGATATCATTTTGTTGGAGGCGGGCGATTTTGTCCCCGCCGACGCAAGATTGCTTCAAAGCGTCAGCTTAAAGAGTGAAGAATCGGCGTTGACGGGCGAATCGGTTCCCTCCGAAAAGGACGCCGAGGCGCAAGTAAAGGAAAACGCGCCTTTGGGCGACAGGAGCAATATGGTCTTTTCCGGTTGCAGCATCACCTACGGTACGGCAAAAGCCGTCGTGACCGCCACGGGCATGCAAACGGAAATGGGGAAGATCGCCAACCTGTTAGCGGGAGAAACGGAAACGCAAACGCCGTTACAAAAGAGGCTCGCCAAGCTCGGCAAATATCTCGGCTTTGTGGCGCTCGGCGCGTGCGCGATCATCTTCGTGATCGGACTCATCAGCAAGATCCCGCCCCTCGAAATCTTCATGACGGCGGTCTCTCTCGCCGTGTCCGCGATCCCCGAAGGTTTGCCCGCCATCGTGACGATCGTTTTGTCCATCGGCGTGCAGAGAATGGTCAAGAAAAACGCCATCATTCGCAGGCTCCCCGCGGTGGAAACGCTGGGCAGCGCCTCTATCATTTGTTCGGATAAGACGGGAACGCTCACGATGAACCGCATGACGCTCGTCAAGACGTATACGGACGGGGCGGATTGCGCGGAAAGCGTAACGGAAAATTGTTCGGTGGGGGCGAAAAAGCTGCTCTCCTACGGTACCCTCTGTTGCGACGGATCGGTGGTGTTCCAAGAGGGGAAGGAAGTGCATATCGGCGATCCCACGGAGACTGCCATCGTGTTGGCGGCATATAAAAACGGGCTCGTCAAGGAGGAATTGAACGGTCGGTATGCCCGACTCGGCGCGATTCCCTTCGATTCGGACAGAAAGCTGATGAGCACGATCAATCGCATCGACGGGAAAAATATCGTCATCGTAAAGGGCGCGTTCGACGTGATGGAAAAGCGTTGCGTCAAAGGGGATCTGGAAAAAGCGCGTCTGCAATGCGACGAGATGAGCGCGCAGGCGTTGCGCGTTCTGGCGGTCGGATATAAGGAAATCGAAGAAATTCCCGAAACGCTCACGAGTGGGGAGATAGAAAACGGCTTGACCTTCCTGGGGCTCGTCGGCATGATCGATCCGCCCAGACCGGAGGCGAAAGAGGCAGTCAAGGTCTGCCGAGAGGCGGGGATCAAGCCCGTCATGATCACGGGCGATCACGTCGTCACGGCGTCGGCAATCGCGAGAGAGCTCGGTATCCTGCTGGAGGGCGACAAGGCGATCACGGGCAGCGAGCTTGATCAAATGTCGGACGACGAACTGAACGAGCAGGTGGAAAGCATCTCCGTCTACGCGCGCGTGTCGCCCGAAAATAAGATCCGCATCGTAAAGGCGTGGCAGAGAAAGGGGCAGGTCGTATCCATGACGGGAGACGGCGTAAACGATGCGCCCGCGTTAAAAGCCGCGGATATCGGTTGTGCCATGGGCATCACGGGCACGGACGTCGCCAAGGGCGCGGCGGATATGACGCTCACCGACGATAATTTCGCCACGATCGTGGAGGCGGTCAAGGAAGGTCGCGGCATCTACGCGAATATCCGCAAAGTGGTGGGATTCTTGCTCGGAACGAATATCGGCGAAGTGATAACGGTATTTGTCTCCATGCTCCTATGGCAGGTATCGCCCCTCCTCTCCATGCAGCTTTTGATGATCAATCTGGTAACGGACAGCTTGCCCGCAATCGCGCTCGGCATGGAGGCGGTGGAGAGCGAAGTGATGAAGAGTAAACCCAAGCCCAAGGACGAGGGTATCTTCGCCCACGGTTTAGGCGTGCGGGTCGTGTTGCAGGGCTTCATGTTCGGTCTTTTGACGTTGATCGGGTTCAAGGTCGGACAGATTTACACGGGAACGCTCGCGGGCGGTCAAACGGTCGCGTTCATGGTGTTGGCGCTCTCGCAGATCGTGCAGGCGTTCAATATGCGTTCGGAGCACTCCCTCTTTCAGATCGGCGTGTTCAGCAATCATAAACTGAACTGGGCGGCTCTCGCGTCCGTCGCTTTGGTAGTGATCGTTCTCTTCACGCCCGCGCACATCGCGTTCGGACTTGAAATTTTGCCTTGGCAGATGTATCTGCTCGGGCTCGGACTTTCGCTCGTGCCCCTCGCCGTAATGGAGTGTTCCAAGGCGTTCGGGCTCATCAAACGTCAGCGCTGACGCTGTAACATAACGAAAAAGCAGGAGATATATTATGTGTGAGATTTCATCGGAACAAATTTATTCCGCGGCAAAACAGGCGACAAGAGAGCTTTGCGAGGCTGCCGCCCTGCAACGCGGACAAATTGTAATCATAGGGTGTTCCTCTTCGGAGATCGTGGGGGAGCGCATCGGCAAGGGCTCCTCCCTGCAAGCCGCGCAGGCGGTCTTTCGCGGAATTTTTGAAGAGACGGAAGAAAGGGGAGTCTTTCTCGCCGCGCAATGCTGCGAGCATCTGAATCGCGCTCTCATCGTGGAGCGCGCCTGCGCCGAAAAGTACGGCTTGGAGATCGTGTGCGTAAAGCCGCAGCCGCACGCGGGCGGATCGTTTGCCTCCACGGCATACGAAAATTTTTCCGATCCCGTCGCGGTAGAGGCGATCAAAGCCCACGCGGGCATGGATATCGGCGGCACGCTCATCGGTATGCACTTAAAGCGGGTTGCGGTGCCCGTTCGGCTGTCGGTGAGCAAAATCGGGCAGGCGAACGTGTTGTTTGCCCGCACGAGACCCGCCTATATCGGCGGTCCCCGCGCGATCTATCCGACCGATCAGGCATAAAAAAACAGGTTGCCCTGCGGGTGTTCCCGTTAGGGATTATAAGAAAATAAAAAAATATTTTAATGGGAACGCCTGCAAGTGAGTCTGTAATGAGAGTTCAGAAAAATCTGAGCTCTTTTTTATTATTTTCTTGTAAGGCGTGATAATGTTAATCAAGAATATATCGTTCAAATTAAATAAATTGTGCAGTAAATAAGTTACAACAAATTAATTTTTAATAATTTCTCAAAAAGTATTGACAAGGCGTGGAAAATAGTGTATAATTGAGTTACAACAATGAAAAAGCGCCGATTTGATAGAAATCGACGCGCCGATGGCTTTCACCATACTTGATTGTGGTAAATTAAGTATAGCACACTTTGTGGGCTTTGTCAAGAAAGACATCTTATTTGTGAGTAAAAATAAAGGAGAATAATATGGTTTACGTTGATAAGGTCCACTATACTAAGGATTCGTATGGGAACGAATTGTACATATCTGAAATGAAGTGGACAAATACGTTATCAGAAAATGCTTACAACCGATGCACTAAGGCGGATATGATAAAATTCATAAACGATAACCCCGGTTGTGCTCACACGAAGTATTATCGATTTGGCAGATGGTACGACGGCGAAGAAATTCACGTGGTCGATAACAGTTATCTGAGAACTGACAAGAACAATATCAAGGCAGACAATCTTGAAAATCTTCCCAGATATTAACTAAGGAAGCGCGGGATTCTATCTTACCGCGCTTAATTTCC
>CAMFEK010000012.1 GCA_945949395.1 uncultured Clostridia bacterium
CAGTTTGAGGAGCTCGTCGTGGAGGGGAATATCTTTATCACCAACTCCCAACTCAACGAGATGCGCCGCCGCTTTTATGCGGGCGTAGAGGGGGCGGGGCGCAAGAAGAGAGCCGTCTATGCGGCGGAGGCGTTCAACGCGGAAGTCCCTCGGGGGGAAAATAAGAAAGTCGCCGTCATTTCGGATACGCCCGTTCCCTGCGATATCTTCATTTTCAAACCCAAGGATTATGCGGACGAAAAGGCGTACGGCATACTTTCCGAGGTGAAAGCGGAAAAGTATCTGTATTTGCCGCCCTTCCTTTCCCAAAAGGATATGCGGCTGTTCGAGGATAAGCTGAGCCTTTTCGACGGCGTCTACGCGGAGTGTTTTTGGGGAATAGCGTATGCGAGAGAGAAGGGGAAAGCGCTCTTTGCGGGCACGGGATTCAATCTGATGAACGCGCTAAGCGTATCCTCTTTGCAAGGTGTCGCCAAATATTACGCGATCTCCAAAGAGCTGGATAACGCTGAACTTAGAGAGCTTTGCGCTCAAAACGCATTTTCTTTGAGCGCGGGCAATATCAAGGTGATGGATCTCATCTATTGCCCGTTTGAAAAGACTTGCGACAAGTGCGACAGAAGGGAGCGCTATTCGCTCACGGACGAAAACGACAGAGTATTCCCCGTGCGCAGGTATCTCCTCTCTTCCTGCCGCTTTGAAGTATACAATTGCGCGCCTCTCGTTTCCGATGCGAAAGATGCGGGAAAACTCGTCGATCTTTCGCTTATCGAAAACAAAAAAGAGGTGTTAAAGAACATTTACGATCCGCTTGCGCTGAAAAAGGTATTCAAAAACTATACCTTCGGACATTCGGATAAGACGGTATTATAAAGTATTATGGAAAAAAGAAATCTGGAAAAATTAGAACTTTATAAAATTCTCTCCCTCGTCTCCCGCTATGCGGTGCTGGACGAGGCGAAGGAGAAATTGTCCTCTTTCGTGCCCTATACGGAGATCGGCGAGGTTCGCGCCGCGCTGAAACTGACGGAAGAGGCGACGAAATTGCTCTTCCGCTACGGGGTGGGTCGCATCGAATATTTCCCCCCCGTCGGCGACGAGCTCGACCGCGCTTCCAAGGGCGCTACCCTCTCTTGCGGGGAGCTTTTGACCGCCGCGGGGATCTTGCGCGCCACGCGTATCTGCTATAAGAGCGTGAACGCCGTCGAGGACGGGGATATCGTTGCGATGCGCGAGCTGGTTTCCCGTCTGTACTTCGACGAGCGGTTAGAGGACGATATCTCGACGAAAATATTAAACGATACGGAAGTTTCCGATTACGCGAGCGAAAAGCTGTACGCTATTCGCTCGGAGATCCGCGCCATGAACGAGCGCATCCGTACCCGTTTGCAGGAATATCTCGTGGGCGAGGAATCCGCCTACTTGCAGGACAGCATCATTACGATGCGAGACAATCGCTACGTTTTGCCCGTAAAGGCGGAATATAAGCGTTCCGTCAAGGGGTTCGTGCACGACAAATCGCAGAGCGGGAGCACCGTGTTTATCGAGCCGGAGTATATCCTTGAAATGAACAACGAGTTGAAGTCCTTGGAGATCGACGAAAAGGAAGAGGTGGAACGCATTTTGACCGAGCTTTCGCACCGCGTTGGCTTTATGGCGGATCGGCTCGTTCGGGATATTCAGGTGCTCACCCAAATCGACACCTTTTACGCGCGCGCCGAGTTCGGATACTCGCTAAAGTGCGTAAAGCCGAGAATCAACGATAAGGGCGTCATCGATATTAAAAAGGGGCGCCACCCCCTCATTCCGCAAAAGACGGTCGTGCCCGTCTCGCTGAAGCTTGGCGAAAAGTACGCCTTTCTCTTGGTCTCCGGTCCCAACACGGGCGGTAAGACGGTCACCTTAAAGATGGTGGGGCTTTTTTGCCTGATGGCGGCGTGCGGTCTGTTTCTGCCCGCGGAAGAGGGGAGCGAAGTCTCCGTTTTTCAAAACGTGTTCTGCGATATCGGCGACAGCCAGAGCATCGAGGACAGCCTGTCCACCTTCTCGTCCCACATCTCGAATATCGTAAAAATCGTCGACACCGCCGACGATAAGAGTCTCGTCCTCATCGACGAACTCGGCGGCGGCACCGATCCCGAAGAGGGGCAGGCAATCGCGCAAGCCGTTCTTTCCCATTTATTGCGCTCGGGCGCGAAGGGCATCGTCACCACCCACTTCACTTCGTTAAAGGAGTACGCCTTTTCCAAGGAGGGCGTCGAAAACGCTTGTATGGAATTCGATTCGGAGACCTTCCAGCCGCTGTATCATATCCGTTTGGGGCTCCCCGGCTCCTCCAACGCCATCGCGATCTCCCGTCGCCTCGGCTTAAAGAGCAGTATTTTGGAGGAGGCGCTCGCCAACATGAACGAGGGCGCCAAGAGCTTTGAACATATCGTTCGCAGTGCGGAGGATATCCGCGTCAAGGCGCAACGGGAATTCGAGGAATCCAACCGCCTGCGCAGGGAGTGGCAACAAAAGATCGAGGAGCTCGACCGCGAGCGGGAAAAGCTCGAAAAGGAAAAGGAATCCCTCTACGCCCGCGCCAAAGTGGAATCGAGGCGGATCATTAACGAAAAGACGGCGGAAGCGGAGGAGATCCTCGGCGAGATCGAAGAGATTTTCATGAAGGAAGAGCTCACGCAAAACGATCTCATCAAGGCGAGAACGCTCAAAAACAAGATTTCCGACAAGGCTTTCGACAGCGAAAAAGAGGGCTACGTAAAGCCGCAGTATACGCCGTTCGGCGAGGAGCAGCCGAAGGCGGGCGAAAGGGTGTTCGTCGTCTCCTTCAACGGCGAGGGTAAGGTGCTCGCCGTCAACGAAAAGAAGAAACAGGCGCAAGTCGAGGCGGGTAGCTTGAAACTTTGGTGCAAATTTACCGATTTGATGAAAGTGATTGGCACGGAAGAGAAGAAAGTACCGACAAAGGTGATAAAAAAGCCTAAAAAGGAGAACGTTTCCGTCTCCCGCAATCTCGATCGGGAAAAGATTCCCCTGCGCGAGATCAATCTCTTGGGGCTCACCGTACAAGAGGCTCTGCTCGAAGTGGAGAATTTCATGGATTCCGCCCTGCTTTCGGGGTTGGAAGAGGTGAAGATCGTTCACGGATTCGGCACGGGCAAGCTCAAAGCCGCCGTGCACGAGTATTTGAAAAAGAATCGCCACGTCGCCGAATTCCGCATCGGAAAATACGGGGAAGGCGAGGGCGGCGTGACCATCGTCAAATTAAAATAATGGCATAAGAAGGCGATACTCTCGAATAAAATAGCTATCGGAGGGTATCGCTTTGAAAGGAAAAAACTTAATTTTGAACGGCGCGCTGTCCGCCATCATTCTGTTCGTCGCCGCCGTGTGCTTTTATCCCGTCACGAACGGCGTGTCCAACGTGCAGGACAACGTGTTCGAGCACGGGGATCGGGAGAGCAAACACGTCTCCCTGATGTTCAACGTGTACTGGGGCACGGACGTGGTGTACGACATTCTCGGCGTGTTGGATAAATACGGGGCGAAATGCACATTCTTCGTGGGAGGATGTTGGGCGGACGACAACGCCGTTTGCTTAAAGGAAATCGCAAAACAGGGGCATGAAATCGGCAATCACGGCTATTTCCATAAGGATATGGATCGGCTGGATTATTCTTCGAACGAGGAGGAGATCCGCATCAATCACGAGCTGGTACGAAAGACGCTCGGCATCGAGATGTCGCTGTTTGCGCCGCCTTCGGGCGCGTATTCCGACAATACCGTAAAGGCGGCGTGCGATTTGGGATATCAAACGATTTTATGGAGCAAGGATACCGTGGACTGGCGGGATAAGGACGAGGAGATCATCTATCAGCGCGCGATAAGCGCGAAGGGTGGAGATTTCGTCCTGATGCACCCCATGCAGGAGACTTATGCCGCGCTCGATAGAATTTTGAAATACTACGGCGAACAGGGATTGACCTGTGTGACGGTGAGTGAAAACTTAAAGACGCAAATTACATAACGAGGAATTGAAATGATACAGAGTAAAACTTTTGAAAACGGACTGAAACTGATCGTAAAACCCATGCAGGGACTTTTTTCCGTCACGATGGGCATTTTGGTGGGTACGGGCAGCGCCTTTGAAACGGACGAGGAGGACGGCATCTCCCATTTCATCGAACACGTTCAGTTCAAGGGCACGCCCACGCGCTCGGCGGAGAAGATCTCCGACGATTTCGACGCGATCGGTGCGCAGGTGAACGCCTTCACGGGGAAAGATTTGACCTGCTATTATGCGAAATCTACGGGCGAGCACGCCTTTGAGGCGTTTGCCATTCTCTCCGATCTCTTTTTGAACGCGACCTTCCCCAAGGACGAGCTGGACCGCGAACGGGGCGTCATTTTAGAGGAGATCTCCATGAACGAAGATACGCCCGAAGATCTTTGCCTCGACGTGCTCTCTCACGCCTTCTACGGCAACGGCACCTACGGCAGAACGATTTTAGGTCCCGAAAAGAACGTAAAACGCTTTGAAAAGGAAGATATTTTCGCCTATAAACGCAAGCACTACGTGCCCGAAAATATCGTGATCTCTATGGCGGGCGATATCTCCTTCGACGCGGCGTGTAAGATGACGGAAAAATTCTTTTCCGCCCTGCCGAGAACTTCTTATCGGAAACAGGATAAAATCATTCAGCGCCATCATCGCTCCGTGATCAAGACCAAGCCCATCGAGCAGACGCATTTGGCGCTCACCTTCCCCTGTTATCCGAGAATGGATAAGAAAGGGGAAACCATGCAGCTGATCAATCTCGTGCTCGGCGGCGGCATGAGTTCGAGGCTTTACTTGCAGCTGCGCGAACGCTCGGGGCTCGCCTATACGGTATATTCCTATCTCTCTGCCTATGAAGAATGCGGAAACTTTTCCGTCTACGCGGGCGTCAACGATAAGAACGCGGAAAGGGCGTACGAGAGCATTTTGAAGGAGATCCGCCTGTTCAAGCAAAAGGGAATCACGACGGAAGAGTTCAAAAAGGGCAAGGAACAGATGAAGTCGAGTATCGTCTTTGCGCAGGAATCCACGGCGTCGCAGATGCTCTTGTACGGGAAACACTTCCTGTATCACGGGGAGGTGTTCAGCTTCGAAGAAAAGACGAAGGCGATCAACGCGATCACCATGGACGACGTACATTCCTGCATCGAGGAGAACTTTGAAGAGGATAAAATGTGCGTTGCCTGCGTCGGGAAGAGAAAGGACGCCCTCAAACTGTAATGGAACGCAAAAAGGGGTTTGAACCCGTATTCGACGAGAACAGTAAAATTTTAATTTTGGGCAGTTTTCCGTCCGTCAAGAGTCGTGAGATTCGTTTTTATTACGGCAATCGGCAAAATCGCTTTTGGAAAACGGTGTGTTCCCTGTACGGGGAGGAGATTCCCGAAAGCATAGCGGGGAAAATTGATTTTCTGCGCCGCCACCGCATCGCCCTTTGGGATATCGTCACGGCGTGCGACATCGTCGGCTCTTCCGATTCCACCATCGCCGATTACGAAGTGGCGGACTTAAGTCAGATATTGTCTATCGCCAAAATCGAAAAGATCCTCTGCAACGGCGCGGCGGCGTACCGCATCTTGATAGAGAACTATCCCGCATTACCCGTTCCCGTCGTGAAATTGCCCTCGACGAGTCCTGCAAATCCCCGCTTTGAGGAAAATGCGTGGAAAAAGGAGTTATTATGACGTATGATGAGTTGTTGCGCGAGTTGACTGGCGCCGCGGAAGAGGATTTTATCGCCTTCCAAAAGAAGATCCTTTGCACGCAAAAGAATATTATCGGGGTCAGAACGCCAGCCTTGCGGAAAATCGCCAAAAAATATCGGGGGCGCTACGCAGAATTTAAGAATTTTCCCGACGAGAGCTACGAGGTGTGCTTTTTGAAACTCTGCCTCGCGGAAACGCTTCCCTTTGCGGAACTGCTGTCCGAACTTCCCTATCTTATCTCCGTCATGGACTGTTGGGCGCTCACGGATACCTTCAAACCCAAAGCGATTGCCAAAAATAAGCAGGCGTACCTTGCTGCGATTCGGGAACAGATGTCAGACGGAAGAGAGTTCTTCGAGCGCTTTGCTTTGGTCACGCTCTTATGGTGTTATCGGGAGAAAGAGGATTTACCCTTGGTTTTCGAGTGCGCCTCAAGGGCGGACAACGAAAAATATTATTACGTACATACGGCGTCGGCGTGGCTGATCGCAGAAACGCTCGTGCGGTATTTCGACGCGGGCGTCGCCTTCTTGAAAGAGGGACGTTTGCCGATCCAAACGCACAACAAGGCGATTCAGAAGGCGAGGGAGAGCTACCGCATCACGGCGGAACAAAAAGAATACATCAAGAACTTAAAAAGGTATTGACAAATTTTGAGATATATAGTAAAATAATAGAAGAAACCATGGAGGAATTCAGTCATGTTAAATAAAGTAGTCGAAATTCTTTCTCAGCAGCTCAACGTGCCTGCCGATAAGATCACCCCGAATAGCAATATTGCAGAGGACCTCAAAGCCGATTCTTTGGATCGAGTAGAGCTTTTGATGAATCTGGAAGATGAATACGGTGTAACGATCCCCGAAGAGGACGTTGACAAGATCGTAACCGTTCAGGACGTTGTAGACGAACTTGCAAAGCTCAACATTCAATAAGATCGACGAAAAAATCAAGCTCCGTATTAAGCGGAGCTTAATTTATACTGTGAACAAAGGATAGGAAATGGAAGAATTAACGAGAAAAATATTTACGGGAGAGAGAGCGCTCTTTTGCGCAAAGGATCTGCTCCTCGCGGAGAGCGTGTTCGACGACGGGGAATCCCCCTTGAAGGAGAGCGAAAACATTCAGGCAAGCAGTTGTCTGTTCCGCTGGAAATATCCTTTTTGGTATGCCAAAAATATCACGGTAAAGGATTGTACCTTTTTCGAAAACGCCCGCGCGGGCATTTGGTATACGGAGGATATTTCCCTGACAAATTGCACCTACCTCGCGCCGAAGGGGTTAAGGCGGTGTAAAAATATCTCCTTGAACGGCGTCACTTTCTCCGACGCCAAGGAAACGCTTTGGAATTGCAGGGATATCTCCATGAAGGACGTCACTGTGAAAGGGGATTATTTTGCCATGAACTGCGAGGACGTGCAGATCGATCATTTGGAGCTTATCGGCAACTACGGGTTCGACGGGGCGAAAAACGTCGTGATCCGAAATTCCAAACTCCTCACCAAGGACGCCTTCTGGAACTGCGAGAATATCACCGTGTACGATTCCTTTATTTCCGGCGAATACTTTGCCTGGAATTCCAAAAACGTAACGCTCGTCAACTGCATGGTGGAAAGTCTGCAGGGATTCTGTTATATGAAGAACGTCACGCTGAAAAACTGTAAGCTCGTGAACACGACGCTCTCGTTTGAGTATGCGGAGAACGTCGACGCGGAGATTTTCGGAAAGATCGATTCCGTCAAGAATCCCACGAGCGGAAAAATCGTCTGCGACGGCGTGGACGAGCTGATTTTAGACGAGTTTGCCGCCAAGGACGCTTGCGCGCAAGTGGAAAGGAGAAAATAAATGTACGATTTCGATACCCCCGTCGACAGAAGGGGCACTTGTTCCCTCAAATGGGATATTCGGAAAGGGGAGCTCCCTATGTGGGTCGCCGATATGGATTTTCAAACGGCTCCCTGCGTCATTCGGGCGCTGAAAAATAGGGTGGAGCACGGCGTGTTCGGCTATAACGTCATTCCCGACGAATGGTATTTCGCGTACGCCGACCGTTGGCAAAGAGCGCACGGCGTAACCTTTCATAAGGAAGAAATGACCTTTTGCACGGGCGTCGTTCCCGCCGTTTCGTCCATCGTAAAAAGGGTCACCTCTTTGGGGGATAACGTGGTCGTCATCACGCCCGTTTACGATATTTTTTATCATTCCATCGAAAATGCGGGGCGGCACACGCTGGAATGTCCTTTGACCTACGAAGGGGGACAATACGAGCTTGATTTTGCCCTGCTCGAGGAAAAGCTGTCCCATCCGCTCTCCACTCTCCTCATCTTCTGCAATCCGCACAATCCCGTCGGAAAACTCTGGACGAAGGAAGAAATCGAGAAGATCGGTTGGCTCTGTAAAAAATACGGCGTCACCGTTCTTTCGGACGAGATTCATTGCGATATCGTCAAAAAGGGAAAAGCGTACGTTCCGTTTGCCTCCGTCAGCGAGGATTGCCGCGCAAACAGCATCACCTGCCTCTCGATCAGCAAAGCGTTTAACCTTGCGGGGATGCAGAGCGCGTGCGTCGTCGTTCCCGATCAAAATCTTCGCAATAAAGTCAATCGCTGTCTGAACGCCGATGAGATCGCAGAGCCGAATTCCTTCGCCGTCGTCTCCGCGGTATCCGCCTTGACGGAAGGGGAGGGATGGCTGAATGAGCTCAACGACTATCTCTTTGAAAATCGGGCGCTCTGCGAGGAATTTCTGCAAAGGGAACTGCCTCAACTGCACTTGGTGCAGGGCGAGGCGACCTATCTTCTTTGGCTCGACTGCTCGAAGATCACTTCCGATTCAAGGGGGCTGCGCGATTTTATCCGTAAGGAAACGGGGCTTTGGCTCTCCGACGGCGCAGAGTACCGCGGCAACGGCAGATTCTTTCTGCGCATGAATATCGCCTGTCCGAGAGAACGGTTGCGGGAAGGGCTTGAGCGACTGCAAAGAGGCATCAAAGCCTATCCGAACGGATAAAGAGTCTCAAATTCAATATTTCGTGGCGGATCAAATGAGAAAAAACGGTTGACAAACGACCGTTCGGTAGGTATACTATAAATAAAAACCGAAAAGGAGGTTTCATCGTGAATAGAAACAGGAAATCGGCATGGCGATACGGCGTTTTCTTCCTGCTCGCCCTCGTGATATTTTTTGCTTTGATTCCGTTTGCGGCGTGCGCAAGCGTCGGGAATGAACCTTCGGACGAGCGCGGCAACATGGAGGTCGACTTCGGAGACGGCGGCATGATCCGAAACGGAACGGAGTACCGCACCTATCAGGTCGAAGAAGGGGAAAAGGGGATTGTCTCCATTCGAATCTTTAAGGATTCGGGGCGCATCGATATAGACGTCTATCGAGCCGGGAACAAGGATAATCCCGATTATACCGGCAGAAATCTGGATAGCGCGGAGTTTGAAGTGATCGTATCGGAACCCGGCGAGTATAAGGTTCTCGTTACGGCGAAAAAATTTGTCGGCGACTACTCGATCAGTTGGAGAATCGAGTAAGATATCCGAAAAAGTAATCGTGAAAAAATATCTTATAGAAGAATATGAAATCGAAAAGAGAAAATGAAAACAAACGCAACGAAATTTTGACCGTGGCAAACGGGATCACCCTGTTCCGCATGATCGGAACGGTAGGGCTGTTCTTTCTTTCCCCGTCGTCAGCGCCCTTTTTGTCGATATACACTTTTACGGGATTGACGGACGTCTTGGATGGCTGGATCGCCCGCCGAACCAAAACGACGAGTAAATTCGGGGCAACGCTGGACAGCATTGCCGATCTTCTTTTTTATGCGGTCATGCTGATAAAGATTCTCCCCGTTTTGTGGGAGCGGTTGCCGAAGATCATCTGGTGCGTCGTGGCTGTCATCTTGCTGATACGGTTAGCGTCCTATACGGTGGCGGCGATCAAATTCCGTCGCTTTGCGGCTGTGCATACCTATTTGAATAAGGTGACGGGCTTTTCCGTTTTTCTCTTACCCTACGCGCTCCTCCTTTCATGGGAAGGGGTGTATAGTTGGATCGTTTGCGCGCTCGCCCTTTTCTCCTCTTTGGAAGAGCTTTTGATTCATCTCAGCCGAAAAGAATATCCCGCCGACGCCAAAACGATATTTAATAAAAAGTAAATAAGCGTAAAAAAATCGGTAGCAGAAATTCTGCTACCGACTGTTTATTTTTTGGGGAATTAGTACATACCGCCCATGTCGCCGCCTGCAGGCGCTGCGGGAGCGGGAGGGGTGGGGATATCCGTCACGATGCTCTCCGTGGTGAGGAGCGTGGAAGCGACGGAAGCCGCATTTTGGAGCACGGAACGGGTAACCTTGGTAGGATCGATGATTCCGCTTTCCACCATGTCGCAATACTTGTTGTTGAGGGCGTCGAAGCCGTAGTTCGCTTTGTTTGCCGTCACGATCTTGTCGACGATCACGCTGCCGTCGAGACCTGCGTTCTTGGCGATCTGGCGAACGGGTTCTTCGATCGCCTTCAAAATGATCTTGGCGCCCGTCTTTTCGTCTCCTTCCAACGTGTCTACGAGAGCGGTCAAAGCGGGAATGGTGGAGAGGAGCGCTACGCCGCCGCCGGGCACGACGCCTTCTTCTACTGCCGCGCGGGTCGCTGCGAGCGCGTCGTCCATGCGGAGTTTCTTTTCCTTCATCTCTACTTCGGTAGCCGCGCCGACGGAAATGAGCGCTACGCCGCCCGCGAGCTTGGCAAGTCTCTCCTGCAATTTTTCTCTGTCATAGTCGGACTTCGTCTCCGAGATCTGCGCCTTGATGGAGGCGATTCTGTCTTTGATGGCGGAAGGATCGCCTGCGCCGTCGATGATGGTGGTGTTTTCTTTGTCTACGCGAACGGTATTCGCTCTGCCGAGCATATCGGGCGTAGCGTCCTTAAATTCGATGCCGAGATCGGAGGAGATGACCTGACCGCCCGTCAAAATCGCGATATCTTCGAGCATAGCCTTTCTTCTGTCGCCGAAACCGGGCGCTTTAACGGCTACGCAGTTGAATACGCCCTTGAGCTTGTTGATGATGAGTCCTGCGAGGGCGTCGCCTTCCACGTCCTCTGCGATGATGAGCAGTCTTGCGCCCTGCTGTGCGAGGGGTTCGAGGACGGGGAGAATTTCCTGCAAGGAGGAGATCTTCTTATCGGTGATGAGAATATACGGATTTTCGAGCACGGCTTCCATCTTTTCGGTGTTGGTGACCATGTAGGAGGAAACGTAGCCTCTGTCGAACTGCATACCTTCTACGGTGGTGAGCTCGGTCTTGATGGATTTTCCTTCTTCTACGGTGATGACGCCGTCCTTGCCTACGATCTCCATCGCGTTGGCGATCATTTCGCCTACCGCTTCGTCGCCTGCGGAGATGGAGGCTACCTGCTGGATCGCCTTCTTGTTTTCAACGGATTTGGAAATTTTCTTGACTTCGTCTACGGCTACGTTGACGGCCTTATCGATACCGTTTCTCAAAATAATGGGGTTAGCGCCGGCGGCGAGGTTCTTCAAGCCTTCGCGAATGATCGCCTGCGCGAGAACGACTGCGGTCGTGGTGCCGTCGCCCGCCACGTCGTTGGTCTTGGTGGAAACTTCTTTCACGAGCTGTGCGCCCATGTTTTCGAAGGGATCTTCGAGCTCGATCTCTTTGGCGATGGTGACGCCGTCGTTGGTGATGAGGGGAGCGCCGTATTTCTTGTCGAGTACGACGTTTCTGCCCTTGGGTCCGAGGGTGATTTTAACGGTATCGGCGAGCGTATTTACGCCTGCTTCGAGTGCCTTTCTTGCTTCGTCTCCGTATTTGATCTGTTTAGCCATAATATTGTTACTCTCCTTTTAATACTTATTCCACGATGGCGAGGATATCGCTCTGCTTGATAATGGTGTATTCTTCGCCGTCAACTTTTACGTCCGTTCCCGCATACTTGGAGCAGAGAACCTTTTCGCCTACCTTCACCTGCATGGTGATTTCCTTTCCGTCGACAATTCCGCCGGGGCCGACGGCAACGACGATACAGGTCTGGGGTTTTTCCTGAGACGCGGTCGTCAAAATGAAACCGCTCTTGGTCTTTTCTTCCGCTTGTTCTGCTTTCACGACAACTTTATCGAATAAAGGTTTAATGGACATTTGGTATCTCCTTTGGGGGGCTTTTTCCCCTCGCTAATTTTTACAGAATGATTATAAACGGTTATTTTTTTCTTCAAACAAAAAATAAAGGAAATCGTTAAAATTTTTTTCAATCCGCCATTGTCGCATTCCCTTGAAAAAAAAGCGTTTGCGGGGAAAGGGAAAGAAGGGAAAAAGAGGTTGATTTTTCTCTTCTTTTATGCTACAATAAAAAAAAATGCTTTGGTGGGGCTTACTTATGAATAAATGGGATAAAAGATTTATGGAAGCTACGCAGCTCATCGGTACCTGGTCGAGCTGTTTTCAGGAAAATCGCCACGTCGGCGCCGTCATCGTCAAAGATAATCGTATCCTCACGACGGGCTACAACGGGGCTCCTTCCGGCGTAAAGAGTTGTGAAGAGCGCAAGGAGTGTCTGCGCAGAAAGCTGAATATTCCCAGCGGAACGCATCACGAAATCTGCTACGCCGTTCACGCTGAGCAGAACGCCATCATTCAGGCGGCGAGATACGGCATCAACGTCTCCGGCGGCACGCTCTATTGTACGCATCAGCCCTGCGTGATCTGCGCGAAAATGATCATCAACGCGGGCATTGCGCGGGTGGTCTATCGCGAGGGGTATCCCGATGAATTTTCTCTGCGTCTTTTCGAAGAGGCAGGCGTTAAAGTGGAAAAATATACCGAATAAAAAGGAGATTTTTATATGAGCAATCCTATTGTTACCTTTACTATGGCGAACGGCAAAACCTTTCGGGCGGAACTTTATCCCGAAAAGGCGCCCAATACCGTCAACAACTTCATCAGCCTCGTAAAAAAGAATTTTTACGACGGTCTTATCTTTCACAGAGTCATCGCAGGGTTCATGATCCAGGGCGGCGACCCGAACGGCGTCGGCACAGGCGGTCCCGGTTACAGCATTCGCGGCGAGTTCTCCATGAACGGGTTTGAAAAGAACGATATCCGCCACACTCGCGGCGTATTGTCCATGGCTCGTTCCATGATGCCCGATTCCGCAGGCAGTCAGTTTTTCGTCATGCACAAAGACGCGCCCCACCTCGACGGACAGTATGCCGCGTTCGGCAAGGTGATCGAGGGCATGGAGACGGTTGATGAGATCGCGGTCGTTCACACCGACTGGAACGATAAGCCCTTAAAGGATCAGACGATCGCTTCCGTCACCGTGGAAACCTTCGGCGTGGACTATCCCGAACCTGAGAAAAAGTAAATTTTCCACGGCGTTCCGAAAAAACGGAACGCCGCGTTCGTTTGCTCGGTGGACACGCCTCGCACAACCCTTAAAAATGAAAAAAAATAACAAACGGCGTATTCGGCTCCTTTTGCGGGATACGTCGTTTTTCTTTCAGTTTATGGAATGGATAGAAAAAAATAGAAAAAATGAGAAAGAAATTATCATAAAAAAATATGACAAATAGTCTTTATCGAACAAAAAATTTATTTTATACACAATTTTTTTTATCATTTTTCTTGACGGGAGATCGCGCGTATGATAAAATAGTGTCGGTAAAGAGAAAAGAGGAAGAAGAAAAGTAAATTGAATATTTTTAACGGGGTACCCCGTTATCGTATTGCCACGCAATACGATAATGACAACTTGCTCGTATGATCTCCTCTTTTCAAATCAAGATTAGAGGAGGTTTTTATGTCTAACACCAAAAAGAAAAACGGTTTGTTCAAAACGTCGATCGTTCTCACGTCCGTTTTTCTCGTAACGGCTATCGGTTTGACAGTTGCATCAACCGCGTTGAAGTCGATAGCGAACACCTATCTCGGCAAGGGCGAAGCGCATATCGTTGAGGTAGAAGGTTCCGATCAATGGGATACCAACTACTACGACGTGAAGGCAAAGAGTAAAGCCGAAGCGGTAGAAAACGGGGAGAAGATCACCAAGGAGCTCTGCGACGAAGGCTTCGTTCTCATGAAGAACAAGAACGACGCGTTGCCCTTGAAGGCGTCGTCTACCAGCATCAGCTTGGTCGGACGCGGCGCAGTCGATCCTCTGTACGGCGGTTCCGGCTCGGGTAATGTGGACGCTTCCAAGGCGGCTACGCCCTATACCGGCATTCGACAGGCTGGCTTTACGATGGACGACAATTCCTACAATTACTTCAACAAAGAGAAGGCAAATTATCAGCGTTGCAGTATCAAGATGGATAAGTACAACCAGTCTCAGTGGCTCATCGGCGAAGTTGCCTACAACGACGCCACGGGTGCGGATAAGCCCTTCACGGTCGTAGACGGCGTTGCCGTATACGTTATCTCCCGCGCGGGCGGCGAAGGCTGGGATCTTTCCAACGATCTGAAGAAGGATGCGGCGGAGAGCGAAACGTTTGCCGAAGCGGTGAAGTCGGGCACGGGCAAAGCGGAATACGATACCTATAAGGACGGTCAGCATCAGCTCGAGCTTTCCGAGTATGAAAAGAACTGGATCAAATTCTGCGAAAAGAACTATAAAAAGACGATCGTCGTCATCAACTCTTCCAACGCCATGGAACTCGGCGAGCTCGAAAAGGACGACGGCGTAGACGCCATTCTCTGGGTAGGCGGTCCCGGTTCCACGGGCTTCAACGCGCTCGGCGATATCCTCGCCGGTAAGGTAAATCCTTCCGGAAAAACCGCGGATATCTACGCGGCGGATTTCACCAAGGATCCCACGTACGTGAACGCCAACAGAGCGGTCAGCTATACCGATATCGGTGCGGGCGACGTGAGCGGCGGCGACAGCAAGAGAGAGGAAGCGTACCTCACGCAGTACGAAGAGGGCATTTACATCGGCTACCGTTACTACGAAACCGCAGCCGTTGAGGGCGTCATCGATTACGACGCGTCCGTCGTTTATCCCTTCGGATACGGTCTCTCCTACACCACGTTCAGTAAGGAATCCACCTGGAGCGAAAACGCAGACGGCGTGACCGTGAAGGTAAAGGTCACCAACACGGGTTCCGTTGCCGGCAAGGACGTCGTACAGCTGTACTACTCCGCTCCCTACACGAAGGGCGGCATTGAAAAATCCGCAGTCGTTCTCGGCGATTTCGGCAAGACCAAGCTCCTTGCGCCCGGCGAATCGGATACCGTGGAGATGACCATTCTCAAAAAGGATATGGCTTCTTACGATTATAAGGGTATTCACATTCAGGGCGGCGGCTACATTCTGGAAAACGGTTCCTACGAGTTCACCGTTCGCGAGAACTCTCACGTCGTGAGCGAAGGCGCAAGCAATAAGAAGAGCTATAATTTCTCCGAGATCAAATATACGACCGAAACGAGAAAGGAAGTTTCCGATATGGTTATCGTCATGCAGCCCGCCACCAACCGCTTCAACGACGTTTCCGCGATGTTCACGGATACCAAGAAGGAAGGTTACGCGCTGAACATGAGCCGTGCGGACTTCAAGGCTACCGCGCCCACCGCGCCCACCGCAAAGGACCGTTTGGCAAAGAATATCGTTTTGAATTATGAAGAAAACGGCGTGCAGGTCAGCAAGACGGTTGCCGATCTCTTGAAACCTTACGTGGCGTCCGAGCATAACAATGCGGAAGATAAGATGCCTGTCATGGGTCAGGAAAACGGACTCGTTCTCTCCAACATGAGAGGCTTGAACTACAACGATCCCGTTTGGGACACCTTCCTCGATCAGTTGACGGAAGAGGATTATAAGGCAGTCGGTCTCGGCAAGTGCGCATACAATACGCCTGCCGTAGAATCCATCGGTAAGGTCGATACGAAGGACTTCGACGGTCCTCAGGGCTTCTCCAAGCTGTGGGGTTCCACCGGTTGCTGCGCGTACTGCTCCGAAGTCGTCATCGCGTCCACCTTTAATAAGGATCTCGTCAGAGAGATGGGCAGAGCGATCGGCGAAGAAGCGATGAATTACGAAGAGAACGGCGTCGCCGCCCGCATCAGCGGCTGGTACGGTCCCGCGCTCAACACGCATCGTACTCCTTTTGCCGGACGTAACTTCGAATACTATTCCGAAGATCCCATGCTGACGGGCAAGATCGCCTGCGAAGTGATCGAAGGCGCAGCCGAAAAGGGCTTGTACGCATATCTCAAGCATTTTGCTTTGAACGATACCGAAGTATTCAGAACTGTCAATCAGTGCACGTGGGCTACCGAGCAGACCATGCGCGAGATTTATTTGAAGGGCTTCCAGTACGTCGTGGAAAACGCTACCATGACCGTTAAGTACATCGCAGACGAAAATGGCACCGTAGCGACCAACGTGATGCCTGCAACTACGGCAGTCATGTCCTCCTTCAACCGTATCGGCGCGATCTGGGCGGGCGGCAGCAAGGCTCTCATGACGGACGTTCTCCGCGGCGAATGGGGCTTCTGCGGCGTGGGTTTGACCGACTTTAACCTGTACGACTACATGATCGCCGATCAGGGTACCCGCGCGGGTACGGACCTGCACCTCTCCTTCGGCAAAACGTATACCGATGAGAGCGCGACCGCGAAACTCGCGATCCGTCAGGCTTATAAGAATATGTGCTACACCGTAGCCAACTCCAACGCTATGCAGGGCGTCGCTCCCGGTACCATCGTCGTTTACGACTTGGCATGGTGGCAGATCGCCGTATACGTATTCGACGCCGTTGCGGCAGTCATCGTTTTGGCGGGCGCGGCATACATCGTATACTACTGCGTAAAGAACAAAAAGAGTTAATCGTAAAATTTAACGTGAAAGATCCGTTTTCAATCCTTGCGGAAAGATAACGGGTCTTTCCTTTTTTGTCGGGTAGAGAAAAAGAGATCACTCCGCCGCAAAAACTTGACCGATTTTATTGATTTTTCTTTTCGTTTCCGTTATAATGAAAAAGTACTATAAATAGGAGAAAATCAGATGGAAGATTTTTCTGTTTACCAGAATCCCTTGAATACCCGTTATGCGAGCAAAGAGATGCAGCATAACTTTTCCGACGAAAAGCGTTTCAAGCTGTGGAGAAAGTGTTGGATCGCTTTGGCGGAATCGGAAATGGAGCTCGGTCTGAATATTACGCAGGCACAGGTGGACGAATTGAAGGCGCACGCGGAGGATATCAACTTCGAGCTCGCGCAACAGTTCGAGCGCGAGGTGCGTCACGACGTCATGGCGCACGTCAAAGCGTACGGCGCGCAGGCGCCGCAAGCCATGCCCATCATTCATCTGGGCGCTACGAGCTGTTTTGTCAACTGTAACTCCGAAGTCATCATTTTGGACGATGCGCTCGACATCATTTTGAAAAAGCTCGTCAACGTGATGGATAAGCTCAAAAAATTCGCCTTAACCTATAAGGACGTGCCCGCGCTCGGCTTTACGCATTTGCAGCCCGCGCAGCTCACGACCGTCGGAAAGCGAGCTACCCTTTGGCTTCAGGACCTTGAAATGGATTATCTCGATCTGATGGATTTGAAGTCTCACGTCAAATTACGTGGTGTAAAGGGCACTACGGGCACGCAGGCGTCCTTTATGGAGCTTTTTAACGGAGACGAGGAAAAGGTGAAGGAACTCGAACGCCGCGTGGTCAAGAAACTCGGCTACGATAAGGTTTACGGCGTAACCGGACAGACCTATCCCAGAAAATTCGATTATAACGTGCTCTGCGTCCTCTCGCAGATCGCACAGTCCGCCTATAAATTTGCCGGCGATATCCGTATTTTGCAGAACATGAAGGAGATCGAAGAACCCTTCGAGAAAAAGCAGATCGGGTCCTCCGCTATGGCGTATAAGCGCAATCCCATGCGGAGCGAACGCATTTGTTCGCTTGCCCGCTACGTCATGAGTTTGCCGACAAACAGCGCGATGACGTCCTCTTCCCAGTGGTTTGAAAGAACGCTCGACGATTCCGCCAATCGCCGTATCGTGAACGCACAGGCGTTCCTCGCCACCGACGCGATCCTGAATATCTACATGAACGTCGCGGAAAATCTCGTCGTGTACGAAAAGGTCATCGCCAAGCATATCCAAGCGGAACTTCCCTTCATGGCGACGGAAAATATCATGATGGAATGCGTGAAGGCGGGCGGAAACCGTCAGGAATTGCACGAAGTCATTCGTCAACTCTCCATGGAAGCGGGGAAAAACGTGAAAGTGGAAGGAAAGGAGAATAATCTCATCGAGCTCATCAAAGCCGAGCCTCTGTTCGCCGCGGCAAAGGATAAGATGGAGGAAATTCTGGACGCGAAAAACTTTGTCGGCAGAGCGCCTTCGCAGACCGTGGAGTTTATCGAAAACGAAATTCAGCCCATTCTCGATCGCCATAAAAATCTTCTTGGCGAGAGGGGAGAAGTGAACGTATAAAGGAAAAACGACCGCCCGTCCGTTGCCGAAAAGGGCAACGGACGGCGCAAAAAAAAGATAAAAATATTTTGAAAAAATTTGTCAAAATCATTTGACAATTCAGGTTCAAGTTGATATAATAATCAAGCATTCGGTTGGAAAATTTTGCGGGTGTAGTTCAATGGTAGAACTCCAGCCTTCCAAGCTGGTCGCGTGGGTCCGATTCCCATCACCCGCTCCATTTCCAACAACGCATGGCAAATCGTAATGCGCCTGTAGCTCAGCTGGATAGAGCAGCGCCCTTCTAAGGCGCGTGTCAGGAGTTCGAATCTCTTCAGGCGCACCAAATAAATGGCGGGCGTAGCTCAGTTGGTTAGAGCGCCAGATTGTGGCCCTGGAGGTCGTGAGTTCGATTCTCGTCGCCCGCCCCATTTATTTTGAATTTATTGGGGTGTAGCCAAGCGGTTAAGGCATCGGATTTTGATTCCGACACTCGTAAGTTCAAATCTTGCCACCCCAGCCAAAAGATATACGGCCCATTAGCTCAGGCGGTAGAGCACTTGACTTTTAATCAAGGTGTCTGGAGTTCGAATCTCCAATGGACCACCAAATGTATGCACCTTTAGCTCAGTTGGTAGAGCAACTGACTCTTAATCAGTGGGCCCAGGGTTCGAGTCCCTGAAGGTGCACCACATTTACAATTTTATATGCACCTTTAGCTCAGTTGGTAGAGCAACTGACTCTTAATCAGTGGGCCCAGGGTTCGAGTCCCTGAAGGTGCACCAAAGAAGAAAAATACGAACCGTTGTTGTAAACGGCTCGTATTTTTTGTTGCTAACGATTATTTCGGGATTAGATTTAGAATTTAATAACACATATCCTAGCAGTAAGAGAAGCCAACTCTTACTGCTTCTTCAAATTATTATTTTTTTATTTCCTTTGAAAAGTGATATTGTCACAGAAATAATTTTTATTATGAGTTATAATTAAGGCGTAAAAGACAAAAGGAGGACTGAAAATGTCTGTAATAACCATCAATAAGGAAAATTATGTGAACGAAGTAATCAACTCTGAAAAGCCCGTGCTTTTAGATTTCTATGCCGATTGGTGCGGTCCCTGCCGTTTTGTTGCTCCCATCGTTTCGGCTATTGCCGAAGAGAGAGCCGATATTAAGGTAGGCAAAATCAACGTGGACGAGCAATCGTACCTTGCTTCGCAATTCGGCATAATGAGCATACCCACTTTGGCGGTCGTTAAAGGCGGAAAGGTTGTTAATATCTCCGTCGGTGCAAAGCCCAAAGAAGCTATTTTGGCAATGCTATAAGGAGAAAACTATGGGAATATTTTCGTTTTTACGCTCTCCCGACATTAACGACGGCGTTGCAGAGTTTAGTAAGACAAACGGTGCGGTATTGCTTGACGTGAGGACGGTTGAAGAATATCGAGGCGGTCATATTCAAAATAGTATCAATCTACCCCTTGACAAAATAGGCTTGGTGGAAGATACTATTAAAGATAAGAATACGCCCGTCTACGTCTACTGTTTAAGCGGAGGCAGAAGCGGAAGGGCGGTTGCCTACTTAAAACAAGTCGGTTATACTAACGTCAAGAATATAGGCGGTATATCCGCATATAGCGGAAAGGTTGTTAAATAAATGAAAGTTGTAATAATTGGCGGTGTGGCAGGCGGTGCTACGGCTGCGGCGAGAATACGCAGGCTTGACGAAAAGGCGGAGATTATAGTCTTTGAAAAGTCGGGCTATATTTCCTATGCAAATTGTGGTTTACCCTACTATATAGGCGGAGTAATTGAAGATAAAGGCGATTTAACCTTGCAGACGCCCCAAAGCTTTTACTCTCGTTTTAGGGTGGATATGCGCGTTAAACACGAGGTTATTTCAATCAACCCCGACAGAAAGTCGGTAACGGTCAAAGACCTTGAAAGCGGTGTTACTTTTGAAGAGACTTACGATAAGCTTTTAATCTCCACTGGCGCAAAACCCGTTCAGCCTCCTTCTGAAAAGACGGCAAAGGGCAATGTCTTCACCCTTCGTACTGTGGAAGATACGCTTGCTATAAGGCAGTACGTGGAAGAAAACAAACCTAAATCCGCAGTCGTTGCAGGAGGCGGTTTTATCGGCATAGAGGTTGCTGAAAACTTAAAAGAGCTTGGTTTGGACGTTACAATCGTTCAGGGCGGTTTACAACTGTTAACGCCACTTGACTACGATATGGCTTCCTTTATCCATGCAGAGGTGAGAAGACAGGGAATAAATCTCCTGCTCAACCGCAGGGTAGAGGGGATAGAAGAAGTTGATGGCAATACTACAGTTAAACTTAAAGGTTGTAACTCCTTAACCGCAGATATGGTTATACTTGCAATAGGCGTTTCGCCCGACACCCGCCTTGCAAAAGAGGCAGGGTTAAAGCTTGGCATAAAGGGCAGTATAGTCGTGAACGAGAAAATGGAAACTCCGGTTCCCGATATATATGCCGTGGGCGACGCCGTGCAGATCAAAAATTTTGTAACGGGCAATGACGGGCTTATATCACTTGCAGGTCCTGCCAATAAGCAGGGCAGGGTTGCGGCGGACAATATCTGCGGTAAAGAAAGTGAATATTCAGGCGGTCAGAGCAGCTTTATAATCAAGATTTTCGGGTTGACTGCGGCGTCTACGGGAATTAACCAGAATATGGCAAAACAGGCAGGGATAGATTACGATAAGGTTATTTTATCCCCTATGAGCCACGCAGGTTACTACCCCGGCGGAAAGACAATGACTATGAAAGTGCTGTTTGAGAAAGGTACTTATAGATTATTAGGTGCGCAGATTGTCGGTTACGTCGGCGTGGATAAGCGCATAGACGTGCTTGCAACGGCAATACGTGCAGGGGTTAAGGCGTATGAGCTTGCAGAGCTTGATTTAGCCTACGCACCGCCCTATTCTTCAGCCAAAGATCCCGTCAATATGGCAGGGTTTATGATTGAAAATATAAAAGACGGAATCGTTAAACAGTGGTATATCGAAGACGAGGAGAGGCTGTTAAACGATAATAACGTAATCCTGCTCGATACAAGGACGGTAAAAGAATTTGCAAGGGGACATATTGAAGGTTTTAAAAACATACCCGTGGACGAACTGCGTGAAAGGCTTCACGAGTTGGATAAATCTAAGCCCGTGTACGTCATCTGTCAAAGCGGTTTACGCAGCTATATTGCCAGCCGAATACTTGAAGGCAACGGGTTTGAAGCCTACAACTTTGCAGGCGGCTATCGCTACTATGAAGCGGTGAAAAAGGATAAAGCGTTGATTGAAAAAACACTCCCTTGCGGAATGGACGGGCAGGGATAACTAAAGAATAAAAGAGGAAAGTATATAATTAAAAATAAGGAGGTAACGAAAATGAAATACGTATGCGACGTGTGCGGTTACGTCTATGACGAAGAGGCGGGCGAACCCGAAAACGGAATTGCTCCCGGCACAAAGTGGGAAGATCTTCCCGAAGATTATGTATGTCCCCTGTGCGCCGTAGGCAAAGACCAATTCAGCAAAGAAGACTAATTAAAATAGCGTTGAGTTTTGCGAAACTCAACGCTATAAATTTTATTCACCTGCAATTGTCGATAGTCCGTCCGAATCTATAATTTCAATCGTGCCACGGGATAGGGTAATCAATCCCTCGCTAACAAAATACTTCAACATTCTCGTTACAACTTCTCTGGGGCTACCCAAATGGTTGCCTATAATTTCGTGTGTTATTTTAAGTTTATTTGTTCCTTCGATATTTGCTTCATTTATTAAAAAGGTTGCAAGCCGTCTATCAAAGCTCTTCCACATAATCTGGTCAACAAGCCACATTACGTCCGAAAAACGTGTTGCCATAAGCTCGTTGGTGTAGTTTGCAAGCGGTGCGGAAATATCCATTATACCCCTATATATGTCCGAGGGAATGACTAAAACTGTAGTGTCTTTTTCGGCGGAGAGGGTAATATCGAACTGTATGCTGTTTAACATACAGCTGGCGGAAAACAGGCACATATCCCTTTCAAAAAGACGATAGAGGGTTATTTCTCTTCCGTCATCGGATATAGTAAAAGCACGCAATTGTCCCTCAATTACGAGTATCAGCCCCGTGCAGTCAGCCGAACCGCTGTGCAGTATCTCGCCTTTGCTAAATACTTTTTCAAGAGCTGAATTTATAAGCTTTTCCTGTTGTTCTCCCGTCAACTTATTCCAGACAGGTAAATAGGTTAAGTAATTCATAATTACGTTAATTATAATGCCGTAACAAAAAAATGTCAAGAGTTATTGACATATGTCAATAACTGTTTTATAATAATACCGAGGTGAAAATATGGCAAGACCGACAAAAGAGAGAAGAGTTTGTCACTTCCCCGAAGTGAGTACGTTTGTTCCCGACGGCGAGAATGCTGGACAACCCGTCGTTTTAGCAATCGACGAATATGAGACTATCCGTCTAATCGACAACGAAGGGCTTTCTCAAGAAGAGTGTGCAACTCAATTGGGGGTGGGCAGAACTACCGTGCAGAGCATTTACGACAGCGCAAGAAAAAAGATTGCCAAGGCGTTGGTTGCAGGCTGCCCTATTAAAATTGAAGGAGGCAAATACTGCCTTTGCAACGGAAACACGGACTATTGTTATAAATCGGACTGTGCAAAAAGAAAAATTCAAAGCCAAGTTAAATTGGAAAAAGGAGATAATATTATGAGAATTGCAGTAACTTACGAAAATGGAGAAATCTTTCAACATTTCGGGCATACGCAGACCTTTAAGGTGTACGATATCGAGGACGGAAAAGTCGTTAGCTCGCAGATTGTTGATACTTTAGGTACGGGCCACGGAGCCTTAGCAGGTTTGCTTGCAAATATAAACGCCGACGTCCTTATATGCGGGGGTATAGGCGGCGGTGCGCAGATGGCGTTAAGTCAGGCAGGAGTAAAGCTATACGGCGGAGTTTGCGGCAATGCAGACGAGGCGGTAGAGGCTTTTATAACGGGTAAGCTCGATTATATTCCCGACGTTCACTGCGACCATCATCACCACGACCACGGTGAAGAACATTCATGCGGAAGTCACGGCTGTTCTCACGGTAAGTGCGGAGATAATTAAGTTTGTGATTTTGTCACGGAAAGCAAAAGATAAATACGCTATAATTGAATAAAAGGAGGCGTAGAATGAAAGAATATATTTGTACGGTTTGCGGCTACGTCCATAAAACCGACGGCGAACTGCCGCAAGATTTTGTCTGTCCGCTCTGCGGTGCAGGCAGAGATGCCTTTAAACTAAAGGAAGAAAACAATGCGCAGACAGCGACAGAAAAGCCCCATACGGAAAAGGAACTTTCCGCAATGGAGATGAGCATAATCTGCTCTAACCTTGCCCGTGGGTGTGAAAAGCAGTATCTCCCCAAAGAGAGTGAAAACTTTAAAAAGTTATCAGAGTTTTTCCGCTCCAAGGCACAGCCTGAAGACGTGGCAAGTTATGAAAAACTTCTTGAGCTGATTGAACAGGACTTATCGTCGGGGTTCCCCTACGGAAACGTAGTTGCAGGCGAACAGCCCGATAGGGGTGCGTTGCGCTGTCAGGTGTGGGCGGAAAAGGTTACGAGAATGTTGCAGTCCCTCCTATTACGCTATAGAACCGAAGGCGATAAAATGCTTGAAAACACGGGCGTTTACGTCTGCACGGTCTGCGGTTTTGTGTACGTGGGGAACGAGCCGCCAAAGCTCTGCCCCGTCTGCAAAGTGCCTGACTGGAAATTCGAAAAGGTTGAAAGGAGGGGAAAATAATGGCTGATAAATATGCGGTTAGAAATTTAAGGCTCTGCACCAAAGACTGCCTGTGTCTGTACGTCTGCCCTACGGGTGCTACCGACACGGAGAACAGTATTATAGATACCGATAAATGCATAGGTTGCGGAGCGTGTGCCGAGGCTTGCCCTTCAAGTGCAATCTCGTTAGTACCCAAGGAATTGCCCCCTCAACAATCTAAAGAAGAAAAGGTGGTAGAGTCGTTAAGGGCTTTAGTTCAAAATAAGGCTAAGGCGGAAAATATAGCCTCGCAACTGCCCGAAGTGTTGGCGGTTGCGATTGAAAAGTCCTCTCGCCTGATGGCGGAAGATTTGTGCAGAGAGGCAGGTTTTATGCTCCCCCAGAGCGCAAATACACGGGAATTTTTAGAGAGTATAAAGAGTTATCCCGATATACCTTTAGACGTAGTGAATGCTCTGCTTAACTCGATAAAATATAACGAAAATCAAAAAAATAAAGAGGTAAAAACTATGAAGAAATGGAAATGCACAGTTTGCGGATACATACACGAAGGTGAGGAAGCACCCGAGAAATGCCCCGTCTGCAAACAGCCCAAGGAAAAGTTTGTAGAGATTAAGGAAACAAAGAATCCCTATGCAGGCACCAAGACCGAAAAGAACTTGTGGGAAGCATTCGCAGGCGAATCGCAGGCGAGGAACAAGTACACCTACTTTGCATCGGTTGCAAAGAAAGCCGGTTATGAGCAGATAGCCGCACTCTTTTTGCAGACTGCCGAGAACGAAAAGGAACACGCTAAACTTTGGTTTAAGGCATTGGGCGAGCTTGGCAATACGGCGGAGAACCTTCTCCACGCAGCTGAAGGCGAAAACGCTGAATGGACGGATATGTACGACAGAATGGCAAGAGAGGCAGACGAAGAGGGCTTCCACGATTTGGCAAAGCAGTTCAGAGGCGTTGCCGCAATCGAAAAGTCGCACGAAGAGAGATACCGTGCCCTGCTCAACAACGTTGAAACCAAGCAGGTATTCGAAAAGGCTGGCGTTCAGGTTTGGGAGTGCCGCAACTGCGGACACATCGTGGTAGGCACCGCCGCACCCGAAGTATGCCCCGTATGCAATCACCCTCAGGCATTCTTTGAAGTGAGAAAGGAAAACTATTAATAGAAATAGCGGTCGGCATTTGAATTGGACATTTATTTATATAATCAATGAATAAAAATTGCCCTGCCCCTTTGCAATATAGCTTTGGAGCAGGGCTTTAAGTTTTGCCTGAATCTGTTGACTACAACACCTTTTTGTTGTCGGCGCCCGGCTAATACATGGTCGTTTAACATATAAAAATCTCCGAATTAGATTTACGCATTTGCGATGATTGAATTATATGTTGTCAGCTCAAAAAAGCAATATATTAGCAAATTTATAAGTTACTAATATGGTACTAATCTTTCACCTCCAATACGACGGCAAAACCGTCGTTATTTTCAACGGTCAGTTTTCCGCCAATATCGCTGACCATTTTTTCAAGGGTATGAAGTCCTCCACCAAAGACGACCTCACCTTCGCAAATCCCATCGTTTGCAAAAACAAATCTACACCCGCCGTCTTTCTTTTGAGCCGAAACCGCCATCGTTTTTGCCCCGCCGTGCTTTACGGCGTTAACCATTGCTTCGCGCGCAACTTGCACAAAAACTCTTCTGACGCTCACGTCCGAAAGTTCGGGTAAATCGTTACAAATAAATTGAATACCGAGGCTATCAGCGATGACCGATAAATCTGCAAGAAAGTCAATCGGCTTAGATTCGCTTGCTTCCTTGCACAATAGCATAAAGAGGCGGATCAGTTAAGCCTCTTTGATCCGCAGGACCCGTTTACGGATAGCAAGTAAACAATGCGTGACTGGTAGGTCAACCAAAGAGCACATTTATGTTATGCCAATAAAAAAGGGCTATGCCCGAAAAATAAAGACCACGTGCTATACACGTGGATCATTCTTATGATATCCATGCAGACGTCGGCGATAAATTGGCTCTAAAATGCGACTTCTTCGTTCGATAAAATGTGAGGTCTTCGCTTTTTGAGAGGGATACCTTTTTTGGAAGACAAGGGTTTGTGACAGTATACGGCTTATAATTGAACAGAATTTGACAAAATCAGCATATAATTTTCACGATTATTATAATGAGACTATAAACATATTTCTGCGCTGATATGTTATCAATGAAACTAAGGAGGTAAAAGTGATAAAGCGTATGAATATAAGGAGGAGAAGGAAAATATGCTGAAAAAAACAAGATTATGGCAAGGACTTGCGGCGGTAATGTCTGCGTCTCTCATCGGGACTTGCTTTATTGCAGACGGGTTAATGACGAATGCGGATAGCTTGAATTCCTATTTCGGGATTCGAACGAGCGAGGTCGTCACTACGGAGGGAGAAGAGGGGGCGTCCATCTATTATGAAAGCGAGTTCGGCGACTTCACTTCGGAAAGTCTGAAGAAACTCGACGAGGCGACGTTTGAACAGGCTCGAAACGAGATGCGTGAGGGTGCGGTGTTGCTTCGTAATGAGAATTCCGCTCTGCCGCTCAAATCGACGGAACGCCGCGTAACGTTGTTCGGTCATGCGAGCTACAATCCGCTGTACCGTACTTACAGCGCAGGCTCTCATCTTTGCGAGGATCCGGAATGGACGGTATCCTTAAAAGAGGCTTTGGAAGCGGAAGGATTTTCCGTCAACGAAACGCTTTTTAACGCGTATGCCAACGATCCCGCGACCCGTCCGCAGGATAAGAGGGGGAAGGGCGGTAACGCCAACAATACGGAAAATCCCTGGTCTTTCTATCAGGACTATGAATCATCCTGGAAGGCGGATTATAACGATATCGCGATCGTCACGATCGCCCGTCAGGGCGGCGAAGGCGTAGATATGGCTACGTCGGAACCCGACGATATCGGCAGTCCCACCGAAGGTAATATCAGTTCGCTCGCGCTACATTATAACGAGAGACAGATGATCGAGAACGTCATGAAAGCGGGCTTTGGTAAGGTCATCGTTTTGATCAACAGTCCCTACACGATGGGGCTCGGCTGGCTCAGCGAATACAACGTAGACGGCGCGCTCTGGATCTCCACGGTGGGCTCGGTCGGCTTTACGGGTGTTGCGGAAATCTTAACGGGAAAGGTGAATCCCTCCGGTCAGTTGAGCGATACCTGGGCGGCGGATTCTCTCTCCGCGCCTGCTATGGCAAACAGCAGCGGTAATACGCCGACGTGGGCAAATTTTGACGAGATCTACAACAGCGGCATCATAACGGATGGAAAGGGGCTGACTCCTTGGGATGGCGCCGGCGTTGTATCTTACGTTAACGTGCAGATAGAGGGAATCTACGTCGGCTATAAGTATTATGAAACGCGCTATGCGGACGCTATTATGGGACAGGGCGGTGCGACTTCCAACGTCGGAGCCTTTGTCTCTTCCGGAAATACTTGGAATTATTCCGACGAAGTATGCTATCCTTTCGGATTCGGCTTGTCTTATACGACGTTTAACCAAAGCATTGATAAAGTGAGCTATGACAGCGCAACGGATACCTATTCGGTAGAAGTAAAGGTAACGAATACGGGCGACGTAGCCGGCAAGAAAGCCGTTCTCGTTTACGCGCAGACGCCGTACGGTCAGTACGAACGCGAAAATCTCGTGGAAAAATCTGCCATTCAGATCGTAGGCTACGAAAAGACGGACACGCTTAAACCGGGGGATAGCGAAACGGTCACCGTTACGGTGGATCGCTATATGCTCGCTTCGTATGATACGAACAACGCAGAAGGGTACGTCCTCAGCGGTGGCGACTATTACTTTGCTGTCGGCGACAGCTCGCACGAAGCGTTAAATAATATTCTTGCATTGCGGGGCTACACGGGACTTATCGATCATGACGGTAATGCGTACACCGCAGAGAAAAACGGAGCCAAGCAGGTTCGCGCGGGACTTCCTTCTTCCAACTCAGAGCCCGATACGAAGGCGTACAGCCATTCTGCGGCAACGGGTGCGCGCGTGACGAATCAATTCGATTACGCTGATTATAATCATTTCTCCAAAGATACGGGTATTACCGTTACCTATCTGACTCGTCAAAACTGGGCGGGAACCTTCCCCACCAAAGCGGCTGAAGTGACGATCAAGGGCAGCGAAATGGAAAACTTGATGCAGGGCAACACATATACGAAAGCGGAGGGCGCCCCTTCCGTGGATTCCTTTACGTTCGGCGCGGAGAACGGTTTGACTGCCGTCATGATGAAGGACGTTCCCTGGGAAGACGACGTGACTTGGGATCTCTTCCTCGATCAGTTCACCATAGAAGAGCTTGCCATGCAAGTAAAAAGCACTCCCGGTTTTTATGAAGATGAGACGGCTGTAATTCCCGCAATAGGCGGCGGCGATGCGTGCGACAGCGCGGGCAATCTTCCCATGACGGTAGGTTACGGCGATCAAGCGGTCGAAAATACATATTATCCCGGCAGAGGAGGAGTGGTATATCCTTCATTGTTAGCGGCAACCTTTCATAGAGACATTCAACAAAGACGCGGCGAATTGATGGCGGAAGCCTGGATGTATAACAATACCTGTTTTGCTTGCACGGGTGGCGGCAATATTCGCAGAACGCCCTTCTCCGGCAGAAATGCAGAGTACTATTCCGAAGATTCCAACTTGAATTCCTTGATCGGTGAGATCCATTGCGGCGCAATGATGAAGAAGGGCGTGTCCGGCGGTCCCAAGCATTTTGCAACCAACGATCAGGAATTCCAGCGTATGGCTTGCAGCCAGTTCTGCACCGAGCAGGCGTTGCGCGAAGGTTCTCTTCGTTCCTTTGAGTACGCATTGCGTGACGATAGAGGCGGTTTGCTCTATACTATGACCTGTAATATGCGTATCGGCGTATTGTGGACGTTGCAGTGTGAGGAGATTTTGACAAACGTTCTCCGCGATGAGTGGGGATTTAAGGGCATTACCGTTTCCGATTGCTCTTTTAAGTTCTCCCCCGGATTCACGTCCAACAGAGTGGAAGCATTGATGGCGGGCAATGACATGGGCTACGCAAATACCGCAGACTTTGCATCGAACGCTTATTTAGAATATATGCAGAACACGGACGACGGAAATGTCGTCGCACAACTCAGAAGAGTCGTAAAGAGTAAATATTATATGATTTCAAGGACTTGCGGCATCAACGGCTTGAGCTCTAATATGAAGATCGTACAGATCACGCCCGCATGGGAGATCGGTGTCTGCGCGGCAGTAGCCGGCGTGTCTCTCCTTACGGCGGCATCGTACGTCATGTTTATCCTCAGCAAATATAAGTTCAATAAGGAGGTAAAGGCATAATGAATTTTTTCAAGAATAGATCGGGTTCATTCTATATGTGTTTGTGTTCTATCCCTCTTACCATCGTTGCGTTTATCTTGTATTTGACGTATACCTCGATCGGTTCTATGAACGGCATGGTGTTGGCGCTTCTCATTCTTTCCCTTGTCGCACAGGTTTCTTTGCTGTTCTGGCGCAACGCGCAAGCCATCTGGCTCAGAATCGCCGCGATCGCCTTGCTGTGTATCGCCTTCGGATTATTTGTCGATAACGATGAAGTCATTCTTTCCTTCACGGATTACGTGTTCAGCATCGATTATTGGGGCAATGCGGCGCTCGTGCCGTACGTTATCCGCGCAAGCATATTCATGTTGTCGAGCGTTTTGGTGCTCGTCGTTTCTTGTTTTTTCAAGCAAGACGAAAAACGACAGTCATGATCTGAAAAATTAAAAAAGTACAAGTCCGACGCTTTCCGCGTCGGACTCTTTTTGTATAAAGTCATATTTTTTATAAAAATTGAGGTTTGACAAGAGAAAGATTATGCCTGATAATGGGCTCTAAGTCAAATGTTGTGGTGGACAATTGAAAAACAAAATTAAAATAATTCCGGAAATCCAATTTTTCGGCAATCAGGCGGCATCTTGATTGCCGCTTTTTACACAATTCATCAGGATTCTTTTCCTGAAATTTTTGAAAGATCGAAATCCGTATTATTGATTTTCAAGCGGAAAGAGCCGGAATGATGCTAAACGTATCGTTTCAAGCATTGAACATATCGAAAGATTATATTTTTAAGAAATCCCCGCAAATACCTTGACAAATTACTTCTACGGAAGTATAATATAAAAAATATAACTCTGTGGAAGTATAAAAGAGGTGCATTATGGGAAAAATCATTTTATATCATGGTTCGCAGGAAATTATAACTCAGCCTATTTATGGGAAAGGAAAGACGTATAATGATTATGGGCAAGGCTTTTATTGTACGGAGCATATTGAACTTGCAAAGGAGTGGGCTTGTAATTTTCACGTTGATGGGTACGCTAATCGATATGAGATCGAAACGGAAGGCTTGTCGATTTTGAATTTATCGGATAAGAAATATAATATACTCAACTGGCTTGCAATTTTGATGCAAAATAGAAAAGCGAAACTTACGACACCTGTAGCGAGAAAAGGAAGAGAATACCTAATCCGGAATTTCCTTCCTGATTATAAAGGTTATGATGTTATTATTGGTTATCGTGCAGACGACTCGTACTTCTCGTTCGCCAGATCATTCGTTGCAAACGAAATTTCGCTTGCACAGCTCGGTAGAGCGATGAGACTGGGGAAACTTGGTGAGCAGTTTGTGCTAATCTCCAAGAAGGCGTTTGATTCTATTCAATTTTTGGATTACGCTATAGCCGATAATACCGTGTATTATGAGAGAAGAAAAAGTAGAGATGATCAAGCAAGGGAAGCTTACTTAAAAGAATTAGAAAACGAAGATATAGAAGGTATCTTTATGCGAGATATTATTCGGGAGGAAATCAAGTATGATGATCCACGCTTACGCTGAGACATACTTAAGCGATGCGATGAAAAATTTAGGCGAGGCATTTGACTATGCAGTCAACGATTGCCACATTGATATCGATGAGTTTATGTCTCTATTTATTTCAACGAGATACGCCGAGTCTTTTGAAAGCGGTAACCCCAAGATCGTATCGGGTCTTTCAGGAACAGAGCTTGTTATGGAGATTCTGAATAAAGCAAGAAAAGGAATAGAGTTTCCGATCGGAAAAGAGGAATATGATTATTCTCCTGAATATTGGGCGGGTTGGATCCTTGCTTATTATCAATGGGAAACAGATAGATCTTTCAAGGATATCCATAGCTATGTTTCTATGAAAGAAATCGTAAAAATGTATTATCCTCTGCATGAAGCACCGGAAGAAAAGTTTGTTGAGTCGTTGAATGCGTTAATAAAAGGGAAGGAAACCCCGACAAGGCTTCAAATTCGGAGAAAACGCAGTGGATTATCACAGCGTGAACTTGCTGAAAAATCCGGTGTAAACATTAGGACGCTTCAACAATATGAACTTGGAGCAAAGAATATCAATAAGGCATCTGTCAAAGCTATCCTATCGCTTGCAAAAGTATTAGGGTGCGGTATAGAAGATATTTTAGAATACGAAGATAAACAAAGGCTCTAAGTCAAATGTTGTAGAGGTCAATTGAAAAACAAAATTCAAATAATTTCGGAAATCCGGTTTTTCGGCAATCGGGCGAAAGCTTGATTGCCGCTTTTCACACAATTCATCAGGATTCTTTGCCTGAAATTTTTCAAGGATCGAAATCCGTATTATAGAACCATTTTCCAAAAAAAGACAATTCGCGCTGTAAAACGGCGCGTTCGCACTTTGGATTTGCCATAGCGGCTTTTTTGTGATAAAATAAAAACGAGAAGGTCTATCATAAGGGAGAAAGTATATGATTCACGTGGCGATCGTTGACGACGAGGAACAGTCCCGCAAGCGGATAAAAAAATGTCTGGACTATGTGGCGGGCAAGAAAAAAACGGAATTTTCCGTTCGGGAATTTTCGAATGCAGACGCTTTTTTGGTGGGATACGAGGCGGAGTACGATATTATTTTTATGGATATCGAAATGGACGGAACGGACGGCATGGAAGCGGCGAGGCAGCTTCGGAAAATCGATAAAAACGTGATTCTGATCTTCGTCACGAATATCGCGCAGATGGCGATTCAGGGCTACGAGGTGGAGGCGCTGGATTTTATCGTAAAGCCGATCGATCCGCACGCCTTCGCGCTCAAAATGGTGCGCGCGCTCGGCAGAGTGGCGAAGGATTCGTCGGATCGGTTTATCATCAACGTAGCCGGCGACGCCGTATCCTTGCATACGCATCTCATCAAATATCTCGAAGTGAACGGTCACTACGTCGTCTATCATACCAAAGAGGGGGATTATTCCGAATATATCAGCCTGTCCGCCGCAGAGAAAAAGCTCAAGGGCGGAGCGTTTATCCGATGTAATCGCGGGTATCTCGTCAATTTGAAGTACGTGGATACGGTGACGAAAGATTACTGCGTGGTGGACGGAGAAGAACTCATCATTTCCCGTCCGCAGAAAAAAATATTCATGGAGGCGTTTGCCGATTTTCTCGGAGGAAAAAAATTATGACCGATATTCTTTCCAAATTTACCTATATCACCGAACTTCTGCTCGCCGAGCTCATCTTTTTGTTTCCCTTTCCCAAGAGAAAGCACTTCGCCGTCCGATATTCGGCGGCGGTTATTCTCAACGAGGCGCTTTGGTTCTTTTTCTCAGGGGATTTAGTTCCGCCGTTTTTATCGACGCGATTCGGCTATTTTTTCTTGATGATGGCAAAGATCATTCTCACCATCTTTTCCATGTGGTTCTGTTTCGACGGGTCCGTCTGGGCGATCGTCTCAGCTTGCGTGGGAGGCGTGGCGCTCCAACATATCGGGTATCAGCTCAGCTGGATCGTCGCCATAACTTTTCCCTTCCAAACGTGGAATATCTATATCGAGCTTTTCACCTGTGCGGTGCTGTATCTGGTCTTTCTGCTGTCCATCGGACTGCGCCTTGCCAAACAGCGGTATTACGAGAATTACGACAAGCGTATGATCGTTCTCTCCGTCGTGATCGTCCTCGTCTGTATCGGTATTATCCGTTTCTTCCGCCCTGGTTCCGGCACAGGACCATACGTCGTCGTCTGCGTCGCCCTGTATGCCGTCACCTGCAATAGTCTCGCCCTGTTCATTCAGTTCTTCTGGTATCGATTTGCTCGCTTAAAGAGTGATTACGCCGTTCTGCAACGCATTCACGAAGAGGAAGTCAGGCAGTATGAAAACAGCAAAATGAACACCAAGCTGTTGAACATCAAATGTCACGATTTAAAGCACAATATGCTGGCGATCGAAAACAGTTTCCCGCCGGAGGAAGTCGATTCGATGCAAAAGATCATCGACGCGTACGACAACACCTATCAGTCCGGTCTGGAGGTACTCGACGTCATTCTCAACGAGAAAATCATACGCTGTATGAGCAAAGGAATCTCCTTCACCTGTATGGGCGACGGCAAGATACTCTCCTTTATGCAAACGATGGATTTGTATTCCCTGTTCGGCAACATGATCGAAAACGCCATCGAGGCGACGGAAAAGCTGTCCGATAAAGAAAAACGAACCATCAGCCTCGTGATCGAAAAGAAGGGGGAATTCGTATACGTCAATGCCGTAAACTACACGAATCAACGGTATTCCTTTGAGGACGGGCTTCCGCAAACGACCAAGAAAGGGGAGCTCGGCTATCACGGCTACGGCTTAAAGAGCATTCGTGCAATCGCCGAAAAATATCATGGAGGAATCGCAATCAATACCGAGGACGACGTCTTTATCCTCAACGTGTATATGCTTCCGCAATAAACAGAAAAAAGTGCAATTTGCGCCGATGAAATGAAAAAAAGTGCAATTTGCACTTTTTTTTGCGCTTTTCGAACTGTTTTCTTCCTTTTTTTGAAAATCGTGATAGGATAACTGTGATAATAATTTTATCAATATGTGAAAAAACGGAGAAAGGAGGGATAAGAGGGAATTTAGAAGGAAGGAATACAGTCGGAATATTCCGACGGGCTATCTCGTTACAGAGATCAAGGCGCAGCGATGCGTTGAACAAAAAAAACAGAAGGTAGAAAATGAAAGATTTATTGGCAAACAAAAAATACGGCTTCTTCGTGACGCTTGCACTCATGTTGCTCTCCGTCGTCACGATGATCGTATACGCTTCTATTTACGGCGGTACGAGATTTATGTCGTGGGCGGGATTCTGGGTCGTCCTTGCGGGCGTCGTCGTCGCCGCGGCTCTCATTCTCGTAAAGCAGGAAAGATGGGTTCCCGCCCTTCTTCTGGCAACCAACTTTATCGGTTTCCTGCTCTACGTCTACTACATTTACTTTCACGTTTCCGTCATTCTTGTCGGAATCCAATCGGCGGGCTTTCCTCCCGAATTCTTTGTGAATGTAGTATTTTTCGTCATTACCCTCGTGGTAAGCGTGGCAAATATCTATTTGCCTCAAAACAAGGAGTAAGGAGAAATTATCATGAAAAAAGCAGCATTAAAGAAGACTTGTACCGCACTCAGCATGTTGTTGAGCGGCATTTTCATCACGGGAACGGTGATCGCGATGGAAAACTCCTCTCAGGTTTCCACGGCGCTCAACGCAAAGACGTTTGAAGTCGTTACGGATGAGAGTGCGGCAAACGAAGATACCGAATACTATAAGTCCGATTATAATAAGGTCGGTGATCTGATCAAGGCGGGCAGAGAGAAAGCCGCCGACGTCGTCGCCGAGGGCGCCGTCCTTCTCAAAAACGAGAATCAGGCGCTTCCCTTGACGTCGGGTAACAGAAAGGTCAGCTTGTTCGGCACGACCTCTTACGATCCCGTTTACGGCGGCACCGGTTCCGGCGGTATTTCCACCGACGACGCGACCACCTTCGTGAAATCTTACGAGGATGCGGGCATCGAACTCAATCCCACGCTGAAAGAGAACTATACCAATCCCGATATCTGGGGTAAAAAGACGGGCGGTTCGATGTGGAATCCCGTCGCGCAGACGTACGCCAGAGATACGAGCGGATGGGGCAGCAAAGTCGTGAGAAAGGTAAACGACGTTCCTTGGGACGTGATCCTCGCTTCCGGCGCGGCGGATAGCTTTGCCGCCTACGGCGACGCGGCGATCTTCACCTGCGGGCGCGTCGGCGGAGAAGGTTCCGATTTGACCGGTCACGGCAACGACGGCATCGATAACGGCGACGGCATCGGCGCCGACTACCTCGGTCTTACGGCGAAGGAGCTTTCCGTTTTGAAGGGGCTCAAGGAGATGAAGGATCAGGGCATCTTCAAAAAGATCATCGTCGTCATCAACTACGCTTCTATGATCGAAGGCGATTTCATCAACGACCCGCAGTACGGCGTGGACGCAGCCCTTTGGGTCGGCACGACGGGTATGGGCGGCGCTGCCGTCGGCAAGCTCCTCACCGGTGAAATTTCTCCCTCCGGTCGTCTCCCCGATACCATGTGGATGGACAATGCGCTCAATCCCGTCAACGCAAACTTCGGTTACTGGGTATACGACGGGGCGGCAGAGCTCGGCGTTCCCACCGAACCCGGCAATATGTGGGTTCCCGAACCTACGCTTTCCTGCTACGTCGTATATCAGGAAGGTATGTACCTCGGTTATAAGTACACGGAAACGAGATACGAGGATTACGTGATGGGTACGCCCAACGTCGGAAACTTTACCTACAGCGACGTCGTCGCTTACACCTACGGTCACGGTCTCACCTATACCGATTTCACCTACTCGAACTTTAAGGTAAACAAGACGGGCGATCGCGAATATACGCTCTCCGTCACCGTCACGAACAGCGGTTCGAAGTACGCGTCGAAAAATTCCGTAGAAGTATATCTCTCCAAGCCTTACGGCGAATACGCCAAGAAGAACAAGATTCAGGTTCCCTCCGTCGAAATGATCGATTTCGGCAAGACGGGCGTTTTGAAGCCCGGTCAGAGCGAAACCGTTTCCATTACGCTCGATGAAAAGTATTTTGCATCCTACGACGCCTACGGCGCAAAAGGATACGTTCTGATGGACGGAGATTATTACCTTACCGTGGCGGACGGCGCGCACAACGCAGTCAACAACGTTCTGGCGGCAAAGGGATACACGCCCTCTTCCACGAACGGCAAAATGGACGGCGAGGGAGATACTGCTCTCGTGAAGAAGATCACGCTGTCCTTCGACGACGATAAGTACGCTTACTCCGACTCCGTTTCTTCCCTCGACGGCGTAACGAGAAATCAGGTTTCCAACCTGTTCGACTTTGCCGACATCAATCTCTATTCCGGCAAAGGCGACAACAGCGTGGAGTATTATTCGAGAGATAACTGGAACGGCACCGTTTCTTTGGATATCACGAACGGACATCCCACCCTCAAGATGACCGAGCAGATGGCGCAGGAAATCTATGCGCAGACGCCCGAAGGCATCGAAAAGGAGGTTCCTTCTCAATACAAACAGCCGTTACAGAAGGACGATATTCCTTATCCCACCTACGGTAAGGATGCGGGTCTCACCCTCGTCAATATGCTCAAGGATAGCGAAGGTCAGGAAATCGGATTCTTCGATCCCGTTTGGGACACCTTCCTCGATCAGTTGACCTATGATGAGACGGCAAAGCTTTGCTTGCAGGGCTACCATCTCACCGCCGGCATCGATTCCATCGCGAAGCCCGAAACCAACGATGAAAACGGTCCCAACGGCTTCTCTCAGACGTATAAGAACAGCACGCTCGGTCTCTTCTACCGCACCGAAAAGGCGGCGGGTCACGTAAATGACGACAATACCTATACGGATCAGATGGATCCCGACGGCAATAAAAAGACGACCGGCTTCCCGGCAAACGGACTGCTTGCCTCTTCCAGAAACAGACAGCTCGCTTACGAAGTGGGCAAGATCATCGGTAACGACGGTATCTGGTCGGGCATGAGCGGTCTCTACGGCATCGGCGCCAACATTCATCGTTCTCCTTTCCTCGGCAGATGCGCTGAGTATTATTCCGAGGACGGCACGCTGACCGGTCTCATCGCCGCAAGCGAATGTATCGGAATCGAAGAAAAGGGCGTTCACGTTTATAACAAGCATTGCGTGGTAAACGATCAGGAGGCTTGCCGTCACGGCGTCGGCGTATGGCTCCCCGAACAGGCGCTCCGCGAAATTTATTTGAGAGCGTTCGAACTTCCCATCACGCTGGGCGGCGCTTACAACACTATGGCTTCCTTCGCGCGTCTCGGAACGCAGTCGGGTTGCGCTTGTCCCGCCTTGGCAGAGAACTTCCTCCGCGGCGAATGCGGCATGAAGGGTATCATCGTCACCGACTGCTATACCGATATGGACGGCTCTCAGGGCGCAGATCCTTACTTTGAAATGTTCTACGGCATCGCGATCGGCGGTTCGGATATCCCCGACGGCAACGGTCCTTGGGAAGACACACAGCACGAGCTCTATAAGACGGGCTACGGCGCCGTCGCACAGAGAATGAGACTGGTTGCAAAGCGCGTTCTCTGGCAGACCGTTCACTCCAACGCGATCAACGGCTTCTCCTCTTCCACGAGAATCGTCTCCGTTACCCCTTGGTGGCAGACGCTCCTCATCACGCTCGACGTTCTCTTCAGCCTCGCGTTCGTAGCATCTTTGGCTTGGACGACCGTTTCCGTGATCAAGGACGAAAAGGAACGCCGCAAGTAAGCTACTTCCCACTCCGAAACACACATGAATAAAAGCTGATTAGTTCCTCCTATCAGTAATATGAATCAGAACTACGCGTTCAACGCGTAGTTTTGATTTTACGGAAAAGTATAATTCGTGTTTTTGTACGGAATATTATATTCAGGAAAACAATTTCTTTTCGATGAGCCTTTTGTGCGCATGCGGAATCTGACGACTGAAAGCGTTCGGGCGATGAGGGGGAACTTTTTTCCCGTTTTCACAAAAATTACACGGGCGTTTCAAATTGAAAGTATAAACTATACAACTATATAAGTATATTAGATGGTTATCGAATCGTTAAAAAAAATTTTTTAACCACTTGCAAAAATTTCAGATTTGTGTTATATTCTTTATAACGTTTGAAGGAGCGGGGTTTTCTATGGAAGAAATCATCAAGTCAATAACGGAAGCGGAAGCGCGCGCGGCGGAAATAAAGGCGCAGGCTTTGTCGCAGGCGGCAGAAATTGCGGAAAGAGCCGAAACGCGTGCCGCTGAGATAGAAAGGGCAACCGCGGAGGAATGTAAGACGTTGCGTGAAAGCGCATTGAGGAAGGCGCAGGCGGAAGCGCAGTCGAAATACGACGCGGCGATCGCCGAAAAGCGCGCCGAAGCGAAAAATTACGCTACGAAATGCCTGGAACAAAGCGAATTGCAGGTGGAAGAGATCGTACGGAGGGTTATCGGTGGCAATTGCTGAAATGAGCAAGCTGAATCTCGTAGCAATGTCTTATGACAGGGATAAAATTCTCAACGCCCTGCAAAGGACAAACGCCACCGAGATCACGCTGCAATACGAAACCGAACATACCGTGGCGCTGTCGTCCGATTGCGAGCAGTTAAGAGCGTATCTCTCTTCGATAGAGGAGGCGCTTTCCTGCCTTATCGCGGTAACGGAGGAGTATCATAAAGACAATAAAATAAAATCCGACGTTTTGAAGGACGGATTCGAGGTCAGTTATTCCGAGTTTATGTCGGCAAAGGACAAAAAAGAGCAAGCGGACGCGCTCGTGGAAAAGATCAACCGTCTCGAGGAACGCAGAAAAGAACGCGTTTCCGCGCTTGCGGGATTGCGCCGCACGATTTCTTCGGCTGAGATCTATTCCGTCATAAACAGACCTCTGAACGGATTTCAGGATACCCTGCATGCCAAAATCAGGTTGGGTACCTTTCCCGTATCGTTGAAGGAGGATTTTTTCAAGGCGATAGAAGAAGATCCTTTATCCGCTTGTTCGATCCTTCATTCCGACGAGGAAAACGTTCTCGTCCTCGCGGCGGGGCACAAGTCGTCCGATCAATTCGACGCCATTTTGCAGAACTTCGGGCTGGTTGCCTGTCCGTTCGACGAGGCGCTTTCGGGCGCGGAATTTTATTCCTCCTTAAAAGAGCGTGAACGCTCTTTCTGCGAGGAGCTGAAAGCGATCGAGCAGGAGACGTACGCTCTGAATACGAGCATTCGTTTCTTAAAAATATACAGCGACTTTATCGGATTCGAACTGGAAAAGGCGGAGATTTCCGATAAGTTGCGCGCCACGCAGAAAACTTTCCTGCTGGAGGCGTACGTTCCCAAGGAGTCGGAAGAGCGGGTGAAAGAGGCGCTTGGCGGCGTGACGGAGGCGATTTATTATGAGTTTTCCGAACCGTCCGCAGAGGAAACGCCTCCGACGCTCTATCAAAATAACGCGGTCGTTAAAAATTTCGAGACGATCACAAATATGTATTCGCCCGTAAGCTACCGCGAGTTCGACCCGAACGCCGTAATGTCCCTCTTTTACAGCATATTCCTCGGCTTTATTATGGGCGATATCGGTTACGGACTGTTGATGATGATCGGCGGCGGATTGATATACTATATGAAACGCGATCGTGACAGCGGACTCAAACGCCTTGCAGGCGTGTTTGCCGTCGGCGGACTATTCGCGGTGATATGGGGTTTTCTGTTCAATTCGCTGTTCGGGCTATCTCTGCCCTTCCTGCCCGCGATTATGCCAAACGCGCAGAGCGATATGTGGTCGTTTATCGGAATAAGCGTCCCCGCGGTGCTGATCATAAGCCTTGAAATAGGCGTCGTACAGCTCATGGTGGGGTACGTTTGCAAAGCGTGGCAGTGCTGGCGGCGCGGATATATCGCCGACGGAATTTTAGACGGAATGGTCTGGGCAGTGTTCTCGTTGGGCGTGGGAATCGCCGTCATCGGATTGATCGACGAGGCGAATATGCCCGTTTTGGCTACGGTCGGCGGAATCGTCGCGGCGGCTTGCCTTTTCATCGCCGTGCTGACAGCAGGCAGAAAGGAAAAGCTGTTAGGGAAGTTTACGAAGGGGTTCGGCGCGGCTTACGGAATCATCAATTACGTATCCGACGTTTTGAGCTATGCCCGTCTTTACGGACTGATGCTCTCCGGCGCGGTGATTGCGCAAATCGTTTCGCAGTATTCCGTGCAGTTCATAACGGGCGGCAACCCTGTATTTATCGTTTTAGGCGTAATACTCATGCTCGTCGGACACCTGTTTAATCTTGCGATAGGGCTGCTCGGCGCCTACATTCACGACGCAAGACTGCAGTACGTAGAGTTTTACGGCAGGTTTTACGAGGGGGAAGGCGAACTGTTCTCGCCGCTCGGCTCACAGCATAAATACGTCTATCTCCCGCTCGGAGCAGCTGCCGAACGCTGACCGAACGGGTAGAAATTCAAAAAAAATCACGGCGATTTCTTTGCATGGCATAAAAATTGCGTGTATATAAAAAGACTATATTTTTCGGAGGTTTTATATGTATGGTTTCGCTATCGCGATGATTGGCGTCGCGCTCTGCGCTATTTTGTGCGGCATCGGTTCCAGCGTGGGTCTGTTCAAGACGGGCAGCGCGGCTGCAGGCGTTTTGGGGGAAAATCCCAAAAAATTCGGCAAGGTGCTGGTTTTAGTTCTTCTTCCCGCAACGCAGGGTATTTACGGCTTTATCATCGCCATCATTGCGTCTTCGTCCGTTGCCGGCATCGAAACGGTCGCGCAGGGCTGGGCGCTGTTCGGAGCGGTTATGCCGATGGCGATATCCGGTCTTATTACCGGTATCTTCCAGGGTAAATCGGCTGCCAACTGTATCTATGCGGTCGGTAAGCAGGACTCTCTCGGCGGTAAATTGATTATCTATCCCGCGATGATAGAGTTCTACGCGATTCTCGGTCTCATCATTTCCATCATGCTCATCGCTGTCGTATAAGGTGGTTTTATGGGCAAGGAAGATATTGTCGGAAGAATCCTTTCCGACGCCGAAGAGGAGGCTCGCGCAATCGTTTCTGCGGCGGAAGTAAAAGCGGCGCAAACGATAGCGGAAGCCGACTCTCGGGCAGAAAGAACAAAGAAGGGAGCAAGCGCGGAGATCGCCGAAAAGGTGAAAGCCATCTTCGACGGCAAGGCGGCAACCGCGCGGCTCGATTGCGCAAAGATCATGCTGGGCGCCAAGCGGGACGTGATAGACGAAGTGTACGCCCGCGCGCTGAAACAGCTTGTCGATCTGAACGCGACCGATTCGCTTTCGCTCGCCGAAACGTTGCTCGATGCTTACGCGGAGGAGGGCGACCAAATCGTATTTGCGGAAAATTACCGCTATGGGAAAGAGGTTGTCTCGCTCGGCGTCGTCAAGAAAAAAAATCTAAAGGTTTCCCCCGCAAGGGCGGAGATAGACGGCGGTTTCATTCTTGTCGGGGAGCATTCGGATAAAAACCTCTCTTACGGCGCGCTGCTTGCCGCCGACAGAGAAGAGCGGCAGTCGGAAATTGCCGCGCAGATATTTATTACGGGTTAAACGATGGCGATAGACGTTTTATATACCAACGGCGTGATAGCCTCAAGGGAAAAATATCTCTTAAAGGATAAGATATTCAAGCTGTGCGAGACGGACGCGGAGGAGGCTCTCCGTATCCTTACGGACAGCGGTTTCGGCAAGGGCGCGGAAGCGGTTTCCGCGCAGGACTACGAGCAATTGCTCTCCGCAGACGAAAAATCCATCGACGCGTTCATTCGCGAATATTCTCCTTCCGATGCGGAGGCGGCGTATCTGCTTGCCCCGCGCGACTTCCATAACGCCAAAGCGCTCGTAAAGGCTTATTACCTGCATACGGACGAGAAAAAGATGCTTGCGCCGGAGGGGCTTATCCCCGTTTCGGTTATTTCGCAATGCGTAAAGGAAGAGAATTATTCCCCGTTGGGCGCAGAGCTGGGCGGCGCGGTCAAAGCTGCCGCGGAGCGGTTCTCCGACGACGTAAACGGCGTTTCTGGCGCTGAAGTGGGGGATATCTTTGAAAAAGCCCTTTACGCCCGTCTTGTTGCCGCTTGCGCTAAAAACGGATTGTTGAGGAAACTCATCGCGGCTAAGGCGGATATGACGAATATTCTCACTTCGTTGCGCTCGTCGGACGCAGACTACGCCGCAAAACGCTACGTCGGCGGAGGAACGCTGGACGGAAAAAAACTGAAAAAACTGTTCGGTGACGACGAAAGGGTGGCGCATGCCCTTGACGACACACCGTATGCCGAATTTTGCGCCAAGTGTTTCGAGGAAAAGAACGCCGGCAAACCGATGACGCAGGCGGAACGGCTGCTGGAAAGTTACGAGACGGAATACTTTTCCGCCAAAAAGTACGAGCTTGTCAAGAATCAGCCTTTCCTGTATTACGTGTTCAGGCGGCGCGCCGAGAACGAAAACGTGAGGATACTTTTTGTGTGCTTGCTTGCCGGAATGCGGGAAAGCGAAATCAAAAACCGTTTGCGGTCGTTTATGTAAATTTCTTAATTTGCGCGGAATTTGCGGGAGGGTTTTCAATGATAGGTAAAATGGCGATCGTCGGCGACGGCGACAGCATCATGGTGTTCAAGGCGGCGGGCGTAGCGGCATTCCCTGCGGAAAGCGAGGCGAAGGCGCGGGAGGTCCTGCGCAAAATAGCCAAGGACTACCGGATAATTTTTTTGACCGAGGAGCTTGCGCGACCTCTCGGCGATTTTTTGAAGCGGTTCGACGAAGAACCCTATCCCGTGGTTCTGTGTATTCCCTCCGGGAAAGGAAGTACGGGTTACGGCGAAGAAGCGCTTAAAAGCGCTATGGAGCGCGCGCTCGGCGTCGATATTTTGTTTAACGATCGATAATATTCTGTCAAAAGCCTGTTCGCGGACGCAAGTTTGCGTAGGCAGACAGTCAAAAATAATTCATAAGGGTTTCGCGCGGCAGACAAATTGCGTGAACAGAGGTTTATATGGGTAAAACAGTAAAAATTTCCGGTCCCCTGATTATCGCCGAAGATATGTCGGATGCAAAGATGTACGACGTGGTCCGCGTATCCGATAAGGGTCTTATCGGTGAAGTGATCGAACTCAGGGGCGACAAAGCGTCAATACAGGTTTATGAGGAAACTTCGGGCTTGGGTCCCGGCGAAGAGGTCGTTTCTACGGGCGAGCCTCTTTCCGTAGAGCTCGCGCCCGGTCTGATTACGGGCATTTTCGACGGTATTCAGCGCCCGCTCACCACGCTATTTTTCAAATACGGCTCGCGAATTTCCAGGGGCGTATCCGTCAACAATCTCGGCAGGGATAAAAAGTGGACGTTCGTTCCCAAAGTGAAGGTCGGAGACGTCGTCGAAGAGGGCGACGTCCTCGGCGTCGTTCAGGAAACCGAAATCGTCGAGCACAGAATTCTCGTTCCCAACGGGATAAGCGGAACGGTCGAATCCGTTCAGGCGGGCGACTTTACCATAGAGGAAACAATCGCCGAGATTTCGACGCCTTCGGGTATCAAAACGGTAAGTATGCTCCGCAAGTGGCCGGTAAGGCGGGGCAGACCGTATCGGGAAAAGCTCTCGCCCGATCAGCCTATGGTTACGGGACAGCGAGTGATCGATACGCTTTTTCCCGTCGCGCGCGGCGGCGTCGCGGCAGTTCCCGGTCCTTTCGGCAGCGGAAAAACGGTCGTTCAGCATCAGCTCGCCAAATGGGCTGACGCGGACATCATCGTATACGTCGGTTGCGGAGAACGCGGAAACGAGATGACGGACGTATTGAACGAGTTCCCCGCCCTCAAAGACCCTAAGACGGGCGAACCCATCATGAAACGTACCGTTCTTATCGCCAACACGTCGGATATGCCCGTCGCCGCGCGTGAGGCTTCCATCTATACGGGCATAACCATAGCGGAATACTTCCGCGATATGGGCTATAACGTAGCGATCATGGCGGATTCCACTTCGCGATGGGCGGAGGCTTTGCGAGAAATGAGCGGTCGTCT
>CAMFEK010000013.1 GCA_945949395.1 uncultured Clostridia bacterium
CGTGGAAAAGATTCGCGGCATGAAAAAGGCTTTCCATTATATCGCGGAAAAGATCGAATCTCTCCCCATGGCGGAAAAGGCGTATCTCACCGTCGTGCATACGGATAACGAGGAGGGCGCTAACGAGCTCGCCGCGCTTTTGGAGCAGCGTTTTCAAGTAAAGCCCGAAGTGCAGATCATGGGTCCCGTCATCGGTTCGCACGTGGGCCCCGGCTCCGTCTCCTGCGGTTGGGTTTCCTGCAAGACCCGCAACGATTTTTAACACACTCCCATTCCTATATTTTTCTTGAAAAGGATCGGTGTTATCACCGATTCTTTTTTCGTTTTTTTGCTTGCGTAAACGGTGACGGCGTGCTATACTGAATAGGAATTTCAGTCGCGCGGAAGGCACGCCCTTAACCAGGCGTTTAATAGGGAAGACAGAGTTAATAGCCCCACAGCCCCCGCTACCGTTACACGGTTTTTTCCTGATCCCATTGGGGAATCCGAGAAGGGATGAGGAATGGCGTTTTTATGAGGGAACGCCGCCGCCTAAGTCGGGAGACCTACCGCCGTGCGAAATCAAAGCGATATCCGAGGGGACGCGGACGCTGCTTTTTAGTCAGATCGGGAGAAAAAGCCTCTTCGGTCTGCTTTTGGCGCGCTCCGTATTTTCCGTATCGTGGAAATTCGGAGATTTTTTTATACAGGAGATATTTTATGAAACGCATGAAAAAAACATTCTTCTGTCTCATTTTCTTCGTGATAAGCGTTTGTGCGGTGGGCGCATTCGCTTCTTGTAAGGAAGGAGACGGGAACGAAAGGGCAAAAGCGCAAATTTTGACAAACGACGAAAAAACCTTCGTCTTTACGGCGGATGCTTCGGCGAGCGGCGAGATGAGCGTTTACGATTACCTCGTTTGGTTTCAGGAAAGCGAAGTTATGACCTTCGACGGCTCGGAGGGGGATTACGGTTTCTTCGTCACAGCCGTAAACGGCACCTATCAGGCGGACGATTACAGCACCTATTGGTCGCTCTATACGTCCGTCACGGAAAAGGACGGCGTGATCTACGCTGCGACCGAGTACGGCTCGTACGACGTGAACGGCGCTACGCTCGCTTCCGCCTCCTACGGGGTAAGCTCGCTCCCCGTATTTGCGGGCGAAACGTACGCTTTGGTGTTCACCGAGTCGGCGTGGTAAATTTTTGAGAATCGCAAGGAACGATACGCCATGAAAAAATTGACTTCTTACGCCGTATGGACGGCGAAGGATATCGCCTATATTTCCGTGATGACCGCACTCCTCATCGGCGGTCAGTTTGCGCTGTCGTTTACCTACGGATTAGAGATCGTCACGGTGCTTCTCCTCTGCTTTTCTTACGTGTTCGGCGTAAGGAGGGGAATGCTCACCGCCACGGCGTTTTCTCTTTTGCGCTGTTTCGTGTTCGGATTTTACCCGACCGTTCTCATATTATATCTGATCTATTATAATATGTTCGCCCTCCTTTGCGGACTTTGCGGCAGGATAAAAAACGAAACCTTTCAAGGCGTCGTCTTTCATCTGCTGTTTTTGCTCCTCATGGCGGGGTGCGCGTATTTTCTTATGCAGCCTCTCGCCGTCACGGCGCTCAAAAGGCAGTTCGTGCAGATTTTCTTTTGCGTTCTTTTCTGCCTGTTCGCCGCCGCGCTCGTCGGGTACGACCTTCTCTTTTTGAAAAAAGATGGGGGAAAGACGCTGCAAACGGTTTTGTTCATGACGGCGATCGCCTGCTTTTCCACCGTCTGTTTCACGCTGATAGACGATATCGTGACCCCCCTCTTTTTCGGCTATACCTCGGACGCCGCCTACGCCTATTTTATCGCCTCCTTCCTCGCCATGCTGCCGCAGACGGCTTGTTCCTTCGCTACGGTATGCCTTTTGTTCGTTCCGATTACAAAAATTTTCGATAAGTTTCTTAAAACGTTTGATAAACGGGGCAAATTGTGCTAAAATGTAGGGGAATTTATTTGGGAGATATAATTATGGCTAAAGACAATCAATTCGTATCGCAGATCGCCGACATCGAACGGGACTTCCCGCAGTGGTATACCGACGTCGTCACCAAGACGAAACTCGTGGATTATGGTCCCGTAAAGGGAACCATGGTCATTCGACCTTACGGCTACGCCATTTGGGAAAATATTCAAAAGAATCTCGACGCGATGTTCAAGGAAGTCGGGGTGGAGAACGCCTACTTCCCCCTGCTCATTCCCATGAGCTATTTCACCAAGGAGGCGGAGCACGTGGAAGGCTTCGCGCCCGAGATCGCCGTCGTCACGCACGCGGGCGGAGAGGAGCTTGAAGAACCGCTCGCCATTCGTCCCACCTCCGAGACGATCATCGGAACCATGTACGCCAAATGGTTGCAGTCCTATCGCGATTTGCCCATTCAGATGAATCAATGGTGCAACGTCATGCGTTGGGAAAAGACCACCCGTCCTTTTTTGAGAACTTCGGAATTTTTGTGGCAGGAAGGTCACACCGTTCACGCCACGGCGGAGGAAGCGGAAGTCAAGACGCAGGAGATGCTGCAAATCTATAAAAGATTCGCCGAAGAATGTTTGGCGATTCCCGTGCTCACGGGCAAAAAGACGGAAAAGGAAAAGTTTGCCGGCGCCGTGGCTACCTACGGCATGGAAGCCATGATGCACGACGGCAAGAGCCTGCAGGCGGGCACTTCCCACTATTTGGGACAGAACTTCGCCGATTCCTTCGATATCAAGTTCCTCGATAAGGACGGCGTGTTAAAGCTCGCCTATACGACGAGCTGGGGCGTTTCCACCCGTCTCATCGGCGCCATCATCATGACACACGGCGATAGCAGAGGTCTCGTTCTCCCTCCCGTCGTGGCGCCCACGCAGGTCGTCATCGTCCCCATCGCGGCGAAAAAGGCAGGCGTAAACGAGGCTTGCGAGGCGATGAAGTCCGTTCTCGTAAAGGCAGGCTTGCGCGTCGTTTTGGATAATTCGGACAACAGCCCCGGCTGGAAGTTCAACGAATGGGAAATGAAGGGCGTTCCCGTCCGCGTGGAGATCGGACCCCGCGACCTCGAACAGGGCAAGATGGTGCTCGTAAGAAGAGATACCCTCGAAAAGATCACCGTGGATATCGACGGCGCGGAAAAGACGATTTCCGCTCTCCTTTCCACGATACAAAAGGAAATGCTCGAAAACGCTCGCGTAAGAAGGGATAGCAGGATCGTGTATGCCGACTGCATGGAAGATATCTTAAAGGGCGTCGAGGGCGGCAACTTCGTAAAGGCAGGCTGGTGCGGCTGCCGCGAATGCGAGGACAAGGTCAAGGAACAGACCGCCGCGACCGCCCGCGTCTACGCGGAGGGCGAAACGGCTGAAAAGTGCGCCGTCTGCGGCAAGGAAGCCAAGCACGTCGTGTACTTTGCAAGGGCGTATTGATCGCTTGCACGAAAAAACGCAATAAAAAACAGCGGACCCTGAAAAATCGGGTCCGTTGTTTTAAGAATGAGAAAAATAGAGTATAATCGGTTTATGGGGAAAAGCATGGAATTTTTTCTTTGCCTTTCTTGCCGTTATTATAAAACACAGCCGAAAAAAAGGCAACCTACTCTTTGGAAAAAGCACTCTACTAAGCGATTCGTTGAAAATAGAGTTGTAAAAATCGACTCTACTCAGGATAGAGTCGGTTTTTTGCCTGAAATTCATTGACGAAACCGTTTTTTTTTGGTAAAATGAATGAAAATAAGAAAGAACAGGAAAGGTTTTGCATGAGATCGATCGAGGAAGTAACAAAAACTATCGCAACGAATATTGCCGCCTATCGCAAGGCGTCCTCCCTCACGCAAGCCGAGCTTGCGGACAAGCTCGGTTATTCGGATAAATCCGTCTCCAAATGGGAGCAGGGCAACGGTCTTCCCGACGCGACGAATCTCGTCAATATGGCGGAGATCTTCGGCTGTACGGTGAACGACCTCGTCGAAACGCACGTCGGGCCCATAAAGCCGCAAAAGAAGAAGTGGTTGGACTTCACGAATAAGAACCTCATCATTCTGCTCGCGTTCGGCGCCAGCTGGGTGGTCGCCGTGCTCGTATTCGTCATACTCAAGCTCGTGTTTCCCGATATGCCCCGCACTTGGCTCGCCTTCGTGTACGCCGTGCCCGTTTCCGCCATCACCGTGCTCGTGTTGAGCTGCGTATGGCATTACAGGATTCTGCGCTTTCTCAGCGTGACGGCTATCATCTGGAGCGTGCTGCTCTGCCTTTATCTCTCCTTCCTGCCGCAAAATTACTGGATGATTTTCCTCATCGGCATTCCGTCGCAGATACTCACGGTCATCGCGTTCACGCTCGCGCGCCGCATCAAAAAGAAACAGAATAAACAAATCTGAAAAATCGGTCGCTATCGGTAAGCGACCGATTGATTTTTTTGATCGGGTTTGCTATAATGAGTAAAAACGAAGAGTAGGGAGTCAGTATGCTTTTTCAAGAGGAAAGAAAAAAGGCGTGTTCTTGCGGAACGACGTTAAAAGATTTTCTCGATACGGGTCTGTTCGGGTGCGAAAATTGCTATACCGTCTTTGAACAGGAGCTTTTGCCGATTTTGCAACGGGTGCAAGGCGCGACCGTGCACTATCGCGTCGATCGCGGCGAGGAAAAGCACCGAATGACAGAGCAAGAGGAACGGTTAGCGCTTTTGCGTAAGCGTTACCGCGATTATATCGACGCGGGCAACTTCGACGACGCCGAGCGCATCGCGGAATTTTTATGTCGGCAGCGGGAGGAAACGGAATGAGCGGCAATCTCTTTTCCACCACCGTCGTCTCTTCCCGCATTCGCCTTGCGAGAAACGTGGCGGGGCTACCCTTCCCGAATCGTTTTTTCGATCGGGCTCGCGCCAAAAAACTTGCCGACGAGGTGTTTTTCGCCCTTTCTCCCTTGCGGGAAAATCTCGTCCGTTACTATATGGAAGATCTCGACCTGTCGCAGAGGGAGCAGTACAAAGAAAACTATATCATCAGCGAAACGCTTATTCGGCACGGCGAGACTGCCGCCGTCATCACCAACCCCGAAGGTTCCATCTCCGTGATGATCAACGAGGAGGATCATATCCGCGAGCAATATATGCAGCGGGGGTTTTGTATCGGTCGGCTCTTTGAAAAAGCCATGGATATCGACGCCAACTATATCGGCAAGCGTATCGATTACGCCTGTAACGACCGTTTCGGCTTTTTGACGGCTTGCCCCACCAACCTCGGTACGGGCTTGCGGGCGTCCGTCATGATGTTCCTGCCCGCCGTCTGCAAGCGGGAGAAAATCGAAGAGATCCGAAAAACGGAGATGTTCCGCGGCTTCACCGTGCGCGGCGCGAGCGGGGAAGGGAGCCGCGGCGACGGGTATCTCTTTCAGGTGAGCAACGAGGTCACCATGGGCGTGAAAGAAAAGGAGCTTGTCGAGCGTTTAGAGGAGATCGTCATGTATCTCACCGAGCGGGAGGCAAAGGAGCGGCTTTGCTTAAAAGAGAGCGGCGACAATATCTACAAGGCGAAGGATTCCTGCGGCAGGGCGTACGGCGTCTTGTCGAATGCGGAAATTTTATCCTACGAAGAGTTCACCAAACTCTTTTCCGAGTTAAAGCTCGGCGTCCTTCTCGGCTTTTACAAGATCGAGGATTTCGAGCTGTTAAACGATTTTATCGTGGCGATGCGCCCGCACAATCTCGCCATGTGGGAGCGCGAGGGGGAGGAAGATTTCCTCGACGGGGAGGAGAAACAGTACGATTTTTCCTGCGACACCGTTTCCGACAAGGACGTGTACCGCGCGCAATGCGTGCGGCAGTTCATGGAGCGGTATTTATCGAAGGAGCGCTAACGAGCGACCATTTTATACATCAGATAAGGAGACGAGCGTTCAATATGGACTTTTCCAACTATAAAAATTTTTCGACCAACGTGCAAAGATGCCTTGAGGAGGCGGAGGGATACGTGAAGGACAAACGGCAGACGGTCATCACGGAGGAGCATATCCTTTATCGGTTTCTCTCCAAACCCAAAACGATAGCCTGTAAAATCCTGAATCAATTCGGCATCCGAGAGGATAATTTCAAGGAGATGATGCGCGACGAGCTGAACAAGCCCTCGCAGAGCAATTCCGAAATCGACTGTTCTCCCGAGTTAAAGCGGGATTTTGCTTTGGCGGAAAACGCCGCCCGTCACTATGCGTCGGATTCTCGGTATTTCATCGGCTCGGAACACCTCTTGTTCGCCATCTTTTATACGAAGGATACCAACAATCAAAAGCGTATCTGCTCTCAGGTCAGCCGCTACTTTGACGTGGAGGCGGAAAAGATCAGCGCGGCGGCGCTGCTTGCGATCAAAAAGGGATTCGGCGTCCTGAAAGAGGCGGAAACGAAGGGGGCTTTTCCCAAGACGGAAGAGCAAAAGAGCGAGGTGGAAGAGCTTTTTTCCGAACAGAAGGGCGGCTCCCGCCTGCCCGATTCCCTGCTCCGCTACGGCGTCGATCTGACCGAGCGCGCGAACGGGAACGAGCTGGATCCCGTCATCGGCAGGAGCGCGGAGATCGAAAAAGTCATTCAGATCCTATCGCGGAGAAGTAAAAACAACCCCGTCCTCATCGGCGAGCCGGGCGTGGGAAAGAGCGCCGTGGTGGAGGGGCTCGCGCAAGCCATCGTGTCGGGCGACGTGCCCAACATTCTGCTCGATAAGATCGTGTACGCGCTCGACCTTTCCCTCGTCGTCTCGGGCACGAAGTTCCGCGGCGAGTTCGAGGAACGGTTAAATACCATTATCGGCGCCATCAAGCGCAGCGGCAATATCATTTTATTCATCGATGAAATTCACAATCTCGTGGGGGCGGGCGGCTCTTCGGACGGCGCCATGGACGCTTCCAACATCATAAAACCTCTCCTTGCACGCGGGGAATTGCAAACGGTCGGCGCGACCACCATCGAGGAGTACCGCAAGTACATCGAAAAGGACGCCGCGCTCGAAAGAAGATTCACCCCCGTCATGGTCGAGCAGCCCACCGTCGAACAGACGATCGAAATTTTGAAGGGGCTTCGGGATAAGTACGAGGCGCACCACTCCGTCCGTATCGGTTTAGACGCCATCGAGGCGGCGGCAAAGCTCTCCGACCGCTATATCACGGATCGTTTCTTGCCCGATAAGGCGATCGACCTCATCGACGAGGCGGCGGCGAAAGCCCGCCTTGCGGCATTCAAGGCGCCCAAGCGCATACACGAGCTGAAAGCGGAAATCGAACGGTTGAAGGCGGAGAGCGAGCGATACGCCTATATGGACAATATTCCCCTCTCGGAGGAACTCGGAAACAAGATCATCGTGTGTCGGCGGGAGCTCGATCGATTAAAGGCGGTTTGGGACGACGACTTCCTCACCAAACAACCCAAAATCGGCAAAGAGGACGTGGAGAGAATCGTCTCCGAATGGGCGAAGATCCCGCTGACCAAACTTTCCGAGCAGGAATCCGTCAAACTGTTGAAGTTGGAGGACGCCCTGCATAAGCGCATCATCGGGCAGGACGAAGCCATTCACGCCGTCTCCAACTGTATCCGCCGTTCCAGCGCGGGGCTTTCGGACGGCAAGCGTCCCGTCGGTTCCTTCATATTCGTGGGGCCCACCGGCGTGGGCAAGACGGATCTCACCAAAGCGCTCGCCGAAGAACTGTTCGGCGACGAAAAGCAGATCATTCGCTTGGACATGAGCGAATATATGGAGAAGGATTCCGTCGCCAAGATTATCGGCGCCCCGCCCGGCTACGTGGGTTACGGGGAATCGGAGAGCGGGCTGCTCACCGAAAAGGTGAGGAGAAAGCCTTATTCCGTCGTCCTGTTCGACGAGATCGAAAAGGCGCATCCCGACGTTTTCAACCTCTTTTTGCAGATTTTGGACGACGGCAGATTGACGGACAGCAAGGGCAGAACGGTCAGCTTCAAAAACTGTATCGTCGTCATGACGAGCAACGTCGGCGCCTCTTCGGTAAGGGAATTTTCCGCTTTGGGCTTTTCGGAGAGCAATTCCGCGCAGGCGAGGCGGGACGATTACGAGAGAATGAAAGATAACATCATGGAAGAGCTGAAAAAGTCCTTCCGTCCCGAATTTTTGAACCGTTTCGACGATATCATCGTGTTCCACCGCCTCACCAAGGAGCAGGCGATGAAGATTTGCGATAACTTCCTATCCGCGCTCACGGCGAGAATGCGCGAAAGGGGCATGGATCTCGTCGTTCCCCCCGTCGTCAAGCAAAAGCTCGTCGAGGAGGGATACAGCGAAGTGAACGGGGCGAGACCGTTAAGGCGGGTCATTCAGCGGAGAATCGAGGACGCCCTTTCGGAGGAGATCCTCGCCGGCAACATCGGCGCGGGCGAGTGCGCCGTCGCGTGCCTGTATAACGACCGCATCGATTTCAGAAAGGAAAATATCTGAGCGCGAAAACTTCCCGTCATCGTTTCCATAGAAAAACACGCGGAAAAACACGAAATTTTCTTTACTTTTTCGCAATTTTTCGCTACAATCTATAAAAAACACTTACGGAAAAGACATTGCGTATTCTTTCATTTTTCAAAAAACTATTTTCTCGGCGGAAAAAACCCGTCCCCAAAAAGATAGGGCTCGCCCTGGGCAGCGGCGGCGCAAAGGGATTTGCGCACCTCGGCGCCTTAAAGGCGTTTGAGGAAGAGGGCATCTCTTTCGACGTTGTCACGGGCACCTCCATCGGCTCTATCATCGGCGCTCTGTACGCCAAGGGGTATTCGTCCACGGATATCTGCGAGCTCGTCAAAACGGTGGCGTTTCGTGATCTTGTAAAGCACGTTCGGCTGCGCATGAACATGAGCCCCATAGAGGAAATGCTTTCAAGCTATTTGGGCGATATCGATTTTTCCGACCTGAAAATTCCTTTCGCCTGTTGGGCGACGGACGAGGACAGCAACGAGGGGGTACTTCTTAACAGCGGGAACCTGGCGAGAGCCTGTTGCGCCTCTTCCGCCATGCCTCCCTTCTTCGCCGCGGTGAAGATCGGGGATAGCTATCTCGCCGACGGCGCGTTCACCAACGCGATCCCTTCCGACGTCGCCCGCGATATGGGCGCGGATTTCGTGATCGGCATCGATTTATCTTCTCCGAGGTACGTCTCGGATAAAACGAACGGCGGAACGGTACTCTCCTTTTTATTAAAGAAGTTCGCTTTGGATATTCCCGAAAAGGAGCTCCCGAACGCGAGGACGCGCGGCTACGAAAATGCGGACGTGATGCTCGAACCAAATCTCAAAAATTTTCGAGCCACCGATTTTTCCACTCGCGCGTGGGACGAGATGTACGAGGCGGGTTACGCGCAGGCAAAACAGCGTATGATAGAAATCAAGGCAAAACTCAAAGAAAAAGGATTTTAATGGATATAAAATATAGGAGAACGTTATGAAACTGACAACGGCAGGCGAATCGCACGGCAAAGGCTTGTTTGCGATTTTGGAAGGATTGCCCTCTCACTTAAAAATCGATATCGGCGAGATCGATCGCTACCTGGCTCTACGCCAGAGCGGCTACGGCAGGGGCGGCAGACAGAAGATCGAAACGGATCGGGTGGAAATTTTAAGCGGCGTGCGCAATACGTATACCCTCGGCAGTCCCGTCTGTTTCACCGTCAAAAATTCCGACTATAAAAACTGGGAGGCGTATATGTCTCCCGAAGAATGCGACGTGAGCAAGAGAACGCTCACAAAAGTCCGCCCCGGTCACGCAGATTTAAGCGGCGTCATCAAGTACGCCCAGACGGACGCAAGGAATATTTTGGAGCGCGCTTCCGCGCGGGAAACGGCGATCCGCGTCGCGGCGGGCAGTATTTTGCGCGCGTATCTTAACGAGCTGGGCGTGGAGATATCCGGCTACGTCAAGGAAGTCTGCGGCGTCTGCGACGAGGGGGAATACGCTTTCGGCGAGTTAGAAAGGGCAAAGGAACAACCCCTCTTCATGCTGAACGAGGAGAAACAAAGACAAGCCATGCTCCTCATCGATCGCTTGAAGAAGGAGGGCAACACGGCGGGCGGCATCTGCGAGATCCGCGTCAAGGGACTCAAGAGCGGTTTCGGCAGTTGCATGACGTACGCGGACAAGCTGGACGGGCGCCTCGCGGGCGCGCTCATGGGCGTTCAGGCGATTAAGGGCGTGGAATTCGGCATGGGCTTCGGCGTCGCGCACGCGAGCGGAAAATACGTCCACGACGAAATTTACTACGAGGATAACGCCTTCAAGCGCAAAACCAACCGCGCCGGCGGCATCGAGGGGGGCATGAGCAACGGCGAAGAGATCGTCGTCCGTTGCGCCATGAAACCCATTCCCACCTTGATGGCGGGACTTAACACGGTGGACTATATCACCAAGGAAACCGTTCGGGCGGCAGGGGAAAGGAGCGACGTCGCCGCGATCTGCGCCTGCGAGATCATTTTGGAAAGCGTCGTCGCCACCGTACTTGCTCAAGTCGTCTCCGAGCGTCTCGGCGGCGATACCATGGCGGAAGTGAAAGATCGCTACCGTCAACTTCCTTAAAAGAGGCTTTTTATGCAAACCATTCAACTGATTACGCCTTCCGGCACCAAGAGTGAAATCACCTGCGGCGAAGGCGCGTTGCAACGCAAACTGTGTGAACTCACGTCAACAAGGGAATGTTTCCTGCTCACGGACAGCAACGTGTACGCGCTGTATCGGGAGATGATCGAGCGGGAATGGAAGGGCGTTCCGCTCTTCGTGCTTAAGGCGGGCGAAAAGAGCAAAAATTTCGATAGTCTTCAAAACATTCTCGAACGCATGATCGGGGCGGGACTTCACCGCAACGCCTGCCTCATCGCGCTCGGCGGCGGCGTCATCGGCGACATCGGCGGACTGGCGGCGTCCCTGTATATGCGCGGCATTCATTGCGTACAGATTCCCACCACGCTCCTCGCGCAGGTGGATTCCTCCGTCGGCGGCAAAACGGCGGTGGATTTCGGCATGGTCAAAAACGTGATCGGGGCGTTCTATCAGCCCGAATACGTCATCGCCGATCCCCTGTTCTTTGCCACCCTTCCCGAGCGGGAAGTGCGTTGCGGCTTGGGGGAAATCGTCAAGTACGGCGGTTTGAACGGCGAGATCTTCGACGACCTTTGGCAAAACAAAGAACGACTCTTCGATTTTGAGTACCTCATCTCCATCGTCGGCAAGTGCATCGCGCACAAGGCTCGCGTGGTGGAGGCGGACGAAAAGGAGCAGGGCTTGCGCAAATCCCTCAACATGGGGCATACCACGGGACACGCGTTGGAGCTCTTCTACGGCGATAAATCGCACGGGGAGTTCGTCCTCATCGGCATGTATCTCGAAATCCTGCTCGCCGAAGAAAAGGGTATGTGCGACAGGGAATACGTCGAAAAGTTAAAGGAACTCATTTTTCTCGCGCTCGGAAAGCTGCCCGACCTCTCCCGCATGGGCGACGCAGCGTACCTCGCCAAAATGGACAAAAAGAACCGTTCGGGCGACGTCATTTCCATGATCGTCCCCACGCGCTATAACGAATACGCGGAACTAAACGTTCCCTATGCGGAATACGAATCGTTTTTACGAAAAAAGGAGAAAGAATTATGTTAAAACTTGCGGTAATCGGCAAGGACGTATCCAAGTCCTTAAGCCCGAAAATGCACCGTTTCATTCTCAATAAGCTGGGCGTGGCTTGCGAATACGACAATATTTCCATTCCCGAAGAGGAGTTTGAGGAGAAAATCGAGGGCGTGTTGTCTTCCTATGACGGCGTCAACGTGACGATTCCCTACAAACTTTCCGTCATGCCGCACCTAAAAAAAATCGTGGGGGATGCGGAATCCTTCGGCGCCGTCAATACCGTAAAGACGGGCGTTTTGGAAGGCTATAACACGGACGGCATGGGCTTTATCTTGATGCTCGAAAACGCGGGCGTTGCCTTAAAGGGCAAAACCGTGCTCGTGCTCGGCGCGGGCGGCGTGGGCAGAACGGTCATCAAAAAACTGGTCGAGGCGGGTTCCGTCGTCACGGCGTTTGAAATGAACGCCGAGCGTTTACGGGCGGTGCATGAAGAGTTCCCGCACTTTACACCCGTCAACGAAGTGGAAGAGAAACCCTACGATATCGTCGTCAACTGTACGGGCGTCGGCATGCACAAGACGGAAGGCATCTCCCCCGTGGGCGAAGGACTGCTGAAACTTTGTCAAACGGCGGTCGATCTCATCTACGTCCCCGCCAAGAGCGAATTTTTGCGCCTCGCCGAGCGTAACGGCAAAAAGATCGTCAACGGCGACGCGATGCTCTTTTATCAGGCGTATTACGGAGACTGCATTTATTTGGACAAGCAACCGAACGCCGAACAGGCAAAGGAACTCTACGAGGAGTATAAAGCGTTATGAGATTTTTAGTATTAAACGGCGTCAACTTGAACATGACGGGTATTCGCGAAAAGGGCGTTTACGGCACGCAGACGCTCTCGCAGATCAACGAAGAGATCAAAGCGTTCGTCGAGCAAAAAGGGGACAGCGTAGAATTTTACCAGAGCAATTACGAAGGGGATATCTGCACCAAGCTGCATAACAGTTTCTTAAACGACGAGTGCGACGCCATCGTCTTGAACGCGGGCGCGTTCACGCACTATTCGTATGCCATTCACGACGCGATCGCCGCCATCAAAATTCCCGTTATCGAAGTGCACCTATCCAACGTGCACGCGCGCGAAGAATTTCGCAACCGCTCGGTGATCTCCGACGTCTGCAAGGGCACGATCGCGGGGTTCGGGAAAAACAGCTATCTGCTCGCCATCGAAAGTTTTAGATTATGATCAAGAACGTCCTGTTCGATATCGGTAAAGTGCTGATTCGTTGGGAGCCCCTTTCGCTCGCCCGCTCCTTTTGTCCCGACCTTGAAACGGCGGAGAAGGTGGCTCGGGCGACCTATCTCGATGAAACCTGGCAGGAGCTTGACAAGGGAACCTATTCGGTGGCGGAGGTCATCGATATCGTTTGCGGGAGGCAACCCGAAGCGCTGCACCCGTACATTCGGCAAGCCTACCGCTTTGGCGAATTTGCCGATATCTTAACGGAAACGGCGGAACTTGCCAAAAAATTGAAAAAAGAGGGGTACGATCTCTATTTCGCCTCCAACTTTTCGGAAAAGGTGTACGGCGTAATCGAACGGCTCGGAATCGGAGAGCTGTTTTCGGGTCACGCCTTTTCCTTTGAGGAAAAGCTCGTAAAGCCTTCCGCCGCCTTCTTTGAGCGGCTCTTGCAAAAATACGGCTTGCGGGCGGAGGAATGCGTCTTTCTCGACGATATGCCGCAGAATATCGCGGGCGCAAAGAGCGTGGGCATTCACGGCTTTTTGTATGAGGAAAATCCCGATCAGGCGTATGCCTATATCCATTCCTTCGACGCGTAAAAAAAGCCCGAAGAGTCGCTCTTCGGGGAAAAATTTCAATTAAACAAACCGATTCTTCTCTTCGTCGTAGGTGTAACCGATGGCGGAGAGTTTTTCTTTTACGGATTCCTCGTCCGTTTCCAAATCTTCGCAGAGGGCGGCAAGAGAGGGGTATTCGTCGCGGAGCTTCATGTTCAAAAAGCTCAAAAGCATCACGGGATCCGTAGGGATATGGGTCATGGCGGTTCCTCCTCATTCGTATTTTAATTTGAGTTTACATTCGGCGTAAACGTAGTCCTCGTCGGCGAGGACGATATCCAGCTCCAAAAGCTCCGTTTTCTCCTCTTCCGAATAAAAGGAGGAAAGCTCCGCCGTCGGATATTCGGGATCGTTTAATTGTAAAATATCCAGTTCGACGAGCTTATCCATCAGCTCTTCCTTGCTCAATCCGTCAAGGCAGTCCTTTCTCGCGAACACGGCAAGAATGGTCAAGCCGTTCTCGTTGAGTTCTTCCACGCTGTAAAGTACGCCGCTATCTTCCTTTTCGCCGTACCCGATGGGGGGATAATATACTTCGAAATCCTCTTCTTCTATCATAGTTTCCTCCAAAAAGGCTTTTTCTGTATTTTAGCACGTTTTCGAAAAAAACACAAACGCCGTCTTGATTATTTTCTAAAAATATGATAAAATTTCAGCATGAGAAGATTTTTGGTGAAATTGCAATTCAACGGCAGAAATTACGCGGGCTGGCAAAGACAGCAAAACGCCGTCACCGTGCAGGGGGAGGTGGAAAAAGCGCTCTTTCGCCTGTTCGGCGCAGCCGTCGAATGTTTCGGTTGTTCGAGGACGGACGCGGGCGTGAGCGCGGAGGAGTATTTCTTTCACTTCGACGCGGATACGAAATTGCCGCAGGAGAGAGTGGCTTTCAAGCTCAATCGCTTTTTGCCCAACGAGATTTGCGCGCAGGAAAGCCGTGAAGTGCCCTTTTCCTTTCACGCGCTCCGCTCCGTGACGGGAAAGACGTACCGCTACCACGTGTACTGTTCGCCGCACAAGATGCCGCTGTATTCTTCCACGCACGCGCAGGTCGAGGAACCGCTCGACGTTTCCGCCATGCGCGAGCAGGCAAAGTGCCTGTTGGGTCAACACGATTTTTCCTCCTTTTGTTCCCTCTCCCCCGAAGAGGGCGAAGAGGGAAAATCTCACGTGCGAACGCTCTCCCGCGTGGAAATCAGCGAAGAAGGGCAACGCGTGCAGATGACTTTTACGGGCGACGGGTTTCTCTATCACATGGTTCGCATTCTGGCGGGCACGCTCGTCGAGGTCGGCAAGGGGAATATCCGCGATCTGAAAGAAGTTTTAGACGCCAAAAATCGGAAAATGGCGGGTAGGGTTATGCCTGCCAAGGGGCTACGGCTCATGAAAGTATACTATAAGGGAGAAAACGAATGAAAAACAAATACATTTTGGCGCTCGACCAAGGTACCACGAGCTCGCGCGCCATCCTGTTCGATCGAAGCGGAAACGTAATGGGTATGGCGCAACGGGAGTTTAAGCAGATCTATCCTAGAAGCGGTTGGGTGGAGCACGATCCCATGGACATCAACACCAGCCAGTTCAGCGTCATCACCGAGGCGCTCGTGCAATGCGACGTCGGCATCGGCGATATCGCCGCCATCGGCATCACCAACCAGCGGGAAACGACGATCCTTTGGGATCGCATCACGGGCAAGCCCGTCTATAACGCCATCGTATGGCAATGCAGACGAACGGCGGCTTACTGTGAAGAGCTTAAAAGTAAGGGGTATGCGGAGAGCATCTACCAAAAGACGGGACTAGTGCTCGATCCCTATTTTTCCGCGACGAAGATAAAATGGATCCTCGACAACGTGGAGGGCGCAAGGGCGCGCGCGGAGGCGGGAGAGCTCTGTTTCGGCACGGTGGATACCTATCTGATGTGGCATCTTTCGGGCGGGAAGATCTTTGCCACCGACTACACCAACGCTTCCCGCACCATGCTCTTCAATATTCACACCCTCGAATGGGACGAGGAGCTTTTAGCGCTCTTTGGTATTCCCAAAAGTATTCTGCCCGAAGTGCACCCGTCCTCCTACGCGTTCGGCAAAACTTCCGACCGCGTATTCGGCAAGGAAGTACCCATCTGCGGCGTCGCGGGCGATCAGCAGGCGGCGCTCTTCGGTCAGCTCTGTATGAGAAAGGGGGACGTCAAGTGCACCTACGGCACGGGTTGCTTTTTGCTCATGAACACGGGCGAAACGCCCGTGGAGAGCAAAAACGGACTCATCACCACCATCGCGGCGAGCGCGGGCAGCGTGCAGTACGCTCTGGAAGGGAGCGTTTTCGTCGGCGGCGCCATCGTGCAATGGCTTCGCGACGAAATGAAGCTCATCTCTTCCGCCGCCGAGACGGAGAGCGTCGCTCTTTCCGTTCCCGATTCGGGCGGTGCGTATATCGTTCCCGCCTTCGTCGGACTCGGCGCGCCCTACTGGGACAGCGAAGCGCGCGGCACGATCGTCGGCGTTACGAGGGGTACTTCCCGCTCTCATTTCGTGCGCGCGGCGGTGGAGTCGATCGCCTATCAGGTAAACGACGTGTTGCAGGCGATGAAGAGCGATATCGGGCAGGAAATCCCTTTCATGAACGTGGACGGGGGCGCGAGCGCGAATAATTTTTTGATGCAGTTTCAAGCGGATATTTTAGACAATCACATCGTGCGTCCCGCCGTGGTGGAGACGACCGCGCTCGGCGCGGCGTATCTCGCGGGGCTTGCTTGCGGCTACTGGAAGGACGCGCAGGACATCGCGGATAACAGAAAAATCGGCAAGTCGTTCGTCGGCAATATGCAGGCGGAAAAGCGCAGCGAGCTCTTGCGCGGTTGGCAGAAAGCCGTTCGCCAAGCGAGAGGGAAATAATTTTTAAGCGGAGAGAAAAACGAATGAAGATCAGGGTCGTGGACGACGAGATCAAGCTGATCCCGTACTATCCGAATGACGACGTCGCTCTATCATGGTATCAGGATTTGGACGTGTGCAGGCAGGTGGATAACATCGATCACGTCTATTCGTTGGACGAGCTGAAAGCGATGTACGGCTATTTGAGCGCGCAGTGACGAAAACCCCCGCCGCCCTTGTATACCAAGGGCGGCGGGGGTAACTGTTTGAAAGGGAAATTATCTTTTTTTCGTCACGAATAAAAAGTGATTCGTCTTTCCCAAATGCTCTTCTCTTTCGCAATAGAAGAGGTGCATTTTGAGATATTGCGCGTAGCCGTCGTCGTCGAGTTTTTCGATTTTCTCCTCTAACAGCTCGCTCATGCCGTCGGAGGCTACCGAGCGGAGAATGCGCAGACCGTTGCGGGCGAGCAAATCGCGGCACTCCTTCAGATTCATGAACACGAACGGAAAATCCTCCGCCTTGAAGGTGTCCTTGTCGTAATCCCCCGTCAGCAGGTAGTCCTCCCGATAGTTCCATTCGGTATAGGGGATCATGTCGTTGTTGATAAAGGCGACGAACAGGACGCCCTCTTTTTTCAGCACGCGCTTGGCTTCCAAAAGCGCTCGATCTCTGTCCTTTTCCGAATGCAGATGATAGAGAGGACCGAGCAAAAGCACGATATCGAAACTCTCGTCCTCGAAGTCGGACAGGTCGAGGGCGTTTCCCTGCGTGAAACGGATATTGCGCTTGCCCGCCATTCTTTTGCGAAATTCTTCCGCGTTTTTATCGGCAAGCTCCACGGCGTGCACGGAATATCCCTTTTCGGCGAAATAAAAACTGTAGGCACCCGCTCCCGCTCCGATATCCAGCATCGCCATGCCCGGTTTACCGTACTTTTCTATGTACGTCACGGTCGTCGTAAATTCAACCCTCGCCGCCTTGCCGCGGTTCAATCGGGAAGATTCGTCGAACAGGCGATAAAGTACGTTGACGAGCTCCGCGTCGTCCGTGATCTTCTTGATTTCCGAAATATCCACGGGCTCCCTCCTCTTTTCAGCGTATCTGCCCGTCGCCGCGAACGACGTACTTATAGGTGCAAAGTTCCTTCAATCCCATGGGTCCCCTCGCGTGCAGTTTTTGCGTGGAAATGCCCATCTCGCAGCCCAAGCCGAACTCGCCGCCGTCGGTAAAGCGGGTGGACGCGTTCACGTACACCGCCGCGCTGTCCACGTTTTTCGTAAAGTAGTCGGCGTGCTCCTTCGTTTGGGTCAGAATGCTCTCGCTGTGGTGGGTGGAGTGCGCGCCGATGTGAGAGACCGCCTCTTCCACGCTTCCAACGACTTTCACCGCCAAAATATAATTGAGAAACTCCGTGTCAAAGTCCGCCTCGCCCGCTCTTGTGCCGCCGATGAGGGAATAGGCCTCCTCGTCGCAGCGAAGTTCCACTTCGGGCAACCCCTTTGTTCTGCGCGCCTCCTGCAAGCGTTCTTTCAGCAGGGGTAGAAAGGTCTTTGCGATGGAACGGTGCACGAGGCATACCTCTTCGGCGTTGCACACGGAAGGTCTGCTCGCCTTGGCGTTTTCGATGATATCGAGCGCTTTTGCAAGGTCGGCGCTCTCGTCTACGAAAACGTGACAGATGCCCGTTCCCGTCTGAACGCAGGGCACGGTGGCGTTCTTCACGCAGGCGTTGATGAGTCCCGCGCCGCCGCGGGGAATGAGCAGGTCGATATACCCGTTCGCCGTCATCAGCTCCGTCGCGCTTTGGCGGGAGGTGTCCTCGATCAGATTGATGCAGTTTTCGTCAAAACCCGCTTTCGCGATCGCGCCGCGCATGGCGGATACGATGGCGTAACTGCTCCGAAAAGCCTCTTTTCCCGAACGGAGCACGCATACGTTTCCGCTCTTTAGGCAGAGGGCGGCGGCGTCGCTCGTCACGTTGGGTCTGCTCTCGTAGATGATGGCGATCACACCCATGGGGGAAGCCACTTTCTCGATGCGCAAGCCGTTGGGGCGAATATGGGTGGAGAGCACCTCGCCCACGGGGTCGGGCAGGGCGATGAGATCGGTGATCCCCTTCGCCATGCCTTCGATGCGCTCTCGATTCAAGCGCAATCTGTCCTTCATGACGGGGGAAATGTCCGTCGCGGCGGAGAGGTCTTTCTCGTTCGCCGCTAAAATATCTTCCGCGCCGTCCATGAGGCTTTTTGCCATGGCGGAGAGCGCCTCGTTCTTCTGCGTCGTCGTCGCGTTCAAAAAACTTCTTTTTGCTTTCACGGCGTTTTGTAAAATTTCTGTCGTCGTCATTGTTTTCTCCCTTTGAATAAAGTTCCCTTGAATTGTCCGTCCAAAATATCGTATAAGATGTCGGGATCGCTTCCGTTGGCGATCACCATGTCGATGCCGTTTTTCGTCACGAGTTTGGCGGCTTTGAGCTTTGTCGCCATGCCGCCCGTGCCGAGCGAGGAACCGCTCCCGCCCGCCAAAGATTCGATTTCGGGCGTGATCTCCTCCACCACGGAAATGAGGGAGGCGTTTTTGTCCTTGTGGGGGTCTGCGGTGTAAAGCCCGTCGATATCGGAAAGAATGACGAGCATATCCGCTTTAGCACAGTTTGCCACGATGGCGGAGAGGGTGTCGTTGTCGCCCACCGAAATTTCTTCCGTGGCGACGGTATCGTTTTCGTTGATAACGGGCAAAACGTGTAAGGAGAGCAGGCGCTCCAAGGTGTTTTCCACGCGCAAGCGGCGCTTTTCGTCCTCGACGTCCGTCGCGGTCAAAAGGATTTGCGCCACGATGTGGTTGTATTCGGTAAACAGTTTGTCGTAGGTGTACATCAGTTCGCATTGTCCCACGGCGGAAGCCGCCTGTTTGGTCGGCATATCCTGCGGGCGCTCCTTTAAGGAGAGCTTTCCCACGCCCATGCCGATGGCGCCCGAGGAGACTAAAATAATCTCCTGTCCGCTGTTTTTGATATCGCTCAACACTTTTACGAGCTGTTCGATGCGTCGGATATTGATTCGCCCCGTAGAGTGGGCGAGGGTAGAGGTTCCTACCTTGATGACGATTTTCATATCTTTTTTCTTCCTTTTATAAAATGCGGATCTCGTCGCCCGAAATTAGCAAAGAGGCGTCGTAGAAGGAGACGAGCCCGTTCACGAGGCTTTCAAAATCCTTGATGGCAACCGTTTCCACGGCGGCGTGCATGGCGAGCTGCGCGAGTCCCAAATCCACCGTGAGCACGCCGAACTGCTTTAAGCTGATGGCGCCCAAAGTACTGCCGCTTTTCATGTCCGAACGGTTAAAAAAGAGCTGATAGGGGGTGCCGCTTCGTAAAAAGATCTCTTTCATGAGCGCCGAGGAGCGCGCGTCCGTGCAGTAAGCCTTGTTGGCGTGCCCTTTGATCACGACGCCGCCGCCCATGACGGGGCGGTTGGTGATATCGCACTTTTCTGCGTGGTTGGGGTGCATCGCGTGCGCGTTGTCGAGGGAGATAGCAAAGCTCTTCATGCCGCAGGAAAGAATTTCCTCTTTCGAAAATCCGAGCGATTCTCCTATCTTTTCCACCGTTATACGAAGGAAATCGCTCCCCGCGCCCGAAAGGGTGGAGGAACCGACTTCCTCGTTGTCGAACGCGCAGGCGAGCGTCACGCCCTCTCCTTGCGCTTTTATGAGCGCGAGCAGGGAGGCGAGCACGGAGGAGAGATTGTCTATCCGCGGCGCGGACAAAAATTCGTCGTGCAATCCGCTCACAAAGGGCGGCTGGTCGGGCACTACGAACAGATCGTAGGCTAATACTTCCTCGTTTGAAATCGCTTTCATAAAACTTTCTCGATCGGCAAAGCCCGCCAAAGGCAACAAGTCGATCTGCGGGTTCACGGCAAAACCCTCGTTCACGCCGCGGTTCATGTGTACGGCGAGAGAGGGAATGACGAGGGAACAGTCGCTTGCGACGTTCTTCGCCTTCAGGGCGTTTCCCTCCTTGACGACGATCTGCCCTGCGACGCGGAGGGGTCTGTCGAAAAAGGAGTACCAAATGCCGCCGCCGTACGTCTCGACGTTCAGCTTTTTATAGGCGCCGTTCTCCGTTTCGGGATTCTCTTTCAATTTCAGGCAGGGAGAGTCGGTGTGCGAGGCGATGATTTTGGCGTAGAAACTATCTTTCACGTTCGTCTGAAAGGCGATGATGGCGCTTCCGCCCCTCGTCACGTAATATTTTCCCTTCTTTTCTATCCTCCACGGCTCCTGTTCGCTCAATTTTTCAAATCCGTTTGCCCGTAAAAGGGCTTCCGCGTTTGCCACGGCGTGGTAAGCGGTATAGGAACTTTGTAGGTAATCGGCAAGCTGCATGTCGGTTTCTCCTTTACTTTTTTGCGGTGGGCGCGCTTTTATCAAGAGAGCCGACCGTCGTTTTATCTCCATTATATACCCTTTTTTGCGTAATTGCAATTAAAATACTCTTGTTATTTGGGGGCAATCGTGTTATAATGTTTTTCGAAATTCATTCAGGCAGGTCAAAATGCAAATACTCGTTCCCGTGGCGAGCGGACTCGAAGCCGTCGTCAAACGCCAACTTCTCAAGCTCGGATATCCCGATACCCGCGCGCAAAACGGCAGGATCGCCCTCGAGGGCGACTGGTCGGATATCGCCCGTCTTAACGTCTTTCTTCGCAGCGGCGAGCGCGTGCTCCTTCTTATCGGGCGCTTTCCCGCTCAAACCTTCGACGAGCTGTTCGACGGCGTGTACGCGCTCCCCTGGGAAGAGTACTTGACGCCCCACTCGCAGATTTTCATGGACGGCAAGAGCGTAAAGAGCAAGCTCGGCGCCATCAAGGCGAGCGGCGCCGTCGCGAAAAAAGCGATCGTCAGACGCATCATCGATAAAAACCGCTTAAATACGCATTTGTTGGACGAAAAGGGGGCGCGGAGCGTCGTCGGCGTCTCCGTATTCGAGGATATCGTCACCGTCACGCTCGATACCTCGGGCGACGGATTGCATAAGCGCGGCTACCGTTCCCTTTCCTATACGGCTCCCTTAAAGGAGACGATGGCGGCGGCGCTCATCGACATGACCTATTATTTCCCCGATAAGGCGTTTGCCGACGTGTTCTGCGGGAGCGGAACGCTCCCCATCGAGGCGGCTATGCGCTCCTTACATATCGCTCCGGGAGAAAAGCGCGCCTTCGATTTTGAAAAATGGCGCTGTACGCCCAAGCAGGCGATTTTAGGGGCGCGGGAGGAGGCGAAGGATTTAAGGACGCTCGATCAAAAGATAGAGGTCTACGGTTCGGATATCAATCCCGAGGCGATAAAAATCGCAAAATATCACGCGGAAAGGGCGGGCGTGGGGAAATATATCCGCTTTTGCGTCGCCGATATGAAGGATTTTCATAGCGATTCCCGCTACGGCGTGCTCCTTTCCAACCCGCCCTACGGGGAACGCCTCTCCGACGAGGAAGAGGTCAAACAGCTCTATCGCGATTTCGGCAGGATGTTCCGTTCCCTGCCCGACTGGAACGGTTACATTTTCACGGGCTTTTCCGGCGGGTTCGAGCGGTATTTCGGCAAGCGCGCGGACAAGGCGAAAAAGCTGTTCAATGCGAACATCGAGTGCGGGTTTTATTCGTATTGGAGCAGTCGCCCGCAAAAGTAGCTTTTTTAGGAGATTTCTTATGGCAATCAGTAAAACGGATTACGTGCGCGGCTTGCAATGCCCGCGCATGGTGTGGCTGGATAAAAACAGACCGCAGGAAAAGGTGATCCCGCCCGAAGTGCAGGCACGGCTGGACGCGGGCAACGACTTCGGCGACAGCCTCATGGGGCTGTTCGGCGAATACGTGGAGACCACGGCGTTCAAAGAGGACGGCAGGCTGGATTACGGCAAGATGATTAAGACGACGCAGGAATGTCTGGAGAGCGGCACGCCCGTCATCTGCGAGGCGGCGTTCTCCTATTACGGCAACTATTGCGCCGTCGATTTGTTGCGGAAAACGGAAAAGGGTTACGAGCTGTACGAGGTGAAAAATTCCCCCTCCGTCAAGCCCGTGTTTTTGCAGGATATCGCCTTTCAGAAGTATATTTTGAAGAAGTGCGGGGTGAAAGTAAGCAAGTGCTTTCTGATCCTGAACGATAACGAGGTCAAGATACAGGACGTTTCGGGGGATTTATATCCCTACGAAAGAGAGGCGTATACCAAAATTTGGGAGATCTCCAAAACCAAAAACAGTAAGGATGAAATCTTTGTGCCCGTCGGCGAACAATGCGAATCGCCCTACCGCTGTTGGTTCTACGAGTATTGCCACGGGGAGAAAAAGGAATGATCGCGTATCGAAATTTTCAAACGGAATACATGGAACAGGTCAAAGAAATTTTTCGGGAACAGGAATGGAACGCATACCTTCGCGACGACGAAAAGCTGACTCGCGCCTTTTCCCGTTCCCTGTTTCTTCTCGGCGCGTTCGAGGGGGAAAAGCTGGTCGGATTCGTCCGCACCGTCGGCGACGGCGAGCATATCCTTCTCGTGCAGGATCTCATCGTGCGAAGGGCTTATCAGAGGCAGGGGATCGGGAAAAAGCTGTTTAGGAGCGTTTGGGACACCTTTCGCGCGGTGCGAATGTTTCACGTCGTCACCGATATGTACGACGAGGCGGATAACCGCTTTTATGCTTCCTTCGGCATGAAAAAGATAGAGGAGGGGCAGATGGTCTCCTATTACAGGGTATAATAAGAAAAAAGCAAGCCGAGCGCTTGCTTTTTTGTATGTATTTAGTTTCTTTCGCACACGAAACGGATAAATTCCTCCGCCTTTTCGGGCGTTTCCGCCTTTGCCATAAAGAAGTAACTGCCCATCGCGTCGTACCAAATATCGGGCAGGCGCTCGTGCATGACCATGTCTTTGCCGTATTTTTCCAAAATCTCATGATCGGAATGTTTGTAGGAAAAGCAGTCTCTTCTGCCGGCGTAGGCGCAGCAATGATCCTTTTCGGCGACGGGCAAGAGGCGTTTATCGAACGCCGCCATATCCGCCCAGAGCTGATACACGTCGGTGGAATGCGCGTAGTTCATCATGTCGGGCGTATAGCCGCCCGCGGGGCGCATATTGACTTCCAGACCGATAAAATCACCCTTTTTGCCGAGACCTTCCTTATCCTCGCGCAGGCGGAAAAATTCGAGGTGAACGAATCTGCTCTTGGCGTTGAACGCCTTTACGGTCGCCCTGCCGCGCTCGGCGAGCTGTTCGGGAATGCGATCGAGAACGTAATAGCCCAAATCGAGCTTTTCGTTCACGATATCCATGATGGAGGGCGGCCATGCCGTGGCGGATTCGAAGAGCGGTTCGCATTTCGAATCGATGACGGCGTCGTAGGAGAAGATATCGCCGAAGATAAATTCCTCCATCACGTAGGGCACGCGGATATTTTCGGAAAAGAAATTCTTCAAATCCTCTTCGTTCGAGAGTTTATAGGTATGCGAGGCGCCCACGCCGTTTTCGGGCTTTACGATGACGGGATAGCCGACGAGGGAGATAAATTCCCTTGCGGCGTCAATGGTGGTTACCCTGCTTTGCCTTGCGGTGGGAACGCCGCCCGCCTTGTAATATTTCTTCATTTCGGCTTTGCTCTTGAAGGACTCGATGCTCTCCGCGCCGATACCCGTCGTGATGTGGTATTCCGTCCTGAGCTTGGCGTCCTGTTCCAGCCAGTATTCGTTGTTGGATTCCAGCCAGTCGATCTTGCCGTATTTGAAGGTGAAGAATGCGACGGCGCGGTAGACCTCCTCGAAGTTTTCCAAGGAAGAGACCTTGTAATATTCGTTCAAGGAGCTTTTCAAATCGTAATCAAGATTGTCGTAGGGCTCGTCGCCGATGCCGAGTACGTTCACGCCGTCCCTTTTCAAACGGTCGCAAAAATTTTTGTACGTTTTGGGAAAGTTGGGGGAAATAAAAATATAATTCATGAGCGGTTTCCTGTTTGATGGTTTCTGTTTTTATAATAGCCCGCCCGCCTTCCGTTTGTCAAGCAAACGGAAAGTTTGTCGAAAAAATAAAAGGATAAATTTTTATTTTCGGTATTTACTTTATGCTTTCCGTATGCTAAAATAAAGGGGATGAATTGCCCGATGGGGCGATAAGGAGGAGATTTTATGAGCAAGATCAACGTGACGACCAAAGAGGCGCTCTGCAAGACCTCGGAGGATTTTTACGGACTGTTTTTCGAGGACATCAACCGAGCGGGCGACGGGGGACTTTATCCCGAAATGATACGCAACCGTTCGTTCGAGGACAGCATTCCGCCGCACGACGTTACCATGTACGGCGAGGACAACGCCGTATTCGTCAATAAGGGGGGCTGGCCTGACGTTTTTAACCACGGCGAGGGCATCGTGCACTGGACGGAGGATCTGGGGCTCCCTTACACCCCTATCCCCGCGTGGTATGCGGAGAACGCGAGCATGGCGCTGTGCGACGAGACGCTCAACGAAAAGCGGGAAGCCGCGCTGAAGGTGCATTTTCAAAAAGACGGCTGCCTCTATAACGTGGGCTACGCGGGCATTTCCGTGGAACAGGGCAAGGCATACGATTTCTATTGCTTTGCCAAATCCTATCGCGGGATCGAACTTTCCGTGTCTTTGGAGAGCGCAGACGGGCGGGTATACGCCAAAAAGCATTTCCGCGTGATCGGCGAATACAGCAAATACGATCTGGAATTGCTTTCCGACGGCACCGACCACAACGCCCGTCTCGTGATCCGAGCAAACGAGGGCGGCGTCATTCTCGGTTTCACTTCCCTGATGCCGCGAGAGACCTACAAAGGGCACGGGCTCCGCAAGGACCTTTGCGAAATGTTAAAGGGCCTTTCCCCCAAGTTTATGCGTTTCCCCGGCGGTTGCATCGTGGAGGGGCTTTCCAAATCCACCGTCATGCGCTTTTCCAACACCATAGGACCCGTTTGGGAGAGACCGTCTCAGCAGCTCATGTGGCACTACCGCGCCACCAACGGTTTGGGCTTTCACGAATACCTGCAGCTTTGCGAGGATCTGGAAGTCTCGCCCCTGTATGTGGTCAACGTGGGACTCACCTGTCAGGCGAGAGTGGGCGATCCCTTCGAGGGGGAGGAGCTCGACGATATGTTGCAGGAAGTGTTCGACGCGTTGGAATACGCCATGGGCGATCAAAATACGAAATTCGGAAAACTTCGCGCCGAGGCGGGGCACCCCGCGCCCTTCCCCGTGAAATACGTAGAGATCGGCAACGAAAACTTCGGTCCCGATTATTTCCCCCGTTACAAAAAATTCTACGACGCGTTAAAGGAAAGATACCCCGATATCATCTATATCTCCAACACGCACACCGAGTGGGAAGGACTGCCCACCGAAGTCGTCGACGAGCATTATTATAACGTGCCCAACTTCTTCTCGGAAAACGCGCGTATGTTTGACGGCAGACCTAAGGACGGTCCCAAGGTGTTTTTGGGCGAATACGCCACTATCGGCGGCGACAGGGTGTTCAACCTCAATTGCGCCCTGCATGAAAGCGCCTGGCTCTTGGGCGCCGAACGCAATCAGGACGTGGTCACGCTCACTTCCTTTGCGCCCCTGTTCCAGAACGTCAACTTTACGGCGTGGGCGCCCAACCTCATTCTGTTCGATAATCACCGCGTGCACGGCATTCCCACCTATCACGCGCTTGCCCTTCTCGGCAAATATCACGGCGAAGAGGTCGTCAAAACCACGGTGGAGACGGGTACGGGCTACGTAGGCTTTACGGGGCTTTGCGGTATCGAATCGGAGAGCGGCTGTCAATTCCGCAACATGAAGGTGAACGGCGTTCCCGTCGGCGTATCCCACCGCATTCAAAACGATTTTCAGGAGGAAAACGGCGTATATACGACGATCCCCGGCGGCGACGGGGAACTTTCCATGACGAACAACGAAGGTCCCGTCAACGCGCTGTGGGGGGGAAAGATGCAGGAATTTCAGATGATGCGAAACAAGCTCCCCGAAGCGCAGTTCCGCCGCACGCTCGCCTCTTTGAGCTTCGGCGAGGAAGTGCATACGGGCGTCTACGAGATAGAGGTTTACTGCGAAGAGGGGCGGGAGTTTAATCTTTCCGTTTGGAATCACCTCTTCAAGGAACCCTTCGGGATCGAAGAGCCCAAGCTCAAGGGTTGGTCGCTCCGCGCGGTGCGCAACAAACTTTGGCGCATCGACGGGGATAAGGGCGCCGTGATACAGCGCTTCCCTTGGGAACCCAAGTTTGCGGAAGATTTCATAAAACTTCCCATTCGGCTTGGTGAGTACAACGCTTTTAAGATCGAATTGCTTGGCGACGGCTTTGTGTGCTATGTGAACGGGGAAAAGGTACAGGAGACGAAGATTCCCCGCTACGATCTGGTGCACGCTTCCGCCGACAATGCGGGAGAAAACGTATACTTAAAGATCGTCAACCTGTCCGAAGAAGAGGAGAAAATCGAGGTTTCGCTCGATATCAAGGTCGCTCCCGCGGCGAACGGAGAGGTGCTCACGGGCGATCCCTTCGCGCAAAATTCCATGGAAAATCCCCTTTGCGTGAGAGCGGTGCCCGTCACGGCGGAAGTTGGCGAACGCTTTACTTATAAAGCGCCCGCACATTCCTTAACGGCTTTGGTCCTCAAAAAACTATAAAAAAACCGTCCGTCTGCGTTTGGCAGACGGACGAAAATTTTGCAAAAAAAACTGTGAAGGTCTTTTTTGTTGAAAGATACCGAAGCGGAAACAAAAGCAGGTGACTCCTACAAAGCTACCTTGTGGCACACGCACAAATCCGTTTAGTGCTGCTGCATCCCTGCCCTGACACGGTTCGCGGCAGTACGTTGCACAAGACCTTATGATCAACATTCCTTACTCTGCGCAGCCTTCCATACCCGTCACCGGGAAAGACGTTCGGTTCTGCTATAGCGGATTGCAGATTCAGGGTGCCGCTACCTCCCCACCTATCACAGCCTCTCTATTTTACAACATTTTTTCTTCTTTGGCAAGCGTTTTTTTGCGTCGGCAAAAATTGTTTTTCGGATAAAAACGGAATTTTTTATATTCATACTTGACAGAGGAGAAAAAGTAGCGTATACTATAATAAAGTAGTATACTCGAACAATGAGTTGCTATTAAGTATTTTTGTTAAAGGAGTTTTGATATGCGCAAAAAGAAATTGAGTGCGCTTCTCTCCGTATTTGCATTAGCCGCGCTTACCACGGCTGCGTTCGCAGCTTGTGGCGAGACGGAAGCTCACGTACATAAGTATACGAGTTCCGTCACCAAGCAGGCTACCTGTACGGAAGAAGGTGTAGAGACGTTCACGTGCGAAGCGGGCGACGACAGTTACACTAAGCCCATCGCAAAACTTTCTCACAAGTATTCTGAAAAAGTGACGAAAGAAGCAACCTGCGCAGAAGAGGGCGAAAAGACCTTCACCTGCGACAATTGCGGAGATTCCTATACGGAATCCATCGCAAAACTCGATCACAAGTATTCTGAAAAAGTGACGAAAGAAGCAACCTGCGCGGAAGAGGGCGAAAAGACCTTCACCTGCGACAATTGCGGGGATTCCTATACGGAAGCCATCGCAAAACTCGATCATACGATCGTGATCGACGAAGCCGTCGAAGCGACGGAGGAAAGCACGGGTCTCACCGAAGGCAAGCATTGCTCCGTATGCGGCGAAGTGTTGGTCGCTCAGACGGAAATTCCCAAAAAGGAACCCGCACACGAACACTCGTTCGTCAATTACGAGGTGACGAAAAAGGCAACCTGTACGGAGATCGGTATCAGAACGTACACCTGCGATTGCGGCGAAACCTATATCAGAAAGCTCGCGGCGTTGGGTCATACCGGTTATGAAGATGACGGCGAATGTACCAGATGCGATTATTCGGCGCAGGCGAAGGTGGGCGATACGTATTATCTCACCTTGGACGAAGCGCTGGCTGCCGTTACGGGCGATACCGCAACCGTAACCTTGAATTCCGACGCCAAGTTGAGCGACGATTTCACGGCAACAAATTTAGCATTGACCCTCACAATGGGCAATTATACGTTGGATCTGGGCGGCTACACGTTGGCAGTTGCAACGTTCAACGCAAACAGCGATACCACGGACGGCTTTACCATCAAGAACGGAACGATCGAAGCGACAAACGGCGGAACTATTGCCGCTCCTAACGGTACGGTAACGTTGAACAACGTAAACGGCATCAGCGGTTCCGATACCGGATTCACGTTGAACGCCGCGCAGAATTCCTTGCATTTTGAAGGAATCGTAAACTTCTTTAAGAAGACAGATGCGAATACAACGACGCCTGCGCCCGTTTCCATTCCCGTGGATACGCACGTGGTAGCGGAAAAGAACGCTACGGTCACCGTTGCCGCGATCAACGTCGTTGCAGGCGGCTCGAGCAAGGAGTTCTCCTTGGAAATCAACGTCGGTGCAAAAATCGTAACTTCGAACGCCGAAACGGCTACGCCCATTACCGTAGCTAACGAAGTTGGAAATGCAAAGGTATCCGTCGCGATGAACGAAGAGGCAGAATCTGCCGTATCGGTAAGCGGCGCAAACGTTGTTGCTATCGAAACGTTTACGCAGAGCGCAAACGAGAAAACAACGGTCACCAGCACCGTCGTTGCGGGTATCGGTTCGGAAACCGTTTCCGTTGATCCTTCCGCCGAAAAACCTGCTATCAGCGTTACCGGTGATGGTAGCAACTCTGATCTTTCTGTCGGCACGACGGAAAACATAATAAACGGAGAATCCAATAATCTTATTATCACTTTGCCTGAAGGAGCAGAGGCTCCCACCACAAACGGCGTTGCCGAAGTGAACGGCGTAATGTATGCAACGTTGAAGGCGGCAATCGAAAACGTTACCGATGGCGCTACGATTACGTTGCAAAAGGATATTATCAATGCAGAAGGTATGGCTGTCGCTTCCGAAAAGAATTTTACGGTTGATTTTGCAGGTCATACGTATACCTTGAATAAGCCCGGCGCAGGCTCTACCGGAACGGAAACAAGCGGATTCCAGCTTCTCAAAAATTCGACCATCACGTTCAAGAACGGTACGATTAACATTTCGGAAGATAATCTTACGCGTCATCCCGACGGTAGGAATATCAAGAGAATCATTCAGAACTATGCAGAGCTTACGTTGGAAGATATGACGATCGACGGTACGAATCAGTACGGTGGTGCAAGCTATATCATGAGCTTCAACAATCAGCCCGTTCGGATTATCGGCAACACCAACGTCATTGCCGCGAAAGGCAAGGTTGCCTTCGACGTAGACGGCTATTGGGGTAGTTATGATCGTTGTCAGGTAACAATCGATACGACTGGAACGATCGTTGGAAATATCGAGGTCGGTCAGGGAATTCTTACGATCAACAATGCAAACGTAGTCGGCGGTATCGTATTCTGCAACAGTTGCGGCGAAGTACAGTCTGAACAGATTGCTCGTATGAGTATCACCGGCGGCACGTTCACTTCCGATCCTTCCGCTTATTTGGCAGAAGGATATGTGGCGGAAAGCATTTCCGACAAATACGTCGTTCACGGTAGCGTGAAGGTCGGCGACAGCTATTATACCACTCTTGCAGAAGCTGTAGCGAAAGCAGAGAGCGGCGCAACTGTAACTTTGCTTAAAAATACAACGGTGACGAGTACGGTTGTAGTTACGAAAGAGCTCACGCTCGATCTGAACGGCAACAATATTACGGGTAGCAGCTGGGTTTTGCAGGCGCAAGGAGCTAATGGTGATTTAACGGTTACAGGAAACGGTACCGTTAAGAGTACGGGTAACTGTGTAGCAAATGCAATCAACGGAGCCAAGTTGACGATTAAATCCGGTACGTACGAAGCACAAGAATCTTGTGTGATGGCATTTGACGGAGCAACTGTAGTGATTGACGGCGGCACGTTCACGACGGTAGACAACTTCGTAGTCGGAACGAACGGATCGACGGGAAGAGGAAAGAACTCTATTACAATCAACAACGGTACGTTTAACGGAAACATTAAGACTTCGGGATATATCGCTTGCGGAATTTACGTAGCAAACGACGACACGGTAGTGGTAAACGGTGGTACGTTCAACGTGGTAAACGGCGTTGGAATTCTCGCTCGTAGCGGCAATACGACTGTTTCCGATAAAGTTGTGTTCAACGTTACCTCTGACGGTACGATTAAAGAAGGAAAAGTTGGCGACGCAAAGATCAATATCGAAATTCCTCATGACATCGTTTTGGATCAGAAAGCAGGCTATCCCGGCGGCGATCCTACCGTCGTTGCCCCCGCATACAAGGCATACAAAAAAGTCGGAAACGATAATCAGCTGTTCTATACAAAACAACTTCCTGAAGAAGTTGTGGTTGAATGTAATGGTATCTACTATGCTTCTCTTACAGAAGCAATAGCGAAAGCAGAGAGCGGCGCAACTGTAACTTTGCTTAAAAATACAACGGTGACGAGTACGGTTGTAGTTACGAAAGAGCTCACGCTCGATCTGAACGGCAACAATATTACGGGTAGCAGCTGGGTTTTGCAGGCGCAAGGAGCTAATGGTGATTTAACGGTTACAGGAAACGGTACCGTTAAGAGTACGGGTAACTGTGTAGCAAATGCAATCAACGGAGCCAAGTTGACGATTAAATCCGGTACGTACGAAGCACAAGAATCTTGTGTGATGGCATTTGACGGAGCAACTGTAGTGATTGACGGCGGCACGTTCACGACGGTAGACAACTTCGTAGTCGGAACGAACGGATCGACGGGAAGAGGAAAGAACTCTATTACAATCAACAACGGTACGTTTAACGGAAACATTAAGACTTCGGGATATATCGCTTGCGGAATTTACGTAGCAAACGACGACACGGTAGTGGTAAACGGTGGTACGTTCAACGTGGTAAACGGCGTTGGAATTCTCGCTCGTAGCGGCAATACGACTGTTTCCGATAAAGTTGTGTTCAACGTTACTTCTGATGGTAGCATTAAGGAAGGAAAAGTTGGCGACGCAAAGATCAATATCGAAATTCCTCATGATATCGTGGTGGATTCCTTATCTGATTATCCCGGTGGCGTTCCTACGGTTAACGCTCCTAAAGGTGCCGATATGGTAGATCTTTCTGAGGTCAAAGCTTGAGTGCTTTAAGGGTTTTCTATTAAAAAATAAAAGTAAAACATAAGCCCTGCGGGAAACCGCAGGGCTTATTTTCATCGCAAGATTTTATCCAAAAAACTTAAATCGGCAAAGCGGGAAAGGGAATAGTTCAATAACAGGCAATGGTCGTACTTTTTTTCGTGCAGGCGGGAATACTCGGAGAGGCAAGCGATCTTCACGTTCTGTTCCCGCGCGCGCTTTGTCAATTGCTCGTCGGTGAGCGGCGTGTTCACCTTTAATAAAAAGTGCAAGCCCGAATCGGCGGGGATCACCGTTATCTGCTCCTTGCAGGATAAGCGTTCGATCGCACATTCGATTTCCGCCCGTCTCTTTTTATACAGCGTCTTCATGCGGCTCAAGTGCCGTTCAAAGTATTCGCCGTCTAAAAATTTTGCCAGCGTATACTGCTCGAAGCTCGGCACGGGGCAGGAATAAAATCCGAGCTTTTCCGTGTAGCGTTCCAGCAGTCCGTCGGGCAATATCATATAGCTGATTCGAATGGAAGAGGCGAGGGATTTGGAAAACGTATTGATATACACCACTTTGCCTTCCCCGTCGATGGATTGCAGGGTGGGAATGGGGCGACCGGAAAAGCGAAACTCGCTGTCGTAGTCGTCCTCGATGATATATCGGTTGTCTGCGCCCGCCGCCCAGCTTAAAAGCTCCTGTCGCCTGCCGATAGGAGTCACGATGCCCGTGGGGTAGTGATGGGTGGGGGAAATATGCAAAATATTCACGTCGCTCTCCGTGAGCGGTTTCAACGCCACCCCCTTTTTATCGAGCGGAAGATAGCGGCAGGTCACGTCGTTGCTCGCGTAGACGCGCGCCGTCTTGTCATAGCCGGGATCCTCCACGCCGAACACGCTGTTCCGCCCGAAAAGCTGTACGAGCACGGAACAGATATTCTCCGTCCCCGCGCCGATCACGATATTCTGCGGCTTTGCCGAAATGCCGCGGGCGCGGTAGAGGTATCGGCTGACGGCGGCGCGCAGTTCGTAGGCGCCCGCGTGCTCCTCGCGCTTTAACAGCTTTTCGCTGTCCTCGAGCAGCGTTTTTCGCATCAGTTTCGCCCAAACGGAAAAGGGAAAGGTGTTTTCGTCCGAACGATTCGCCGTAAAGTCCGCGCGGAAACTCTCCTGCCCGCTTTCTTCCCATCGTCCGCTTGTCGGCACCTGTCTTTTGCCGTGCCGCTCCACCTTTTCCACGAAAAAACCGCTCCGCTCCCGCGCGGCGACGTATCCTTCGGCGACGAGCTGGGCGTAAGCGTTCTCCACCGTGATCACGCTGACGCCCAAGTTTTCGGCGAGCGCACGCTTGGAAGGGAGCTTTTCGTTGTGCTTGAGCTTTCCGCTCAAAATATCCTCGCGGATATGGCGGTAAAGGGAATCGTACAGGGCGACACCCTCCTGCGTTAAATCATATGTCAACATAATCTGACCTTATTAAAAATAATTAAATTGGCTATTTTCTATATAGTCAGTTTGTATTATAATGCTTTCAGAAAAGAAAAGCAAGTATTTTGCAAAAGGAGATTTTTTAATATGAACAAGAAACAGGCAAGCGTAACCAAATGGATCGCCGTGACGGCGCTGTTGACGGCGCTCGTCGTCGTGACGGGATATATCCCGCCCGCACCCCTCCCCGTAGGGAGAATTTACTGGTGCGACGCCATGATCTTCTTGGCGGCGTTCCTCGTGGATCCCGTATCAGCGTTTATCGTCGGCGGCGTGGGCACCTTCCTATACGATATCCTCATCGGCGACGCGGTGATGGCGGTGGTGTCCTTCGTCATTCACGGCGTGCAGGCGGCGGCAGTTTCCGCTCTTTTGATCGTTTTCCCGAAAAAGAGGGAAGTTCTTTGGGCGGCGGTTTCCGCGGTGATCGGCGGACTCATCGTGATCGGCGGATACTTTTTGTGGCGCTGGGCGATCTCGCCCCTGTTCCTTTCGGGCGATAAGGTTGGTCTCGCCTATGCGATCAGCAAAATCCCCGCCAACGTCATTCAGGAGATCGTCGGCATCGCCGTCGGTATGATCATCGTATACGCCCTGCGCCTGAAAAGCATCCTGAATCAAAACAATCTCATTCCCCACATTCGTTTCGGGAAACAGGGTGCGTAAATGAAACGGATTTTCACGGTACAGGATATCTCCTGTCTGGGGCGTTGCTCGATCACGGTTGCGCTCCCTATCGTGTCCGCGTTCGGCGTGGAAACGGTCATTTTGCCCACTGCGGTGCTCTCCACCCATACCATGTTTCGGGGATTCACGGTAAAAGATCTCGACGATCAGATTTTACCCATCGCCGAGCATTGGAAACGGGAGAACGTTTCGTTCGACGGCATCTATACGGGTTATCTCGCGTCCGCCGAGCAAATCGACAAAGTGATAAAAACGATCGGCATGTTCCGCGGGGAGAATACGCTCGTGGCGGTCGATCCCGCCATGGCGGACAACGGCAAGCTGTATCCCGCGTTTTCCAAAGAGTTTCCCGCGCAAATGGCGAGGCTCTGCGCCGTCGCCGACGTGATTTTGCCGAATATCACGGAAGCGTGTCTTTTGACGGGCAGGGAATACCGCGAGCAGTATAACGAGGCGTTCGTCAAGGATATCGTGTACGATCTGGCAAAGCTCGGCGCGAAGAGCGTCGTGCTCACGGGAATCACCTATGGCGGGCGGTACGGCGTGCTCTCCTACGATAGCGGAATGAATTATTTTGAGTTTTTCGAGCAGGAAAAATTGCCCGTTTCCTATCACGGCACGGGAGACGTGTTCTCTTCCTGTTTCGTCGGCGCGCTCATGAACGGGAAGGATATGGCGCAAGCCGTGGAGATCGCCGCTACCTTCACGGCAAAATGTATCGAGGTCACTTATCGCGACAGAGGGGACTGCTACTACGGCGTGGAGTTTGAACGGGTTTTGGGGGAAATTCCCTCGCTTTTGAAAAAATAATCGAATAAAAACGGGAAAGGGTATTGCCTTTCCCGTCTTTTTGTATTAAAATAAATAGGAATTCAAAAAACGAGAGGAAGTAAAGATGTTGAGCAAAGAGGCGAGAAAACTCATCTTTGAAAATAAAGCCGCCTTTGCGGCGCGCAAGAACGCTCCCCCGCAAGAGCCCCCTTCGGTCGAGCAGACACGAAGGGCGGAGTGGGAGGCAAACGCCGCGATGACGCACGTCTACCCGAATACTTCCGTCACGACGGAGGATTTTAACGGTACGCCCGTGGACGTGATGATCCCCAAAGTAAAAAAGGGGGAAAACGTGTATTTTTATATCCACGGCGGCGCGTGGGCGTTCGGCTCTGCCATGCACGCGCGGCTCACCGCGTGCTATTACACGGAAGAGTGCGGTTGCGTGGCGCTCTGTCCCGATTATCGGCTCGCGCCGGAAAATAAGTTTTCCGTCCTGCTCGAGGATTGCTATCGGGCGTATTTGTTCGCCTGTAAGCGGTACGGCGCGAAGAATATCGTGCTCTCCGGCAGCAGCGCGGGCGGAAATCTCGCCCTCGCGCTCATGCAGTTATTGCGGGAGAGAAAGGGGGAATACCCCAAAGGCATGATTCTGCTTTCCCCCGTCACCGAGATTCGCCCCGAAAAGAAGGATTCCTGCATGAAACCCTACGATATCGTGTTGCGGGATTACGACGAGTCCGTCGTTGCCTCTTACGGCGATCGGGCGGAGGATTATCGCAAAAAGTATTTTTCGCCCCTCTACGGCGAGTACGACGGCTTTCCGCCCATGTATATTTGCTGCGGCAGCGAGGAATTGTTGCTCGACGACAGCGTAAAGCTCTTTCAGCGCGCCAAGGCGGCGGGCGTGAGAGCGGTTTTGAGCGTGCGGGCGGGCATGTGGCATTCCTATCCCGAATGTCAGCATTTTATCCCCGAGGGAAAAGAGGAACTCAAGAACGCCGTGTCGTTCGTTGCGGATATCGACGGCGACATCACCGTTTAGATTCAGGAAAAAAGGAATTATGGAAAAGATTTATACGATTACATTTTCACCCGCAATCGACTATTTCGTCTGTTGCAACACCTTCGAGGTCGGCAAGTTTAACCGTGCCGACTCAGTGGAGACGCTCGCACCCGGCGGCAAGGGCATCAACGTCTCCGTCATGCTCAAAAATTTGGGCGTATCCTCCACGGCGCTCGGCTTTACGGCGGGCTTTACGGGGGAGGCGATCGAAAACATGACCAAGGCGCTCGGCATCGATACGGATTTTATTCGCGTGAACGGCATGAGTCGCATCAACGTGAAGGTGCGCTCGGGCAGTCGGGAAACGGAGCTCAACGGGCAGGGTCCCATGGTCGATTTCCCCGATATGGAAAAGTTGCTCGAAAAACTCGACGCCCTCGAGGACGACGACTGGCTGATCTTGGCGGGGAGCGTGCCCAAGAGCATGCCCGCGGGCATCTACGCGACCATTCTCAACCGCGTGAAAAGCAAGGAGATAAAGATCATTGCGGACACGGCGGACGACTGGTTAAAGAGCGTGTTGCCGTACAAGCCCTATCTCATCAAGCCAAACGTCGACGAGCTTTCCCGCTTTTTTGCGACCAAGACGGATTCCAAAGCTACGATTTCCCGCTTGGCGAAAAGATTGCAGGAGATGGGCGCGCGGAATGTGATCGTCTCCATGGGGGAGAAGGGCGCGTACCTTTTAGACGAGGAGAACGAGGAATACTGGATTTCCGCGCCGAAGGGCAAAATGGTGAATACCATCGGTTCGGGCGATTCGTTGGTGGCGGGATTCGTGGCAGGGTGCTTGCAGTACGGCAATTTGTATCGCCACGCCCTTCGTTTGGGCGTCGCCGCGGGCTCCGCGAGCGCCTTCACGCAGGGACTCGCCTCCAAAGCGGAGGTGGAGGCTCTTTTGCGGGAAATGGATTGAAATTCCGCAAAAAAAAGAAAAATATTTTTTTCCTTTTTTTATATTGACATTGTCGCGCAATGTGATATAATACGGCGTAGAGGATATATCGTACGGAGTATGATATATCCTTTTTTCTTGAAAATTTCGGAGTGATTATGTCCGCAAAAGCATCTAAAAAATACGACCTCACGCAGGGTCCCATCTTCCGAACGCTGCTTTCGTTCGGCGTGCCCATCATCGTGAGCAATCTCATTCAATATCTGTATAACGTGGTGGACTCCATGATGCTCGGCAATTTCGTCGGCGCGGACGCCATGGGCGCCGTGACGGCGGCGGGCAACTGCTGCGGTTTGCTCTTTTCCTTGGCGGGCGGTCTCGCCGTGGGCTTTTCCGTCATCGTCGGTACGAATTTCGGGGCGAAAAACAGGGAGGATACCGTCCGCGCCATTCGCGCCGCCGAGTGGTTGAGCCTCATCGCGGGCGTATTCTTCACGATCCTCGGCTTTACCTGCACAGATCTTCTCATTCAGGCGACCCAGGTGCAGCCGCAGCATCAGGCGTTTGCGCGCGTCTATATGCGCATTCTGCTCGGTTGTTCCGTCGTCAGTATGTTCAACAACATGCACGTCAATCTCTTGCGAACGCTCGGCGACAGCCGTTCTCCCGTTGTCGTGCTCGTGGCGTCCGCCTTCATCAACGTGGCGCTCAACTACCTGTTTTTGAAGGTCTTTCCCATCGGCGTGGCGGGCGTGGCGATCGCAACCATCGTTTCTCAGCTCGTCAGCGCGATCCTCTCCCTTTACTTTTTGCTCAAGCATTATCCCGATTATAATTTTCTCACGGTAAATATAGCAAAGGGCGGGGAAAAAATCTGGTTGCAGGAGCTGAAAATGGGTATCCCCATGGCGTTTCAGCAGTCCATGATCATGATCGGCGCCGTCATCGTCATGACGAAGGTGAACGCCATGGACGTCACCAACGAGTACGCCGTCGGCAATAACATCAATAATATTTCAAGCAACGTCATCAATACCTTCGGCTCCGTCATTTCCGGGTTCGTGGCGCAAAACTACGGGGCGCGGGAGCCCGAGCGAATTCAAAAAAGTATATGGTACACGCTCGGCGTCTCCCTGTTGCTCTCCGCCCTTCTCGCCGCCTGCCTGCTATTCTTTTCGCGCACCATCGTGGGTTGGTTCGTGTCGGACGAGGAATGGTCGGAAGAACTGTACGAGAGCGTGCGTCTGTTCTTAAATATCAATATCCCGTTTTATCTCATTTGGGTGCCCGTTCCCATTTTGCGGTGCGCCATTCAGAGTTTCAAAAATTCCATATTGCCCTTTCTTTCCTGTCTCGTGGAACTTCCCATGCGTTGTATCACGGCGTGGGTGCTCGGCGAATATTTCGGCTTTGCCGGATTGAGTTTGGCTACGCCCTGCTCCCTCGTGGCGGCGTTCCTGTTCCTCATCGTCGCCTTCTTTATCGAGTGGCGGAAGAAGATCGTACCCATGAAAAGAGAAAAACTTCTATTAAAGGAGAAGAAGATATGAGTTTTGTTTATCCCGAGGATCCCCGTTTCGATCCTCTTGAAATTCGCCCCAGAAAGGAAGGCACGCAGAAGATCCGAGAATGTTGGGCGCACGATCCCTCCCTGTTTCAGGACGACGACGGCACGTATTACGCCTTTTCGACGGATACGATCGGTACCCGTGGCTATCAGATCAGAAGATCGCCCGATCTCATTCACTGGGAGTATGTCGGGAACGCGTTCGATCTTGTCGGGAGCGAAGAGGCGTATGCCAAAGGGGAGGCGTACGACAGGTTTTCCGGCTTGCAGCCCGCTTACAACTGGTCGTTGACGACGGAAGAAGAGGCGCGCGGACAGCAGATCTGCACCAAGACAAACGGGCAGATGGGCTTTTGGGCGCCCTACGTCACGAAGGGGGCGGACGGCAAATACTGGCTGTACTTCTGCCTGACGGGGTATTTCGGCGGCTCCAAGTCCTGTATCGGTCTGGCGAAAGCGGATCGCGTCACGGGACCCTATCGGTTCTGCGACCTCATCGTCTGTTCCGCCGCCGGTTGGCGCAGTCCCAACGCCATCGACCCGCAGATCGTCTACGATGAAAGGGGAGATCTATTTATGTGCTACGGCTCGTACGGACTCGGCATCTACCTTCTCGCGCTCGATTCTTCCACGGGCAGACGCAAGGACGCTCTCGTTCGCGCCGACTACGATTCGGGGAAAGCGTCTTTTGAAGAGTATTTCGGCGTTCACCTCGCGTCCGGCTCGATAGAGGGCAGCGTGATCAAATATCACAAGGACGTTCCCGTCTTCGAAAAGGGCGTCTGGACGAAAAAGAATTACTACTATCTCATGGTTTCCTTCGGTTCCCTCTCCAGCGTGTATAATATGCGTTGCGGCAGGAGCGAGAGCATCTTCGGTCCCTACGTCGACGTCAACGGCAATACCCTCGTCTGTGCGACGGACGTGGGCAGCGGCAACAAGCAGATGGGCAGCTTTTCGTGGCGCAAGGGGGGATTCGACTATTTCTGCCCCGGGCATAACGATATGATGATCACGAAGGATATGAAGTTCGTCATCTCCTACCATTGCCGCACGCATGCTCTCCCCGTCCCGCCCGAAGTTCCCAAGGCGTTCAAAAAGAAGTTCGTACCCCATTTTCTGTTCGTCAATCAGTACACTTTCAATTCGGACGGCTGGCTCGTCATGAATCCCAACCGTTACGCGGGGGAACGGGTGGATCAAACGATCACGAAAGAGGAGCTTTTAGCCTTTTCAAGCGGCGCGTTCGATATGATTTTGTTCAAGCAGGACGCCGAAAACGAGCATCCCACCCTGCCTACGAGGGTTCGCCTGTGCAAAAACGGCAAGATAACCGGCTCGCACAAGGGCGTTTGGGAACTATACGGCGATCGGTATATCCGTATGGTCGTCGATCATCGAGAATATCTCGGCGTCGTCATGCCCGCGTGGATCGGGGAGGCGGGAAAGCCAGGCATCACCGTCTCTTGTATGGGAACCAAATCGGGCATGGCATTGTTCCTCAATCCCTCCTTTTAAGAATCCGATTAGAACCGAATGTGATCCGTCACATTCGGTTTTTTTGAAGATTTTTACGCTTTTCTTCAAAATATTTTCACAAAACAGGGATAAAATGTCAATAATCTAAATTGAGGAGCTTTTTATGAAGAAAATGCCTTTTCTGATGATATCACTCTTGCTTTCGGCGACGCTTGCCCTTGCGTCCTGCTCAAAGCCCGCGTCCGATCGGATGCCTGAAAAGGAGGATAACAAAATCGAACAGACGGAAACGGATTTAGAAGGAAAAGCGGAGGACGCCGAGGAGAATCGGGTGAAAATCGAGGAGGAATTTTCCATCGAAACGGCGGACGGCTCTTATACGAAGGAGGGGAATACTTACCTCATCACGGCGGCGGGCGAGTATACGCTCTCGGGAAAGCTGGTCGGGCAGGTCAAAGTGAACGCGCCCGATCAAAAGGTCACGCTGCAACTCGTCGGCGCCTCCATCTCCTGCTCGACGGCGGCTCCCGTGTTCCTCGAGGACGCCGATAAGGTGGAGATTTCCGCAAAAAAGGATACCTACAACGAAATTCTCGACCTGCGCGAGGCAAAGAGCGAGGAGAACGAAACGCAGGGTGGCGGCGCCGTCACGGCAAAGTGCGATCTTTCGTTCAAGGGGGAACGGCTCCCTCTCCGTTCTCGGTAGCTACAAGAACGGTATTCACGGCACGAAGGATCTTTCCTTTCAAAACCTCACCTTGAAGGTCAAGGCGAGCGATCACGCCATTAAGGGAAAGGACTCCGTCACCGTGGAGTCGGGGAATATCATCGCGATCGCCGCAAACGGCGACGGAATCAAGACGGAAAGCACGGATATCTCCTCGAAGGGCAATCAGCGGGGCATCGTCTCGATTGCGGGCGGCACGGTGGATATCTACGCCGCGCAGGACGGGATAGACGCGTCCTATAACGCGGAAATATCGGGGGACGCCGTCGTGACGATCGCGACGGACAGCTATTCCGAATACACGGGGGAACTCCCCGCCGTCGCGGAGAGTAAAGGGTATCTGAGCATTTCGGGAACGACTTCCCTGTATTCTTCCTACCGATTCGCCGTGTATTACTATAACGAGGACGGCTCGTTCTGTTGGGAGGACGCTTGCTTTTACGGCTATACGCAGGCGGGCGGATTCAACCGCGGCAATTATACCTTTTATTACGAGGTGAACAAACCTTCCGCCTACTCCTATATGAAGGTCTACCAGTTCCCCGCCTCCTCGCAAAACTCCACCGAGAGCTTTACGGCGTGCTCCTCGGGCTGCACGGTCAACAATTCTCTCAATCTGTATTCGCTGAAGTCGTCGGGGAGTACCCTTTCGGGCGACTGGAGCACCTTCGCCTACGGCGGAGCCCATTCCGCCAAGGGAATCAAGGCGGATAACGAAGTGTGCCTTTTAGGCGGGACGGTCAGTATTCGCGCGAAGGACGACGCCGTTCACGCCAACGCGGGAACGCAGTTGGAAAACGGCGCTTACGGGGCGGGCAACGTGACCGTATCGGGCGGAACGCACGCGCTCCTTTCGGGCGACGACGGCATCCATGCGGACGGCGCCGTCACGATTGAGGGCGGAAATATCGCCGTGTTGCAGTCCTACGAGGGTGTCGAGGGCAATACGCTGCAAATCAACGGCGGTACCCTCTCTATCGTCGCGACCGACGACGGCTTAAACGCCTGCGCGGGCGAAAAGACGCCCCTCATTCAAGTGACGGGCGGATATCTCGATATCAGCGTGTCCACGGGCGACACGGACGGCATCGATTCCAACGGCAGCTATTCGCAGACGGGCGGATTCGTCCTTTCCCGTTGCGCAAGCTCCTTTTCGGGCGGCTCGGGCGCGCTCGATGCGGAAGGCAACTGCACGATTTCGGGCGGTACCTTCGTCAACGTCGGCTCGATCGGAAAAACGCCTTCCTCTTCTTCTCAAAACTGGGTGATCTTCGGCTCATCTTCTTCGAGCGGGGGCTTTGGCGGCGGATTCGGCGGAAGACCGGGCGGCATGGGCGGCTCTTCTTCCGCGCTCGCGCTCTCCGCAGGCGCTTACACCGTGGAGGGAACTTCCATTTCCTTCACACTCGAGGGGAATTATGCGGGGCTTTGGATCTCGTCGGATGAGTTCAAGAGCGGCGTATCCTATACGCTTTCGGGCGGATCGGTCACAAAGACCTGGACGCAATCGAACGGGCAGTCGTCCGTGCAATGAAAAAAGCGGTTCCGTTAGCGGAACCGCTTTTTTATCGGTGAAATTTGTTGAACGCAATCACGCAGATCGCCGTCAAGCCGAGGGAAAGGGCTGAAAGCAGTATGGTGAGGGGGAGCGGTAGGCGATCGGCGAGCGCCAGCGTTCCCCAGAACGCGGTCACGGCGATCACGGTAAGCAGGCACAGAAGGGTGAGCTTGAAGTTGCTCCATGCGGAATGTGATTTTTCTAAAGAAGTTTTTTGCTTGTTTTTCATATCGGTACCTCTTAAAGCGCGAGCGCGATCATCAGCGCGAGAATGGCGAGTTGGGAGATCAGGGAGAGAAAGACGGTCAAGGTAAAATACGACTTGTTCGTCTTGTGGCGAAAGAACAGCCTGCCTGCACAGGCGCCTATGCCGCCGCCGAATACCGTCAAAAAGAGAAGCGTCTTTTCTTTTATGCGGACGGGCGTGCCCTTTTTCGCCATGCTTTTGTCCCTGCCGTAGGCAACGAAGGCGACGAGCGAGAAGAAAACGAGGTATGCGCAGTAGATGCACAGTAAAATCTGATGATACGTCATAGAGTTCTCCGTTTTTTTCTTATTGTACCACGGCGGGAAAAAAATAGCAACGGGTTTGCGGCAAAAAGAGATTTTTCAAGCGAACCCCGTAGGGGATGCGGGAGAAAAAGGAGGCGTGGAAAGGCGCGGGGAGATTGTCCGAAGACGGGGAGGAGTTCGCGCCGTTTGTCGCAACGCAGGACGGTTCGCCAAAAAAAGCCTAAATTTGCG
>CAMFEK010000014.1 GCA_945949395.1 uncultured Clostridia bacterium
TGGGGATACTCCATTGTTGAGAGGAGTTCGGATACGTGTGTATTTCCGCCTTGCCCCCCCTGCCGTCGGCGCAACCGATCCCGATGTTCTTATTCGCGCCGCCGAAACCGCCCATCGTGTGTCCCTTAAAGTGCGTGAGCGCCAAAAGGGAATCGTAACGCAACAGATTTTTGCCCACGTGCATTCCCTCAAACCATTTGCCGCCCGCTACGGGCAGGACGGCGCACCCCTCCTCGTCCATGATATCGACGGGGCAGAAGGTCCAGCCGTTTGTTTTCAGCGTTTTGCGATGCTCTTCCGTCGTGTAACGGGAACCCTCGTAATAGGTGTTCGTCTCCACGATCGTCGCGTCGGGAAGTCTTTCCCGATACAGCGCCTCCACCCACGGGCGGGGAATGATATTCGGACCCTCCGCCTCGCCGGTGTGCAGTTTGATCGCCACTTTGCCGGATAGCGTATTCGATACGCAATCGAAGACCTTCCGCAAGCCCTCGGGCGAAAGATCGCGCGTGAAATATACGATAGAGGAATCTCCCGTCCTCTCTTCATAGGGAAGATATCGGTTTCCGCCCTTTCCGGGCATTATTTTTGTCTGCATGCGGTCTTTCTCCCGAAAAAATCTTTCTTATTTCTGTTTGCTCACGGCGTTCATGAACATGGCGTAACCCTTGTTCTGCCCCATGGAGGTGATGGTAAAGCCGAAACAATCCTGATCGTCCAGCCACGAAGGCGTCACGACGCCGTAGTAGGTATCTCCGCCATCGAGAACGACTTTGATATAGTTATCCCCGAACATTTTCCAGGTTCCCGTATAGTCTCCGCTGACGGTATGATCGGCGTTGAGCTTGACGGAAGAAGAGCCGTTCGAAACGTTGGAGCCGCCCTTTCCGTTGAGGCAAACCATCTTGAACGCGTTATTTCTCGTAAAGGCGAGAAGTTCCTCTTCGCTCACCGATCTGTTCGTTTCCCCGCCGTAACGGTTGGCGTTGATACAGATATCTCCCTTCGAGTTGAGATAATACTGATGCATCTGCACCATGAAATCGATCGTTTTATGATTGGGAAGCCAGTCCTGATAGGAATTTGTTCTCGTGATATACGCCGCAATATTCTTGCCCTCGTCCGTCGTGAACAGATCGTTGTGTCCGGGCAGACGGATATTCAGGTTATACTCTACCACCTCGCCGTCCGTCCTTTCGCCGTCCGTCCAGTCCTTCCAAGTGAAGGCGCTCATGTACTGATTGCCCTTACGGAAATTGGAGCCCGTACCTTCGTTCCAGACAAATTCATTCTTTACCGAACGGTAAATACCTTCTACGTTCTCCGTTCTGCCGCCCCACATGGAGTAATCCGCGGCGAGCGCGTCGAAGGAGTGCATGGAATAATAATAGGTGGGAACGGTTTCCGTCACGTTGCCGTTATCGTCGTAGATATTCACGTTGTCGTGGCGCGCGATGACGGGAGCTTCCATTGCCGAACGGGAAATGTTTTTGCCGTAATATTCGGTGCTCCAACCGATTCTCTCGCCGTCCTCGTCCTCGTCGGTGTTCTCATAACTGCCGTAGAGCGCGATCGCCTCGTCGGAGTACGCTCTCACCTTCTTGTAGTCGAGGAACTTTCCGTCCTTATAGAATTTATCCTTTCTAAGTCCCGTCTTGGGATTGAGTTCCAAAATATAGTTGCCCGTGCCGAAGGAGCCGTAAGCCATATACATTCTGCCTTCGGGGGTATAGATGATCTGAGGGTCGATGGAGTTTACGTCGATCAAGCCGCCGTTTTTGGGAATGACGCTCTGCATCAAAATGCCTTCAAAGGTGAAGGATTCCGGCTCTAACGTGTCGGAGTGGAAGAGCATGATGGTCGCCGTGGAGTAGCGTTCTTCCGTTCCGTATACGTTGAGAGCGACGCCGTCGTCCGTGCCGTCTACCACGCAGGTATACAGCCAGTAACCGCCGCCGTAGGCGGGCACGATATCGGGAGCCCACCAGGAAGATTTATTCTTCAAAGAGGTGTCCCCGTTATACAGCCACTTGAATACGGGCTCGAGATCGCTTTGAGACGTCTTGGTAGACTTGCCCTGATACGCCCAGTGAATGAGGTCGTAGCTCTTGCGGATCTCGTTGCCGTTGTCCCAACCGGTGGAAAAGATATAGTACGCCTTCTGACCGTCCTCTTCCGTCACTTCGATGAGGGAAGGATCGTGCGTGCCGCCCATCAGGGCGCCCTTCTGCTCGATATCCTTGGACGTCATAGAATACTGATTGTTGGGATTTTCCACGTACGCGGGCGCGACGTCCACGTAGACGGTCTCTAACACCTTCTCGTTGGAAGAGGTGAGCGTCAGAACGACGGTACCTTCCGAACGGGCGGTGAGCGTCATGCTGTCTTTATCCCAATGCGCGATCTTCTCCACGTCCACGGAAGAGAGGTTTCTCGTGATGACGGCTTTGCCCTTTTCGCTGTAACCGTCCGCATACTTGGGCGTGGAAGTGAACGCCGTCGCCGTCACGTTCGCCATGACGCCCTCCTTCAGCTGCAAGGTATACTTGGTGTCCTTTTCGGCGATATAGCCCTTCTCGTAGTTGTCGAAGACGATGGTCGCCCCCGTCGCGCTGGCGACGTACTGACTGCCCTGCGCGACAGGATCGCTGTTCTCCCCGCAAGCAGCGAGAAGGCTCAAAGCGGAAACGAACATCAATGCGGACAAAGCGACCGCAACGATCTTTTTTCTTCTTAACATAATACTTTCCCCTTAACAAAGATTTTTATTATTTTACCACATACTTGCGCCTTTTGCAAGACTCCCGTACAAAATTTTTACAAAAAAAGAAAGACTTTCGCAAGCGAGAAAATCCCGCCGCGAAGCCTTTCCTTTGTTTTTATATATCCGTGATTTCGTCGAATAAGCCGCTCTCCCGTTCCGCCGTGGAGGAACCCACCGTGCAGAGAACGCCGTTTGCGGCAAATTCCTCAAACAATTTTATAAACCCTCCGATATCCTGAACGCTGAAGGAGATCGCCTCCTGAAGAACCTTTCGGATATCGTCCGAATTTAAGCCCGAAAGGGCGTAGCCTTCATTCCGCAAGCTCTTTTCCTCCACCGTGGCGGGTTTGGTGATGCTGCCGACGACGGACATCTTACAGCCGAGTATCTCCTTTTCGGAGATTTCCGCCGCCGACAAAAAGGAGGCGATAGCGTCGTACACTTCGTACGTCTTTCTAAGTTGCGGATCGCGATAGGAGGAAGCCGAGAGCACGCCGTCCCTCGTCATGGAGAGGGAAGTACCGTAGGCGTTCCCCTTTTCGCGGACGTTATGCCAAAGATACCCCAGCCGCAGCAAATTAGCGAGCACCAGATTTTTTCCCGAATAGGGCATGAGGGCGGTATAGTCGAACGCCTTCACGTTATAGTTGACGGTGGAGGAGATGCCGAACGCCGCATTGCCCTTCTTGAAGGAGAACGCGACGGGCTCTTTCTTTTCCCCTTCGGGAAGATCGAGCCGACAAGCGCAGTATTCCTTTTTGCCCGTGACGCCGACAAGGGCGTTTGCCTTGGTAAAAATCTTCTTCGCGACGGAAGAAAGGCAGGCGGAGAGCTCCTCTTCCTTGCCCTCAAACGACTGCAGGAACGCGTAATAGTCGACGCCGCCCGTCAGGCAATTCCGCCTCGCCACGGGCGAGAGGCGCGCGCCCGCCTCGTCTATCGCCACCCGCATACCGTCCTGCGACAGCATGAGCTTGCACAGCGACAGCTCCTGACGGAAGATATCTTTGAGATGCTCTTGCGAAAAATCCGTCTGCGTGAGGATCTCTTCCAGCAGAGCCTTCGCCTTTTCGCAATTCTCTTCGAAGAAGGCGGAAGTCACGTCGAAATAGCTTTTCGCCGTGCGGTCGGGCTGCGTGTACGATTTCACGTGATAGGAAATCCTGCCGAAAGTCAGCTTGCGCTCGTCGGCGAGCACGGCGGCGCTCTTGTTTATGGTAGGGAGCGAAGAGAGCGCCGAGGCGAGGAAGGACGCCGCCGAAAGCTCCCTTTCATTCAGAGCGGAAACGTCGAAATAATCCCTTCTGTATACGATACCGCCCGTATCCGCCTCGGTAAAGAGAATTTCTCCCGTCCGTTCGGGATCGGTCGAGCGATATTCCGCAGAGAGATCGCCCTCCTCGAGCGACGGCATAGCCGCAACGGCTTGCGCCGAATCGGGCTTGCCCATTCGGGGCGCGAAGTCCTCAAATTCCTTGATAAGCTCGCCGATCTGCTCGGATGAGAGTTTGCCGAGCGCATTCCGATAGAGCGCTTCCCGCTCGGCGGCGGGGTCGCCCAGCGCAGGGGAAACGGAGAGCACGCAGGTGTGTCTATTTTCGATGAAAATCCTCTCGATCGCCCGTTCGAACGCGTCGCCCTCGGCGTATTCCTGCATCTTTTTCAGTATGCCGTCGCACTCGAAAAAGGCGTTCAGCGGCAAATGATAGAACGCGTTATCCGCCAGACGGAAGAAACTTTCGACGGGTTTTAGGGGAAGATTTGCGAGCATTTCCTTTAACCGGAAGGAATATTCTGCGAGAGCCGCCCGCAAAACGCTCTTATCCAGCCCCTTCTTCACGATATCAAGCAGCGTGTCGTCGATGATCTTTTGAATTTTATCCCGATTCGCCGCATCCGTCTTCAGGCAGATGATGAGGAACGCCCGTTGATACTCGTCCGTCATCACCGTTTCCACGTCCCCCATCAGACCGCTCTTTAACAGGGCGGATTTTAGAAGGGAGGTATTCTCGGAAAGAAGGATATTGTACAGCAGGGAGGCTACGTGAAAGTCCTCCTCGTTTCCGAAGTCGGAAACGTGATAGCCGAAGCAAAGATAGGCGTTATCCTTCAGATCCGCCTCGCTCGTGACCGTATAGGTAAGCTCCTTGCGCGCACAGACGGGCTCCTGACGGTCGTACTCGTGCACGCCGACCCCCTTGGACGCCTCGCTTAAATATCCATCGATAATGGACAGCGTACGTTCCAGATCCTGTTTTCCGCTGAGCAAAAGGACGCAGTTCTTCACGGAATAGTATTCCTTGTAGGCGGCAAGATACTGCTCGTAGCTGAGGTCTGTGATCGCCTCGGGCGCACCGCCCGAATTGAACGCCTGATAGGTATCGGGGTAGAGCGCCTCGAGAGCCTTTTGATAGACGAGGCGAACGGGCGAGGACATCGCCCCGTTCATCTCGTTGTAAACGACGCCCGAAACGGCGACCTTGTCCCCCTGCGGCTCCAAATGCCAACCTTCCCGCATAAAGGTGTCGTGAGAGAGGAGAGGCTTGAATACCGCGTCGAGATACACCTTCATCAGATTGATAAAATCCTTTTCGTTACAGCTCGCACAGGGGTATATCGTCTTTCCCTGAAAGGTGAGCGCGTTCAAAAAGGTCTGCATGGAGTTTTTAAGCATATATAAAATGGGCGAGGAGACGGGATAATTCTCCGAGCCGGAAAGCACGGAATGCTCTAAAATATGGAATACGCCCGTCGAATCGGAAGGAATGGTCTTAAAAGCCGTAGCGAACGCCTTTTCCTCCCCGCCGTTGTCGAAATAGACGAGCTTTGCCCCGCTCGTATGCGTGTACTCTCGAATGGTAGCCTCCGAAGAGGAGAGTTTTACCGAATCGGTCAACGTGAAATTACTTATCATAAAAAAATACCTTGGCTTTTTACAGTTTTATTATTGATATAAACGTTTTTTATTTTTTTCAAACGAATTTTTAAGATAAAGATACATTTATTTGACAAACGGACGGATATTCCGTATAATAGCTTAGCAACGCTCCGGAGAGTCCGTTATTTCTTTTTTATGGCACCGAAGGTGTAAACCGAGCAAAAGCCCGGCGTATCTCTCAGGTAAAAAGAACGGAAGCGTCTATTTTGATATCTTACGTCAGAAACCATTCCTCTCCGAAGCCGCTTACCAAACATCAAGCGGCTTTTCTCTTGCAAAAAATTTCTTACGAGAGGTTTTCCATGAACGATACGCTCCTTTCCTCCTTCGCCGAGATCATCAAGATCGTCGACGACAAAATGTGGGTGCCCTTGGCGATCTTTATCCTCGCCGCAGGCGTCTATTTAAGCGTCCGCCTCCTCTTCGTGCAGATACGCAAGCTCCCCAAAGCCTTCCGCTATCTCTTTTCCCGAGAGAAAAAGGGAGACGGGCAGATTTCCGCCTTTTCCGCCCTGTGTACGGCGCTCGCCGCCACCATCGGCACGGGCAATATCGTGGGCGTCGCCACCGCCATCTCTCTCGGCGGACCGGGCGCTCTCTTTTGGATGATCGTCGCGGCGTTCTTCGGCATGGCGACCAAGTACGCCGAATGTATGCTCGCCGTAAAATACAGAACGGTCGACAAAGACGGTCACGTTCTGGGCGGTCCCTTCTACTATATCCAAAACGGTTTGAAGGAGGTTTACGGCAAAAACTTCAAGTGGCTCGCCGTCATCTTCGCCGTATTCGGCATCTGCGTGGGTCTATTCGGCATCGGCACCTTTTCGCAGATCAACTCCATCACCTCGGCGGTCGCCAACGTGACGAAAGACGCGTACGTCATACCCGATTCCGTTCCCGTGCTCGGCGGTCATTCCATCGCCGTCGTCGTGACGGGCGTTCTCCTCACTCTTCTCGTCGGCGCGGTCATCTTGGGCGGGTTTGAGAGAATTTCCGCCGTGGCGAGCAAGGTCGTTCCCTTTATGGCGATCGTTTACGTGCTCTTTTGCCTCATCATTCTGTTCACGAACGCCGCAAAGCTCCCGCAGGCGATTGCCGATATCGTAATATCCGCCTTTCAGCCGCAGGCGATAGCGGGCGGCGTTTCCGGCTCCTTCTTCGTCGCGATGACGAACGGCACGAGACGGGGCATCTTCTCCAACGAGGCGGGGCTCGGTTCCGCGCCCATGGCGGCGGCGCAGGCGCAGACGGCAGAACCCGTCCGTCAGGGGCTCGTGTCCATGCTCGGCACCTTTATCGACACCATCGTCATCTGCACCATGACGGGGCTCGCCATCGTGATCACGGGCTCGTGGAACGTCGGGCTGGAGGGCGTAAACGTCACCATCCACGCCTTCTCCGAGGGACTTCCCGGCTTTCTTTCCGCCGCGGCGCCCTACATCCTTTCCGTCTGCCTCATCTTCTTCGCCTACACCACGATTTTGGGCTGGGATCTCTACAGCGAGAGCTGTTTGGAATATTTGGTCGGCAGAAAGAAAGGGGTGCTCCTCGCTTTCCGTTGGATCTATCTTTTAGCCGTGTTCATCGGTCCCTACATGACCATCTCCACCGTGTGGACGATCGCCGATATCGTAAACGGACTCATGGCGATCCCCAACCTGATCGGCGTGCTCCTGTTGACGGGCATCGTCGCCAAGGAGACGAAGAGCTACTTCGACCGCTTACAGGACAGAAAGCTCAAGGGCAGGGAATTACGAAAATAACGCTCTTTTACGCAGAAAAAACAGGGTTTTGACTTTTCAAAACCCTGTTTTTTTCTGCTTTCACGTTAATTCGGCAAAATGATGGAAGTTCCGTTTTCTCCCGAAACGAGCGTGGAGGGAAGTTCTCCGTTCCAGCTATCGAGATATTCGACGTACTTTAAGTATTCCGAAATGAGACCGATCTCCTCTGCGGAGCGACCCGTGAAATCGATTTCATAGACGACGCCCTCCTCCGTCGTTTGCGTGAGGATGGTGAAGCCGAGCATTCTGGCAACTTCCACGGATTTATAGGCGATAGCCTGCGCCTGAGCCTGCGCCGCCAGCTCCACCGCCTGCGCCTTTGCCTGCGCTTCGGCAACGACCGCCTGTGCCTGCAATTTGGCGACTTCGAGCTGTTGTTCGGCAGCGATGATGGCTTTTTCCTTTTCGTATTCCGCGGTGAGCACTTCCTGCTCCGCGATCATCTTATTTTCCACCGTCGCCTCGAATGCGTCCGAGAAATCGATGTTCGTCAGAACGCTCGCCACGATGGTAACGAAATACTGATCGGAAATGGTGGACTGGATCATGCTTTCCACCTCGGGGGAAATGGAGGCGCGGTTTTCGATGATCTCCATCGCCGAATAGCTGGATAAAATGGACTTCGTCCTCTCGATGGACACGCTCTCGATGCGGTTGGATAGCGTATCGAGCGAACCGTATTTGGTTGCGATATCGATCGCCTGTTCGGGATTGATCTTATACTGCACGGTCATATCGATGGACATCGTCTGCGCGTCCTTGGAATAGGCGTTGGCGGAAATGGCAAGGTTCTGCACCGTTGCATCATAGTAGACGTACTTTCTGGTGATCCAGAAGTCGAAATATGTACCGGCGGAACGCACTTCCTTCGCCTCGCCGAGCTGTTTCACGACCGCGACCTTACCCGCCTCTACCGTGTGAATGCTCTGCGGCACCAACACGAGCAAAAGAGCGGAGATTGCGGCGAGAACGCCTGCGACTTTTGCGATCCCCTTATCCTTTGCGGTGACGAAGTTCCTGTTCTTCGGCGCCTTGAAGAGCTGCAATTTGACTGCAGCCAGACAGGCAAAGCCGACCACGAGCAGTAAAATGACTACCACAGCTAAAAATGAAATCATGTTGAATCTCCTTTGTTTACCTTACTGATCTTTTTATAAACGGAATTTTCACACGTTAAACACATTTTTCATACGATTTGTTAAAAATTTATCTAATTACTCCATGCGGTCGATTTCCTTTTTCAGCCTCGCGATGATTTTTTTCTCCAGGCGGGATATGTAGCTTTGCGAGATGCCGAGAAGGTCGGCTACGTCCTTTTGGGTCATCTCCTCTCCCCCGTCCAGTCCGAACCGCAGTCGCATGATGAGCCGCTCCCGCTCGGAGAGCTGTTTGAGCGCCTCGTTCAAAAGCTCCCGCTCCACCGAGCTCTCCATATCTCCGTCCACGATATCGGGCGCCGTTCCGATCACGTCGGAAATGGCGAGTTCGTTCCCGTCGAAATCGGGGTTGAGCGGCTCGTCGAGGGAAACCTCGCTCTTTAATTTCACCGTTCGCCGCAGGTGCATTAAAATTTCGTTTTCAATACAGCGGGAAGCGTAAGTCGCGAGCTTGATGTTTTTGTCCGTTTTATAGGAATTGATGGCTTTGATCAAGCCGATGGTGCCGATGGAGACGAGATCGTCCGCCTCGCAGCCCGTATTTTCAAACTTGCGGGCGATATAGACCACCAAACGCAGATTGTGTTCGATGAGGGCGCGCCGCGCCTCCTCCTTTTTCTCGCTCGACAGGGCAAACAGCATTCGACTCTCCTCCTCGACGGAAAGCGGTTGCGGCAACGCCTCGCTGCCGCAAAGGTAGTACACCGCGCTCTCTTCGCCCGTAAACTTCTTGAGTAACCGTTTTATAAATTCAAAAAATTTCATAATTCCCCTCCCGACGGAATATAAGCCGAATTGAGTATCACGGCGCAATCGTCGGAAAGATCTTTCCCGATTCCGAGATACGCCCCTATTATTGTATGGACTTGCCCGTCCGAATATATCTGCATTTCGTCGATTTGAAAGACGGAAATGCTTCCGACCCCGTTCACGGTGGAAACCTCCACCTGCCTCGCCCTCGTCACTTGGTGAAACCCGTCCACCAGCCTCGCCGCCAGGGAAAGCGACACGATGCTGACGGGATTGCCGTCCACCGTGAGACAGTTTCCGCTATCCAGCAAAGCCCTTTCCTCCACCCGCTTGCCGCGCAGCGTGAGAGAGCATCTCAAACTTTTGCGAATGAATTTTATCCTGCGGAATATCCTGCCGAGCGATGAGAGCAATACAATGGCGAAAAAGACCGCGCCCGATATCACGAGGGCGGCGGGCGCGGAGGAGAGAACGAACAACCCGTTTTCGGTGTATTCCCAACCCGCCATATTATAAATGGCGATCAGCAAACCGCCCAGACAAAAGGTATAGAGATAAAAAAAGCCCGTCATGACCAGCGTCTGTTTGAGTTTTCCCCTTCGGATCGCAAGCAGGCAGAGCAAAATCCCCGCAAGCAGCTTTAACGCGACGGCGACGGCAGTCGGCAGTTCCAAAAGAGGAAAGACGAGCGCAAACACCGTGCCGACGAGCGCGGAGAGAGTCAGCGAAAGCAGTTTTACCTTCCCCTTCACCGTTTTGACAGCGAGAAAGAGAAGAATAAAATCGATAAAAAAGTTTTCGGCAAAGGCAAATTCGATGTAGACGACCATATCACTGATAGGAGCATTTTACAAAAAATAACGAGGCAAAAAACATTTCTTTTTGCCTCTAAACGGATTATTTTGTCATGAAAAAACGGCAAGGGTCTCCCCTTGCCGTCTCGCTTGCCAACGTTTATTCCTTTAAGATGCCGCACCGTTCCACGCTTTCGACGGCTTCCCGAATGATTTTCCTTTCGAGCACGAGCGCAAAGCGCACGAATCCTTCCCCGAGGGGACCGAACGAGGAGCCGGGCGTACAGAGAACGCCGCTGCGCTCCATCAGCTCTAAACAAAACGCCATGCTCGTTACGCCCTCTTTGGGAACGGGCGCCCACACGAACATACTGCCCTTGCTGTCGGGGATATTCCAACCGATTTTCTGAAATCCCCCGCACAGCTCGTCGCGGCGGGCGCGATATTCCTCACATTGCGCTTTTACGCCGTCGAGAGAGGAGTTGAGGGCGACGATTGCCGCCTTCTGCACGGGGAGAAACATGCCGAAATCGATTTGCGAGCGCAGTTTCCGAAATGCCGCCACGACGTCCTTCCGCCCGACGAGAAAGGAGATCCTCGCGCCCGTCACGTTAAAGCTCTTGCTCAAGGAAAAGAACTCCACGCCGACCTCTTCCGCCCCCGGATAGGAGAGAAAACTTCTGCCAACCTCCTCCCCGAACACGATGTCGCTGTACGCGTTGTCGTGCACGATGAGGATATCGTATTTTTTGGCAAAGGCGATGATTTTTTCGTACGTCTCCCTCGTTCCGACCGAACCCATCGGGTTGGCGGGGAGGGAAACGACCATATATTTCGCCCGCCTCGCCACCCATTCGGGGATGGCGGTCAAATCGGGCAAAAAGTTGGTTTTTTCCGTCATTGGGTAATAGAAGATCTCCGCCTCCGCCATCTTGGCACCCGCAATAAAGACGGGATAGCAGGGAGAGGGCAGTAAGACGGTATCGCCCACGTCGCAGAGCGCCAGCCCGATATGCCCCATGCCCTCCTGCGTGCCGTTACAGGAAGCCACCATTTCGGGCGCGATCTCCACGCCGAAGCGGCGACGGTAATACGCGCATACGCTCTGCGTCAGTTCGGGGATATCCCGAAGGGAGTATTTCCAGTTTTCGGGATCCTTCGCCGCCTCGATGAGGGCGTTTCGGATCGATTCGGGCGCCGCAAAATCGGGCGTTCCGACGCTTAAATTATATATTTTCTTTCCTTCCCGCTCCCGCTGCAGTTTTTTCTCGTTGAGGGAAGCGAATATCTCGTCGCCGAAGGCGTTCAATCGTCTGCTGAATTGCATGATAGTCTCCTTATTATTCACCGCCTATTATATCACGGCAAACGGCAAATTCCAACTTATTTTCAAAAGAAAAAAAACTCTTTCGTCAATTTCCGAGCGGATATTGACAAATCCGCCCGCTTATGCTACCCTGTAAAAAAAGACACGGGAGAAAAACACAATGATTTGTTTCGAATACAAGATTCCGCACGGAGAAAATATCATTTACGGAAAGCTGTACCGCCCCGCGCGGGAAGGGAAGTTCCCCGCGATCGTCATCAGTCACGGCTACAACGGCGTGGGGAAGTGTTTCAAGCGGGAATGCGAATTTTTCGCCAAAAACGGCTTTGTCGCCTACGCCTTTGACTTTTGCGGCGGCTCCGTGTTTTCTCGGAGTACGGGCAAGAGCACGGATATGACGATCTTTACCGAAAAAGAAAACTTGCTCCGCGTCTTTGACGAGATTTCCCGCCTGCCCTTCGTGGACGAAAACAACGTCTTTTTATTCGGCGCCAGTCAGGGCGGGCTCGTTTCCGCGCTCGCCGCGGAAGAATTAAAGGGAAAGGTTCGCGCGCTCGCGCTCTACTATCCCGCACTCTGTATTGCGGACAACTGGAGAGAAAACTATCCTAAGCGGTCGGACATTCCCGATCAGACGCCCTTTTGGGGCATGACGCTTGGCAGGCAATTCTTTGAGAGCATCCGCGACTTTTTCGTGTTCGATCAACTGGGGAGCTACGCGGGGCGGGTACTCGTCCTGCACGGAGACGAGGACGCCATCGTCCCGCTTAGCTACTCTAAGCGGCTGAAAGAAACGTACGGAGACTGCGAGCTGGTCGTTTTGGAAAACGAGGGGCACGGCTTTACCGCCAAGGGCGGCAAAAGAGCCGCAGAACTTATCCTGCAATTTTTGAACGGGCAAAAGCGCACGTAAAACAGAAAACTCACGACAAAAAAGCGGCCGAAAAGGTCGCTTTTTTGCACAATCATAAAGAGGTATGTATGAACGGTTTTATCTCTCAAGCCGAATGTGATAGGGAAGTCCGTCCACGTAGAAGGGCGGGAGTTCCGCCTGCACCAAGGGACGGGCATAGTCCATGAAGGGCTTGAGCATCTTGGTGTGATTTTCGTTGATCCATTCGATGGGGATCTTCTTTTCCAAATTCGCGATCGCCTCGATGGGCGCGAGATCGGTGGTACACTGATAGGGGCTGGAGGAAATTCTCTTCAACACGACCGCCATGCCCGTTTTGCCGTCGAGCGCGGCAAGAACGGCGGCGCCGCCCACCTGATACGCCTCGGTGATATCCGTGCGGCTGGTAATGTGACCGGCACAGCGCTGCAGGGAGGAAAGCTCGATGGCTCTCGTCCGCACCTTGAGCGCCTTGCCGCACTCGTTGGCGAGGAATCTCGCCGTACCCGTCAGGCTCTTGTGACCGAACGCGTCGGTAAACCGCACGTCGTCGGAAAGTTCGCACACGTATTTTCCTCCGCCGTTTTCCTGTTTGACGCCCTCGGAAACGGCGATGATGAGGCTGCGTTTATGCTTATGCAGTTCGTTCGTCTTATCCAAGAATCTTTCCACGTTGAAGGGAATCTCGGGCAGGCAGATCATGTCCACCCCCTCGCAATCGGCGCCTTCCGCCAAAGCGGAGGCAGCCGTGAGCCAGCCGGCGTTTCTGCCCATGATCTCGACGATGGTGATAAAGGGAAAATCGTAAACGGTGGCGTCGGGAATGATCTCCTTCATGACCGTGCTGATATACTTTGCCGCGCTGCCGTAACCGGGCGTATGATCGGTGACTTCCAGATCGTTGTCGATGGTCTTGGGGACGCCGATAAAGCGGACGGGAGAGCCGATTTTCGCCCCGTAAGAGGCGAGCTTGCCGATGGTGTCCATGCTGTCGTTCCCGCCGATATAGAAGAAGTAACTTATCTCGTACTTTTTGAGGAGCGCGAAGATCTTCTCGTATTCCGCCTCGCTCACGTCGGGAGACTTTAATTTATAACGGCAGGAGCCGAGGAAGGAGGAAGGCGTTCTCTTCAACAGCTCGATCTTTAAGTCGATGTCGAAGATCTCGTTCATATTGACGAGTTCCTCCCGCAAGAATCCGGAAATTCCGTTTTTCATGCCGTAAACGGTATCGACGCCCGCTCTTCTCGCCGCCTGATAGACGCCTGCCAAACTTGCATTGATGACGGACGTGGGTCCGCCGGACTGCCCTACGATTGCATTTTTCATATTGTTTTCCCCTTTGTATTTTATTTCTTAAAACAGCAGTTTGAAAAGGCGCTTACGCCTTCGCCTTGATCGATTGCATATATTCGTGCATCGCCTGCGCGACCTTTCTGGATACGTTTACCGCGGCAACAACCGTCTTTGCGCCCGTCACGACGTCGCCCGAGGCAAAGATCCCCTCTCTCGTCGTCCTGCCGTATTCGTCTACGGCGACGAGACCGCGGCTCGTCACGTCGATTCCCTTCGTGGTTTTGACGATGACGGAACGGGGACCCTGACCGATGGCGATGATGGTGGAATCCGCTTCAAAGAGCTCTTCCGTGCCGGGAACGATATCCACGGAGCCGTCCTCCAAAACTTTGGAGTCGGCAAGCACGACGCCTTCATCTCTAAATTCCACGCAAGACTTGTTGTAGAGGAACTTTGCGCCGTCCAAACGGGCGAAATCCGATTCGATCTTGCGGGAGGTGAGCGCTTCCTCCTCTCGATTGAAGATCAGCGTGACGTCGTTGCAGCCGTGACGGATAACCGTGCGGGCGACGTCCATCGCCGTGTTGCCGCCGCCGATGACGGCGACCTTTTTCCCCAAGACATAGACGTCGGGATTGTGGAGATAATTGATGGCGTAATGCACGTTGCCCAGGCTTTCGCCCTTGAGTCCCAAGCGGTTGGGGCGCCATACGCCCGTCCCCATGAAGATCGCGCTGTAGCCGTCGTTTAACAGATCGTCCACCGTAATATCGGTGCCGATCGCCATGTTCGGGCGAATATTGACGCCGCATTGAATGAGGACCATTTTCAGTCGGGTCAGAATCATTTTGGGGAGCCTGAATTCGGGAATACCGTACCGCATGACGCCGCCGATCTTATCGAAACTCTCGAAAATGGTAACGCCGTAGCCCATCTTGGCGAGATAGTAGGCGATCGTGATGCCGGCGGGTCCCGAACCGATGACGGCGGCGCGCATATTCTGCTTTTCCACCTGCTCGGTGTCGGGCGTGAAAATATTCAGATAGAAATCGGAAATGTACTGCTCGATCATGCCGAACTGTACGGGTTTGCCCTTGATGCCGAGCACGCAATGCCCTTCGCATTGATTTTCCTGCGGGCAGATGTAACTGCAAACCAAAGACAACGGATTGTTTTCAAACAACATTTTGCCCGCTTCCTCTATCTTGCTTTCCTTTAACAGACGGATCACGTCGGGTATGGGCGTCGAAACGGGACAGCCCGCTTTACATCTCGGATTCTTGCACTGCAAACAACGATTCGCTTCTTCCAATATGCGGTTACTCACTGAAATTTTCTCCCCTAATTTGTTATTTTTTATCAATTCTTCTTGATGAATTTAGTATAGCACAAACATACTAAAAAATGAATTGCAATAATATCTTATTTATATTGCATTTTTTACTTTATAGGGTGTTTTATCGAAAACACATAAAAACAGAAGGGACTTTTTAGTCCCCTCTGTTTTTTGAATCCGGTCAAAACCGTCAATATTACGATTCCTCATGATTTTCGGACGCGTCCGAATCGTTCGACGGGATATCCGCCTCGACGACGCCCTTTCGATCGAGCTCCTCTTTGATATCGGAGATTTTTTTATCCAAGCTCTCCTCTTGCCTGCGCAAGCTCTTATCGCGTTTTTTGAATCTGCTTTTCAGCCAAACGACGAAACGGTTGCCCCGATTCTCTTTCGCAGCGTCTTCCCGTTTACGTTTTTCCTCCTCCTCAAAGCGTTTGAATTCTTCCAGTTTGAGGTTGGAGAGTTTGAGCATTTCCGCACGGTTCTCCTCGTCCTTTTGTCTTAGCAGCTCTTCGTAGCCCGCCTTGATCTCGTCGAGCTTTCTTTTCATTTCCGACCGTTCTCTGCCGAACCTCGCCTCGTCGAGTTTCTTGCGTCTTTCCAGAATCCCGTTGCGCCTGCCTCTTTCGGCAGAGATTTTCTTTTGGCAGCGGTCTTCCGTGGCAGAAAGCTCCTCCTCGTGCTTTTTCTTACCTTCTGCAAGCAGCGCATCGTTCTCGCGTTTGATCTTTTCCTTTTCCCGATCCTGTTCTCTGCGGAGTCGTTTGATCTCCTTTTCGTGAACTGTTTTCAAAGAAGTCAAATCACGGTCGTACTTTACCGTCAACCTGCTAATCTCGTTCTTTTGCTGTAGATTTTTCTCTTTCAGCTCCTCGATCCTTTTTTCAAACTCGGAATTACGCTTCTCCTGCTCGGTTTGCAGCGTTTCGCGCTTTTTCTCTTCCTGCTCGGTAAGCAGTCGGATGCTTTCCTTGCTCTTGCGATCGAGCTCCCGATAAGATTCGTTCAACCGATCTACTTTAGCCGCATAGAGCGCTTCCTTTGCGGAAAGCTCCTTCTTGTGCTTTTCGTCCTTACCTTGCAAGGCGCTCTCGTAGCGTTCCTTTGCCTTGACCGCCTCGGAAGAATATTTTTCTTCCAGCGCCTGAACCTTTCGGTCGCAATCTTTTTTCGTATCGTCCAGCTCGGCGGTTAACGCGGACCTTACCTTTTGGAGCTGCGCCTTATGCGAAAGAGACATCTCTTCTATGCGATTTTCGTAGTCGGATTTCAGGCTCGTAACGAGCGCTTTGTGCTTTGCTTTGAGTTCCTCCTGCGTTTGCTTGAATTGCACTTCCCGTTTGGAAATCTTATCCTCGTAGAAGTTTTTCTGCGCCGAAATATCCGTATCGTACTTCGACTGCATAGCGGCGGTGTCCTCGTCGTACTTTCTGTTGAGCGCCGCGGTGTCCTCGTCGTACTTTCTGTTGAGCGCCGCGGTGTCCTCGTCGTACTTTTTGTTGAGAGCCGCGGTATCTTCGTCGTATTTTTTGTTGAGCGCGTCGATGGATTCCTTATCGAACATTTCACCGCAGACTTGACAGCTGTTGGCGCGAATACCCAGCTCGTCGCAAGTCGATTCTTTGATGATCTGCGTTTCTTCCGAGGGGACGTGTGCGGATGCGACGATCGAAACGCTCCCTTTATGCACGTTCCCGCTCTTCGACGTATAAAGGTTCGGATATTCCACTTTTCCCGCGCTCAATAAAAGGGTTTCTTCCCATTGAACGATGCCGTCGCCCTGAACGACGTAAATCTCCGGCAAGGGCTTGCCTTCATGAAGCTCGGTCTCGGAAACCTGCTGAATCCCGACTTCAAATTTCTCCGAATCACACGAAGCAAATGCCATTGCTGAAAATGCAAGGCATAGTCCTCATACGAGTCCGACTGCTGACTTAATCTTATTCATTTTTAACTCCTTTTCAAAATTCCGAATGCCGTTAAGAAAACAATCCTAAAAGCGACAAATCCCTGTCATTTTTACAAGTTTTTCCGAAATATATCTTGAAAGTTTATCTTTCAAGATAATGCGAAAAACATCTATTTTTTTCTGTTTTAGAATTATTTTGCAATATTCTTATTTTATTATAGTACATAAATACATCGATGTCAATAGAAATTTCTATCGATATCTCCAAAAAAGAATTATTCGCAGTCAGAAACGAAAAACATCTTTCGATCCCCTCACGGAAAGAAAGCAATATAAAATCAGGAGGTACTTTATGACAAGAAAAGGCGAAAACATTTTCAAACGCAAGGACGGCAGATGGGAAATACGCGTTCCCATAGGTCGGAAGGAAGGAAAAACAAGGTATAAGTTTTTATACGCAGATTCCTATGCCGAAGCGAAACAAAAAAAGCTGACGGCTCTGAATCCTGTAGAAAAAAAGGAAACTGCCGTCCCCTTTCCCTTGGTGGCGGAAGAATTTCTGAAAAAGGCAAGATTATCGCTAAAAGAATCTTCCTATAGCCGATATCACCGATTGATTCTGTCGCATATAACTCCCTTTTTTAAGGAAACGCTCTTTTGCGATTTGAATAATTTTACGGTGAGCGCTTTTTCTCTTGCGTTATCCGAAAAACATTCCCCGAAAACCGTTTTCTGCATATTGATATTGCTAAAAGAGATTATACGTTTCGGCGAAAAAAACGGATTTCGCTGCGACGTGAAGGAAATCGTCTAGACGATCATTCCGTTTTTTACGGCGTTCTGCACGACGGAATTCGTCTGATCCGCGCCTACGGCGCCATTGCCGTGAGACATAATTAAAATAGGCATTTTGCTATTAAATTCGTATTCGATAGGGGTAAATACACGACCGAAAATACTATATCCCTTCTCGTTTTCGATGCGGCGAACGGTTGACTTTAACGTATCGAACTTCTGCGTATAGCCTTCTCGTTCCGCCACGGGATATTTCGATTTTTGCGGTTCCTCCGGTTTACTCGAAGTACAGCCGACAAAAAACACCGTCGACAACATGGCAGAAAGCGCTATCGCACCCCACATTTTTATGCTTTTTTTCACGATAACCTCCTAAAAAGGGAAAACGCCCCGAATGCTCCATTATCATATCATATCCAAAAAATGATTGGGGATTTTAGAATGAATGGTAAAGAATTCTCCTAAACAGCTCCCGTTTGTTCTATATAACGACTGTTTATTCTTTTCTAAGAACGAAAGGCTTTTCTTGTGATAAAATCCAGTTAATGATTTTTCAATATCACATAGGAGGAAAATATGAAAAAAACAACAAAACTCGTATCTTTAGCACTCGTTTTGACGATGACCTTGAGCATTGCGGCGCTCTCCGGATGCGGCTCGAAGAAACCCGCCAAAAAGACGCATGATCCCGTCACCTTTCAATCCAGCGTGAAGAATGAATTGATCCCCCACAATTTCGTAGACGGTAAATGCACCCTCTGTGACGAAACGACCGTTTTTAGACAGGATCCCTTATCCAAGACGCCCGACCTCTTGAACACGGAATGTTCCGAAAAAGGTACGGTAATCGAAATCACCTACGATACCCGCGCTTACTACGTTGAAGATGAAGCGGAATTTTCCGATCGTATACCCGAAGGCGGCGTAAACGTAACCAAAACGGCTTACGTATATCTCCCTTACGGCTACGACGAAAAGGATTCGTCCACCAAGTACAACGTAATGTACTTACTCCACGGTTCGGGCTTAAACGAAGGTTATTGGCTCCGTCAGGGCACCTACGCAAACGAAACGGGCGTATATACCGGCGGCTTTGGCACGCAGAACATACTGGACGCTTTGATGAAGGACGGCACGGCGGAAAAAACGATTATCGTCACCCCCAGTTTGTACGCTTCCTTGGAAACTCTCCCCGATTCTTACCACCGCGTCACCGATAAGGTAACCGGCGAACAATTTGACATCCACAACAATAACTATAACGTTATCTATTCCTACTGGAAGGAACTCAAGAACGACTTGATGCCTTACATTGCCGAAAACTTTAACACGTATGCAGCATCCGGTTCTCCCGCAGATCTGATTGCGGCGCGCGACCACCAGGCGTACTGCGGTTTGTCCTTGGGCGGTATGACGAGTTACGGCTCCGTTGCCACGCATTGCATCGACTACATCTCCTATATCGGCACCTTCTCCGGCGGTCCTTTCCAGAAGTCCGTACACGAACTTGCGGAAATGTACAAAGCAAACTGCGGGGACTATAAGCTCAATTACTGGTACGCAACGGCAGGCACGGCAGAAGGGGGTGCTGAGGGCATCAATACCTTCGTTCAGGTAAGAGATGAATTCGGTTTGCAGTTCGGCAGCGATATTAAGAACGGTGATAGCGGGGAATACGTTGTCGTAAACGGCACGGCTCACAACTACGCTACTTGGATCACGGCTCTCTACAACGTAATGCACGTATTCTTCAAGAAATAAGCTAAACCCGAAGGCTCGGCGAATAGGAAGCGAGCCCCAAAGTTCAGACAAAAAAAATTAGGGTGAATTGTCAAACTAAGAGCAACTCTTATTAAGATTTTCTTCAGACAGATATTGTGGTGTTCGGTAGTGCAAAACCTTTTTGGGTCTGGCGTTAATTAACGCCAGATTCTTTTTTAGCGTCGCGGGGCTTACTCTCGATAGATTTCTGCCTTTCGGGTAAAATTCACGCAACAATCCGTTCAGATTTTCATTTGTTCCCTTTTGCCATCATGCGCAATAAGAATCGGCAAAGTACATCTGACACCCTAATGCGCTTTCTATTTTGATACTGTTCTTTTTATTTTTCCATAACTCAAGTTTTTTATCTGCTCGCTCGGCAAGCAGTCTTTCGATACAAAAGACGAAACCCCCCGCGTCTGAATAAATCAGACGCGGGGGGCGATAAACGATGAGATGATAAGCTTTAGAGATCTCTCCTTCTTGCAGAATGCGCCCGATGTTCCGCGCATCGCTTACAGAAGGCGCAACTCGTCTTTGCGTCATGAACGGTAGTCGCTTTCTTTCACGCTTTCGTTCCATTTTTGAAGATTCAGAGCGCAAAAACAACGTTGACGGCTCGCCTTGCCATCAGGTTATATTGTGTTCTCGGGAATTTGCTACAAATACGATATAGTCTGAAAGCGGCAGAGGATAAGAATAGTAATATCCTTGCACGACGTCGCATCCGAACTCGATCATTCTGTCCAGATCTTCTTTGGTTTCAACGCCCTCCTGCGTCACCTTCATGCCGAGAGTTTTGGCAAGTTGGATAATGCTGGTAAAGATAGCGTTGTCGCGGCTTACGTCATCGCTCTCTTCCAAGAAAAATTTATCGAGTTTTATCTCATCCATCGGGAGGGATTTCAAAATTCTATACGAGGAATAGCCGTATCCGAAGTCGTCTATGGAGCACTTGAATCCCTTCTCGTGCAACCCGTCCACAATCGTTCGCAAAGTTGCATAATCCTCGTAGGCGAAACTTTCGGTAAACTCGATCATGATCAGACCGTCGGAAATACCGTACTTTCGTTTCGTCGTATTATAATATTCGATAAAATCCGGCTGAACCGCCGTAATTCTCGAAACATTTACCGAAACGGGATAAACCGTACCGCCGTGAGATATCGTATATCTTATGTATTCGCAAACCTTTTTATAAACGTATTTGTCGAGCTTTACGATAAATCCGTTGGATTCAAAAAGGCGCATAAACAGAGCGGGCGTATTGAATTTGCGCGTCTTGGGGTCGTACCATCTGACCAAAACTTCGCAGCCGTCCTGTTTTCCGATTCGCAGATTGTATTTCGGCTGATAAAAAAGTTGAAATTCTCCGTTTTTGAGCGCGCTTTCCATGCGTAATTCCATATCTTCGTTCAGAAGACGTATTTTACGCAACTCGTCGCTGTAAAAATTAAATTGCATGTTGGCGTTCTGCGCCGTAGCCTGCGTAAGCGCGTTGTTCGCTTCGTTGGCAAAATCTATCGCCTGCTCCACCGATACTTTTTCAGAAGGAACTATTTCGTAGATACCGTATCGAAAGAATATATCGAATTTATGCGTGCTCGTATATTGATTGGCAAGATAGGACAAGGTCTTAAGTCGCACGATCAAATTATCTTTATCTTTTGCGTGGAGCAAGAGCAGGAACTCCCCGTCCACGCTATGACCGAAAGTTTCTTCTATTTCGATTGTTTTTGCAATAGACGTTTTTATGTGAAGCAAAAGGTGCGTGGTTTCGTTTTCTCCGAAGGAATCCTGAATATGCTTAAAATGCCGCAATCGCATTGCTATGACGTAGAAACCGGAAGCATTGATATTATTGCGCTCTATGATGTTCTGCATCTGTTTTTCGACGCCGTGACGATTCAGACATTGCAGCTTTACGTCGGTGGTTTCCATTTTGAAAAATTCCCTTTCGCGTTGAACCCTGCGCACGAGCAGATAAACGATGACGAAAGCAACGATTACCGCAAAAAGGACGATGATCATGATGATGGAATCGACAATTTCAAGATTCGATGCGCACAACACGTCCTCGCTGTAAAGCTCGACGACGGCGAGATCGTTCAATTTCACTTTGTCCGCTCCAACGGAAACGATATACTGTCTGGCATTGATTTTTACTTTTACTGTTCCGTCCGTTCCGTCGTGAATGAGATTGATCACCTCGTTGACCTGCGCGGCTTCTCCTATCTTGAGACGCAAGGATTCCTTGAGGCTCGGGGAATCCAAATTTTCTCCGCCGACCAAAATCTCGTTTTTGCCGTTATCGATCGTCAGAACGGAAAACTCCGCTTCCGCGCTTACGTCGTATTCGGAATATAGGGAAGAAAGCTTGTTTCTCGGATAATAGATGATAACGGCGTCAACGAAGGAAGAGCTTTCGACGGGCGCATAAAAGCCGATCACACTCATCTTTCCTTCGCCGGAAGACTCGTCGTCGAAAACGCCCGTATATCCCGGCTCTTCGGGATACTTTTCACGATACGCATGCGCGGCGTCCGTGCCCGTATATTCCTCGCCGTTATCGGTATACAGTTTTCCCTTTGAAAAATAACGGACGAAGCGCACGTCTTTATATTCGCTTTTGCGCATAGTGTCCGATACGACGTTATAAACGTCCTGCTCGCTTTCACAATCGGACAGCAACAAAGACAGGCTCACCGCTTTTGACGTGCTTTCGGTGAGTTTTTCATAAACAGAGGCTTTGGCTTTCATCGTGCGGATTTGCGCCTCCGAAACGGCGCGCACGGAAATATCCCCCGAATAACTCGTCAGCATGGTGATTGCGGCAATCAGCAACATAGAGCTGACGACGGCGATTAACGTTATCAATATTGTCTTGCTGTATTTTGAAAAAAACTTACGCAGAATAAAGTCTCCTTTTTATTCCGTATCGGAAGATTGATGCGTTCCACGCACAGCGGAATCGATTAAAACCTTGTATTGCCGTTCTCTCTTTTATTTCCCGTGGCGGGACTTGTTCTCCTTTTCGTTTGCGCCGTCGCAATCGCTATTGCTTGCGGAAGCATTTTTATCTTGCGCTTCCAACCTTGCGATCTCTTCGTTGACCAAACGGTCAAACTCTTCTTTGTCGATTTTTCCCCGTTTTTGGAGAAAAACCCGATAAAACGAAAACGCCGTACCCACTAACATGAAAAAGATGCAGACGATAAAGCCCGCCGTGGAAGAAAATACCCTGCCGAAGAAAGTAAACACGGGCATATTCCGCACGTAGACCGCCACGACGTCTTCGGGCAGCACGTGCATGGCGTCAGCCAGTTGGGAATTGTCGCCTTGCGTAACGAACTCTTCATTGTCGCCGATGATTTTGATGACGCGGTGCGTGTTCAGATTGCCCTGTATTGCCGCCTCGCGCGAGCGAAAGGTTATGATATCCCCTTCCTTGACCTCGCTTGCATCCGTCTTTTTTACGAGAATATAACTTCTTGCGGGAATCGTGTCCTCCATACTATCGGTGAGCACCCAAATAGCCGAATAGGGAACGACCATTTTACCCGTTATTTTCGAATACACGGCGATCAAAACGAATGCACACACAACCGCGAAAAAAATCGTAAACAATACGTTTGCAATTTTTTTTATGATCTTACTCATTGCTCCGCCTGCCGTTATGAATCATCTTCGTCGGAATCGGAGTCCTTTTCGTCCCGAACGCTGACCGCCTTTACGAGCGGTTTCGGGAGATTGAGCAGTTCTTCCGTAGACATATATTTCTGAGAGTAATCCACGTGCGGCGTCTCTCCCTTTTGCACGTTGAACTTCTTCATCACGTCGTCGATGAGACTTTTTGCGTTCCTTACCGCACGGGAAGATTTCACTTTCAACATAACGGATAAAGCAGTCGCCTTATCCCCGACGGAAAGATCCTTTATGCGGTATTTTTTTTCCTGATAATCGGACGAAGACAGGGCGAAAAAGAGAAGGATCGCCTTGCCGCGAATTTTTATCTTTATCAGCGTGTTCCTGCCGTAACGGAAACTCTCGTGTCCCCATGCCGCGGAACATTTCACCTTCTGATAGGATAAGATATAATTTTTCAGCTCGCCATAAAAAGATTGAACGGATTCGTCCGACTGAATGAGCCTTGCCAAAAAGGAATAACGGTAACGGAAAAGCAGTCCCCTCTCCTTTCTTTCCTTTTCACGTTCTAAAAGAATTCTGTCGGCGGCAATCGCGATTCGAACGGCGAGATCGGTTTTATCCTGCAGGGCGATCAAATCGTCAAATCGATCCGGCGTTTTATCGGGCAGTTTATCCGTATAGGTAAAATCCCGCTCGTTCAAGGGGTCGAGCTCCGTTTTCATCCGGTAAGGCACGACCTGATCGGGCTCGCGGCTATCGAGTACGTTTTCCGGCTCAAAACAATTCTTGACGTGTTTTTCGAAAAGAACGTACTGTTCTGCAAGGGATTTATAAAAATCTCTTGCGCATTCGTCCGTGACGCTATCCAATTCTTCCTGTATCAGCGACTCATACCCTGCGTTTTCGTAACTTTCCAAAAACTCCCAAAGCGTGAGGCATTGACGGAAATCCACGTTTTTCAACAACATATTCGTGCGCATGACGGGCGGACGAACGTAATTTCTGCCCATTTGCTGCACGAAATCGGACGACGTATACGAGGAGACGAGTCGTCTTAAGCGCAGGGCGCGTTTCCAAAGGTCGCTGGTATAAACGTAGTTTTTCACCACTTCGTTTTCGCGCGGTGTTTCGGATAATTCGATTGTTAACGCAATTTTTCCCCGTTTTTCTCCGTCGGTAAACGACTGATCGAACGAGAGCGTCGAGAGTTTTTCGTCCACGCCGCACTCTTCGGCGGCGTCTACCCTCACGCAGACGAAAGCGTATAAGCGGCTGATCAGCGTATTGATAAAGCGGTTTTCGTACGTTAATATCGTTTCATCCTGAAACACGTTGAGGAGTTTTGACGGCGTAACCGAGCCGTCACTCCTGATATCGTTGATGAGATCGGTATGCTGCGAAAGATGCTGAATGGAACGGGGAGAAACTTTTCTGATCTGTTCGATGGGACGCAGCTCCTCTTTTTCTTCCAAAAACCTGCCGGGTCTGCGGATAATGACGTCGAGAGAAGGAATGGTGTCTTCGATGATCTTAACCCAACTTTCGTCCAGCATTTTGAGCATAAACCGCTTTTTCAGTTGGATTTTTCCTTCGCCTTCGCGAAAAAGCTCCATCATCTGACCGCAATTTCGGAAAATGTCTTCCGCGTAGTCCGACGGCGAAGAGGCGGTCTCCGCTCGGGTATTCGATTGTTCGGTTTTGCCGGTTTCGCCGTCCAAAATAACAGTCTCCTTGTCAATTAAAAAGATAATGCGCCGATTTTCTTCCGCGCGCGGAAGAGAAGACGATCGCTAAAAGCACTTAATAGGATTTTTGCAAACGTTTCAGGAACGCGATACATTCCTTCATCGTATCTTTGCCGAAGGTAGCGTCCAGGAAGGATATGAGCCCCTTGATCTCGTCTCGGATAAGTCCCAAATTCAAGCTTTCGAATTTTCTGAACACTTTCGTGGCGAGGATATAATCGAGTCCTTCCAATTCGTCCCCGCCGCACGCAACGTACACGGGCACGAAAATTTTTAGCTGTTTCAAAATACGGTTACCGAACGCCACGCGGAAATGTTCGATCACGAAATTATCGAGCTTTTCTACTTTTCCCAGCATTTCGTCGGATACGGGGCGTTCTTCCAGGGCTTTTGCGTATAATTTTTCCACTCGGCTGTAACTTACCCTTCTCGCCTCGGTTGCAGGCGCGTCGAAGGGAACGCCCTTTTTATCAAGGTTGATGACGAAAGCTCGGTCGTAAACCTTATCCGAAACGGCGAAGGTAGAGTCGTCGTTGTTTGCCGTGCCGATATACCACACGTTCGTGGGAATTTTCAGTTTTCCGTCGACGAGCAAAGCGGGGTCGTTCGGCCAGACGGAAGGCACGAGCTGAATTTTCCACTCTTCGGGATCGGGCATTTCCAAAATGGACAACATTTCCGCAAAATAGTATTCTACGCGCGCGATATTCATTTCGTCGAGCACGATGATGTTGATGTCGTCGGTATAAGCGGATTCATAAATGCGGCGCAGCACTTCGGTTTCGTTGAATTTTTTGGTAAATTCGTTAAAGAATCCGAACAGCTCCGAGCGGTCTCTCCATGACGGCTGAACGGAAGAGATAGTGGTGTCGTTTTCAAAATATTTCCCCATCACGTACGGAAGGGAAGTTTTACCCGTACCCGAAATACCTTGCAAAAGGATCATTTTGGTAGACGCAAAACCGGCTATCATGAGCCGTATGGTTTTGATTTCGTAAAACAGACGGGAGTTGGAGCAGGCAAAGTTTCGAATTTCGTCACAGAGATCTGCAAGGGTGAGATCCTCGTCCTCGTAAGCGGGCGGAACGTAGTTGGAATACTTTTCGTCCACAGCGGAAAGGCGATAAAATCTCGGCTCCTGAATGGGCAGTTGCTCTGCGGGGCGCGCGTCCGCCGCCGCAACGACTTCCCCGACGTAAGCGTCGGGAATAACCTCGCCGCCCTCGTTTTTTTCCGCGATCGGCTCCCCTACGCCGACCGTAGCGCCGCCCTTTAACGCCATGATGCGTTCCTTCTCCTTGTTCAGGCGAACGACGTCTTTATGCAGCACCGCGATCTCTTCGAGCAAGTCCTCGTTGCAAACGAGAGAAGAACGGAATCTGATATACTTTCTGATAAACAGTACGAGCAGAAAGATAAGTCCGATCCAGAACGCGTAAACGAGAACGAACGTAAGCACGGCAAGGATCCAGCCGACAGCGCCGAATTCGCCCTGATACTGCGAAAATAGCCCGAAATAAGTTCCGAAGTCGAAAATATGAATGAGTCCCAAAAAGAAGGACTTAATGCCTTGCCAGATTCCGCTGAACATGGTCGTGATAAACGCAAAAAACCAGTTCAAAAAAGCGTCCATTCGCTTTGCCTCCAAAAAATGTAGGGAATAAACTCCGAGCTTGCCGCAAGCCCGAACGTAAGAAAATCAACCGAAAAAGATTATTCGGTCGGATTTTCGGTTTCGTTAGAATGAGAAGATACTTCAGCGCTTTCGGAAATCGATTTCTGCTCTTGCGCACGGGCGTTTTCTACCCTCTGACGGGCAAGATATTCCTCCACCGCGCGCTGCTTGATAAGTTCCTCTTCTTCCTTTGTAATCTGTTTTTTATCTTTATTGCGCACCTTATTTATGGTGAGTACCATGACGACGAGCTCGTAGACGAAGAACGCCCCCAAGGGTATCACGACACAAACGAGAAAACCCGTGTTGCTGCGCAGGAACGCGATAGCCGAGCCGATTCCGCCGATTCTTTTCCCCGTCCATACGGCTTCGATATCGCCGACGCCGATAGGCGCGTCGGGGACGAAGGAGACCTCTCTATTGTCCCCCTGCGTAACGTACGTCACGACGCCGCTCTCGGAAACGCGTCTTTCGATGATTCTGTGCGTATTGAGCACCTTGCCGTCTATGCCGTCTCCGGCGAGATCGGTGAAGTAGGAGACGACGTCCCCTTCCTGCAGATTTTTCTTTTCTTCGTCGCTTAACACGCGGCAGATAATGAGGTCGCCTTTCTTAAACCCTTCGGGCCCGTTCATCGAATCCGACGAAACGGTTAAAAAGCAGGTGTCGCCGAATTTCGGATATCCCGCGTTGCTCGCCTGCGCAGAAAACGCAAAGATGGTCATTAAAAGCGCGAGTACGAGAAAAATCCACAAAAAAACGTTGACGACGATTTTGATAATCTTCTTTACTTTCTGATTCATAATAGCGTCCTTTGTTATATATTTTTTTGAATAAAAAGTCAATTGAATTTCATGAGAAACTGTAAAAAATGGAATGGGTGGAGCCGATAAAAAAACGCCGCGAAACAAAAATTCCGCACAGGGGCGTCGAAAACCTTGCGCGGAAACTTTTCAGATTCGTTACCGTTTTACCGCGTTCGTCCGCACCGCAGCGGATAAGGGCAGGACGTCCCGCAAGCTATGGTAAAAAAGCACGACTTATCCTCTTGAGAAAACGGCGGGCGCACGGCTCTCTGACGCGTCGGATAAGTATTTTGCCGCGGCAAGGCTCTTGATTCCCCTTGCCGCGGATTCAATCTTATGTATTGTTATGGAATTAAGAACCGGAAACTGCCTTAACGTCAAACTTCAATTCAAGGTCAGCCCCTTTCAATTTTTCCTTATTATTAGTGAAAACTTTAACATCATTCCCATCGTAATAGATATAAATGTTAACTGTAATCACAGTACTATCGGTAATATTGCTGCTTCCCTGTATAGAAGTTGCTACGCTACTACTGTTAAGGACTGCAAAACCACCGTCGCTCGTCGTAATGAGTGCTCTCGCCGCAGTTATATCCTCACCACCATTTTTCTGGGTGAAAGTAGGTGTTACCGTAAGCTCATTTGCTGCGTTTGCTCCTTTTGCAACGGTGAGATAAACCGTTCTTTCGATTACATAACCAGTAAAATTAGTTAACTGTTTTGCGCTACTCGAATCAATAGCAGCTGCATTAGAAGCTAAAGCGTTAGCGGTGTACCAGTTAGTAGCTGCAGCTGCCGTTGCCGTATTATTAACTTTTACCCCGGCTGTGGTAATAGGACTCCCATCAACAGTTTTGCCGCTCGTGGTAAGATAGCCAACTTCCGTATCTCCAAGAGCGGGGGCACAAGGAAATACTTTAGCCTCTGCCTCGTTTACCGTCAATGTAGCGGTCGTACTATTTTCTGTTTGAATATCCGAAGCACTCTCTTTTGTGCTACTGATAAGTAAATATGTATTATCCGATTTAGCGGTTACTTGCATATCCGTAGCTTTTACAGTAGTATTCAAAGAGAACCATGCAAAGGTGGAGGATGCAAACATAGAGGCCGCGACAAGCGTCATACAAATTGCAGAGAATAATTTTTTCATGTTCTACTCCTTAATAGAAAAGATTTTTTTATTATCAGCGCAAAGCGATTGCGCCATTAACCGTTTTTATCTATGCGCCGTCGACGATTATACGTCGGACGTACCGACGACACTGAATTTCATATCCAACTTCATAATTCCGCCGATGATGGAATCCACGCAGTCGGGGTCGTTGCCCTCCAGCCATATCACGACGGTATATTTCATCACGTCGCCGGGCTTGAAATCGGCAACCGTATCTTTCACTACGATCGTTTTATTGAAAAACGCCGTCGTGTTCGGTTCGGGGACGGAATTGCCGTCGTCGTCCACGCCTGCCGCACGCGCATAGTCGATTTTGGACAACAGCTCGCCGTTATAGTTGGAGATAAGACGTATGCGTACCGCTTTTTCGATATTCATCGTCATGTTGGCGATATTGATGGAATAGTCGTACGACAGCGCCTCCTTGCCCGTATTTTTGCAATAGAAGGTGTAACAAAGATAATTGTCGCCGCTGTCGTTCCCGTCGACCGCGCCAAGATCGATTTCGTCGAGCAGAGCGCCGTCGATGTTGGTGATCTCTTCGGCGGCTTTGCAGTCGAGGCGCGCCGTGGGAGAGGAAAAATATCTGTCCTCGGACAAGGACAAGCCGTATTGCAGAACGTGGTATTTATTCACCGATACGGTGAAACTGCCGAATTTTGTGTACATGACCGAAATCACGTAGATGAGCACCATCAGCACGACGATAGTCGCCAGGATAGCGGGAATGATTTTTCTGAGGATACGGTGCGTGCGGACTTCCGCCGCGCGCCGTCTGATAAAGGATTCGCCTTTTTTTTCGGAAATCATATATCGTACTCTGCCTTTGCGACGTTAACCGCTTGTTCGAGCGTCAGCAAAGCCGCGCCGATATCGGAAAAACCCGCACAATCGGTGTTTCTGAGTTCGCGGCGCTTTTCGCTTTCGCCTTCCGCAAACGCTTCCACCCCCATGCTTTTGATATACGATACCATAGCGGGTATAAGCTGAGGTTTGTCGCGACTGCCCGCCCACGCCGTGGCGGCGCTATCGAGCATTACCGCATAGGGTGAAACGGAAACCAGCTTGGAAAGCGGAAATTCGTCCTTGCCGCATCCGCAGATCATCGTTTTTACTTTTAATAACTGTATATCGAGCAGCGCCCTCCGCGCTTTTTCCGCCTGTTTTTCCATCAGGCTTGCGGGAAATTCTATGCAGAGCATGGAAGGTTTTCTCAATCGGACGCTCTTTATCGCGTCGGAAAGAATACCGTACAAATCGACCTCCGGATTTTCGACCGCCTCCGCGGGACAGCGCAGAGAAAGAAACTGAACGGGCGGGTCGCAATCCTTGAATTGCTTGATGGCGGATATCACGCGTTTGAGAACGTGACGAAACAATTCTATGCCCGTTTCGCTCTTGTCGCAAACGTGGGTATACGCCGCCTCGTTCAGCGTGCCCGCGATCACCGAATGGATCAACGTTTCCGTTCTGAATGCGATGGGTCTGCCCGATTCGCAATCGACCACGGGTTTGAAAAGGAGAGTTACGGGGGCAACGCCGCTGTCTACGGAGAGTTGAACGTATTCGTCAAACGTAGGCGAGCCGCTGATATGTTCCATCATCCGTTTTCATCTCCTTACATCTATTTTTTTACTCGAATAACGTTTATGTAATCGACTCTTTTCCGTTTACGACGATGCTTATCAATAGAATCGTTTCTGCTTTGCTTTGCAAAGCAGAAAGGGTACCCTTTCTGCAATATTTATGAAAAAATTACCCAACTGCGATCACTTAGTTGCACGATATTATTTGATCCAAACGACAAAAAAGCGCAGCAGTTATAATCGGATCGTTCCGTATCGGAGAGTTCCGTTTGCAACTGGCTGCCATCTTTTTTAGGCCCTATAGCTTTGCGTCACACGCTTTTGCGTGTTTTGCCGAAATAATATCGATTATGAAAATTCCCCTTCCCATCCGCTCGTTCGTCGTGGGGGAAGAACAGACTTGCTATTGCTCCGTCTATGTTTGTATTGTAACACACAAACTTATGCTTGTCAAGAAAATATAAAAAATTTATATAAATTTTACAACGTTTTTTATCCGATTCTATCCGTCTATTCAAACACGTTTGAGACCTTTGCCGCGTTGCTTGTAATAGTCGTCTTTCGCCCGATACATTTCCCCTTCCGCCTCTTCGAGAAGTTTATCCGGATTGATTTCGTCGCGGCTTTGCACCGCGCAACCGATAGAAAAAACGCCGTCGTTATCTTCGGAAAAACGTTTCAGCGATTCGACCTTTTTCTCCGTTTCCGTCGGATCTTGATCCGCCACGAGCGCGACGAATTCGTCTCCGCCCATACGATAGACGTCCTTCTCGCCGAAACGATTTTTCAGCTCGCTCGCTATCTGCTTGAGCATTTCGTCGCCCGCCTTGTGTCCGCGGCTGTTGTTCAGCTCGTGTAGCCCGTTCGCGTCGAGATATACGCAACAGATATTTTCCTTGCTTTTCTCGAGGTATCCGTTTTTATTGATTTCGAAAGAATTTCTGTTTTGAACGCCCGTGAGAAGATCGGTGTTGATCAGCCTCTTCGCCTCGTTTGCAAACAGATATTTTTGAAGTCTCAACCGAATGGTATAATAGCACATCAACACGCCGATCACGGAAAAGAACGCCACGTGCAAGACGTCCACGATCATAACGGACGGGTCTTTGAGAAAAAACGCCGCGATAACGTAGACAAAAGCGAAAAATTCGATGAAGGCCCCGATTTTTATCGGTCTATCGGTGAACAACAGCGGACCGATCTGGAGAAACACGATAAAGGTCACCGCGTTTTTATCCGGCGCGACGACGAACGAAAGGATCATCCCCATTACCAAAAAAAGGCTCCAAAAAAGATAAATGAAAACTTTCAAAGCGGCATCGCTCAACTTGCCGTATCGGGCGATGAGGAAAACCGCAATATCCACGACGAGGACGCTCAAATACAGCCATTTTCCGACTCGGAAAACTTCCGTAAACAAGGAAAGGACGAATAACGCCGTCATAAAAATTGTCGAGACAAAGGAACAAAGCCGCAATTCCCGCAGATTGTCCTCGAATATTTCGTTCTTTATCCTATTATATTCCTCTTTGCCGATTCCGGCATATAAAAGCTTGTTTTTCATTTGTGTCAGTAGATACTCCTATTGTCAAATTTCACACCGTCCCCGCCTTTCAGGCGTGTTGGAACGGAATATTTTTAACGACCCGCTTTCTCAAAAGCGGGGCTATCGGTTATGCTTCGCTCGGTTTCCAAACGCAATAGCTTCCCTTGTTTTCATGTTTCGCGCGATACAGCGCCTCGTCGGCTTGCTCTACCAAATGCACCGTGGGCGTATCGCCCTTTTCGCACGTAGCGATACCGCAGGTACACGACAGCGTGAGATTTTCCATGATGATACAATTGCGGCACTTTAAGCATATTGCATTGATGCTTTCCACTACTTCGTCTACTTTGAGCTTCTCGAAAACGACGATAAACTCGTCTCCCCCGTAACGACAGACGATTTCTTCCTTCGAGAAAAAACTCTTCAAGATATCGGTGAACGCGGCGATCATGCTGTCGCCCACGTCGTGACCGTAGGTATCGTTCGTCTTTTTCAGATTATCCAGATCGAACATGCAGAGCGTGACGGACGTGTTTTCCTTGCGCAGGCGATCCAACGCCGCAAAGAGCCCCCTTCGGTTCAAAAGCCCCGTCATATAATCATGATACGCCTCGTCGAGCAGAGTTTTCATCTTTCTCTGCGTTTCGGCGTAGCTGACAAGATGCTGTACTTTTTTATGCAAGTCGAATACGGGGTGACGCTTACAGAGATAATCGTCCGCCTCCAACGCCAAAGGCAATTCCTTCATTTTGTTGCCGTCGGGAATAACGGCGAGCACGGGAATCTGCCAATAGCCCGATTCGCTCCTTAAAAACTTCATAATCCGAGCCGAACCGTCGTCGGGAAGCGTCATGCTGAGAATGATTGCGGCGATTGAAAAACCGTTCTTTCTCACGCTCTCGATTACCGTCTGCGCGTCCGACGCATGAATGACGTTGTACTCGCCGTGAAAGAGACGGCTCACTCTATCGCGATAAGAGCTCTCTTCGTCGGCAACGATCACGCTGTACGTTTCGGTTTCGGCGACGCCTTTTTCTTCGGCGATAACGACTTCGCGCGGCTGCGCGGCAAGCAACGTTTCAAAGTCGGACACGGGCAAGGGCTTGGATAGGAAGTATCCCTGTACGTAATCGCAACCTATCGACTGTAGCCGTTTCATCTGCTCTTTGGTTTCCACGCCCTCCGCAACGACGCGCTGATTTAATCGGTGCGCCATATTGATCACGTCGCTGAGAATACTGTACTCGACGGGCTTGGCGGTTTCGTTGCGGACGAACCGCATATCCAATTTCAATACGTCCGGTCGAATGCGGCTGAGCATATTGAGCGACGAATAGCCGCTGCCGAAGTCGTCCATCTCTATTGCGAATCCTAAATTACGGAGTCTGTTCAGGGTGTCTACAATCTGATCTTTCCTTTCGGTATATGCGCTTTCGGTGATTTCCAAGTGTAGATACGAAGGGTTGATGTTATATTTTTGTGTGAGCTCGAGGAAAAAACTTTCGAGGTCGAAACTGAAAAAATCTACGCGCGATACGTTGACCGACACGGGAATAAGCGGGTATCCTTTTTCCCGCCAACGGCAAAGATAGGCGCAAACCTTTTCCCACACGAACTTATCCAGGTTGGAAATGAACCCGTTCTTTTCAAAAATGGGGATAAACTCATTCGGCGGAACGAGCCCCTCAGCGGGATGGATCCAACGCACCAAAGCTTCCGCACCGACCATCTGCGTATCGTTCAACGAATATTTCGGTTGAAAGTACACGACGAATTCATTGTTGGCTAAAGAGCTTTCCATTGTGTCCGTCAGCTCCTTTTCCCACAGAAGTTTCCCTCTGATGCTGTCGTTGTAGACGGCAAGAAATTGATTGTAGCTGCCTTTTATGCTGTTTGCGGCGAGAAACGCTCTGTCGCACATCTGCTCGACGGATACCGAGCGGTCGGTTATTTTATAAACGCCCCATCGCATCACGACGCTCTTTGTCTCGGGCGATTTTCTCTTGATAAATTCTTCGATTTCTTTTCTGCAGATATTTTCTTTCGAGAGCTCCCAGAGACAGACGAATTTATCTGCATAGAAACGCCCGTAAATACCGTCGGTGCCTATTTTTTTCCGAATAATGTCGGCGACTTCCTTTAACAGCTCGTTGCCGGCTTCCGTGCCGTATAGATCGTTGAACAGCTTGAAATTTTCAATGTTGGAACAGATCAGACAGTAATTCTTATCGGGATTTTCCTGCAATCTTTCCTGCACCTGCTGATAAAAATAGTCTTTCGTATAAATGCCCGTGAGACGGTCGTAACGGAGTTGATTGATCATGGCGGCGTTTTCACGCAGCTTGATGATGCTCTCGACGCGGTGCAGAATGACCTGCGGACGGAAAGGCTTGGGAATAAAGTCGGTTGCGCCGTGCGCGAGCGCGGCGACCTCGTTCTCCTCGCTGTTGCCGTACGTGATGACGATTACGGGAATGAGAGACAGCTCCTTGTCTTCCTTCAATTTGTCAAGAAAGGTATAACCGTCCATGACGGGCATCATCATGTCCAACAGAATGAGGGCGATACCCTCCTCGCTTTTCAACAATTCAAACGCTTCCAGCCCGTTTTCCACCTGCAACGTTTCGTACTTCTCGCCGAGTATTTCCGCCAGCATCTCCCGATTGATAAAATTGTCGTCTACGACCAAAACTCTCTTTTTCTTCATATGATTTCCACCTCTCCTAACAAGTTTATAGATTCAGATAATTGCGGATAGCCCGCACGGTGGCGGAATAATCCCTTTCCACGCCGATCATCAGCTCGCAGGCGACCGCCGTAATGCCTTCGCCCTCGCCCCTGAGTTCTTCGGTGAGCTTGGACGAAGATCTCTCCAACGCCGTAAAACCGAGATTCGCGCTTACGCCTTTAAGCGTGTGCGCGGCGAAAAAAGCCTCCTTGCGGTTTCCGCATTTCATCTGTTCGCATAAAACGTAATAGCTCTTATCTTCGAGAAACTTGCCGATAAACCGTTCGATCAGTTTAAGGCTCGGCAGACGCGCGCTGACCTCCTCGTAGCTCCCGCCGAGCTCTTCGTAACACTTCCGTATATCCATATTTTTTCTCCTTCGTATCAGCCGGATCGGTTTTCCTCCGCCTGCGACCTTTTTTTACCTCTCCAGAACGCTGCGCAAAACCCGAACCAATTCTTTTCTATCGATGGGTTTCGTCAAGAAATCGTCCATACCGCTTTCTATCGCCTGTTTGCGATCCTCGTCGAACGCGTTTGCCGTCATGGCGATGATGGGAACGTTCGCCCTCTCGTCCGTTAAACGGCGGATATATCGGGTCGCCTCGTAGCCGTCCATGATCGGCATCTGAATATCCATGAGCACCAGATCGTACCGCGCGTCCCCGCACGCTTCCACCGCATCGACCGCCTGCCTGCCGTTTTCCGCCATATCGACGAAAAAACCGTACTCGGAAAGCAGTTCGTATGCGATTTCCCTATTGAGCTCGTTATCCTCCACGAGCAACAATTTTTTGTCCTGAAACACTTGCAGATTTTCGGATTCGATAGCATCGCTCTTATCCTTATTCTGACTTTGACCGAGCGCGGAAAGCAACGTATCGCGCAAATCGGACATAAACATGGGCTTTGAGCAGAAAGCGGTTACCCCTGCGGCGAGCGCTTCCTCCTCGATATCCTCCCAATCGTAAGCGGTGAGTATGATGATGGGCATATTGTCGCCCAGGCTGCGTATCTGTCTGGCTACTTCTACGCCGTTCATGTCGGGCAGGCGCCAATCTATGATATAAGCGTGGAAGGCGTCGTCGAGCTCGATCGCCTGCTTTGCCCGCAGAATCGCTTCCTTGCCCGAAAGCGTCCATTCCGAACGCATACCGACCTGCATGAGCATCTTGGTAACGCTGTCGCAGGTGTTGAAATCGTCGTCCACGACGAGGGATTTCAACCCGTCCAACTCCCTGATTTTCTCCACCTGCCTGCGCTCCGACTGAAGGCGGAGCGTAAGGCGAACGACGAATTCCGTCCCCGCGCCCTTTTCGGAATACACTTTTATCTCGCCGCCCATCATATCGATGATGTTCTTGGCGATCGCCATGCCCAGCCCTGTGCCCTGTATTTTGCTGACCGTCGAAGAGCGCTCGCGCTCGAAGGGCTCGAAGATTCGCTTTGAAAACTCCTCGCTCATGCCGATACCGGTATCCTTTACCCGAATCTCGTAATTCCCCATCCCCTCGGGCGCACCGCTGATCTGCGCCACTCTGACCGATATGGTCCCGCCGGGAGGCGTGAACTTTATCGCATTGGAAAGCAAATTCAACAATACCTGATTGATGCGTATTCTGTCGCAGTAGACGTCCTCGTCCACTACGTCGAGTACATCCATATACAAATCGAGCCGCTTTGCGTGTATCTGTCCGCTGATAATCGTCTTGATGTCGTGAAGCATATCCGAGAGATTCGCCTCGTTCTCCTCAAGACTTATCTTTCCGCTCTCTATCCGACTCATATCGAGAATATCGTTGATGAGCGAAAGAAGATGATTGCCTGACGCGAGCGTTTTCGCGAGATAATCTTTCACTTTTTCGGTGTTCGTCACGTCCGCCGCCGCAAGCGTGGTAAAGCCGATTATGGCGTTCATCGGCGTGCGAATATCGTGCGACATGTTGCTGAGGAAGGTGCTCTTGGCGCGGTTGGCACTCTCAGCGGCGGCAACCGCCTCTTCGAGCGTCTGTTTCGTCTCCCTTTCCTTCGTGCGGTCGGAGAGCACGAGAATATATTTTTTCTCGTTCCGAATATTCCTGCACAGAGCAAAAACGTGGAACCAACGCGAGTCGCCCGTCTTTTGATGTACGTATTCCCTGTCCCAGTCTTTCTGCTCGCCGGGTTGAATCTCTCCGAGTTGATCTAAAATCAGAACCGTATCCTGATTTTCGACGAGCCGATCCACCACGCGGACGTTTTCGCGCGCGGCAGTTTCAGAGATCCCGACCAACCTTTCGATGTTGGGGCTTATATAGTCGACGCGCTGATCTTCCGCATTGAGCATGATAAAGATATCGTCTACGTTGTTGGAAAGGATGGAGAACAGCTCTTCCCGATATTTAAGTTCGCTGTCCTTTTCTTCAAGATTATGGCGGTAACGCCAGATTATGAATGCACCGAGCGCCGCAATAAGGACGAGAGCTATGCCGGAAATTACGAAAGCGGAACTCACCTGCATATTGTGCATACTCTCGTTTACAACCGAGGCGGGCACTAAACCCAACAGCATCCAGTCTTCGAAGTCCGTAGACTGATAGACGAGATAATAACTCACCCCGTTCAACTTAAATATCACGTCACCCGACTTGCCTTGCTGAAAATCCTCCTGTATGGATGCAACCTGATCTTCCGTTAAGTCGGTATTATTCCTCAGCGTCGCCAAGAAATTGTGCGTTTCGGGGAAAAATTGAGGTGAATTATTCACCAAAACTCTGCCGTCACTGTGAACGACGAAGCTGCCGGAAGATCCCGCATATGCCTGAATCTTCAACGACTGAATCAGATCGGCATTATCAAAGCTGACCGCAATGGAGTTGTAATTGAAAGTCGTTTCAGAGCGGTTTTGCGTAGCAACCGAAAAGGTACCCTGGGCGGGGACGGCAAATATAATAATTTCAGGCTTACCGGGCACTACCGAATAAATGACGACGTCCTCCCCTTGTACGACAAGCTCGTCCAACTTATCCTTAAGGTCTAAGTATCCTTTTCTCCCGTCGACAGTCAAATAATTCCCGTTATTGTTAATGAAATAAAAATCGGTAAATTTGCCCTCTTGTTGCAATTTTTCTATATATTCCGCCTTCTTATCATCGTCCTGCGTCTCCCTTAAATAGGGCTCCCAGGCGTGCAACGAACTCCAGGTGTTTTTTATAAGAGTGTTAAACGATAGATTTGTCTGATGATAGATTTCTGCAAGGTGGGCGCTACTTTCGTTGTATATCATAGCGTTGACGAAATTGAAATAGAAAAGACTTGCCGCAATAATGCCCAAAGCGAGCACAACGGCCGCAACTATGGCTTTTATTCTTCTCTTTATGTTCATAGCCCGCCCTCCTTTTATAAATTTTATGTTACTTCGTTATCGTAACGTATTGCTCGGGTTCCAAAAGTTGAGCCGTCACCGATAAACATCCGAGTAAAATATTGATACTTTGCCCCGACAGCGCCGTGCGCTTTGCCGTTAATTCCTGCGGCATAGGGCAATTGCAGTAAACGGCATCCGTAATATATATGTCGTCGCTCAAAATCATTACCTTGTATACACGTTCTTCCTCGATCGGTTCGCCGTTTACCGTAACCGATAAAAGGGTATATTTGCCGCTTCCGTTGTCCTTAACGCTATACGCCATTCCGCTCGTTACAGGCAACACGTAGTAGTTGCGGACGGGGTTGGAACCGTCATCTTTGACGTTAATGAGCCATTCCATATAGCTTATAATCTCCGCGCCCGTGTACTCCGCTGTATAGCCACCCGTCTTGGGGGTCAAAAGCCAGGTCAACTGCTGCAAGGTGTAGTCGCCTGCAAATATAGGAGCGCTGAGCAAGGGGGAATAACCTATCGCTATATCGCATTCGTTGCCTTGGCGCATCGTGTTCATTACCGAAGATGCGGCAGGGATGCCGTATTCGCCGAACTTGGCGGAGTAGGAATTTTCTTGCGTTAAAATCACCTCTGCCTGAGCGCCTGCATTTACGGCGGTCAACTGAGCGTTGAAATCAGGATATGCGTCCGCCGCGCCGTAGGTGCTGCCCTTGTAGCCGACCGTGCCGTTAAGCATTTTTCTTACTACGTTTTTAGAGATGGAGAAGAACTCAGTGGAAGCAAGTCGCATATAGAGATGGTTACTTTCAATACAATCCATAATCTTCTCAAACGGTTTGCCAAGCTCGAAGTTTATCGTCTGATTATACGAAAGCACCGAACTGCCCGCAGAGAGCTTACTCTGCCCTTCTTCGCTGAAAATAGCGTTAAGCACTCGTATAACCGCCTTCCTTTTAGCGGCGTCCTCATCTATGTGCTTTGCCACCGCAAGCTGACAGATAGGATAGGTAAGCACCCAGTTATCGCTCTCCGTTTCTCCGAAATAGGGGAGCATAACGCAGTTCATACCGTTTTGGTTGGCAGCGAAACAGTCGGTTGCCGTACCCCTCATTATCGCGAGTTTGCCGGAAAGGAACGCATACGATTGAGAGCTATTACTGTAATCTTCCTTTTTATAATGAATGTCTTTTAAGTAGTTGGCAAATCTTTCAAAGACCTGAGGCCATACCACGGCGTCAAGCCCTACGGAGGCGTCGTCCGTTTCGCTTTCGTACTCCATACGCCAGTTCTTGCCTTCTCTGCTCATAAGCAGAGGAATAGCGCTACCCTGCAGTAATTCAAGGCAGCTGTAATCGTTACCCCAGTCACCGGCAAAGCCCCTTATTCCTTTCGCTTCAAAAGAGTCCAAAGCATCTTTAAATTCAGTATAGTTGGTGGGAATTTCGATATCGTTATTCTCAAACAAATCGAGATTTGCTATATAACCGTCGACCTCTGCGCACATAGGAAGCCAACGAATGCCCCCGTCCGTCTCCTTGTTGTTCTCTATATAACTACTGTAAAAGGTGCCCACGATCTCCGTCTGACTCAGATCCATCAGCTGATCGGACATGTGCGCGGCGTCGTTCAACGAGAATCGGCGACAGGTGATGATATCGGGCATATCCGCGCCGCGTTCGGTTAAATCGGTGTAATACGCCATAGTGTTGTAACCGACTACAAACGTAAATTTATATTCGGGGAATTGCGATTCCAACCAGGGCGTAAACGTTTTTGACATAGACTTATCCCAAAGATACATCGTGATCTCCGTTTTTTTGTCGTCGGATTCGTTGGCGCAACCGCCAAGCGCGAACAGACTCGCAAACGCCAAAACAAGCGCCATCAATCTTTTTTTCATATTCTTTCGTATTCCTTTGAATTTTTTGTAAAAACAATCTTCCTTGAAGAATGCTTTTCATGGATTCAAGATGCGAAAACACTGCAAAAAGGTCAAAGAGTCGAAAAGTCCGACCTTTTCGAATAATAAACCGTTTTTTAATGTGTATTATATTCTGACTATAACTTTACAATGCAACTCTCTCCCCCCATTTTTTTATTTTATCACAAATAAACATATCTGTCAATAAAAACCATTCTGCGTTTGCCCCTAAAAAGAAAACTCAAACCGTTTTGCCTGCGGGATTTCGTCCGGATGATTTTTTATTCCTACAATCTTGAAACAACGCCGGGCTATCGGATATTCTGCCGTTTTGATTTTCAATACAAATACCGAAAGCCTCCATAAGGCTTTCGGTATTTTAATTCGTTATTCCTACTCAAAGACTTTATCTTTTAACCTCATATTTTTTTATGATTTATTATTATTCCTATCCCTCTCGCTTGCATCATACGCTCTTTTTACGCCTTTCGGTACCCGTTGGGATTTCTCGTCTGCCAGTTCCAGAGGGAAGAACACATCTCATCGATGCCGAGCTCCGCCTTCCAGCCAAGCTCCCGCTTCGCCTTGCTCGCGTCGGCATAGCAGGCGGCGATATCTCCCGCGCGGCGGGGCTTGACGGCGTAGGGTAGTTTTTTGCCGCACGCCTTCTCGAACGCGTGAATGACGTCGAGAACGGAATATCCGATTCCCGTGCCGA
>CAMFEK010000015.1 GCA_945949395.1 uncultured Clostridia bacterium
CTTTCCAGCCGACTTGCCGAATTTTACGAGCGCGCAGGTATCGTAAAGCTGCTCGGCTCTCGGGAGCGCACGGGTTCCGTTACGGCGATCGGCGCGGTATCCCCTCCGGGCGGCGATCTGAGCGAGCCTGTTTCGCAGGCGACGCTCCGCATCGTTAAAGTTTTCTGGGGCTTGAGCGCATCTCTCGCGTATAAGCGCCATTTCCCCGCCATCGACTGGCTGATAAGCTATTCGCTCTACGCCGACAAGATGAAGGATTGGTACGAGGAAAACGTGAGTGCCGACTTCTTCAGATACCGTCAGTTCGTGATGACCGTTTTGCAGGAGGAGGCGGCGCTATCGGAAATCGTAAGGCTGGTCGGTATGGACGCGCTGTCCTCCAAGGACAGACTCACGATGGAGACGGCAAAGATCATCAGAGAGGACTATCTGCACCAAAACGCGTTCGACGATATCGATACCTACACGTCGATGCGCAAGCAGTTCCTCATGCTGAAAATGATTTACGAATTCGATACCCGCGCAAGGGAGGCGGTATCCAACTTTGCGTCGGTAGACGAAATTCTTTTAAGCAAGAGTAAGGAAAGGATAGGCAGAGCCAAATATATACCGGAAGAAAATCTTTCCGAGTTCGACGAGATTTTGAAATTGATCGGTGCGGAAATGAAGGCTTTGCAGGGAGGCGACCGTGATGTATAGAGAATATAAGACCATACGCGAAGTCGTCGGACCGCTTATGCTGGTCGAGGGCGTGGAAGGCGTAAAGTACAACGAGCTTGTGGACGTCGTCTGTGCCAACGGAGATATCCGCCACGGAAAGGTGCTCGAAATCAACCGCGACAAAGCGGTCGTTCAGCTGTTTGAAAATTCGCAGGGCTTGCAGATTTCCAGCGCAAAGGCGAGATTTTTAGGACACAGTCAGCAGCTTGCGGTTTCCCGCGATATGCTCGGCAGAGTGTTCGACGGTATGGGCAACCCGCGCGACGGCGGCGCGCCGATCATACCCGATAAGCTGATGGATATCAACGGCGAGCCGATCAATCCCGCTGCTCGCGACTATCCCGACGAGTTTATTCAGACGGGCATATCCGCGATAGACGGACTCAATACCCTGGTAAGGGGTCAGAAATTGCCGGTGTTCTCTATGAGCGGTCTGCCGCACGCCGAACTTGCGGCGCAGATCGCGCGCCAGGCTAAGGTTCGCGGCAGCAACAGCAAATTCGCCGTCGTGTTCGCCGCCATCGGCATCACCTTCGAGGAGGCGCAGTACTTTGTCGACGACTTCAAAAAGACGGGCGCCATCGAGAGAACCGTTCTGTTCACCAACCTTGCCAACGACCCTGCGGTAGAACGTATCGCGACCCCGCGTATGGCGTTGACTTGCGCGGAATATCTCGCGTTCACCTGCGGTATGCACGTGCTCGTCATCATGACCGACATCACCAACTACGCGGAGGCGCTGCGCGAAGTTTCCGCGGCGCGCAGAGAAGTTCTCGGCAGGCGCGGTTATCCGGGTTATTTGTACACCGACCTTGCCACCATGTATGAACGCGCCGGCAGAATCCGCGGCTACGAAGGCTCGATCACTCAGATCCCCATTCTGACCATGCCCGAGGACGACAAGACGCATCCGATCCCCGACCTTACGGGCTATATCACCGAGGGACAGATCATCCTTTCGCGCGATTTGTATAAAAAGGGCATCAATCCGCCCATAGACGTACTGCCCTCCCTTTCCCGACTCAAAGACAAGGGTATCGGTAAGGGCAAGACGCGTGAGGATCATGCCGACACGATGAATCAGCTGTTCTCCGCCTACGCGAGCGGAAAAGAGAGCAAGGAGCTTTCCGCCATTCTCGGCGAGGCGGCGCTCTCGGAAACGGATAAACTCTTTGCAAAGTTTGCCGAGCAGTTTGAAAAGGTATACGTCAATCAGGGTTTTACCGTCGACAGAAGTATAGAGGAAACGCTAAATCTGGGTTGGGAGCTTTTGAAAATTCTCCCCGTTTCGGAGCTGAAACGTATCCGTCAGGCATATATAGACAAATATCTTTCTTCCGACGGCAAAAAGGAATAAAATCTGCCGTTGCGGTAAGGTTCTTGGAGGAATATAGTGAGCAGATTAAATGTAAATCCTACGCGCATGGAACTGAAAAAGCTGAAAGCGCGTCTGGATACCGCGGTCAGAGGACATAAATTGTTAAAAGATAAGTCCGACGAAATGGTGCGCCGCTTTTCAATCATCATCAAGGAGAACAAACGCCTCAGGGAGGAAGTGGAACAAGAGCTTTCTAAAACCCTAAAGCAGTTTGCGATCGCGCGCTCGGTAACGCCCGCCTATCGCGCGGAAACGGCGTTTTCCATGCCATCCGTTGCGGTCAGCGCAGAGTGTTCCACCGAAAGCATCATGGGCGTCGAAGTGCCCAAAGTCGATTTGATCAACGAAAAACGCGCGGACGGTCTGCCTTACGCATACTCGGAAATTACGAGCGAGGCGGATTATTCCGTGGCGCAGGCGGTAGCTCTTTTGCCTAAAATGGTACAGCTTGCCAAGACGGAAAAGACGGTCAGAATGCTTGCCGACGAGATAGAGCGAAACAAGCGCCGCGTCAACGCGTTGGAATACGTCATGATACCGCAGTTGGAAGAAACCATCAAATATATCAAGTCCAAGCTCGACGAAAACGAGCGTGCGGCGATCATCCGCATGATGAAGGTAAAAAATAAGGCGTAAATCACTTTTATTTACGGCAATCGAAAAGAGAAAAACGCCTCAAAAGAGGCATCCATAAGGAATGTTTATGCAGATGATATAGCCCGCTACCTTGCAAAACAAGGCAGCGGGCTAATTTACTCTCCTGCCGTTTTGCTCTCATGGGGGGAAGAAAACTCTTTTTTAAGAGCTTTTTATCGGCAATTGCGTGAAAGATCTTTCCATTTTTCGTTTTCAAATATCCTGACCGCGTATCGGAAACGTTCTTTTAATCAATCTATGGAAGAAAATTCTTGATTTTACTTCTGTTTTGTGCTATAATATCATATAGTAAATTTATAAACAAAATCGAGGATAGAAAAAATGAATCGAAATAATTCTTTTGACGCATCGGCTTTAGCCGCGGAGACAAAGAGGAATCGGATCATTACGATATTTTTTTTGATTGCAAGCTTATTCACCGTTTTGTACGGCGTCGTTTCGGCAATTCTTCATCGCGATTTCCGCGTCGGTTCCACCATGATCGGATACGGTTCGGTAGCCGTCGTTCTCGCCTTTCTTCCCTTCCTGTTGGAGAAAACGATAGGTTTGCGCATCAATACTTTCGTGTGTGCGACGGTGTTCGTCTTTATCTTCGTCTCGCTCAATCTCGGTTCGGGATTTCAGTTGTACGTCTCTGTCAGCTGGTGGGATATCTTAGCGCATACGGCTTCCGGCGTCATTTTTACGCTTTTTCCGTTCGCCTTTGTTTCTTCTTATTTGGAAAAGACGAACGTAGAACATAAAACTGCATCATCTCTCGTCGTCGCCGTCTGCGTTTCGTTTGCTATCGCGTTTCTTTGGGAAATTTTCGAATTTGCGAGCGACAGCCTTATCGGCGGCAATGCGCAGAAGTTTATCCCGATGGATGAAAGGTTCTATAACGGCGGCAACTCCTTTGCGCCTCTTTTAGGGGAGGATCAAATGATAGCGGAGTTTTTCCGTTCCCCCGCAGGATATCGCTATGCCCTCATGGATACCATGGAGGATATGCTTTGCTGTCTTTTCGGTACCATAGCGTTTGTCGCGTTTGCGGCGATCGCCTCGGCGAAAAAGTGTTCGTTCTTCCGCGGCATGATATACGTTTTGCCCCGCGAAAGAAAAATTTTAGACGAAACCCTTCCCTCGGACGGGGAAGAAAAAGTAGAGGTATAAAACAACCTTTTTCGGCGTGACGAGAACAAGATTACCTTCTAAAAGGACACCCCTGATCTCATGGAGAATCAGGGGTGCTGTTTATAGGAGGAAGTAAAAAGCTTATTTGTGTTTCTTTTTTAGGATTTCGGCTATGAAGATCCACGCGACGGAACCTGCCGTGATGACGGCAAAACTGATTTCGAGCGTATTCAAAAGCGTTTGCCACCAAGGCGTCAATTCTTTTACGATCGTCTCGCCGGAAATTCCATTCATCGCTCTGGAATGGAGGACGGTGTAGAGGATTCTGTGTACGGATTCACGCAAGCCCCAAGCGACGTCGGCGTGATTCTTTTTGCAGGCGTCTAAATGGGAGGCGTCCATTTGTCCGTCGATGAGATTGCAACCGGCGACGAGCATTTGCGGAAGATTCATATAAGTGGAGGCGGTGCCGTACCACATATCCGTTACGGCGATGCCGTGCATGCCGCATTCTTCTCTGAGGAAGGTAGTCATCAGACCGGGATTCATACTGCTCCAGTACAGACCCATTCTGTTGAACGCCGTCATGACGCCGCTCGCGCCTTTTAAGACGATCGTTTCACCGTCGTGAACGTACGAAGTGCCCTCTATCGTGATAGGCAATTCGAATGCCCGCATATAAATTTCACGGATACTTTGTTCGTTCGCCCAAGTGGAGATTCCTCGTCTTAAATCTTCCTGATCGTTCAAGCCGATATGCTTGTTATAAACGTAAATGCCGTGTCCTTCGATGCCGGCGCATTCATAGGCGCAAATCATGCCGCTGAGATAGCCGTCTTCGGAATAGTATTCAAAGTTTCTGCCCGAATAGGGGGTTCTTTGAATGTTAGAACCGGGACCGTACAATCCGGAATAACCCGCCCAAAGCGCGTCCTCTCCGATCAGATCGCCGATCTCGTAGAGGAGATTGATATTAAACGTTGCTGAGAGGATACCGGCGGAGGGGTAGCAAGCGGCGTGGGAAGCCCTGTCGGGATCCTTCGTCTGGTTGGCAAGACCGATTTTGCTTGCCACGTAATTTTCCGTCAAGCCGGAAGGTCCGTTATGATCCAGCGTTTCGGGCTTACCGATACTGTCGATCAAGCCCGTTCTTCTCATGCCGTAGCGGACGAGATCGACGCACTCGCCCCAGGAAAGTTGATCGAGAAGTTGATCCCATTTTGCGTCGTTGTAGGGGATTTTTTCACCATTCTCATCTACGCGAAGATTTATGAGTTGTAACTTCACTTCATTGCCGTTTTCATCCTTCTGATAGGTGGAATAGGCGGGATATTCACCGTTGTCCTCAGGCAGTTTCGTCTCTCCCTGTTTTCCGTAGAAGTTCATATCGTCGGCAAGCGTTTGTGTCCATTTGATAACGGCATGGTCTTCCGTGTTTTTGGGAAGAGTTGCGTTCCAGTCATTTCTGGAAACGTAGGTGATCGTTCCGCTTTTGCCGGAATAGTTGTTATAATCGGCAAATTCAAAGGCGTTGGTGATTTTCACGCCCGTTGCGGCGGAGGTGGAATAGGTGGACGTATCCTTACCCAAGAGGATGGGATCGGAAACGAGGTCGGCGTTCCCGTCACAGTCCATGCGGGCAGACGTATTATCGACCGAATAATTCTTTTTCGATAAAATATTGTTTACGGCGTTATGAGCGTCTGTCGCGGCGGTCAGATAATATTCTCCGCCCGTCAGCACGTACGTTTTCGCGGAGGTGCTGTCGTAGGAAGCGAACTGTCTTTCCGTCACGGTTACGCTTACCGTCTCGCTCTGTCCTTTTTCCAACAGTTTCGTTTTTCCGAACCCGACCAGTTCGACGGAAGGGCTTTCCACGTTGTTGGTGCGGTTGTATTCGCCGTAAGGTTTCTGCAAGTAGATTTGAACGGTTTCTTTTCTCGCATAGTCGCCGACGTTCGTGACCTTTACGGATACCGTGTAAGTCGTGTCGGAACCGTTTCCTTTTCTTTCTACCTGATAATCGGAATAATCGAACTGCGTGTAGGACAGACCGTGACCAAAGGGATAGGTTACGGTATCGGCGTAGCGGTAGTCGCCGACGTTTGCCGTCTGCATGACGTAATCTTCGTATCTGGTCTCTGTATAACGGTAACCGAGGTAAATGCCCTCCTGATAAACGACGTAGTAGCTGTCTTGTTGCAGGGAACCGTCAGTGTTATAGAGATTCGTCGCGCCTTCGAAGGCATAAGTCCCGAAGTTTGCCATGGACGGATTTTGACTGTGATCCTTCCAAAAGGTAGCGGAGAGGGAACCTGAAGGGTTGATTTCGCCGGAAAGAATCTTCGCTACGGCGTTTAAGCCGGTAGTGCCCGTCGTTCCGATCCATAGTGCGGCATCGATACCGTAGGCGGAATCTTCCAAAAAGGCAGCCTCGATCTGGTTGGTCGTATTGAGGACTACGATGATCTTTTTGAACATGCCTGCGTCCTTCAAGGCTTTTACCCCGGAGAGCATCTCTTTTTCCTTGGGGGAGAGTTTTAAGTAATCTCCGTCCGTCGTATCGCCGCCGCTGCCGTCGGAGTCGTCTAATTTGCTCAACGATTGATTTCCCCTCGGCATATCGGAACCTTCGCCTCCGATTCTGGCAAGGGTAATGATGGCGGCGTCTCCGTAACTTGAAAAGGAGGAACCGCAAGCGGCGTCTATCGCCCCCCAGGGTGCTTCTCCGATCACTTTGATGCCTGTGACGCCCGGTCCCGTAGGTCCTGTCTTTCTGACGTATTGATGACCTTCGCCCGTAGCGTACCAGTCCCAAAGGGAAGAATTGACGGTAAAGCCTGCATTTTCCATGGCGCTTTTCCACGTGGGGGCGGAAGATACTTCTACGGAGCCGGAACCCGTACCGCCGTAAACGGGATCGACGGAGGCGACACCGAAGAGGGAAACCTTTCTCTCTTCCTGCGTTAAAGGAAGCGCTTTGTTTTTATTTTTCAGAAGAACGGCTCCTTCGCCCATCGCCTCTTCCACCTTCTTTTCGCCTGCCGCTTTGAGCTCTTTCAAGTTCTTGTATTTGCTCTTATAATATTCGCTGTCGCCGTCGCCTTCTCCGATGATTTCAAAGGTGTCGATGTGAAGAGCCTTGTTGATAGCGGCGGAGTTTTCACCCGCTATTACGTTGCCGAGGCAGATGACGGCGAGTAAAATGCTTGACGTGCTCACCAAAACTTTTTGCACCTTGTATACCGCTTTGAAATTGATGCAAAAGGCAGTTACGCTCAGGATGAGGGCGGCAAGGAATAAAATCGAGCAGATAAAGAAGGAGGCTTCCCAAGTGGAATCGATGCCCGTAAACGCGGCGGAAATGTAAGTATACATTCCGTAAATATAGAATACGAAGGTGAGAAGGCTCGTTACCGCCATTACCGTGCACGCCAACACGTCAAAACGGAAGGCGATCAGGAGAACGGCGCAGGCAATTCCGCACATCAAAATGATGAAAGCGGGCCAGGACATGACTTTCATGCTGGTGTTTCCGCCGCCGTAGAAGGCGGCGTAGAGGATATCGCCGATAAGAGAAACTAAAATTGCGGAAAGGAGCGTGAAAAACTTTCCTTTATCTCTATTGTTCATGATGTTTTGAAGGTTCATTGTTACTCCTTTTTGGGGGTTGAAGTATAGTTTTCGGGATGTTTTTTCTCGTCGCGATCCCTTAAAATCATCAGGATGATGACGCAAGCGGCAAACGTGTAAACGACGACGTTAACGACGATGAGCGCGACCTGCCAGGGCGCCATGCCGTATTTTGCCGTGGAGCCGGGGGCGGAATTGATCATGAGCCCCGAATTGGAAAAGGCGTAGGCGATGTGTTTGATGGAATTCCGCATCAAGGTCTTCGCTGTTGCGCTATCGTAATCGGTGAATCCGGAAAGAACCTCTGCGCCGAGGAAACAGTCTACACCCGCGCGGAGCGTCAAATCTTTATGCGCTTTATAGACCTCGCTGTACATATCGGTGAGAACGATGCCGTTAAAGCCCCATTCGCCGCGGAGGAGTTCCGTTACCAAGGCATAATTGCCGTTACAGATGACGGAACCGATATCGTTTTGCGCGCACATGAGAGCGGTAGCCGCCTTCATCGTTTTGGATGCGAGCCGGCCGTCGCCGTCCGTGTACTTTATCGTCATGCGAGCCTCTTTGATGGGAAGTTCAAAGGCTTTCAAATAGAGCTCTCTCATCGCCTGTTCGGTTGCCCAGGTATGCAGATATTCCGCTCTGCGCGTCTCCTGGTCGTTTACGGCAAAGTGTTTGATATAGCATACCAACCCGTTATCTCCCGCCCCGCTGACGATTTTTGCCGCGAGTTCTCCCGTCAAAACGGGGTCTTCGGAATAGTATTCAAAGTTTCTGCCCGAGAAGGGGGAGCGGTGCAGGTTGATGGCGGGGGAATACCAACCGGTGACGCCGAGCGTCAACGCTTCCTGACCGAACTGACAGCCCACTTCGTAGAGAAGGTCTTTGTTCCAGGTTTGCGCCATGAGGGGAGCATACCCGTAAGTGGCGCTCATCGTCATGCCGGGATCCGTCTTTACTCGCTTGATGCCGTTTGCGCCGTCGCATTCGATCGTCGCGGTGAGACCGATGCTGTCCACTTGATAGGTGCTGTAATTTGCCGCCGTCAGCAGTTTGACGATGTTTGATTTCTCTCCGTCAAAATCGATCTGATCGAGATAGTCTTCCCAGGATTCGTCATAAAAGTCTTTTCCTCTCATATCGGAGAGAACGAGACCGTTTTGTTCGCCGTATACGGGCATGCTGTCCGAATACACTTTGGAAGTGGAAACGTTGCCGAGCTCTTGATCGGAGGTAGGGTCGAAGGCGGTTTCCAAATCAAAAGTGGCTTTCACTTTTTCGGATAGGACTTTGGATTTTCTGTCCTTCTTTTCGGGGAACGAGGAGGTCCAAGCGCTTCGCGTGAGAATGGAAGATTCCTCTGCCATGTACGTCGTGCAATCCTCAAATAAGTTGGCTGCGGCGATAAAGGTTGCGTTTTTATCCTGCGGCTGACCTGTCGGCGTGCCGTCGGTATTCCAGCCGGACTGCGCGTCCTTTTCGCTTTGGCGGATATGATCGTCGTCGCTTCCGTCAAAGAATTTCGTTTCGCTCAATTGATAGGTCTTTTCCTCGATCGTCTCGTGGCTGTTCGCTTTTAACGAAATCGTATATTCGCCCGCCTCCAAAACGTAGCAGCCCTTGGTTCCGTTTCCGTTATCGTGAGAGACGCAGTAGGACGCCATATCCTCCACGGAAAAGCTCAAGGAATATTCCTTCGTCTCATTCGGCTTCAACGATGCCGTCTTTTCAAAGGCAACGAGCTGCGTGACAGGTTTTTCGATACGGTTTTCGATATCGAACGCCGTATAGGGTGCGGAGTAGTACAACTGAATTACCTCCTTCCCCTCCGTATCGCCGGTGTTTTTGACGCTTACTTTCACGTCGACGATTCCGTTATCGACTGCAAAAGACGTGATCGACTGTTCAAACGTGGTGTAGGAGAGTCCGTATCCGAAAGGATAGCAAACCGCTCCCTTTTCCAAAATTCCGCCCATGCGATCCAGCGAGCCGTAAACGAAGGCTTCATCCATGACGTCTGCCGTTTCATAGTAGCGATAGCCCATGTAAACGTCTTCCTGATATTCGATATAGTAAGGTTTTGCGCTTACGTTGGCATAGGAAAATTCGCCGAAGTTCATGTAGGTGGGGTCTTTGGTGAAATCGGTAGGTATTATGTCTACCGTCTTGCCGGAGGGATTCACCTTGCCGGTAAGCACTTCGCCCAAGGTGGAGAATCCTCTTTCGCCCTGATGCCCTACGAGCAAAATAGCGTCCGCCTCATATTCCGAACCCTTTTCCATCAGGGGCGCATATTCGATAGGGGTGGACGCTTCGACGCATACGATGACCTTTCCGCAAAGCTGTTTCGCTCGTTTGATGGTGCCCAGTTCGTTTTGCGTCAACGCGCAATAGTGCGGCGTTCCGTCCTCATAGCCGTCGTATTTCTTGTCCGACCCTTCCTGACCTTCTCTGCCGATAAATACGATGCCCACGTCGCCCGAAACGGTTATGCCGTCGTAGACGTCGGGCGAAAACTCGTATATTTTGCTGTCGCCGCCCATCAAAGAGCCTGCTACGTCGCCTGCGCTCAGCGTACCCGCCGCCTCCTTCAAGGCTTTGGGGGTGCCGGATAAGCATTTTTCCGGTGAGGTATTCGCTCATGCCCTGTTTCGGGGTAACGGGGGAAATGACCCATTTGGCGGAGCCCCCGCCGATCTGTCCGTAGATCGGAGAGATATAGCGGTATCCGAACGGCGTCACCGTGCTGTTTTTGGCGAGCGGCAGGATCCCGTTATTCTTCAAAAGGACCATACCCTCGCGGGACACTTCAAGAGCTGTCTCATACGATCTTTCCGTGGAGACCTTTCTGTCGTCGGTAAACTTGTCGTAGTAGCTTACCTCCTCACCGGCAGAAGTTTCGATTTTTTCACCTCTCCCCAAATAATCGTTCATGATATCGGAGAGCATATTCATGGTAATCGTCCCTAAGATACAGACGCCGACCGAAACGGCGACGACGGGAACCCATATCTTTCGAAAGGAGCGGTTATTCATTCTTTGTTTCTTCATTTATTTTCTCCCTATAAAACGGGCGACACCCTTTCGTGCCGCCCGCGAAAAATTTATTCTACGGTGAAAGTCATGGTGTCTTTCGATACGGTAACGTCCATGGCTTCGTATTTACCGGTATCAACAAAATACAGGGAATCGAAGTAATAGAAGAACTTACCGGGATACATGATATCGTCGGCGTCTGCGCTCGATACGTCTACCGTTTCAAAGTTTGCGCCGAATCTGGTGTAGGCAGCGCCCGCGCCGGAGATGAGCATCGTTCCGGTTACCCGATCGGGCTTTTGCAGGGTGATTACGCCCTTATTGTTTTCAAAGGTGCCGCTGAAGGTGAGTTCCATTTTTGCCGTCTTACCTTCGGGGATTCCCATGGCTGCATACCTTTCAGTCGTAGGGTCTACTTTAATAGATTTCGTCAACGTGTAGGTAGTGGATTCCAGTACTAAAGTTGCCGTATAGAAATCTGCAACGCCGCCGCTTTCCTTTATAGTGAACGTGCGGTCTTCGCCTATATCGGCAATGTTGCTATTCAGATGCGAGTACATTCGATCGAATTTAACGTATTTGCCGGGGTCGGCTGCGATATCCGCTTTCACTTCCTCATTCTTAAAATACGTCGCGGAATCGACCACCGTCGTATAGGTTCCGTCGACCGTTGCGCCGCAGGACGTCATGGACGCGCATACGGCGGTAAGACAGGAGAGCGCAAGCGCGCAGGAAACGATTTTCTTTACTTGGTTCATTGTGAAATTCCACCAAAAATATTTTGTTTTTTATTCCTCATCGGATAGTTAAAGAATACATTCGGGAGGGAACTTTTTCAATAAAGTCGGCAAAATCGGTCGTTTTTCATTCTTATCACAAAAAAACCACAGAAAATTTTGTTTCCGTGGCTTATAATACTATTTTTTTACGATCAGGATGCCGAGGATAAAGCTTTCGTTTTCCGTTCGCACCGTAAAGGTTCCGCCGTAGCTTTCCGCGATTTTTTTGATGGATTTTATGCCGAATCCGTGCCAGGCTTTATCATCTTTCGTCGTCATCAGTTCTTTTTCGTCGGTAATCGGTTTTCCTTCGTAATAGTTTCGGATCACGATACTCACCATAGAGCCTTGACCGGATACGTTAACTTTCAGTTTCCGTTTTTCCTCCTTGACCGTCGAAAGATACTCGATGGCGTTATCCAGAGCATTTCCGAAAAGAGAGTAAACGTCGGCGTTCGACATAAAGGCAAGTTTGCTTCCGTCGGCGATCACCGTCATATCGATTCTTTTTTTGGAGCATAAGAGCTTTTTGTCGGTAATCACGGTGTCGAGCGCACGGTTTCCCGTATTGACCATCGTGTCGTAAATTTCAATCGATTCGCCGATTTCCTTTAGGTACTTGTTATCGATCGATCCGTTTTCCTTCACGGATAAAAGTTGGTGCTTTAAGTCGTGACATTTCTCGTTGATGATGTCGATGCTCTCCTTGATATATTCATACTGCTTGAGCCGTAGATCCTTCATGTGCAGAAGGGATTCCGTTTCCCTTTTATTGACCATCTGTTTCGTCAATAGGAATTGTACGTAGAGAACGATAAAACAGCAACAAATCACGGAGATATTCATCAAAACGAATAACACGTGACTTTCCACGTTAAAGGAGGAGGAAATGCTCCTCACGGCAACCGCTACGATAAGGACGCAGATGAATAAAACGAGAGTGGAGGGGGAGTTGGATTCCGCCACGCTTTTATCCTGTTCTATCGTTCGGGCAAATACGAAATAGATGGGGATATAAACGATTGCGTAACAGAAAATCCAAAACAGAAAACCGAAGACGGTAACGGGGTTGCTCGAGAAAAATTTTAAGGAGGGGTAAAAAACGACGAGCGTATTGTTTAAGAGCATTGCGATCGTTTGCGTGGAATAGCTCGCGATGCAGGCAAACAGAAGAGTCACCGTTCGTTCTTGATAACAAAACCATAAAAAGAAGCCGTTCAGCGCATAAATGAGTATGTGACTGATGAAGTTGAGCAGGGGGTAAAACAGATCGAAGTTCGCATTGTGGCTATGGATTTCTCGAACGAGGATTAGATCGATATAAGCGATCCCCGCCGTGATCAGCATGCAAATGAGGGACGCGACGATCGCCCGAAAGATAAAACGCGTTCGTTTTTTATAGGACGTTGCGAACATCAAATCGGCTACGATGAGCCAGACGATGACCGCCTCTCGCATAGAGAAGAATAAGGTTGTGCCATCCATATGTTTTGCGCCTCCTCATTGATTTTTTAAGATGTACTCGTTGATGTCGGACAGTAATTTTTTCTTTCTTGCACGGCTGATTTTTAAGCGTTCCTCCCTCAGCCAAACCTCGTCGCCGCAAACGTTTTCTATATACCGCATGTTGACCAAATAGCAGGAGTTGATTCTTGTAAAATCATATTTGAGAAGGGCTTCTTCTGCGGATTTCATACTGCTTCTCTCCTGAAATACGCCGAAGGCGGTGTGATAATAGATGCAATGTTTTTCTACGGAGACGTAATAGAGAAGGTTGATGGGGATACGGATGACGCCGTCCGGATTTTTTATAAAAATATCGTTCGATCTTTCGCTATGTATCTTGGAAAAGAGTCGCTCCCATACGGATTTGATCTTTTCATAGGTATACGGCTTGATGATATAATCAAATGCGTTCACGCTGTATCCCTGAATAGCGTAATTTTCCAAATTCGTGACGAAGATGACGGGAACGGTCGGGTCCGCCTGTCGTAATTTTTTGGCTCCCTCCATTCCGTTTACGCCGGGAACCTGAATGTCCATAAAGATGCAATCAAACTGCATATTGTAATCGGAGAGCAACAGGAGCGAATCATGGTAAGTGCTGACCTGAATAGGAACGTTCTTTTCTTCCGATAGGCGAACAAGGCAATCCTGAATATAGATCAAATCGGAAGAAGTGTCTTCTACAATGGCGATTTTCATGCTCGTATCCCTCCTGATATTCCTATTCTAACATATTTCACGGGTTTTTTAAGACAAACGGCATTTTCGGCATTTTTTCTTTCCTGAAATTAAACGGAAAGGTAGTAATTCAAAATTTTTTTCAATTGCGTGGCTTTGCTTTTTGAAAGCGTCAGCCGATTGCCGCAGACGACGACTTCCGTGTCGGTGATGTCCTCTATGTATTTCAAATTGACTAAATAGTATTTACTGCAACGGAAAAAACCGTGAGGGGACAGCAGTTTTTCCGGCTTGGATAAAGGAGCCCATTCGCTGACGGAGCGGTTCTCCTTTCCAAGGTGATACACGATGTTATGTCCGAACACCTCGACGTAGGTGATTTCATCCGAGGATAAAATCTGAATTCCGCTCGCAGAATTTACGCCTATCTTGATCTTTGTTTTTTGTTCGATGATCTTGATCGCCCGTTCCATGGTAAAGGAGAGAGATTCCATGTCTACGGGTTTTATAACGTAATCCAGGGCGCCGACCGTATACCCCTCTACGGCTAAATTGGATACGGCAGTAATAAAAACGATGATGACGTTCTTATCGCTCTCTCGGATCTTTTTTGCGATTTTAATACCATCCATGCCGGAAAGCATGATGTCGAGAAAGATCAAATCGTATCCGTTGTTTTTTTTGGCAAAAAATTCCTCGCCCGAGGAATGTTCACAGACGGAAAAGTCGATTTCGTGCTGTTCCCCGTATTTCGTAATAAAAAATTTCAATCTGTCATTTTCTTCTTTGTTATTTTCCACAATGGCAACCTTTATCATATCATCACCCGTCAATTTCTGTAATTTTTATTATAGCAGAAAAAAACTTCTTGTCCATACCCGTTTTTAATTTTTATAAAAAAATATCTCACGTTTTTCTGACTGAAGAAAAAATGAATAAAAGGAAAAAAGGGTTTTGATTTTTTCAAAGCCCTTTTTTGAAGCGGAATCATCCGAAAAAGAGGCGGTTTTGAACCGGGGGACGATTTTTTTGGTGAAGAGGAATATCGGCGTGATCAAAAGGATATCGAAAAAAAGGCGTAACGGGTAGAAAAAAATCTTTTGAAAATCATTTGCTGAAAAATGCTTGCGATTTGTATAGGAATACTGTATACTATTATGCGGAATATTATCAGAGTTTAGAGGAAGAGGAAAAGCACGGGAGTTCATGTAAGGATTTCAAGGTCGTGCAGACTCGTTTGAGCGAAGTCAAAAAGGAGAAAATATGCGGAAAAACAGCGAAAAAAGAGAACTGATTCAGAAGATTGTTTCGATTTCTATCACGTTCATCGCTTTTTTAACGGCTTTTTTTGTCTTTGCTCAAGTTTCTTTCGGCTGGTTTGCTTTCTCGACAACCGTTTCCGGAAACGGTATGGGCGTGCAGGTGCAGGCGATCGATTTTTTGGAGATCCGTGCAAGTGAAAGCGGCGAGAACGTCGGCGTTTCTCAAATCGATAAAGAGACGATTTCTATCGACTTTCCCGACGGGGAAACGAAAAGTATTTATCCGGGCGTTTCCGGTAAATTTTCCTTTTACGTGCACGACGGTTCCATACAGGAACAAAATCCGTATGCCTTCGGCTACCGAATTGAAGCGAAAAACGACGAATTTTACGAGGGAGAGGACTTTCCGAAAGGTTTTTATCCCGGTGTGACGGACGAGGATAAAGAAAAAGCGTTGCAATACCTATCCTCGCATATACTCTTCTTTGAGCATAGGAGCGGAAACGTGTTTTCCGGCTGGATCAGTCCCGAAAGCTACTCGCCACGAAACGTGGCGGGCGCGCAAGAGGCGAAACCCTGCGAGGTTGCAGTCTACTGGGTATGGGTAGCAAATTACGAAGATATTTTTAATGAGACGAGCGCTTTGCTGGAAGAGCAAACGAGAAACGATATTCAAGATTTTTATCTGAAAGAAGGCAATATAGATAAAATCATGTTCGGCGGGGAAAATTCCCTCAATGCGTTTAACGCTGCCGATACTTTGATTGGAATCACAGTAAAGTATATTTGTTTTCAAATAGAAGTCGTAAGTTTCTAAAGGAAAAAAAATGCGGAAGAGAACTTTTTTAACTGGAAAATGGATCGTGACGGCAATGATTTTTATCGCCGCGTCTTTGGCGGTTACGGCGCCTACTTTTGCATGGTTTTCACAAAAGTTTCGTTTCAGTAAGACGAAGCAGCTTGGAATCGATATGCCGCCTATCATTTATCTAAAAGACGACAATCTGCAGGAAATGACTTCTTTCCATCTGGACGGGCTGAAAATAGGGGTGGAGTATAACGCCGTTTTTTGTGTGTCTCCCGCAATTTATAATTCGGTTAACAGTTTTTCTCTCGGACTGATATTTACGCAAAATATGGGCATGGATATCAATATATATCCCATATTTTCGGTAACGGAAGAAAACGCGGTGGCCGGAGCGGAAAACGAGAAGGTCGATATTACCCGAGGTGAGACGACGACTGCCTGTTACTTTAATTATTATAAACAAAACGACAGGGAATTTGCCGACGAAGTGTTTAACGGATATACTTACAAAAAGACGTACGGCGGTTGGACGAGTGAAAAGGAGCCGGAACCGGGAAATCTGAACGGCGGCGTGTTCAAATCGTACGACGGATTAAAGTTTTCCGAAAAAACAGAATCTTCGTCAACGTTGATCGGTGAATTAAACGATACGAGTCGTTACCGTTTTTTTGTCTTGAATATAACCTGGCCGGATGGTGCGGGAATCGAAAATGCGAAGGAAGCGGATATCGTTTATATCGTATCGAAAGGAACGAGAGGATAAAAGAGAGAGTAAAAGGAGTGAACCGGATTGAAAAAAACGAAAAAAATCTTTTTTATCTTGTTTATGGTATGTCTTTTATTGACGGCGACGACGGCGATCGTAGCGGAAGCCGCATATTTTGCGAGAGGTAAGTTTAAGGACGTATTCGTAAACAAGCAAGAATATTTTTCTGCAGATATATTATATTCCCTTTCATCCATCGATTCCGAAAAAGAAAAGGTGGGTTCTCCGGCTACGGAGCAGAATATATCCGTTTACAATCATGACGTGCATACGGGCGATTTTAACGCTTTCGACGTAACGTTCGACGTCTACGTATGGTCGGAAAGTGATTTGCCGGAGGGGAAAGCTTACGTATTTTCCTATTACGAAAACGGGGTCGCAAAAAAGATAGCGATCTCGACAACCGACCATGCCTCACCCATCGCGAGCAGAACGCTTATCGGCGGTAAATCTTCTACCGAAACGTTTACCGTTTCCTTCGGCTATGAGGAAGGGGAAGATCTCAATGGCGTACCCGGTCTAAACGTTGTCGTGGTGCCGACCTATCCGGAAAGACTTTCCTCCGTCATACTCGGTTCGACTATCACGCCTACCGGGGCGGAGTCCTTTTCCGTGAGCGGAAGTTTCGATACGTCTGGTAAGGTGGAAGATTATGCGGCGTTTACCTATCAAGTCCGCGCTTCGGGCCCCGTTTCTTCAGACGTGAAAATCGTGCTGCGGTGGAATGCCAATGCTTTAACTTTAATGACGCAAAACAAGGGATTTCCTTCTCCTGCCGAGGAGATACAAGAAGGAATTTATAACAGAAAAATAGAATGGAAGGCAAAAAATAACGATACGGACGTCTTTGTGTTCTTTCGCAATACGAAAAACGAAATGTGGAACGGCGAAGTATATTGGAGCGCCATAGCAGGGCAGGTTTCGGTTGAATACGTGGAGGAGGCGCAGGAATAACATGAAAACGGAAAAACGAAATGTCGCCTTTCGAAAAAATGGCGTAAAGCGCAATCTGATCTTGGTATTGCTTTGCGCCGCTATGCTGCTTAGCGTTTTAGGTCTATTCGTCCCTGTTTGGATCAACGGACTGCGAGCGAAAGCGTGGGAGATTCCCGACGATTACGGCACGAATTACGGTGTAGAAAACCTTGAATCGATGAATAATAATGATACCTTTGAAGGCATTATTTGTAGCGATAAGGAAAATAAGGAATACAATCTGGTTTTTAGCGAAACTGTGAACGGATTCGTCACTTTGGCGAGAATTTCTCATACTTCTTCCTTGGACGGGTATGTTTTCACCGTCAATTACGGCGGTTTGATTTCTTTGAAAGTAAATTTTGATGAGAACAAAGCCCCCGTTTCCGCGGGAAGTTTTTTCGGTATCGGAAACGATACGTATCCTTTCAAAGGTCAGCTCAAGATCGGCGGCGGTCAGGATACCGCTATTGCCGTTGCCGACGGCGGGTGGCGATATTTATTCAATCATCTGTCCAACGAAGCGTCCGTCGTTTCCAACGGAAAAATACTGTATTCCTCCAATTTAAGTTCGGGCGGCGATTTGCAAGAATCCAATTCCTTCGTCTTTTGTAAAAAATTGACCGTTACGAAGAATGACCAACCGTTAGATATAAGAGGCTTTCGCTTTGGTTCGTCAGACGGTGCAGTTGTACATAACGACGGTCTTACCGCTTTATTTGCGGGCGAAGTGGTCAAAGGGGCAGGCGATACCTTCTCCGTCGATTTTTCGACCTGTTTAACGACAAAAAAATACACGGTGAAAAGCGATAACGACGACGCCGCGGGATTGATCGCCTCCATCGGGGAAGGCGTTAAACTGACGGTCAAGTTACCGAGGTTTTTTTCTTGCGACGTTTCTTCTAACGGAACGCAAAAAAACGTCGGGTTTTTGGTGGGAACCAATCTCGGCACCGTGACCTTTAAGGGCGATACCGAGGCGGAATTTACGGGCAGTTTAGAGGGCGGCGGTTCGAGCGGCATCATCGGCGCAAACAACGGCTCAGGGCAGTCAAAAGCAATCTTCGACGTATCGGTCAACGTACACGACGTAACCGCAAAAGGCTTACGGGCGGGCGGAATTTTAGGTACGAATAAAGGTAACGTAGAGCTTTCGGACGTTACCGTACAAAACTGTGAGTTTATCAAGAGCAATAGCGCTACGAACGGTCGTTTGGGCGGCGTGATAGGCAGTATTGATAATGCAAGCGTCGGTATCGCTCTAAAGGACGGAGCAAGCATTTCTCTGATCGGTAATAGCTTTTCCTTCTCCGATTCGTGTTACGCGGGCGGATATATCGGCTATTGGAACTGTACGGGCGCAAGCGTGAAGCGGGTAAGCGTGAAAAACGCAACATTTTCCTGCGGCGGTACGTTGAGCGCGTTTGGCGGGTATATCGGGAATTTAGAGGCAAGCGGGAATTTCTCCCTTTCGTTAAGCGGCGAATCGTCGTTTAATGCGAGCGGGTTATCAGCGGGCGTTTACGGCGGCGTCATCGGTCAGGTTTCCAATACGGCGCTGAGTAATTCCGTTACTATCGCGGGCGACGGCGTCGAAACTTGTACCGTCAAAAACGTTTTATCGAACGAAAGATCTGCGACGGTCGGCGGCGTCGTCGGCAAAATCAATGCGTCAACTTACGTACAGGCGACAAAATTTTCTTTGGACAACGATATCAAAAATGCGAACCCTTCCGCCCGATACGAGACGGCGGCGGACGTTGTAGGTTACGTAGCAACGAAAGGCGTTTTGGATTTAGAATATTTAACGCTTACCGAAAAGAACGGCTCGGTTCTGGTCGGCAAAACCGAGGCGGGCAGCGTGGTTCGGTTGGGCGGCGCTATCCGAGATAACTCTGAATACGTGAATAATATCGTGTATCGGCAGGACTGCTCTTTGATTTATAAAGACGGCACAAACAGCGGAACGGACAGCAGGTATGACGATACATACAGCGGAAAGGACAGCAGGTATAACGATATCGGAAATTACGGACAGGTGATTCGTAACGATACGCTGAACGTGATCTCAATGAATGCCGAACATCAAGTTTTTATCGGTTCTCCCTTGAATGCGAGCGAAAGTATTGCGATAAGCAACGCGGCAGACTTTGCGAAACTTGCCATGACCTTCTACACGAAAGGCGCTATTTCGGGCGTTGACGGGTTTACCGATACAAACTATTCCGATTTGTTATCCAAAACGATAAATATCACGGACGATATCTCTTTGGCGGGTACGGGTATCGAGCAGTTGACCCCCTCAAACAGCAGTGATTTGCCCTACAAAGGTACCTTGAACGGCAAAGGTACCTTGAACGGCAACGGTCATACCGTTACGCTGGCGATCGGGCAAAACCTTTCGGGAATCAATAACGGCGTAAAATCCCTTTCGGCGGCGTATACGAACAACGAGAGAAAATATTTGGGGCTGTTTTCAACGGTTGAAAACGCAAAAGTAGAAAACCTGACAATCGACGGCGTGATCAAAACGCAATTGTATGATTCCGAATTGAACGTAGGCGCGCTGGCGGGGGTTGCAAAGAGCGGATTAACGGTTTCTGATGGCGGCGTCTCTGCGCAAATCGACCTCACGGGCGACTATAATAAAAGTAATTCCTACTTATATGCGGGCGGTTTGGTCGGCAAAATCGAGAGTGCGTCAGCTCTCACCGTAAAAAACTTCACTTTAAGTGCGGTCATCAACGACGAAGTCTCGCATAACGCAAACAATCTATCACGGCTCTATTGGGGCGGCTTGTGCGGTTATGCAACGTATACAGGCAACGTTACAATAGATTTCACGAACGATTCCGTTCAAACCCAAATCACCCGAACGGGGGCTTACTCCTTTCTGCAAACGGGCGGATTGATCGGCGTACTTTCCTGTAGTAATTACGTGGAAGTGGATATGGGCGGCACGACGGCGGACGTTAGCCTTAAGACTTCGGGCGCAACGGATTCCGTCGGCGGGATACTCGGTTATTTCTTTAGAAATTGTCACGTGAAAAACCTGAACCGGACCTTTAAGGGGACGGTTGATGCGGGGTCGGCAAGCCTTGGCGGGCTTATCCATACCTTGGAGGGCAGACTTAGCGTGGAGAGCGTATTTTCTTTGGACAAAAGTACGTTTACCACCACAAAGGCAAACGCTGAAAATTGCGGTTTGTTGCTTTCGGACGGAAAAAAGGCGCTCGTATCCGTTGCGTGCGACCCGAGCGGTTTTGATGGCGTTAAGGCAGACAACTTCGACTTGTTCATAGGGGAAAATATCGTAAGTTATAGTTCAGTCGGCGTGGCGCAGTCGGGCGGCATTCTCACGATAGAGACGGAGGATGAGACGGAGGATGCGCTTGGCAAAGTGCCGCAAAATTCTGGCTGGTTTTCGCGCATAGACGATAGACAGAACGAAAAAACGAGATATTATTTCAACGTGCTCGGGTTGAAAGGTCGGACGAACGTGCAAGAGAATCTGCTATATTGGCACGTTTACGACTATGCAATAAATAACCTGCTTTCGGGCGTACAATCGGAATTTCTCAGTACGAAAGTGAACGATATCAATATATCGCAGGACGTCGATATGACGGGATATTCCTTCTATCCCACCCAAAAAGAGAGCGTAACCGTCGATTTCAACGGTTACGGGCTCAAGTTTTCCTCGCCTTCTTCGGCTACGCAAAAACAGTTTTTCGGAATGCAGGCAGGTCTGCTTTTAGACGTCAGCGCATCGAAGAGCGATTCCACCGTGGTCTTGCAAAATATGAAACTGCGCGGAAACATTCCCGCTTTAGGGGATTCACTCGGTTCGGGCGCCCTGATTTGCGGCACGGTATTCGGCTCGCAGGCGGGCGTAGATCAATACGTCGTCAATTTAACGGTGCAAAACGTTGTGCTCGACGGATTGCAAGTGGATGGGAATAGTGACTACCGTCCCTTGCTCATCAATAATCTTGCAAGCTATGTAACGGCTACTATTTCGAATATTACGCAAAACTACCAAGGTCAAACTTCGGTTGCCTCTTGCTTGATCGGTCACGGCGGCACGCTCTCCTCGTATATATACGTGACGCTCGAAAATATCGTTTTAGATGGAAGCGCGTCTTCCGTTTTCACCCGATCGACCTTGTTTTACGACGTATCGTACGTCAATGGCGCGGGCTCGTTTCTCTATAACTTTACCTTTGACGAGGATTGGGGCGCAGGGACGCCGCATAAGGTAACGTACGGCGCCGAGCTCTACTTCGACGAAGAACAGCAAAAGTATTTCGATAGGGAAATATTCGTGAATCCCGATAAACTACCCGATACGGACAGCGTTTTATACGTAGACTTCCAAAATTATCTTCCCTACGTTTACGTGGGCTTCAATACGGGTAATTCGACCAACAGAAACCTGAGCGTTAACCGCAAGAGCGCGGACTTTATCGTGGGGTTCGGAACGTATGAAAATCCGTACGTCATAAGTACGGCAAAACAGCTGATCGACCTCAGCAAATGGCTTTCCGGTACGGCGGTATTTAACGAGGATTGGCAGATCAACTTCCCGCAAGGCGAATGGTCCTCCGTCGATACGTTAAACTTAACCGATTATTATGAGGTGAAGATGCAGGGCGGCAAACTTCTCCGTTCGGACGATACTTCTGAGGAATTATCAACGGAAGTGCTGCTTTCTTATCTGTCGGGGGCATACTATAAAATCGGAGAGGAAGATTTAACCCTTACTTCGGGTTTTGCAGGGCTTGGCTCTACTACCTATCCCTTCCACGGCGTGGTGCACGGCAACGGAAAAACGATAACGCTGTCAAGCCCTGAAAGTGCGATAACGGAAACGGGTTACGGCTTTGTCAACGTCGCCAACGGTTGCGCAATCTACGGTTTGAAGATTTCGTACGGGGATATCGCCCTTTCAACAGGTGCTTTCACAAGCGAAATGGTGACAACGTCTGCGCCTAACGCCACTGCCTTGACTACGAGTATTCCTCACTTCGGCGGTGCCATCGCCTGGATCGTAGGCGGCGACAACTTATTGCAAAGCGTGACCGTTTCGGTGGATAGTGTTACGGGTTCTTGCACTACGGTGTTCGGAAATTACGTGGGGCTTATTTCGGGCGGCGGCGTATTGTTAGACGGCTTAGGAAAAATAAACGACGACCAACCGAATGCGAGCAACAACCTTTATCACAACAACTATATCGGCAGGGTGTTGCAGGGCTATGCGATCGCCGTTGGCGTCGATTCATACAACAACGGAAAGACTATTCCGGACTTGACCTATGGCGGAGATTTTTTGATTCCGTCCATCGCAAAGGCGAGCCTTACGGGGCACAGCTCGGGCTACAACGACGGCACGTTTTCTCTCGCTAACGGGGAAGAATTGTTGCTCTTCTCCTTTGCGATCAATTCGGGTGCGTTTTCAGGCGCGAACGTTTACGCCTACGGGAAAACTTCTCTTTCGCGCTCCGGCGATTACAGCGGCGTGGGCGGCGCTCACGTCGGTATCGAAAACGGCAGATATGTCGACGATACGAACAAGCTCAGCATTCTTGCTAAATATTTCGGGTTAACAGGTGCGAGGGATTTAAGTAGTATTGCGTTAACGATCAAGTTAACGGGCGATACCTACGATATGAAAGTCTACGGCAACGCTTTCCGCGGTATGAGCGGCGTTTACGGGAATTCTCCGATTTTCAAAATACAATCGTTCGAAAAAGAAAGCGGAAAGGCGACGATTTCCGTCGATATGAATATGCCGCAATACGCCTCTTTGTCGGAAACGGCGGATACGGCGAATGATTTTTACGATAAAGACTCTATCAATTACTACGGCTTGATCGGCAGGACGAGCGGGGCGGTTATCTTTAACAATTTAGTACTTTCGGGCAATATTTGCGTTGCGACGATAAACGATTCAAATAAAGTAATAGATTTGAACAAGTCTCCCGAATACTCCGTGGGCGGCTTGCTGGGGCAAAACGCCGCTGGTACGAACGTTACGGTAAATAACGTATCTATGAATGATTTTACCGTAACTTCTCCCGGTTATGCAGGAGGATTCGTCGGGTATTATAGCGGCGGAACTCTGACGGTAAATAATACCGACGAAAGATTGCAAACCGTTACCGTAAAGGGACAAAGGCATACGGGCGGTTGCGTGGGATATTTCTTAAAGGGCACGGCAAATATTACGGGCTTTGTAATAGACGACTCTATCGTCGAAACCGTGTTGCGTGCCCCTGAGGTCAATACGGAAATCGGCGTCGGCGGCGTGGTAGGCGCAATAGGCGGTAGCGCAAAGCTTACCATGCAAGATTGCACCGTCAGAAAAACAGCTGTCGTGTTTTTTGCAAATTACAAATCTTCATCTGATAAGATATCTTCGGGCGGCTTGCTCGGTTGGGCGAGCGACGCGGCTAATTCGGTAAACGTTACCGCTACAAACTGCACGGTGGACGGCTGCGTTATCTTTTCGTTGGGAAATTTCAGCGGTAGCAGCTTCCCCTATGATGCTTTCAGGAGTGATAGCACGGTTGCTGTGCTACCTGACGACGTTAAAAACAACTTGGTCTATAACGGAGATAAACAGTCTTCGGTAACGATTCTTGCCTATTTCCTTGAACGTAACAGCTCGAAGAGTGACTATTCCATCGGTTCGGCGGGCGGTTTGATCGGCTCCGTTAGGACGAACGTTTCTTTGAGCGGTTGCACGGTTACGGCTACGGCTGCGCCCATGGCAATAGCGAGCTTGAACAACGTCGCAGGTTTGGTGGCAGAGCAGCGAGCCGGTACCGAACTTACCGTGGAAAATTGTACGATAAGCACAAACGGGCACGATATGTTTATAATGGGTGACGCCCGATCGGCGGGCATTATGGCTTACCGCAGCGGTTCGGCGACTGGAACGTTTACCGTGACTAATTTCAACGTCGTCGGTTCGCAAGAAAATCCCGTGCGAATTGTTCAATTTATGTATAGTACTACAGAAGCAGGCGGTCTTTTCGGCGACGTGGGGAAAGTAACTTTGACGGTGAAAAATTGCCGTATTTCCAACTGTATCATCGCAGGTGCAAAAGCGAGTGCGGTCCATACGACTACACAAGCAAGTACCTGTACGCTAACAAATATCCACGTGGATAATAGTTTAATTTATAGCAGTAGAAACTTTTATGCGGGCGGTTTATTCTCTGCGTATACGGCTACCATGACCGTTGAGGGCGTGTACCTCGGCAATAACTACGTGATCGGGTACTCAGGCGCGGGCGGGTTAATAGGTACCGCCACAAGCGGCTTGTTGAACGGAAAATACGTTATTTTGGACGATAATACCATTTGTAATGGAAAGCAGGCATCAAATTATACGTTTGCTGCGTTTGATTTAGAGAGCGGTGCGGCTGACTCTACTTTGTATAATACAACCGCACCCGACACGAGTAAAAATGTAGGATTGATTGCGGGCAATAACGCGGGCACGATAAAAATCTATGCGGTCAGCTGCTCGCTGCCGGATTCGATTGTGACGCCGCAAAAAAACTTCGGTGCGGGAACAAACGCTTCGGGCTTTGTCATCTACAACGCCTACGGCGCAAAAACCTTTTATGCTGACTATCAGACGGAATACGTCAAAACGCCCCAACAGGTAGCTATCGAGAATATGAACCGGTCGTTCGTTGTGAACGGTCAGGATATGCCGTTATACGGCGACTCCGTCACCGATGGAACGCCTGAAACAATCAACGAACTTGCTTGGTGGATCGATAAAAATTTCTCCCTGTCGGATAGTTCGATTTCAAATCTTGGCGATATGGTAACGACCGCTACGGTAAACGGAAATTTGCAGCTTTTCTGTCTGAGCGATAATACGCATAACACGATGACAGGTTATCTGAATATGCTTACAGGCGGCGGATTTGGTTCCATAGACAAAAGTCTGATTTCCATAACTTCCGCGCGGTACAGCGTGGACAGCGACGGCAGTATGACCAAAGTATCAGGCGACGGAAGCATCGTTTATTCGGGCGATAGATTCAAGGTTGGCGTTTACGATAATCTCGAAGGGGAGAATAAGACGTTAACCGTGCTTACCGTTACGTTTAAGGAAAAGCAAGGGGTAGACGTTTATACCATGAACCTCGCGATTTATTATCACCGTGCGGTGAATTTGAAGACGTTTGTCATGCCGCTCGAAGGGGAACAATATTATCTTCGTCTTTTCACGTCGGTAACCGAGCCGAGCGGTTCCATGCAGATAAACGTATCCTTCGGCAGTCCGTTCACGCTTTACGTGGAATACGATTACAACGACGTCGCCATGAAGTTGGAGGATATGACGAACTTCAATAAACGCATAGAATTGACCGGTTCAGACGGTCAGACCGACGTAAATGCAAAAATCGAAAGCGGAACGATGTTCGTGCTGATCGACTTAAACAGTACAAACGCGGCGGGGTATTCCTTTTATACGTTGAAACTGACCGAGTCGAAAAGGTATATCGACTTCAACGATTTCAAAAACGGAACGGGCTCGTTCGGTTCTATCAGCCTCTCGGAAATAGGCGAAATAGGCAAAAAAATAGAAAATCGTCTCTGTAAAGATACAGATGATAGCGGCTGTATCTATACCGAAAAATATCTTTTGGTCGTATTCCCCGTGGAGAACGGCAAAACGAATACCTATAACATGAAGGCGGTTCTCGACGAAGAGCAACGGCAAGAAAAAAATATCGTCGTCAAGCGACTGAAAGAGGTTTACGGTCAGGTCACCGTTTGGACTCAGCCTGAAATGGCAAGCACGGCGAGCTATGCAGATAATACGGCGGACGGTAAAATCTTCTCTTATCTGGAAGGGGAAACGATTCGGATGCAGGTAGAAAATAATATTACCTATCCGAATGGGTATGTAAATACGGTGCAAAGTCAACACGGAGCGGTGTATGAAACGCATATTCTGCGGATAAAATCCCAAAATAACGACGTGGAATTTCCGCAAAGGACGGTCGTTAAAGTCGTTGACGGAAGCGGCAACGTGATTTTCAAAGACGAACTGGATTCCGCGTCCGCTCAAGTATCTTTCTCGATGGGAAACGTGCTTACCCGACCGAATAAAAGTTACACGGTAGAAATAGACTTCTCCCATGTGAACCGAAACGACTTCTATCGAACGTTTTTGGGATCGGAATCAACGGCGTATGCGCTGGTGGATTCTATGTATCTTTCGGTCAAGGAAGGTACGTTGGGGGTAGGTCCTGTGAGCGCGGAAAAAACGTATTACGTCAAGTCGGATTCCAAGGTGAAATTAGCCGTCGTGCCGAACGAGAGCAGTTTCCGTAATTTGGGTATCAATTTGTCGCAACCGGACGATGAAACGAATAGCGGCGTTATTGATTTTTCAATCAGCGCAAGTTTTGATTCAATCTTCGGTAATAACTTTACGCAAGCCGAGATCAAATTTTCCGTCAGCAAAAAGGTTTATCATAACGGTAAATACGAATACGTTGCATTGACGGAAGAGGAATCGGGAATCTGGACGGTCTACAAGAACGATTCCGCCGTTACAAGCGATACGCTGACAATTGAAAATAACGAAGCAAGCGGCACGTATCGCCTTGTGATCGATAAAGAACACGAAAAGCTTCAATTAACCAATTACCGTTTGACGGTATCTTTAACCGCGGACGGCACGGAGGCAAGCGACTATTTTGTATTTTTGATTTGCAGAATCAATACAGAGATCGACAATTAAAACCGTTTATACGCGGAAAAGATTGTTTTGTTCAATGACGTCTCGTGTATTGATTTCATTCAGTTTCCCGAAAAATACCTAAAACCGCCCGTTTTTGAAGAAAACGGGCGGTTTTAGCTGTTGTGAAACGAAATAGCACGGTTGCCGCGAAGTTTTTCGCGGCAACCGTTACAAAATATTTTTTATTTGCCTGTCAGGTTTTATATTTCGGGAGATTTTTGCCCGGATACAGGGTGGGGAACTTTTCGATGCCGTTTATGAGCGAAAGGACTTGCCTTTCGGTCTCCTTCCATTTCAGAAGGTTGATTTCAGGCAAATCTTTGGCGGTTATATTCCCTTCGATATTCTGAATCTTTTTGGGTTGTTCAACGATATAACGTAAATCGTAGAAGGTGGGCGCGACCTCCAACGGTTTTTTATCCACACCTGAAAGCGCATACGCCGCGTACATACCCGTGCGCAGGAGGTCTCCACCGTAAACACGGCATCCTCCGGCGTTTTTACGTACTGACCGATAAACGCAAGGTTTTTGCACCCCTCGGGGACGACTTTGGATCTGTCTGATATGTTTCTCGGCATAAAACTGCGAAGGTAGTCGCTTTCCGGCATAAAATGGGTAAATCTGCGGAAATACCGCTTTGCCTCTATCGCGCTGCGATACCGTTTGAATGCGAGCATGTTTTGCAAGGTAAGCCAAAGATTCGTGTGAAAAAAACTTTCGGGGAATATGTCCGCGATCGACTTGCCTTCCGGCTCCTTTTCGTCGCAGAACAGCACTTTCATCATTGCCTCGGTGCTTTTCTCGTCCATCGTAAAATCGTGGCGGGGTATCGGCTTGCCTTTTACGACAAGACGAAGCTCGTCGTGCAGAGGGTGCGCTTAGTTGTAATTCCACAAGTCGTCGAGAAGCGTTCTGCCCTCGTTGCGCAGAGAGGGGAGCTTGGAACAGATATTCCACGGACATTCCATGTTCGGCTCTAATTCGCGCTCGCCGCGGGAATATGCGTGAAACCAATCCGAAACTTTTGGCTGCGGTATTTACGGGCGCGCTCGTGCAATCGGCGTGTTGGTGGATGCTCAACAAGAACCGATTTTCCAAGGAGGAAGTTATCGAGCAGTTTTCCAACCTCGTGATGAAATTGTAAAACGATATTTTTATGCCCCGCGACGGCTTGCGGGGATTTTTTTGAAAAACATCCTTCCTATTTTGCTTTTGTTGCACTTTTGTTGCATGATACAGGTAAAATAAAAATCGAAAAGAATTAAAATCAAGAGGAGATCATATATGAAAGCAGAAAAAAAGTATGAAGGCGAAACGCTTACGATAACCTTGGAGGGCAGACTCGACACTACCACCGCGCCTGAACTGGAACGGGAAATAGGGGAGTTAAACGACGTGCGGGAACTTGTCATCGATATGAAAGGTCTCGAATACATATCGTCCGCAGGCTTGAGAGTTATATTGAAAGCACAAAAAATAATGAACCTCAAAGGCTCTATGAGGCTCATCAACGTCGGCGAAAGTATCATGGAGGTCTTCGAAATAACAGGCTTTTCCGATATCCTCACGATAGAATAAAAAATATTTATTTTATTTGACCGAGCGATGCGGTCGTGATTTCCGCCCAGGAATATTGCTTCATATATTCGCCTCGGTAAGAATTGACCGCATACGGTATATGTTTTAGGAAATCGTAGAAGTCGCAGTCTACGGCATTACAGTCCAGCGCTATCGCGTTGCGACCTTTCACGATGATTTCCTCCGAACCTACTTCGAATAGCGTTTGTTTGACGTCGCTGATCAGATTGCGAAGGTTGCTCCTTCTGGATACGGTATCCTGACCGTCTTCCCAAAGCACGCTCATGAGTTCTCCCATCGTGACGGAGGCACCCATGCGGTCAACGAGGTAGGCAAGCAGCTCCTTGGTCTTGCCGCGCTTGAAAACGAGCGCCTTTTCCTCGAAAAAAACTTCGAAAGAGCCGAAGCATTGAAAACGTATTTTCTTCTCGTGTTTCGGCTTGACGGGTGTGCGCAGATGTTCCAGCGCCTTTGCTACGGCTTCCGGCGTGGCGGGTTTTAAGAGATAATCGCTTGCATATAGGCGGAAGGCGTCGAGCGCGTATTCGGAATAACCCGTTACGAACACGATATTGATATCGTCTTGGATATCTTTCAGCTGTCTGGCAAGTTCCAGTCCGCTGATACCGCGCATTTTGATGTCCAAAAAGGCTATCGCGCAGTCATTGGCTCGGACGTATTCCAGGGCTTCCTGCGGATTGCGGAATCCGCGAACGCTTGCGGCGGGTAAAGTTTCTCCGATGGAATCGACAAGCGCATCGAGGGCGAGTTTTTCGTCGTCAACAGCTATAACGTTCATTCGTTTTCTCCTTTGGGAATTCTTATGATTGCCGTCGTGCCGCAACCGAAAGGCGTGATAATTTCCAAAGAGCCTCGGTTCCTTACGTTGGCAATGCCGACGTGCGATTTTTTATCGGGCAGACAATGCGGATGGAAACCTACGCCGTGATTGACGGCTTTTTCTACGGGTTACTGAACGGCGAACGGGGAAAGGTTCATTCCATAACATATTTTTTGCCGACTTATAACATTTATTATAGATATATTATAGCACAAAGGAGAGAAAAAAACAAACGGAAACGGGGCGGAAGATAATAATTATTCGACGGCTCCTCGATCGTTTTTGAAAGGTAATAAAATGACAATTCTCACGGTAAGCAACAGTTTGAACGTTTTGTCCGATCTAAACGGGCTTTTGACGAAAATATATCCCGATGCAGAGATCATAAGAGAAATCGATCCGCTTATGGCGGGAAAATATTCTTTCCGCAACGCCGTGGATATGGTATTTGCGGATGTCAATATGAAGAGAATGACGGGTTTGCAACTGATTCAGTTTATCAAGCGCGAGCATGCTCACGTTTTGGCGTATCTTGTCGGAACGGTCGAAGAGATCGACGATTCTTTGGCGATGACCACGTCGGATGATATAACGGGAACGATCGTCTATCCGTTTACGGAAGATACGTTTTTAAGGATTTAACGAGATGATTTTAATTTTTACACCCGAAAAAGGGCGCAACGAGTTTCATAAAAAATTGATCAAGGGAGGGCTATCATGGTAACCGTATTAAAATTAACGGGGGCTACGCTTCTTCCCGTGTTGCTTGCCGCTATTCTTTATTTGCTTGAGCGGAAAACGCGATACGGCAAATGCAGCAACCTTGTCAGACAGTCGGTAACGGGCATTCTGTTCGGCGGCGTCGCCGTGTGCGCCACGCAGTTCGGTATTCCCGTGGACGGCGCAGTTCTCAATGTACGAAACGCCGCGCCGCTTGCCGCAGGGCTGATATTCGGCGCTCCTTCGGGAATCCTGGCAGGCGTGATCGGCGGGGTATACCGTTGGTTTTCAACCCTGTGGGGAGCGGGGGAATTCAGCAGGGTCGCCTGTTCGTCGGCGTGCGTCCTGGCGGGTTTGTTCGGCGCAGGCTGCCGTAAATTCATGTTCGGGAACAAGAAGGCTTCCCCGTTTTACGGTTTGGCGATCGGCGTTACGACGGAAGTGTTGCATATGCTGTTACTCTTCGTAACGAATATGGATAACGTGTTTGAATCCTATAAGATCGTTGCAACGTGCGCGCTGCCCATGATTTTGTGCAACGGATTTTCGGTCATGCTTTCCCTTATCGTCGTGTCGCTTATCGGCAAAGAAAAAAGGGAAAAGATAAATCATACCCGTAAAATCGCGCAGGTATTCCAGCTTTTATTGATGGTGTGCGTGGTTGCAGCTTTCGGCGCGACGAGCGTATTTACGGGTTCGTTACAGACTCGTATATCATACGCGAACGCAGACAGCCTCTTAAAACTGAATATAGAGGACGTAAAAACCGACGTGGACGAGGTGTCGGACGAACGCCTTCTCTTTATCACCGTCGATATCGCGCACAAAACGCCTGTTTCGGCGGATGGCGAAATGCTACGCTCGCTTGCGGAGGAATACGACGTGGCGGAAATCAATCTCGTCGACGCAAACGGAAAAATCTCAGCGAGCACCGTCGATGGGTACGTCGGTTACGATATGTCGTCGGGCGAGCAGTCGTCGGAATTTCTTTGTTTGTTGAACGGACAAGATCATTACGTGCAGAGCTATCGTCCTATTTCCGCTGACGGAAATATCTCCCGCAAATACGCGGGCGTAGCTCTTTTAGGGGGAGGATTCTTGCAGGTAGGCTATAATGCGGAACAGTTCCAGTCGGCGCTCTCCGAACAGATACGGCTGACCGTCAAAAACCGACATATCGGCAAGCAGGGCGGAATTATCGTGTGCGACGCAAATTATACGATTATCAGCGACAACGGCGATCACGACGGCGAGCTTTTGCAGGACAAGAGCGACATCGATCTTTCTGCTTCTTCGGAAGGCGTCCGTTTTCAGGCAAACGTGTTCGGGACGGAAAGTTACTGCGTTTACGTCGCGTCCGAAGGCTTTTACATCATCGCGACGCTCCCCGTTTCCGAAGTCATGTTTTCGCGCGATATCGCGGTAGTCATGCTCATGTTTATGGAAATTCTCGTGTTCGCGGCGCTGTTCGTACACGTATATTTTCTGATCAAGCGGCTGATCGTCGATAATATTCACAAAATAAATTCCTCGCTCGCAAAGATCACGGACGGAGATCTGAGCGTTCGGATAAACGTTCGCGGAAACGAAGAATTTGCCTGCCTTTCGGACGACATCAACGCTACGGTAGAAACGCTCAAGCATTATATTTCCGAGGCGGAGAGCCGCATAGACAGAGAGCTCGAATTTGCAAGACAGATTCAGCACTCATCGCTCCCGTCGGTATTTCCGCCCTATCCCGACAGAAAGGAATTCGATATCTTCGCGTCTATGGACGCGGCAAAGGAAGTGGGCGGCGACTTTTACGACTTCTACCTCACCGATACGGGGAAACTTATCTTTCTCGTTGCCGACGTTTCCGGAAAAAGTATCCCCGGCGCCATGTTTATGATGCGCGCTAAGACGTTACTGAAAAATCTTGCGGAAAGCGGCAGGAGTATAGACGAGGTTTTCACGCAGGCAAACCGCGCGCTCTGTGAAAACAACGAGGCGGATATGTTCGTTACCGCTTGGATGGGCTTGCTCGATTTCAAAACGGGCGAACTGCAATACGTAAACGCAGGGCATAATCCGCCGATTATCCGAAGACGAGACGGCTCGGCGGAATACTTGAGGACGCGTCCGAACTTTATCCTTGCGGGTATGGAGGGCACGAGGTATAAAAGACACGAAATAACGCTTTCGCCCGGCGATGAAATCTTTTTGTATACCGACGGCGTAACGGAGGCGACGGACAAAGACGGTCGGCTTTACGGCGAAGAGAGGCTCGCGATCGCGCTATCCTCTTGCGAGCGCGATCCTAAAAAAGTGTGTGAGACCGTCCGTGCGGACATCGATGAATTTGTCGGCGGGGCAGAACAGTTCGACGACATAACCATGCTTTGTATCAGACTGAATTTTACGGTAACCGAAAAAGGCATCGAGATAACGCCCGATATGGGTTCGCTCTCCGTCGTGACGGATTTCCTGCGGGAGAGGTGTTCGGAATGGAATCTTCCGAAAAAACTTGCAAACAGGTTGCACGTGATCGCCGACGAAGTATATTCCAATATCGTCGGATACAGCGGGGCAAGCCGCGCGAGGATATCCGTGGAAAAAGGAGAGGATTGCGTCACTCTCGTATTCGAGGACGACGGCATACCGTATGATCCGACGGAGGCGAAAGAGCCAGACGTCACGCTGTCCCTTGAGGAGCGGGAAGTCGGCGGTCTGGGAATTTACATGGTCAAGAAAATGGCGGCGGAAATGAATTATGAACGGTTGGACGGCAAAAACCGCCTGACGGTTGTCGTAAAATAAATGAAGAAAATCCGATTATGAAAAAAATGGTCGAGGTGATGATATGAACGAAAAAATCTTCCGAAAAAAGAGCGTTGACAGAATGTCTTCGCCCGAACAGTTGAACGATTACATAAAAGTGACGAATCCCGGAGTATGGATGGCGCTCGCGGCTATCATCCTTCTTCTTCTCGGCATTTGCGTGTGGGGCATTTTCGGTAAGCTGGAAACAAAGATCAACGTAGTTGCCGTGAGCGAAAACGGGCATACGGTCTGCTACGTCAAAGAAGAGAACATATCTTCCGTCAAAAACGAAATGAGCGTTTATATAGGGGAGGAGAGCTACAGGATAAAATCTATCGGCACGCAACCCGTCTCGGTTTCCGAAAATATGAGCGAATATGCCCGGCACGTAGGCGATTTGCGCGAGGGCGAATGGGTATACGTCGTGATAATAGACGGAAACATAGCGGACGGCACGTATAAGGCGCAGGTTGTAATCGACAGCGTATCGCCGTTGTATTTTGTGTTCAATTGAGGAAGCGTATGGATCAAGAAAAGAAAGGAAAAGTCAAGCGACCGCTCACGAAAGGGGTGGCAAAAGTGCCCGTCGTCATGCAGATGGAGGCGCTCGAGTGCGGCGCGGCGTCACTTGCTATGGTGTGCGCCTATTACGGGAAGTGGATACCGCTCGAACAGATACGCGTTGACTGCGGCGTATCGCGCGACGGCGCGAACGCCAAAAATTTGCTCGTCGCCGCCCGCAGTTACGGTTTTACCGCCAAAGGCTACCGTTACGAGCCGGATGATTTGAAAAAGAAAGGGAAATTTCCCTGTATCATTCATTGGAACTTCAATCACTTTGTGGTATTGAACGGATTCAGAGGCAAAAAGGCGTTCATAAACGACCCCGCGAAGGGAACGTATGCCGTATCTATGGAAATTTTCGATAAATCGTTCACGGGCATCTGCCTGATGTTTGAACCGAGCGAAAACTTTTCCCCTTCGGGAAAGAGAAAAAGCGTTCTCTCGTTTGCGTTCGAGAGGCTCCGCGGCGCCAAGACAGCCGTCGCGTTCGTCGTGCTGACTACGCTCATTTCCGCGCTGATCGGCGTTATCACGCCTGCGTTCTCGCGAATTTTTATGGATAGACTCCTGACGCACGAAAGTCCCGACTGGTTCTATCCGTTCCTAATTGCCCTTACGGCGATATCTCTTCTACAGCTCGTCATATCGGCACTTGAAGTATATTACAGCAACAGAATCAACGGCAAGCTCGCCACCGTGGGCAGTTCGACCTTTTTATGGAAAGTTCTGCATCTGCCCATGGAGTTTTTCTCCCAGCGTTTGGCGGGAGATATACAGGGCAGACAGGGTTCCAACGCAAGCATAGCCGGCAGTATCGTCAATACCTTTGCGCCACTCGCGTTGAATGCGATCATGATGATATTTTATTTAGTCGTTATGATAAGGTACAGTTGGATATTAACGCTCGTGGGACTTTCCGCTCTCGTGATAAACACCTGGATGTCGCGGATCATTTCCAAAAAACGCGTCAACATCACGCGCGTCATGATGCGCGACGCGGGCAAGTTGTCGGGCGCAACGATCGCCGGCGTCGAAATGATTGAGACGATCAAGTCGAGCGGCGCGGAAAACGGATTTTTTGAAAAATGGGCAGGCTATCAGGCGAGCGTCAACTCGCAAAAGATAAAGTATGCCAAAATCAATCAATATCTGGGAATGATCCCCTCGGTGATCTCCACGCTGACGGGTATCGCAGTGCTCATGCTCGGCGTGTGGTTTGCCATGGAAGGAACGTTCACCGTCGGTATGATCATGGCGTTTCAAGGGGTTTTATCATCCTTCAGCGCGCCCGCGATGACGTTGATCTCTGCGGGGCAGACGTTGCAGGAGATGCGCACGCAGATGGAGCGCGTGGAGGACGTAATGCTCTACCGCGAGGACGCTTGCTATAAAACGGAAGTAAAGGAAGAAAACTTCGCAAAACTTCGGGGCGCGATCGAGCTGAAAAACGTGACCTTCGGCTATTCCCGCCTGTCCGAACCCGTTATCAAGGATTTCAGCCTGAACGTTAAGCCGGGCGGGAGGGTCGCGCTCGTCGGCGCTTCGGGTTGCGGCAAGTCGACGATATCCAAACTCGTTTCGGGGCTGTATCAGCCTTGGAGCGGCGAGATCCTTTACGACGGCAAACGCCTAAATGAAATTGACAGAAACGTCTTTACGGGCTCTCTCGCCGTAGTCGATCAGGAAATTACGCTGTTCGAGGACACGATCGGGGAAAACATAAAGATGTGGGACGACTCCATCGAGGACTTTGAAATGATTATGGCGGCGCGCGATGCGCAGATGCACGAGGAGATCATGCGCCGCGAAGGCGGTTACCGGTATAAAATAGCCGAGGGCGGCAAGGACTTTTCGGGCGGACAGCGCCAAAGACTGGAAATCGCGCGCGTGCTCGCGCAGGATCCAACCGTCATCATTCTCGACGAGGCGACGAGCGCACTCGACGCAAAGACGGAATACGACTTGGTAAAAGCCGTAAAGGACAGGGGGATCACCTGTATCGTCGTGGCGCACAGACTTTCCACCGTGCGCGATTGCGATGAAATCATCGTTCTCGATCACGGCGTGGCGGTAGAGCGCGGCACGCACGAGGAACTTTACGCCAAGGGCGGTAAATATACGCAGCTGATATCCAACGATTAAAGGAGCTTTACATGGGTTGGTTTGAAGAACAGATAAAATTGCGGCGGGACAGCGACGACGAGGCGTTGGACGATTCTCTCAAGAATGTGTCCGCGATCATAGAGGGAAAGAAACGCTATTCCTTCGGCGACGACAGGGAAAAAATCAAGTGCGTTCTCGATGAAATTCTCGCCTTCTATCATATCAAATCGCGCGAGATTCCGCCCGAAATCAAGCAATTAAACGAGCAGATGGAATACCTTTTTCGACCGCACGGAATCATGTATCGCTCGGTTAAACTGGAAAAAGGCTGGTATAAAAACGCCACGGGCGCAATGCTCGGAAAATTAAAGACGGGAGAAAACGTCGCGCTATTGCCCGATCAACTGGGGTTTTACGCATTTTTCGATCCGACTACGCAGAAGAGAGTCAGGATCAACCGCAAGACGCAGGATCTTTTGGAGGAGGACGCCTACTGTTTCTATAAACCCTTTCCGCTCAAAAAGATCGGCGTGCGCGATTTGATCCGTTACATAATCGGCACGGTCTCGCCGTCCACGATCGTGTATATCGTTTTGGTTACGTTGTGTGCGACGCTCGTGGGAATGATCACGCCGAAAATCACGAAAATACTGTTTTCCTACGTTTTGGAGAGCGAAAGCGTCAGATTGCTCGTCTCGATAGCGGTGCTTTACGTCTGCACGAGTATCAGCGCGCTTTTGATCGGCGGCATGAAGTCGCTGCTCATGAATAAGATCAACATTCAGATGGACGTATCTGTTCAGGCGGCGACCATGGCGAGAATACTCTCTCTGCCCGCGACGTTTTTCAAAGATTACAATTCGGGTGAGATCACGACGAAGGCGCAGTATATCAATACGCTCTGCACGACGCTGGTGCAGACCTTCCTTTCGACGGGACTGACTTCAATTTTCTCTCTCGCCTATATCTCGCAGGTCTTTATTTATGCCAAAGAACTGGTCGTTCCCGCGCTGTGCATCACGCTCGTTACGCTGATATTTTCGATCGTCAGTTCGCTCGCGCAGATGCAGATAAGCAAAAGGCAGATGGAGCTTTCGGGCAAGATGAGCGGCATGACTTATCAGGTGATAACGGGCGTGCAGAAAATCAAACTTTCAGGCAGCGAAAAGCGCGTTTTCTCCCGTTGGATGAATGAATATGCCGAGGAGGCTAAACTTGCCTACAATCCCCCCAAATTCTTGCTGTTCAACGGCGTCATATCGACCGCTATCTCGCTTGTCGGCACCATCGTCATGTACTATTTCGCCGTGCAAAGCAACGTTTCGGTTGCCGACTATACGGCGTTCAACGCGGCTTACGGAATGCTGTCGGGCGCGCTGATGAGCGTGGCGGGTATCGCCCTCACCGCGGCGCGGATAAAGCCCGTCATCGAAATGGCAAAACCCATCATGGACGCCGAGCCGGAAATCTCCGAAGGAAAGCAGATAGTAACGAGAATATCCGGCGGCATCGAGCTTTCCAACGTCAGTTTCCGTTATACCGAAAATGCCCCCCTTATCATCGACGATTTAAGCCTGAAGATCCGTCCCGGTCAGTACGTCGCTATCGTCGGCAAGACGGGTTGCGGAAAATCCACCCTTTTAAGACTCCTTCTCGGCTTTGAAACGCCGCAAAAGGGCGCCGTCTATTACGACGGCAAGGATATCAACACGCTCGACTTAAAATCTTTGCGCAAAAAGATCGGCGTGGTCATGCAGAACGGAAAGCTCTTTCAGGGGGATATCTATTCCAACATCATCATATCCGCCCCTCATCTTTCGGTGGACGACGCGTGGAAAGCAGCGGAAATTGCGGATATCGCAGACGATATCAGGCGCATGCCCATGGGGATGCACACCATCATTTCCGAAGGCTCCGGCGGCATTTCGGGCGGACAGAAACAGCGCCTCATGATCGCGCGCGCGGTTGCGCCCGATCCGAAAATTCTGATGTTCGACGAAGCGACGAGCGCGCTCGACAACGTCACGCAGAAAAAAGTTTCCGAAGCGCTCGACTCTCTTAAATGTACGCGCATCGTCATCGCTCACCGCCTTTCCACCATAAAGCAATGCGACAGAATCATCGTTTTAGACGGCGGAAAGATCGTGGAGGACGGCACTTACGGGCAGTTGATCGATCGAAAGGGCTATTTTTACGAGCTTGTGGAGAGGCAACGCCTGGAATAAAAAGAAAATTAAAAAATTTTTCGCAAAACGGCAATAAAGCAAGTATAAATATATGAAAGACGATTGAAAAATCGAGGTTACTAAATACAATAAATTCGGAGGATAAAATTATGAACGTAGCAAACGAACTTTTGGAAAAGGCAAGAACGGCAAAGACGGCAGAAGAGTTGCTTGAAATGGCAAAAGCGGAAGGCATCCAGATTACTTTGGAAGAAGCGGAAAAGTATTTTTCCGAAATGCACAAAACGGGAGAGCTCTCCGACGACGAGCTCGATAACGTAGCAGGCGGGTGCGGCGAAAACGAGAAATACAAATTCAATGTCTATGACGAGGTAAAATATACCTATCAAGGCAAGACCTATAAGGGGGTCGTTTTCTCCCGAGCGAATATGAACGGCGTTTTGGGCTATTATGTGAGATTCGATGACTTCATGGGCGAAGGTCCTTCCTTCTTCTACGTAAAGGAAAGCGATCTCTTATCCGTTTAACCAAATAATTTTATGAAGGAGTAAAAATATGAAATTTACAAACGAAATGCTTGAAAAGGCAAAAACGGCAAAGAGCGCGGAAGAGCTGTTAGAGTTGGCAAAAGCAGAAAACATCGCAATGACCGCAGAGGAAGCGGCAAAAGCATTTGCAGAACTTCACAAGTCGGGAGAGATTTCCGATGAGGAGCTTGACAACGTAGCTGGCGGTTGCGGGGAAGAGGAAATTCCGGAGCCGAAATACAAAATCGGCGACATGGTGATATCTTCAAGAGGCTTTCCTTGTCATACCTGTGGCATTTATCGTGACTTCCAGATAACTGAAGTGCATCGTTCGCCCGTCGGAAAGCATACTTATTCCATTGCCTGCCCGGAGTGCGGAGAGAAATGGTGGAACAGCAATGTCGAAGAAGAAACAATCGACTCGTTAGCAGACTACTAAAAAAGTTGAGTGAAATTCTTGATTAGAAAGGTGAATTTTTATGAAGTATTCAAATAAACTCATTGAAAAAGCAAAAACGGCAAAGAGCGTGGAAGAACTGCTCGATCTTGCAAAAGCGGAAAATATCGAACTGACCGAAGAAGAAGCGGCAAAGGCGTTTGAAGAGCTGAATAAAACGGGCGAGCTTTCCGACGACGAGCTGGATAACGTTTCGGGCGGTTGCTATGAAAGCGGCGACACACCGAAGTTTTCGGTGGGTCAGCATGTTGGGGTATGTGCAGGAAGAGGACATGCTCCGGCACGTATTTTGTCTGTTTCGGACAAAAAGCACGACGGCTGGTGCAGAAACGAGCAGTGGATCTACAGCATAAAGTTTGATCAGGGGGGAGAAATCCGTAACGACGTTTACGAAGACAATATAATCAATTGGAATGATTGAAAAAGATAAACGATTATGTATTACATATTAAATGAAAAAATTGCCCTGCGCTCATGGTGGCTGGTGCCGTATGCTTATTATGTAAAGCACAACGAGATGGCACTGGGGCTGAAAAAAGAAGAATTTGAACGGCTCTCCCTGTGCGACGGGCTGCACGATATAGAAGAGGATGAGCTGACAAAACGCCTTGTTGCGCGCAGGATGATTTCCCCGGTCGAAAAGGGCGGGGCGGAGCTTACCGAGTGGCAAAAGCCGCTTGTGTGTGACAACCGTTATATGCCGCATATGAACTGGATGATCACAGGCAAGTGCAACTATAACTGTCTGCACTGCTTCAACGCCAAGGACAATGCGCCCTTGCAGAGCGAGTGGACGTTCGACGAGGCAAACGCCCTTCTGGACGAGGCGCAGAGGAGCGGTATCAACGCTATTCTGCTCACCGGCGGCGAGCCGATGGCGCATAAGCACTTTTTTGAGATCGTCGAGGGGATATTCAAGCGCGGAATGTTCGTGTTTGAACTGAACACCAACGGCTTTTTCATCAATCAGAACGCTCTTGACAGATTGCAGCAGATCGGCTGCGATCCTCTGATGAAGATTTCCTTTGACGGCATCGGCTTTCACGACTGGATGCGTAACCACAAGGGCGCGGAGGAAAACACCCTGAATGCCATTCGGTTGTGTAAGGAAAACGGTTTCCGGGTTATGGTGCAAATGAATATCAACCGCAAAAACAAGGATTCGATCCTGCAATCTCTTGAGTATCTGGACAAGCTCGGCGTTGACCGTACGCGGGTTATCTGCACGACCGAGTCAACCCGTTGGGCGGAAAATGCCGCGGGACAGTCTTTCACAGTACCCGAATATTACGATGCCTGCCTGGAGATCGCGCAGGACTACATACGCGGCGAGCACAGAATGACGCTGGATTTTTGGCAGGTTCTGGATCTTGATCCGCGCGGTAAATC
>CAMFEK010000016.1 GCA_945949395.1 uncultured Clostridia bacterium
GTGTTTCCTCTACGGCGGGTTCTTCCGCGACGGGCGTTTCCTCTACGGGAACTTCCGCAGCGGGCGTTTCCTCTACGGCGGGTTCTTCCGCGACGGGCGTTTCCTCGACGGAGGGAACTTCTTCCTCGGCGGGCGCGTCCTCCACGGTCACGTCGATCTCGATTTCCTCTTCGGCGGGGAAGATCTCTTCCGTGATATCGGCGACGGGAACGTCGTCTACGGTGAGTTCGACCTCGATGGCGGGTTCTTCTTCCTTTTCTTCGAAGGCGATCTGTTCGGGTTCCGATTCGGTGGGGGCGGAAACCTCATCCGTTTCGGGCGATTGCGTTTCGGGCTGTTCGTGCTTATCTGCCGCGATCAAAAGCGCTTCGCCCTCTTCTTCGGTCACGACGGGCATCAGCGCGCGAACCTTGAATTCGGGCGTTTTGAAAATGAGTTCCCCGTCCGACAGGTAATGCGCTCTGCAAGAACATCTTTGTCTGTAAAATACCACCTTATAGGGGAATTTTTTCAAATCTTCGATATCTTCTGCTTCCGCTTCCACGACGGCGTATACGTTTTCGGGGAGAGCCTGCAAGCTGTCGTACAAGCCTTCCTCTTCTACGTCCGTCAAAAGGAGTACGGCGGGGCGGTCGGGATCCAGATCTTCCAACCCGGATTCCACCGAGTTGCAGGATTTCACCTGCATCTCTTTTTCCGTGAATTTTGCCCGCAAGGAGAGGTAGCAAAGATCGAGGAACTTTTCGCGCGCGTTAAGGTCGTCGCCGATGACGAGCAGAACTTTCGCCTGCTCGAGGGGAATAAAGATGCAGTTTTCGTTCACGTCCTTGCCGGCGATCAAGGTGGGCGCCTTGGTGGAGAGGAATCCTTCGCTCTTCAAAAAGGGAAGTATGCCGAATACGGCTTTCTCCGCCTTGGGCAGTTCGATCACGGCGCCGCCGTTGTCTTCCGTGAGATAGCAGTCCGCGTTTTCATAGCGCTGAGCAAGAACTTCTTTTACGGTAAGGAGATTATCTTCCGTCGTGTGGTAGGGCACGTTGTAGATATAGCGCGTAAAAGAGGGCCCCTCGGTCGCGAGGGAAAGTTCCGCCGAGATGCCTTCCTTCTCCAAAAGGGAGGATAAGAACTCTTCCGTGGCGGCAATGTTATCGTAATCCGTCGCCGTTTCCGCGATGGGGGAAGGGAGAGCGGATGCGATGTCCCTGATCTTTTCGCGCAGGGAGGAGGTGTCCTCCGCGAGGGGAAGGGGAGATTCCGTTTCCTCTTCTACGGACACGTCGATGAGTTCGTCGTAATCCTTTCTGCCGCCGTATTTTTTCAGTTCGCTCATAATGGCGTTGAGACAGGAAAGATCGCTCTCGAGCGCGGAGATATCCATGATGTTGACGCCGGAGAAATAATATTCCGTGGCTTCCGTCATCTCTACTTTGCCGTAGGATACGGGGATCACGGGAATGGAATATTTATCCGCCAGATGCAGTTCGCGGAAGAATTGTCTGCTGTTTTTCGACTTTTCCGAGAGGATCACGAGCATGGCGCTCGCCTCTTTTATTTTTTGGGGGATCACGGCGCTTAAGTCCGATCCGAAGGGAACGTCGTCAAAGGGGCACCACGTCTCGAAGGTAAATTTCAAATATTGTTTTAACTGCGAAGCGATCTTTTCTTCGTTCTCCGCATGAGAGATATAAATATAACTCATAAACCCATCCTTATTTCGTTTTTCTCATTATACCATACCCGAAACTCAAAATCAATTCCCATCGGATAATTTTTACGGGAAAAATGAAAAAAATCTTATGCGAAACCTTGTAAAATGAAAGAGAATATGCTATAATGCTATCGTATGAAAGTCTGCATTCGGACTCAGAAACTCAAAATCATTTATTGGAGGAATATACAATGATAATAACAAGAGAAGTTGAAGACATGACTTGCGTTGCCAAGGGCGCAGGCGTGGCGAAACACGAAAATGCGGCGATTCCCGAAGAAGGTCTTTGGGTACACGCAAAAGAGATCAAAGATATCAGCGGTTTTACCCACGGTATCGGTTGGTGCGCTCCTCAGCAGGGTGCCTGCAAACTTTCCCTCAACGTCAAGGGCGGTATCATTCAGGAGGCGTTGGTGGAAACCATCGGTTGCTCCGGTATGACGCATTCCGCGGCTATGGCTTCCGAAATTCTTCCCGGTAAGACCGTTCTCGAGGCTCTCAACACCGACCTCGTCTGCGACGCGATCAACACCGCTATGAGAGAATTGTTCCTTCAGATCGTTTACGGACGTTCCCAGTCCGCGTTCTCCGAAGACGGACTTTCCATCGGCGCAGGTCTTGAAGATCTCGGCAAGGGTCTCCGCTCTCAGGTGGGTACCATGTACGGTACGTTGCAGAAGGGCGTCAGATACCTCGAAATGGCGGAAGGTTACGTGACCAGAATGGCTCTCGACGAAAACAACGAAGTCATCGGTTACGAATTCGTTTCCCTCGGTAAGATGACCGACTTCATCAAAAAGGGTATGGAACCCAACGAGGCTTACAAGAAGGCTCAGGGTCATTACGGCAGATTTACCGAAGAACAGGGCGCTGTGAGATTCATCGACCCTCGTAAAGAATAATCAAAGGAGGCACATTTCATTATGGCATTATTTGAAGGTTATGAAAGAAGAATCGAAAAAATCAACGGCGTTCTCGCACAGTACGGTATCTCTTCCGTAGAAGAATGCAGAGACATCTGTCTTTCCAAGGGCGTCGATTGCGATAAAATCGTAAGAGGCACGCAACCCATCTGCTTTGAAAACGCGATTTGGGCTTACACCGTAGGCGCTGCGATCGCCATCAAGAAGGGCTGCACCAAGGCAGCCGACGCCGCTGCCGCTATCGGTATCGGCTTGCAGGCGTTCTGCGTTCCCGGCTCCGTCGCACAGAATCGTCAGGTAGGTTTGGGACACGGCAACCTCGCGTCCATGCTCCTCTCCGAAGAGACTGAGTGCTTCTGCTTCCTCGCAGGTCACGAATCCTTCGCCGCGGCAGAAGGCGCTATCTCCATCGCGCAGAACGCGAACAAGGTAAGAGTAAAGCCCCTCCGCGTCATCTTGAACGGCTTGGGTAAGGACGCCGCTTATATCATCTCCCGTATCAACGGATTCACCTTCGTGGAGACCGAATTCGACCACGCGAACGAAGAAGTCAAGGTCGTTTATGAAAAATCCTTCTCCAACGGTCCCCGCGCAGCCGTCAAGTGCTACGGCGCAGACGACGTCACCGAAGGCGTTGCGATCATGAAGAAGGAGAACGTCGGCGTTTCCATCACCGGTAACTCCACCAACCCCACCAGATTCCAGCATCCCGTTGCCGGCACCTACAAGAAGTGGTGCGTGGAAAACGGCGTGAAGTATTTCTCCGTCGCGTCCGGCGGCGGCACGGGCAGAACGCTGCATCCCGATAACATGGCGGCAGGTCCTTCCTCGTACGGCATGACGGATACCATGGGTCGTATGCACTCCGACGCGCAGTTCGCAGGTTCCTCCTCCGTTCCCGCGCACGTAGAGATGATGGGTCTCATCGGTATGGGCAACAACCCCATGGTCGGCGCTACCGTAGCGGTTGCCGTCGCCGTGGAAGAAGGCATGAAGGCGTAAAAAATCGTCTGATAAAAAAGGGTTTCGGACTGTTTCGAAGCCCTTTTTCTCCTTTATTTAAGGGGGGAAATAGAAAGTTCCGTCGGGAGAAAGATTGCAAAAAAATTAAAAAACCGCTTGCAAACGCTTGACTTTGCTTGCGGTTTTTTGTATGATAGTTCTTGTGAGAAATTGACTTAAAGGTGCATTGCGCCCTTTTTTCGGCAAAAATTCAATTCTACGACTTCTTTAAGCTGCATAAGGGCAGTTTTGAGAATATATTCCAAATTACTTTTTAACAAGGAGGTTTTTAGTTATGCCTACAATCAACCAGTTGATTAAAAACGGCAGAAAGAAACAGACCGTAAAGTCCAAGTGCCCTATTCTCGACCAGTGTCCTCAGAAGCGCGGCGTTTGCCTTTCGGTAACGACGACCACCCCTAAGAAGCCTAACTCCGCTATGAGAAAGATCGCGAGAGTCAGACTCACCAACAAGCAGGAAGGTGTCGTTTACATTCCCGGCGAAGGTCACAACCTTCAGGAGCACAGCTCCGTCTTGGTCAGAGGCGGACGTGTAAAGGACTTGCCCGGCGTTCGTTATCACATCGTGCGCGGCGCTCTCGATACCGCAGGCGTTGCCAAGCGCGGTCAGGCCCGTTCCAAATACGGCGCAAAGCGTCCCAAGAACTAATTTTTATTAAAAACGCATCTCGTTTTTAAGAACATCCTACTTGTTTCGGAATATATTCGCCCCGAATGAAAGTAGGCAGTATGCAACAAACGTTGCAGAAGATTCGCTACCGCTTGAAAGGAGCGGCAAGTGATAGCTGTACTGAAGGGTAGCTAACAAAAAAGCCCTTAACCTAACAATATTAAAGGAGGATAATTTTATGCCCAGAAGAGGTAATGTCCCTAAAAGAGACGTTTTGCCCGATCCTATGTACGGAAGCAAGGTAGTCTCCAAGCTCATCAACCAGATCATGCTCAACGGTGAAAAAGGCACCGCGCAGAAGATCGTTTATGAAGCGTTCGATAAAATTAAAACAAAGCTCAACCAGGATCCCATGGAAGTCTTCAATCAGGCGATGCAGAACATCATGCCCGTAGTGGAAGTCAAGGCTCGTCGCGTCGGCGGCGCCAACTATCAGGTTCCCGTTGAAATCAGACCCGAAAGACGTCAGACCCTCGCCATTCGTTGGCTCGTTCTCAACACGAGAAAGAGAAGCGAAAGAGAAATGTCCAACAAACTCGCAGCAGAACTCATGGATGCTTTCAACAATGCCGGCGGCACGGTAAAGAAGAAAGAAGATACGCATAGAATGGCAGAGGCCAACAAGGCTTTCGCGCATTTCAAGTTCTGAGTTGAGGTGTAATCATGGCAAGAGAATACGATTTAGCGCATACCAGAAATTTCGGTATCATGGCCCACATCGATGCCGGCAAGACCACCACGACCGAACGTATTTTGTTCTATACGGGTAGAAACCACAAGATCGGCGAAACGCACGAAGGCTCCGCTACCATGGACTGGATGGTTCAGGAACAGGAAAGAGGTATCACCATCACTTCCGCCGCAACCACCTGTATCTGGAAGGGTTACCGTTTCAACATCATCGATACGCCGGGACACGTTGACTTCACCGTGGAAGTGGAAAGATCCCTCCGCGTGCTCGACGGTACCGTCGCTACCTTCTGCGCGAAGGGCGGCGTAGAGCCTCAGTCCGAAACCGTTTGGAGACAGGCTGACACCTATAGAGTTCCCCGTATCGCATACGTCAACAAGATGGATATCAACGGCGCGGACTTCTTCAACGTGGAAAACATGATCCGCGACAGACTTGGCGCAAATCCCGTTCCCATCGAGCTGCCCATCGGTAAGGAAGATACCTTCCGCGGCATCGTTGACCTCATCCGCATGGAAGCCGAGGTTTACTACGACGATTTGGGTAAGGATTTCAGAAAGGAACCCATTCCCGAAGATATGGTAGAAATCGCCAACGAATATCACGAAAAGCTCGTGGAAGCCGCTGCCGAAGCGGACGAAGAACTCATGAATAAGTTCTTTGAAGAGGGCGATCTCTCCGTAGAAGACATCATCAAGGGTCTCCGCATCAGAACCTTGAACATGGAAGCAGTTCCCATGCTCTGCGGTTCTTCCTACAGAAACAAGGGCGTTCAGTTCCTTTTGGACGCCGTGGTTGACTTCCTTCCCAGCCCTCTCGACGTCGCTCACGTAAAGGGTACCGATCCCGTTACCGGCGAAGAAATGGAAAGAAAGACTTCCGACGAGGAAGTATTCTCCGGTCTTGCCTTCAAGATCGCTACCGATCCCTTCGTAGGCTCCTTGGCTTACTTCAGATGCTATTCCGGTAAGCTCGAATCCGGTACGTATGCGTACAACTCCACGAAGGATAAGAAGGAAAGAATCGGTCGTCTCGTTCAGATGCACGCCAACGAAAGAAAGGATATCGACACCGTCTACTCCGGCGATATCTGCGCCATCGTCGGTTTGAAGTACACCACCACGGGCGATACGCTCTGCGATCAGGATCATCCCATCATTCTCGAAAAGATGGAATTCCCCGAACCCGTTATTCAGCTCTCCCTCGAACCCAAGACCAAAGCCGGTCAGGAAAAGATGGTTATGGGTCTCATCAAACTCGCAGAGGAAGACCCCACCTTCAAGACCTGGACGGATCAGGAAACCGGTCAGACCATCATTGCCGGTATGGGCGAACTTCACCTCGACATCATCGTAGACCGTTTGCTCCGCGAATTCCACGTAGAAGCGAACGTAGGCGCTCCTCAGGTTGCTTACAGAGAAACCATCAAGAAGGCAGTCGACGCAGAAGGTATGTACAAGCGTCAGTCCGGCGGTAAAGGTCAGTACGGTCATTGCCGTATCCACCTCATTCCTCAGGAACCCGGCGCAGGCTACGCGTTTGAAGATATCACCGTCGGCGGTTCCATTCCCAAGGAATATATCCCCGCTATCGACAAGGGTATTCAGGAAGCGGCTAAGAACGGTTTCCTTGCCGGCTACGAGCTCGTAGACTTCAAGGTTCAGGTATACGACGGTTCCTTCCACGAAGTCGACTCTTCCGAACAGGCGTTCAAGATCGCAGGTTCCTTGGCTTTGAAGGACGGTCTCGCAAAGGCGAACACCATCTTGATGGAGCCCATCATGAAGGTTCAGATCATCACGCCCGAAGATTACTTCGGCGATTTGATGGGTAACGTATCTTCCCGTCGCGGCAGCATCGTTTCCACGGAAGACAGAGCGGGCGGCGCAAAGGCGATCAACGCGGAAATTCCTCTGTCCGAAATGTTCGGCTACGCTACCGATCTGCGTTCCAGAACGCAGGGTCGCGGTCAGTTCACCATGCAGTTCGATCATTACAGCGAAGTTCCTCGCAATGTCTCCGAAGAGATTATCAAAGCAAGAGGCAAGAGAAACGACTGATTTCCGTAAGGACAAAAGAGAATTTTTGGATTTTTTGAAAAAAATCCAAAAATTCTTAAAAAAAATAGCTTAAAATAATTGCTTAACTTGGCGTTTTAGGCTATAATAAATCTATAAAAAAGTCAGCTATTTCATTGTTAATAAAAGTGATTAGCTGCAATCCCCGCCAAAACGGGGGACAAGTTATCATTTTTAATTTTATAAAAAATATTTGGAGGATTTTTATTATGGCAAAGGCAAAGTACGACAATAGTAAACCCCACGTTAACATTGGTACTATTGGACACGTTGACCACGGTAAAACAACTTTGACTGCAGCAATCACTATGACTCTCGCTCGTAAGGGTGAAGCTACCAAAATGAACTATGCGGATATCGATAAGGCACCCGAAGAAAAAGCTCGTGGTATCACAATTAACACCGCTCACGTTGAATATTGCACCGACAAGCGTCACTACGCTCACGTTGACTGCCCGGGACACGCTGACTACGTTAAGAACATGATCACCGGCGCTGCTCAGATGGACGGCGCTATCCTCGTTGTAGCTGCTACCGACGGTCCCATGCCCCAGACTCGTGAGCACATCCTTCTCGCTCGTCAGGTAGGCGTTCCCAAGATCGTCGTATTCCTCAACAAGTGCGACCAGGTTGACGATGAAGAGCTCCTCGACCTCGTAGAAATGGAAGTTTCCGAACTCCTCGCTTCCTACGGTTTCGAAGATTGCCCCATCGTAAGAGGTTCCGCTCTCGAAGCTCTCAACATGGCTTCCTCCGACGCTTCCGACGCAGAAGTTCTCGCTTCCAAGGAATGCGCTCCTATTCTCAAGCTCATGGAAACCGTTGACGAATACATTCCTACTCCCGAAAGAGACGACGTTAAGCCCTTCTTGTTGCCTGTAGAAGACGTATTCACCATTTCCGGCCGTGGCACCGTTGCTACCGGTAGAGTTGAAAGAGGCGTTGCAAAGGTTAACGATCCCGCTGAAATCGTCGGCTTGGTCGATAAGCCCATCGGCACCACCATCACCGGTCTCGAAATGTTCCACAAGTCCCTCGACGCTGCTCAGGCAGGCTTCAACGTAGGCGCTCTTCTCCGTGGTATCGACAGAACCATGATCGAAAAGGGTCAGGTTATCGCTAAGCCCGGCACCGTTCAGACGGGTACCGTATTCGAAGCTCAGGTTTACGTATTGACGAAGGAAGAAGGTGGCCGTCATACCGCATTCTTCAACCACTACAGACCTCAGTTCTTCATCAGAACTACCGACGTTACCGGTCAGATTCAGCTCCCCGAAGGCGTTGAAATGGTTATGCCCGGCGATAACATCGTCATGAACATCGAGCTCATTAAGCCCGTTGCTATGGAAGAACAGCTCCGTTTCGCTATCCGTGAAGGTGGCAGAACCGTAGGTTCCGGCGTTATCTCCAAGATCATCAAGTAATTGATCGGGAAACCGATAAAAACCTTATCCGTTCGGATAAGGTTTTTTTATTGACATTTTTCAGGAAAACGGGTTATAATGAAAGAAAAAAAGGAGCTGCGCGACATGAAATGGTTCATTGCGTCCGATATCCACGGTTCGGCATATTACTGTGAAAAACTACTCAATCGTTACGAAAAGGAGGGGGCGGACAGGCTCATACTGCTCGGCGATCTCCTGTACCACGGTCCGCGCAACGACCTGCCCGAAGGCTACGCGCCGAAAAAGGTGATCGAGCTTTTGAATGCCAAAAAGGAGGATATCCTTTGCGTGCGCGGCAATTGCGAGGCGGAGGTTGATCAGATGGTGCTCTCTTTCCCCGTTCTGGCGGACTACGCGCTCTTCGATCTCGGCAAAAATACCCTCTTTCTCACGCACGGGCACCTGTTCCATGAAGGCAATCTGCCGCCCATGAAAAAGGGGGATATCCTGTTGCATGGGCATACCCACGTGCCCAAGTGCGTGGAGCATGAGGATTACGTTTACATGAACCCCGGCTCCGTCTCTATCCCCAAAGAGAACAGTTGGCACGGCTACATGGTGCTTGAAAACGGAGAGTTTATCTGGAAGGACCTCGACGGTGCGGAAAAAATGAGATATTCCCTATAAAAAGGTTATATTTTGTCGGGAAAGCGCATATCGATAACGGTATGGAAACGTGTATCGGCGAATTAAAAAAGAAAGACGTCGTAAATTTGAAGGACGGGCGCAAGCTCGGCAGGATTTTCGACGTCGTTTTTCTGTACCCCGAAGGAAGAGTGCTCGGCGTCATCGTGCCCGGCAGTAAAAAGTTTTGTTTTGTGAAGAAGGCGGTCTTTATCGATATTCGGCGCATCGTCCGAATCGGGGAGGATACCGTTTTGGTGGACGCCTGCTATCCGCCGGAACCGCCTAAAAAGGACGGGGGATTCTATACCTGCGCGGACGGCGATTCTTCGGCGTGCGATTGTCCGCCCCGAAGAGATTGGGACGGCGTGGAATAAAGATTTTACTAAAAGCGTCTGATTTTGAATTGACCTTTTCCCGCTTTTCGGGTATAATAAAAATGAAATTCAGAAAAGCGAGAAAAAGTATGGCAGATAAAAACGTTTTTACCGACAGAGTGAGGATAGAGATCAAGGCGGGCGACGGCGGCGACGGCTGCAATTCCTTCCAGTCCTATAAGGGAAAGCCCGCGTGCGGTCCCGACGGCGGCGACGGCGGCAAGGGCGGCAATATTTATTTTATCGGAGATAAGGATATGAACGACCTTCTTCCGTACCGTTTTGAAAGTCATTTCAAGGCAGGCGACGGCGAGAGGGGCGGTTCCAACAAATGTACCGGACATAACGGCGCGGACGTCGTGCTCCGCGTGCCGAGAGGAACCTTGGTCAAGGATTACGAGACGGGCAGAGTCATCTGCGACGTCTTTTCCGACGGGGAAAAGGTGCTCGTGGCGCAGGGCGGCAGAGGCGGCAAGGGAAACGTGAGATTCACCACCTCCCGCCGTCACGCGCCCGATTTTGCGCAGAAAGGGCAAAAGATGAAGCCCCACGCCGTCATTTTAGAGATGAAGGTCATCGCCGACGTGGGCATTATCGGGTTCCCCAACGTGGGCAAGAGCACCCTTCTCTCGAAGATCTCCGCCGCGAGACCGAAAATCGCGAACTATCATTTTACGACGCTCTCTCCCAATCTCGGCGTGGTGAATTACTACGACAATTCCTTCGTTGCGGCGGATATCCCCGGCTTGATCGAGGGCGCGTCCGACGGCGCGGGGCTCGGTCACGATTTTCTTCGCCACATCGAGCGGACTAGAATGCTTTGCCACGTGGTGGATATCTCCGGTTGCGAGGGCAGGGACCCGATAGAGGACTTCGTCAAGATCAACGAGGAGCTTGCCGGCTATTCGGAAAAATTAGCCTCTCTCCCGCAGGTCATCGTCTGCAATAAGTGCGATATCTACGGCGCGGAAGAGAATTTGGCTCTTTTTCAAGAGGCGTACGGCGATAAGTACCCCATTTACCCGTTGACCGCCGTTCAGGGGGAAGGGAAAGAGGCGCTCCTTAAAGGTATTTTCGAGATTTTGCAGACGCTCCCCCCCGTCGAACCCGTTTTGCCCGACGAGAATTACGCCTATACCAACGAAGTGGACAACACGCAGTTCGAGATCGAGCGTTTGGAAGAGGGCGTGTACGAGGTGACGGGCGGTCTGGTGGATATGCTCTGCCGCAACGTTCGTTTGGACGACGCCGATTCCATGGCGTATTTCCAAAAAGTCCTCCGCGTGCAAGGCGTCATCTCCTCCCTGCAAAAGCAAGGCTGTAAGGAAGGGGATACGGTTATTGTCGGCGACGTCGAGTTCGACTTCATCCTTTAAGTTCGTCTTTTTCCGTAATACTGTGTCGCGCTTACGGTTGTCCTCGGTCGTTTACGTTTATGTAAACTCCCTTCGGACAGTCCGCCCGCTCCTTGTCTTACGAAAAAATACTTGCTTAAGTAGTGACAGTTCGTCTTTTTCCGTAATACGGTATCGCGCTTACGGTTGCTTTTTCCGCATTATCACGTCGCGCTTACGATCCGTTCAATCATCAACGAAAAACATTCAAATCAGATAAAAAGGAAAGAATATTATGCTTACCAGTAAACAGAGAAGTAAATTAAAAAGTATCATCTCCACGGCGCAGCCCATTGCGCACATCGGCAAGGAGGGCGTCACGGACAACCTCTTAAAATCCATTTCCGACGCTTTGGAGGCGCACGAAGTGGTGAAAGTCTCGATCTTGGAGACGGCGGCGGAAGATCCTTGGGAGCCCGCCAGGCAGGTGGAAGAGGCACTTCATTGCGACCTCGTCACCGTTATCGGCAGAAAAGCCATTTTTTACCGCTATTCCTCCCGCGAACACTTCGTTCATTTGGATATTGATTAAGGCAACCCCCTCTTATGCAAGCATAAGAGGGGATTCTCTTATCGGGAGAACAAATTCTACCGTAAAGAGAACAGGTTCTAAACAAAAAATCTTGATTTCCCGCTTCAATTTAGGTATAATCGAAGAAAAACGAAAGGAGAAATTCTATGTCGTTCGGAGATTTTTTATACGAATTACGAAAGGAAAAGGGACTTACGCAGTCGGAGGTGGCGGAAAAGCTCGGCGTTACCAACAAGGCGGGGAGCAAATGGGAAACGGGGGAAACCTTTCCCGAAACGGCGCAGCTTCTTCCGCTCGCCGGGCTGTTCGGCGTCACGGTGGACGAGTTGTTGCGCGGGGAACGGGGAGGGACGCCTGCCGCGGCGCCTGTCGAAATAGAGACGCCTCTCGTCGCGCTATCCTGGTCGGCGGGGCAAATCGCCCTGCTGATTAGCGGAATCGCCGTCATCTTATTGGGGCTTTTATTCATCTTTTGGGTGGAGAAGTACGGCGTGTGTTGGTTTATGCTCGCCACGGCGCTCGGCGCGTTCTGTTTTGTGGAATTTGCCTTCCTGCACTCGGCGCCCCTTTCCGTAAACAGATGGGTCGGCAAGGTCTGCGGCGTCATCATGATGCTGTGCGCCCTGGTGTTTTTGCTGTTCGGATATCTTTGGCAACGCTGGGATCTGTCGAGCGTGATCTTTGTGGTCGGCGGACTTCTCTGCGGCATCGCGCCTTGATCGGCAGCAAAAAGTAAGAAAAAAATCATCGGGAATCCCGATGATTTTTTTTCAATTTTTATGATAAAAGTTCTCGTAGATTTCTTGCCATGCCTTTTCGTTGGCTTTCACCAGATAGTCCACCCCTTCGCGATAGGAAACGTCTTTAGGCGCCTCGACGGGTTTTGCGATATGCACGGTGAACTGTTTGAGCGCCGTCCTGTCTTTTTTGGATTCCTCCGTGTCGGTAAACGTGATGAAGAGGGGGAGCAGGGGAACGTTATTCTTCACGGCGTAGCGGTGCGCGCCCGAAAAGAGCGGGCGGGGCTTTTCGTAACCCCACCATTCGGCGCGTTCGGGAAAGAAGGCGACGAAGTTGCCTTCCTTTAACAGCGTCTCGATCGCCGCGTCGAAATGTTTCATGGCGGTGTACGTTTCCCCGAAGGGGAGCATGCCGCCCGCGCGCATCATATCGCCTAAAAATCCCTGCATATTGTTGAAATTCGCCGCGGTCACGTACGTCTTTTTGGGTCGCAACGCCATCTTGATCGCCATGCAATCCAGCTTGTTGACGTGGTTGCATACGACGATCGCGCTATGAAGTCCCTGCAGGTTTTCCTTGCCCGTCACCTGCGTGCGGAATAGCTTTTTGTTCGTGTACCGCTCGAAGGGATCGATGATGAAGAGGGTCTGCAAGGCGCGCTTTACGCTCGGCTTGGGGAGATACTCGAAGTTCTCGTCCACGGGGAGAAAGGGGGGTGCGTTTTCGCCGTCGAGATGGTCGTTGAACCGACCTTCCCTTTCGTATTCGATGATTTTATCCAGCGTGCTTTCCGTCGTGGCGGAGAGCATTTTTGCATATTTTTCGTAGATCATTGTCAGATGGCACCTTTTCGTTGATTGTATTGATAGAGCGCGATGAGTCGGGGTCTGTTGTAACGTTGCGCGCATACGGGTAAAAATTGCAGGAACGCGTTCACCAGCGCTATGGGAAGGGCGATGCTGAAACGGTAAGCGGGAATTAGCAACGCCGCAAACCCCAAAAAGAGGGAGATGACGTGCATTGCCTCGGCGTATATCGTCTCCCGCAAAAATTTCAAGAGATAGCCGTTGTCCTCGGGTTTTTCGATTTTATCCTTGGCGAAATGGCAGAGATATTTTCCCGTTTCGGGAATGATATCCTTCCACGTTCGCACGCCGATCGCGAGCAATACCTTCCGCTCCCGCGCGGAGGGGATAAATATCGCTTGGAAGGGGTCTATTTTTTCTTCGGGAAACAGGCGGGTCGCGGCGGCTACGACGATATCGACGACGACCACGATGAGCAGCGCGAGCCCCGCATAGGCAAAGCTGACGGAAAAATTCTGCAAAACAAATCCGTTTACGACGCCGATCAGCGAAAAACTGATCATGATAAAAATGAGGTAGAACGTCATAATAGGGAATTGACGTAAATCGCTTCGGGCGTGGAATTATTTTCCAAATCGAGCATCTTTTGCGCGTTGAAGGAGACGGGGTCGAGCGTTCCTATCTTTTCCGCGAATAGCTTTAAGAAGGCGGAGATGAACGCGTAGGCGACTTTGAAATTCTCGTCCGCGCCCTTCTCCCGATAGATTTTGTAGCAAACGGAAGTGAATTTTTCGGCGAGCGCTTTGGTTTCGGCATCCGTCATGGGCTTTAAGCGGAAACCGTATTTTTCCCGCAGGCGATAGCCTTCGATAAAGTCGGGCTCGGTGAAGATGTGATAATTTTCTATCGCCAGCCCCTCTTCGGGAATCCCCATGCCGATGTAGGCGGGCATCTGCCAGAAACAGTAATCGATGAGGCGGTAGTAGGGCATATCCGTACATTCCTTGGGGAACGTTCCCTCCGCGATCGCCCGTTCGATAATCGCCTTGCGCTTGGGCACGAGCCGTCCGCCGAGGTAGTAAAAGCTCGTCTTGTTGTTCCAGAACGCCTCCGAATTGATGATGTTGTTGACGCAGGACTCCTCCTTGGCGTTCTCTTCCTTCTTGGCGAAAAAGTAATGGTAGAGATACTCGTTAGTGGATACCGCCTTTTTCACGTTGGGCAGGTTGGCGAGGTTGCCCAGCTCGTCCTCGGAAAAATGTACCTCCTCGTCGAAGGGAACGGTAAAGCATTCCCGCCTCCACAGTCTGTTCCAAGGCATCACCACGCCGTAGCAATCCTGATACAGCGCCATCAGCTCCTCCGGCTTGGAAAAATCGTAGGTGCGGTTTTCCACGTACGTCTTAAAGAAGGGGTGGTGGAAACGGCAGACGGCGAGGTCGGAAGAAGTGCTCTCCAAAAGATAGATCATCTTTTCCAAAAACCGTTCGTCCAGATCGTCGTCGGCGTCCACGAATTGCAGGTATTCGCCCGTCGCCCGTTCGAGTCCGAAATTTCTCGCCTTGGACACGCCGCCGTGCGCGATGGAATAACAGGACAGCCTGCTGTCCTTTTGCGCGTAGGATTGCAAAATCGATAAACTCTCGTCCTTCGATTCGTCGTTCACGGCTATGATCTCAAAATTGGGATACGTCTGGGCAAAGATACTGCCTAAACACCTGTCGAGGGTGGAGGCGGCATTGTATACGGGAATCACGATGGATACTTTCTTCATGCAAAGGAAAACCTCTCTTAATATTTTTTCACAGTATAACAGAAACGGGTGTAAATGTCAACTAATTTGTAACAAATATATATGACAAAAATAATACTATATATGACAAAGAAGGGGACGGGCAGGACAGAAAAAAAGACCTTTCCGAGGGAAAAGTCTTTTTCGATCAATCTTGGCTCAAATCGATATGAAATTCTTCGTGCGTGCAGGAGGAAAAGAGAATTTTCTCCCCCCGATAAAAGGCGAGATCCTCCAGCGGTTGCAAGTCGTAGTCGGTGGGAAATCGTAGGAGCCACCGTTTGGTTTCCTCCGTGAGGCGGAAACGGAATATCTTATGTAGCTGTCCGCTCGTCGTGCAATGCCACACGCAGGAAAGCCGAACCGAGAGCAAAAAGGGCTTTAGCGGAGATAACTCTTCTTGCGAGAGCTCGATCTCGATAGGGAGTTTTTTGACGTTTCGGGCAAGAGCGGAAAGATCCTCGGAGAGCTCGCGCAACAGAATTTCTCTGTTATAGATAGCGTAAACGAGCTCCGCGACGGCGGGGGGCAGGGTTTCGGCGTAATCGAATAGGGCAAATTCGTGCTCTTCGGGATTCCCGTCTATGATCTCCTGCACGCGCTTTACGTAGGAAGAAAGGGGAGCGATCCCCTTATTTTCCCGCTTGGCGTCGATGCGGAGCATTTGCAAATGCTGCCATTCGTACTCCGAGACCTCCCGAAAGACGGCGTCGCCGTCCGATTCGGATAAAAATTGATCGTTGTCGAACGGGCAGACCAGCTCGAAACTGTCGGCAATCTCCCCGTATTTCTCGATGAGCCCCTTCATGTCGATACGATCGAAGGCGAGTTGCTCTTCGTAATCGGATATCGTCGGGAACGTCTGTTCGATGTCGAACAAATGGTACGTTCCCTCCTGTTCGGCGCCGAGTTTTTTCAAATAGGTTATCAGCGTTTCGTATTTCCGACTGCGGTGAAAATTCCCTTGCAATTCCGTCGAATAGCCCTTGAAAGAGGGCTCTTCGCTGCTGTTAAAATAGAGAACGGGGGAAACGGATATGAGATCTCCCCCTTTTGATATCAGTTCTATCTCTGCATGATACTCCTCTAAGAGGGTATACAGTCCTTCTTGCGTAATAATCTCCACGATTATAATTTTGAGTAGCCGTAGCTGTTGACGATGGCGTCGATCTTGACCTTTCTCTTGCAGAGCGGGCAATCGGCGATGGAGCAGTTTTCGTATCCGGGCACGTCCTCGTTGTCGAAGATGCTGCGCACGGGAACGCCGTCGATATCGCTGCGCGTGGAGAAGATGGTGGCTATCCCCGCGGGCGTCGCGCCGTAGTAATTGATTCCGTCGAGCACCGAGCTCGCCGTGATGCCCGTCGCGATGGACGCGGAGAGGACGAGCACGTTTTTATTCCAGATGAGGGACTGCACGTTGTCGCGCAAAAGCATTTTATTAAAGCTGTTGAATTCCGGCGTCACGACGACGATATCCTGATCGCGATTGATGCCGGCTAGGGACAATTCCTCGGCGAGGAAAGCGCCGATCATCTTGGTGCGTTCGGTGCAGACGATCGCCTCGATGGGCGTGTCGCGGAAATCGCCGGCAAAGACTTTCGAGACTTCCTTTGCCATCTTGTGCATGGATTTCACCTGTGTGGTGTCCAAAAAGTAATTGATGTGAGAGTTGGTGGTGGCAAAGTGCCCCTGTATCACGTTCATCACGATATTGCGGTTACGGCGAGAAACAATTTCAATCGTTCTGCTATTCATAATTTTCTCCCTGTTTCAAATTGTTTTTATCTATTTTACAATAAAAAGTCGGTTTTGTCCATACCCTTTTCAAAAAAAATATTTGCAAAAAAGAAAAGATTATGAGAATTTTTTCGAAAAAACGTTTGAAAATAGAAATGGGGTGGTATATAGTATGCGTACCAAATAAACAACCATTTTGAATGAGGAGTAACGACATGGCAGAGAAAAAGGACAAGAGAGAGAAACTCGACCTTGAAAAGGACGTAAACGAGAACGTCGAGGAACAGGAAACGACCGAAGCGCAGGCACCCGTTGAAGAGGAGCTCGTGAAAAAGAGCGAACTTGATAAGGTGCAAGCCGAGTCGGACGATTATAAAAGAAGATTGTACGCGGTGACTGCCGAATACGAAAATTATCGCAAGCGCATGGCGTCCACTGCCTCGCAAAAATACGCGGAGGGCAGAAACGACGTCATCGAGAAGTTCTTCTCCATCGGCGACAACGTAGAGCGCGCCATCGCCATCACGCAGGACGAAAAGACCAGGCAGGGGCTCGAACTCATCTTAAAGGCATACGATAAGATCATGCAGGAGGAAAACGTGACCTCCTTCGATCCCAAGGGCGAGGAGTTCGACGCGACGTGCGCAAACGCCGTCACCGCCCTTCCCGCAGAGGGGGAGGAAAAACCTGGAACGGTGAAGATCACCTTTGCCAAGGGCTACAAGAAGGGGGATAAGATCCTCCGCTTTGCCCAGGTCGCCGTCGTAAAAGAGGACTGAAAAATAACGAAAAAAATATAGAATTTCTTGTTTGAAAAAATAAGAATGGGTGTAAATAATAACTGTAAAAAATAACACTTAACAAAATCAGGAGATATGAAATTATGGGAAAAGTAATCGGTATTGATTTAGGTACAACAAACTCTTGCGTATCCGTTATGGAAGGCGGCGAACCCGTCGTAATCGCAAACTCCGAGGGGGACAGAACCACCCCTTCCGTCGTCTCTTTCCAGAAGGACGGCAGCAGAATCGTAGGTAAAATCGCAAAGAACCAAATCGTTGCCAACCCCAACAGAACGGTTTATTCCATCAAGCGTCACATGGGTGAAAATTATCACGTGGACATCGATTCCAAGCAGTATTCCCCGCAGGAAATTTCCGCTATGATCCTTTCCAAGCTCAAGGCGGACGCGGAGGCTTACATCGGCAGCAAGGTGACGGACGCCGTCATCACCTGCCCCGCATACTTCTCCGACGCACAGCGTCAGGCGACCAAGGACGCCGGCAAGATCGCGGGACTCAACGTTCTTCGCGTCATCAACGAACCCACGGCGGCAGCTCTCGCTTACGGCTTGGATAAGGAGAACGAAAATTCCAAGGTCATGATCTACGACCTCGGCGGCGGCACGTTCGACGTTTCCATTCTGGAGATCTCCGACGGCGTATTCGAAGTAAAATCCACCAACGGCGACACCCATTTGGGCGGCGACGACTGGGATAACAAGATCATCTCTTATCTCGTAGATCAGTTCAAAGCCAAGGAAGGCGTCGATCTCTCGAACGATAAGATGGCGATGCAGAGATTGAAGGAAGCGGCGGAAAAGGCGAAGATCGAACTTTCCGGCATGACTTCCACCAACATCAACCTTCCCTACATCACCGTAGGCGCGGACGGTCCCAAGCACCTCGACGAGACGCTCACCCGTCAGAAATTCGAGGCGATGACCAGCGACCTCCTCGAAAGAACGGTAGTTCCCATGAGAAAGGCGTTAAAGGACGCAGGTCTCTCCTATTCCGACATTTCCAAGGTCATTTTGGTCGGTGGTTCCACTCGTATGCCCGCCGTCGTCACGAAGGTTCAGCAGGAAACCGGCAAGAAGCCTTTCCAGGGCATTAACCCCGACGAATGCGTTTCCATCGGCGCGGCGATTCAGGGCGGCGTTCTCACCGGCGAAGTGAAGGACGTGCTCCTGCTCGACGTTACCCCTCTTTCCTTGGGTATCGAGACGCTCGGCGGTGTATTCACCAAGATCATCGACAGAAACACGACGATCCCTGTAAAGAAGTCGCAGATCTTCTCCACCGCCGCGGACAATCAGACTTCCGTTGAAATTCACGTATTGCAGGGCGAAAGAGAGTTCTGCAAGGACAACAAGACGCTCGGCAACTTCCAGCTCAGCGGCATCGCTCCCGCGCCCCGCGGAATCCCTCAGATCGAGGTCACCTTCGACATCGACGCGAACGGCATCGTTCACGTGACCGCGCAGGATAAGGGCACCGGCAAGAGCACGGATATCACCATCACCTCTTCCACCAACCTCTCCGAAGAAGAGATCGATAAGGCGGTCAAGGAAGCGGAACAGTTCGCCGAAGAGGACAAGAAGAGAAAGCAGAAGGTGGAAAACAGAAATAAACTCGATTCCATGATCTTCTCCGTCGAACAGACTATGAAGGACGCCGGCGACAAACTTTCCGACGACGACAAGAAGGTGTTGCAAGACGCCGTCGACGAAGCGAAGAAAGAACTTGCCACCGAGGACGACGACAAGATCAAGGCGGCTTACGATAAGCTCATGAACGACGTTCAGCCCGTGTTCTCCAAGATGTATCAGCAGGCGGGCGCGCAGGGCGCTCCTAACCCCGGCGCAGGAAACGACGGCGGCGACGAAGAGTTCCATCAGTAATTTCAGGCATCCCCGCACCATGACGTACGGTGCGATAAACTGCCGATTTCGGGAAGAAAGGCGTCGGTGTTTGATGCGGGGTTACCAAATAAAAAATACAAAGAATTACCCAATGGTCCCCCCGTTGGGTAATTGCAGGTTTTTAATATTATGGCAGAGAAAAAGAATTATTACGAAATATTGGGCGTTTCCAAAACCGCCACGGCGGACGAGATCAAGTCGGCGTACAGAAAGCTCGTAAAACAGTATCACCCCGACCTTCATCCCGACGATCCCTCGTGCGCGGAAAAATTCAAGGAGATCAACGAGGCGAACGAAGTGCTGTCCGACGATCAAAAGCGTAAACAGTACGATTTCGAGTTGGAGCATCCCGGCATGGGCTCTCAGGGCGGCTTTGGCGGCTTTGGTTCTCAAGGGGGCTTTGGCGGCTTTGAAGATATCTTCTCCAGTTTCTTCGGCGGCGGCTTTAGCGGCGGCGCCCGTCAGGGCGGTCCCGCGCAGAGCAGCGTGGGCGAGGATATTCAACGGGATATGAATTTGAGCTTTATGGATTCCGCCAAGGGCTGCGTGAAGGAGATTTCTTATATGAGAAATTGCACCTGCCCTTCCTGCCGCGGCAACGGCAGTAAAAACGGAACGGCGTATTCCACCTGTTCCCGCTGCAGCGGCAGCGGTCAGGTACAGTACACGCAGAACACCATGTTCGGCAGAACCGTTCGCATCGGCGTGTGCCCCGACTGTAACGGCAGCGGAAAAAAGATCCTCGAAAAGTGTCCCGATTGCAAGGGCAAGGGCACGGTCAGAAAGGAAGAGAAGGTCACCCTCAACATTCCCGCGGGCGTCGACAACAACAGCTATATCCGCAAGCGCGGCTATGGCGAAGCGGGCGCAAACGGCGGTCAGGCGGGCGATCTCATCGTGGTGTTCCATATCGAACAGCACAAATTGTTCGAGCGGAAGAATCTCGATTTGTACGTCGAACTTCCCATTTCCTTCTCGATCGCCGCGCTCGGCGGCACGGTAAAGGTTCCCTCCATCGACGATACGTTCGATTATCCCATACCCGAGGGCACGCAGAACGGCGCGGTCTTTACCGTGCGCGGCAAGGGTCTGCACACGAGAAACGGCACGGGCAACCTGTACATCAAGGTTTTGGTAGAAGTCCCCAACCACCTCAACAAGGATCAACGGCAGAAAATTGCCGAGGCGCTTAACGCCGTCGATTTGAGACAATGCGATAAAATGAGAAAATATGCCGATAACGTCGAAAAACTTTACGGTGTAAAACCTTATTAAAAAATCCCTTCCGTTAAAGAGCGGAAGGATTTTTTGCCTTCTTTTTCAAGATTAGGATTGACAAACGGGGAAAAGGGGAGTAAACTGAAAGGCAAGGAGATTTTACCGTGTTTACATTTTTAATTTTTTTCTTTACGATCATCGCTACGGCGCTTCTTTCCGTATTTTCGGGGCTCATCGCCCATTGGTACGATTTTTACTGGGTAATCCTTTTCTTCATCGGCGGATTTTTCGCCTTTACCCTTCTTTCCATCGTCTTTCTGTTCGTCACGTCTCTCTTTTTCAAAAAGTCCGACGAAGTGCCGAATGAAAAGTATAATAAATTTGCAAGATTTATCCTGGAAGAGTATCTCAAATTCATGTGTTTCTTCTGCCGCATCAAGCTCGTCGTTTCGGGCAGGGAACTGCTGCCCGAAGGGAGATTTCTCCTCGTCAGCAATCATCTCTCCAACTTCGACCCCATCGCCACCAACGCGGCGCTCGGCAGAAAAAAGGAGATCGCATGGGTGGCAAAGCAGTCGCTCATTCGCGTGCCCATCGCGGGCGCGTTCATGTATCAGAGCAACTTCTTGCCCATGAACCGCAGCGACGTGCGCCAGAGCCTGAAAGTCATCAATAAGGCTGCCGAATATATCAAACAGGACGTCTGCTCCGTGGGAATTTATCCCGAGGGGACGAGAAACACCACGAAAGAGACGCTGCTGCCCTTTAAGCCGGGCGCGTTGAAAATCGCGCAGAAGGCGGGCTGTCCGCTCGTCGTGATGACGGTCGTCAACACGGAGCTGGTGCGCAAGCGTTTCCCCTTCCTGAGAACGCGGGTGTATATCGATTTGTTGAAGGTATATTCCGCGAAAGAGGTGGAAGAGAAAAACACCAACGAGCTGACGGCGGAAATCGAACAGAGCATGCGGGAGAATATCCATATCGCAAGAGAGCGCCGCGTATAAAATCGCAATGCTGCCGCAAAAAACGACTTGTTGGGAACAACAAGCCGTTTCGCTTTATTCGCTGATTTTTTTGATTGCCCGATAGTAAAGATCGTTCAAAAAGGCGATATGCTTTAAGGAGATAAATTCGTTTGCCTGATGAATGGGGCTCTCCTCCCAGTCTACTTCGGGTCCGAATCCGCATCCGCATTTCAACGCTCTCGCGTAGGTGCCGCCGCCGATGGCGATGGGCTGTTCCCTTCTTCCCGTCGATTCGTTCCATACGGAGAGGAGACGCTGTATCGTTTCGCCTTCGGGATCGTTGAAGAGGGGATCTTGGCAATGCAAGCTCTCGTAGGAAACGCCGAAAGCGTCGAAAGCGGTAAAAATCTCTTCGATCTTGTGCGTGGCGGGATAACGGAAGTCGATAATCACCTGTAAGGCGCCGTCTTCAAAGAGGGCGACGTCGGGAGACATGGTGAGGCGCCCCGTGATATCCTCCATATCTTTCAAATGCGCGCAATCGTCAAAGAGGAACGCCACGACGGGGGCAAACTGTTCGTCGATGGCGGCAAACGCGCGCAGAGCCGCCTCTAACGCGTTGGCGCCGAGCATGGGCAGAGAGCCGTGCGCGGATTTTCCCTTTGCGGTAAGGGTGTTGCCTTCCACGCAAATGCAGGTGCCTTCCACGCGGGATACGGCGTCTTTCAATGCCGCCGCGGCTTTGTCCGTCAAGATCGCGGTGAGGCTGTCGCATACCATGTTGGCGGCGGAACCTGCCGTCAGCGCCGTAAAGGGGGCGTCTTTTAAGGGGAAGGACGCTTTGACGTGGGCGATACCCTTCTCCGCATAGATGACGGGGAAGTTTGCGTCGGGCGTAAAGCCTTCTTCGGGCATGGTCGCAACTTTTTGGTAATGCTCGATGCAAGCCCAACCGGACTCCTCGTTGCAACCGAGAATGAGTTTTATTTTTCGTTTGGGCGTAAAGCCTTCGTCTTTTAACGCTTTCAAGCAATACAAAATACATACGGCGGGACCCTTGTCGTCCATCGTGCCGCGCCCCCAGATCTTGCCGTCCGATATTTCTCCGCCGAAGGGATCGTGCGCCCAACCCGCGCCCGCGGGAACTACGTCGAGGTGCGCGAGAATGGCAAAGTCTTTCCCTTCGCCGAATACGACTTCGCCGATATAATTATCGTAGTTATGCGTTTCAAATCCCATATCCCGAGCGATCGCCAAAAAGCGCTCCAAACACGCGGCGGTCTCTTTGCCGAAGGGCGCGCCCTCTTCGGCAGGTTTTAAGGAAGAATCGAACCGTATCATTTCCCGAATGGTCTTTACGGTCTCGTCAAAATATTTTTGCATAAAAAACTCTCCCGTTTTGAAAAATAATGTCTGAAAACATTATACACTTTTTTTGAAATATGGTAAAATAAAAATACGCAGTATTTTATGATTTCGGAGAAAATTATGTTACACGAAGGCCATAGGGGAAGAATGATCGAAAAATTGAAAAAGAACGAGTCTTTCCCGGAACACGAACTTCTCGAAATTTTGCTCTTCAACGCGATTCCCCGCAAGAACACCAACGAGATCGCGCACCGCTTGCTCGTCAAATTCCGTTCGATACGCAACGTGTTTTTGGCGTCCATCGAGGATATCGCGAGCGTCGAGGGCATGGGGGAGAGCTCCGCGGCGTACCTCAAAGTGATCGGTATGTTCTATGAAAAATATAAACCGAAAAAGCAAGCGCCGGAAGTGTTCGATCGGGACGGCAAGTTTCGCGATTTTTTGATTGAACGCTATCGCGACGCCAATTGCGAGGTGGTCGATATCTTCTTTTTGGATAAGCGTTGCGGAGTTTTGAGCGTGAAGAGCTTTTCCAGTTTCTCCGCCGATCACGTGGAGATCGATTCCAAAACTTTCGCCAAGGCTGTCGCCGAATCTTCCGCCGCGTCCGTCGTCATCGTGCACAATCACCCCGGTTGCTCGTGTATGCCTTCCTATGAGGACGAATTGTTCACCAAGAAATGTATGCTCCTTTGCAGCATGACGAACGTCGAACTGATCGACCATTGCATCGTCGGGGAAAACGGCATGTACAGCTACTACAATTCGGGTATGCTTTATCAGCTCAAAAAACGTTTTTCTATCGGGAGTATTCTCAATGACTTTTAACATTTTCAAAAAATTTGAAAAGCTGCGCAGGGAATACGATAAGGAGAAATTCTATGAGAAATTCGTGCGGTATGCGAGAATCATCCTGTTCGCCATTCTCATCTTCGTCGAAATTTTAATTCTCTTCGGCGGGAAATACGAAAATCTCTTTTGGGGGGTCGTCGCAATCGAGCTGTTGATCACGGGGATCTTCGCCATCAAGACGTGGGCGGTGAAAAAATACAGCCGAAAGATCGTCTGCTACGTCGCCGATACGCTGTTATTGCTCTCGCTGACGGCAATTTCAGGCAGCGAGTATCTGCTCACCCTATACACCGTCATTTTAACGGAGTTTTATCTGAGCGAGGACAACTTCGTTTCCGGTTGTATCATGTTTGCCTGCTCGCTTTTCTTTTACTGCGTGGCGTACGCCCTGTCCGCGTATTTTTCCACCTTGCGCGCCCTCACCGTCGGCGTCATCATTTCGCAATGCTTTAACAGTCTCGTCTTTTTGTCCCTGCATTTCTTTATCGAGAATATCGCGATCATGCTCTATCGCCACAGCGTGGAGACGGAAAAGAAGAACAAGGAGCTGGACGAAACGAATAAAAAACTGCAAACGGCGTACGAGGATCTCAAGGAGGTCGCCCTCTTGCAGGAACGCCAGCGCATCGCCAAGGATATCCACGACACCGCGGGGCACTCCATCACCATCTGCATCATGCAGACGGAGGCGGCGAAGATGTTGATGGATTCCGATCCCGCCGCGGCGAAAAAGAATCTCGTCGCCGCGAATATTCAGGCAAAACACGCGTTGGACGAGCTGCGCGAGAGCGTGCACTTGCTTTCGGGCAGAAACGAGCAAGTCTCCTTGCGTGATTCTCTTTTGAACATCATCACAGACTCCACGGCGGGCACGGGCATCAAGATACGGAGCGCCATCGAGGATATCGCTTTGGAGGGCGACGCGCGCCGCCTGGTGGAAAATACGCTCAAGGAAGGAATCTCCAACGGTTTGCGCCACGGAAAAGCGACGGCTTTCTATTTTGAATTTTCAAAAAAGGGAGAAAAAATTTACTTTTTGCTCTCGGATAACGGCATCGGCGCGGATTTGGAAGGCTTAACGCTCGGTTTGGGGCTGTACGGACTCAAAAAGCGCGTCGAGGAACAAGGCGGGGAAGTATTCTTCCGCACCGAGATAGACGAAGGCTTTGAAATACACATGACTTTACCTTTTTTCAAGGAGGAAATCAAAAATGATTAACGTGATGCTCGTCGACGATCAGTCGATTTTGGCGGAAGGCTTAAAGAGCGTGCTCGGCACTTGCCCCGAGATCTCCGTGATCGCGGTCGCTTGCGACGGAGAGGACGCCTTAAAGAAGATGGCGGAAAAGACTGCCGACGTCGTATTGATGGACGTTCGTATGCCGAACATGAACGGCGTGGTCGCCACGAGGGAAATCAAGAATCGGTATCCCGACACGAAGGTCGTCATTTTGACCACCTTTGACGACAGCGACTATATTTTGAGCGCTATCAACAACGGTGCGAGCGGGTATCTATTAAAAGATATCGACGGGGAGGCTTTAATCGAGGCGGTGAAAAACGCTTACGCGGGGGATACCATCTTGCCTGCAAAAATCGCAAGGCGAATCACCGACGCCGCCAAGTTGGTTTCGGATAATCGCGAAATTCTGCTCCGTCGGGCGTTCTCTTTTTCCGATCGGGAAGTGGAGATCGCGCTCATGCTGTACGACGGGTTCACGAACCGTCAGATCGCGAGCGCGCTCAAGCTGACGGAGGGGACCGCTCGCAACTATATTTCCGGCATATACGAAAAAATGGATTGCGATAATCGCGCGGGCGCCGTCATGGCAATGAAAAAGGTGCTCTCTTAAATGTTTGAAAGGATAAAATGAGTTCGACGAAGGGTCGAACTCATTTTTTTGTCGTGATTTGGAAAGCAAACGGAGCCAAGGGGAATTTTTGAGGCGCTCCGCCTCTCTTTTTTCGTTTTGCACAGAATTCGCATGGGAATATACATTTAACGGAAAAAATATGGAAAGAGAAAACTCTTTTTCATTATAATAAAAACCGTAAAATGCCGAAAGGCAACTAACTTTATGGAGGATTGTATGAGAAAACACTTTCAAAAATTCGCAGGGATTTTGTTATCATCGGCGTTTCTCGTCACGGCGTTTGCCTCGTGTGGCGGAACGGCGGGAAACGACCCCTCGAAGGGGGACGAGGATGCGAATGCGACCTATTACACGGTCACGCTCGATCCCAACGGCGGCGCGTTTGCGGACGGCACGAGCGAAACAAAGACCATTCAGGTAAAGGAAAAGGGGAAAATCAATTTCGCGGATTACGGCGTGACTTGGGAAGGCAACGAGATGTACGGCTGGTATTATGCGGACGGCACTCCCTTCCCCGCGGCGAGAAAGATCACGGAGAACATCGTCATTAAGGCAAAATGGTCTGCGGCGGAAATCAAGGAGGAGATCGGTCTTACCCTTCGCGATTATCTGAACAACGAGATCTCTTGCGATTACGACGACGGTGTATATCAGTTCTTCAAGAACTCTCCCATCTACGGCGGCTATGCGCAGCGCGGCGGAAAATACACCGTTTACGAGGAGGAACTGAAAGCGGCGCTCGAGGAGAATAAGAACAGCGAAAAAGCCGTTTGCGTATACACGATCAAGAGCAACTACAAGGATACTACGGGCGGCTGTTATGCGGAAATATTCAACGACGGCACGATGGAGCTCATCTACGACTTTACGAACGGCGGCGAAAGAACCAAATACACCATGGAAGTGCTCGCCTACACGCTCAAAGGCGTGACGATGCCCTTCTCTTCGCCCGCTCTCCCCGATATTTCGGGCAAGGCGATGGATGATGAAGGAAATATCAATGCCAGCGCGCTCGCCTCCAAATCCGTTCATTATAAGGATAACGAAGAGGCGTTGAAGGGCGGTCCCGGCACGCTGGAAGATCCGTTTGCCGGAGACGAGGAAGAGAAAGACCTCGGTCTTTCCGAAAAGGTGGATACCTCCTCGGACGAAAGCATTTTGGTGAGATATGCGGCGAATAACGGCAGCAAGACCATGTTCCTGCAGTTCAACGTCGATCAAACCTTCGCGGTGCTCTTCGATACCACCGCCTACGGTCAGGCGGGATTCCATACCACGGGCAAGGGAACGTGGACGATCGAAAACGGTCAGATGAAGACGGAAGGCTACGGCGAAGTTTCCGTTGCCGAGGGCGTCGTCACGTTCGACGATAAGGGCGGCAACACGTTTGCCTTCCTCCTCACCGATTTCGTTCCCGCGCTCTCCGAAATCGTCGACACTTCCGACGACGATACCATCGTCCTTCGCGTGGGTGCGAACAACGGCAGTAAGACGATGTTTTTGCAATTCAACAGAGACGGAAGCTATGCCGTAAAGATGAACTACATGGATTACGGCATCGTTGACGTCGGCAAGAAGGGCACCTGGAAAATCGAAGAGGGCAAGCTCGTGATGACGGGCGACGGCGAAATGAAAGAACAATTCGGCGTATACGAATATGCGGACGGCAACGGCAATACCTACGGCTTTGTATTGTTCGAGGCAGAATGAGGAGGAAAAGAAAGATGAAATCACATAAAAAACTTTGGACGGCGCTATCTTCCGTATTCGGCGGCTTGACGGCGATCATGCTGGCGGGCACCTTCGTCGCGAACAGCTTTGCCACGTCGCTCAACGCCTTTTTTGCGTGCGACACCTATAAGATCGTGAAGGGGGATTCCGCTGCGGATACCGATTACTATCCCGACGAATGGGAAGGCTATAACGACTGGTTTGAACGCTACGAACAGGATCTCTGCGAACGGGTAGAGGGCGAGGGAGCCGTTCTCCTCAAGAACGAGAACAAGGCTCTCCCCTTAAAAGAAGGCGCTTCCGTCAGTTTCTTCTCGCACTCTTCCGTCGATCTCGTTTACAGCGGTACGGGTTCCGGTTCGGTGGATACGTCCACCGCGCCCACGCTGAGAAAAGCGTTTGAGAGCAGGGGATTCAAGGTAAACGGCAAACTCTGGTCCTTCTACAATACGGGAGCGGGCAGTAAGTACACGCGTTCGGTTCCCGCGCTCTCCTCCTGCACGGCTGTGGGCGACTATAAGGTGAACGAAGCTCCCTGGTCCGTCTACACGAACGAGGTCAAAGACTCCGTCGCTTCCTACGGCGACGCGGCGATCTTCGTCCTCGCAAGGTCGGGCGGCGAAGGCGGCGACGCCGCGAGAACGACGGCGGTCAACGAGGGCAACAACGGGGACTACCTCGCGCTCACCACGCAGGAAAAGGAAGTTCTCGAACAGCTCAAGGCGTATAAGGACAACGGCACCATCAAGAAGATCATCGTTCTCGTGAACAGCTCGAACGCCGTACAGTGCAACTTCCTCGACGACAAGGCGTACGGCATCGACGCGGCGCTCTGGATCGCTGGTCCCGGCGCCTACGGCACCAACGCCATCGCGGATATCTTCGCCGGCAACGTCAACCCCAGCGGCAAGCTCGTCGATACCTTCTTAAAGGACAACTTCTCCAATCCCTCCCTCTATAACTTCGGCGATTGCACGTATGCGAACGCATCCGCCGTCGGGTTAAAGGATACCAACGACGCTTCCGAAACCAACGTAAACTACGTCGTCTATCAGGAGGGCATCTACGTCGGGTATAAGTATTACGAAACGAGATATGCCGATCAGGTGATGGGCGTCGCCAACGTGGGCGATTACAGCTACGACGATTGCGTATACCGCACCTTCGGCTTCGGTCTCTCCTATACCGATTTTACTTACTCCGATTATAAATTGACCGAAACGAGCGACGCCGTGACAATCTCCGTCAAGGTAACCAACAGCGGCGACGTGGCGGGCAAGAATACGGTCGAGCTTTATATGCAAAAGCCCTATACCGATTACGACAAGGAAAACGGCATCGAAAAATCTGCGGTAGAGCTGTGCGGCTTTGCCAAGACGAAAAAACTCGACGCCGGCAAGAGCGAGACGGTCAAGATCACCGTGGATAAAAAGCAGATGGCTTCCTACGACGCCAACAATGCGAAAACGTACATCCTCGACGCGGGCGATTACTACTTCGCCGTGGGCAACGACGCGCACGACGCCGTCAACAATATTCTTTCGGCGCAGAAGTATACCGATAAGGGGAACGCAAACCTCGTCGGCAAGGTAAAACAGAATAAGCTGGACACCGAAAAGTACTCCGTCTCTTCCGCGACGGGTGAAAAGATCACGAATCAATTCGACGACGCGGATATCAACAAGTACGACGGCATTTCCGAAAAGGTGACCTATCTTTCCCGCAGCGACTGGGCGGGCACCTTCCCCAAGGCGACCATTCAGCTCACGGCAACCGAACAGCTCGCCAAGGACGCTCTCGACGAATTTACCCCCGAAGAGGGTTACGAGATGCCTTCTTACGGCAAGCAGAACGCTCTCACGCTCGCCATGATGATGGGCAAGGTTTTCGACGATCCCGCATGGAACGATCTTCTCGATCAGATGAGCTTCGACGAACAGAAAAATCTCATCGAGCAGGGCTTCCATAACACCAAGGCGATCGGCTCTATCGGCAAACCCGCCACCATGGAAGAAAACGGTCCTCAAGGCATCACCAAGTCCTTCATGGGCGCGGGCTCTTCGGGCATGGCATATCCCGCCGAGACCATCATGGCGGCTACCTGGAATACGAATATCATGCGCGAGATCGGCGAGTGTATCGGCGTTCAGGGCTTGAAGGCAGGCGTGAACGGCGTTTACGGTCCCGCGGCAAACATTCACAGAAACGCTTATTGCGGTCGTAACTACGAATATTTCTCAGAGGACGCATTTATTTCCGGCGCGATGATGGCGCCCGAAGTGGAGGGCATTCAGTCTAAGGGCGTATACGTATTCATGAAGCACTTTGCGCTCAACGATCAGGAAACGCACCGCGCGGGCGTCATGACCTGGGCGAACGAACAGACCATCCGCGAGGCGTATCTCGCCGCGTACGAACCTGCCGTCACGCAGGCTCACGCCAAGGGCGCCATGACGGTCATGAACAGAATCGGCGCGATCTGGGGCGGCGCGCACGCGGGCTTGCTCACCGACGTGTTCCGCGGCGAATGGGGCTTTGACGGCGTCGTCATCACCGACTACTCCTCCAACTCCAACTTCACTTCTCACGTAAACGGTTTGCAGGGCGGCAGCGATATCTGGGACGGCATCAACGTCAGCGCAACGAACACCAAACCTCTCTCCGAGTATAAGGATAACGCTTACGTCTGCCAGCTCATGCGTCAGGCTACGCACAGAATCCTCTTCGTGCAGGCAAACAGCTCCGCGATGAACGGAATCGCTTCCGACGATAAGATCGTGCCTATCCTCACCTGGTGGCAGTCCACCCTCATTGCGGTAGACGTCGTTCTCGGCGTAATCACCGCAGGGTGCGTAACCATGCTCATTCTCGACAAAAAACGCAAGTAACGTTTTTCCTCCTATTGATAAGGCGCCCGTCTTTTTCAGACGGGCGCCTTATAAAATATGAGGGCGCAAAAATCTAAAAAAGGAGAACAAATCATGTCCGTTCAAATCATAAAATGTACGTCCAAAGAGATGGAAAAGAATAAAAAAATCGTCGGCTTTGCGACGGGCGGGGTCATGTTCGGCAAGGGCATGGACAAGGTCAACTGGAAGGTAGTCCGCGCGATCTGCGATTTCGGCTACACCTTTATGCCCAAGGAAAAGGGGGTCAAAGTAAAAAAAGTCATGCTCAACGGGGTCAGCGGGGAAATGAGTATTCCCGACAACGTGACTTCTCAAAATTTTATTTTGTATATTCACGGCGGCGGGCTGGTTTCGGGCAGCGCCAAGGCGACGAGGGGATATTGCTCCATGCTCGCCCGTTTTTCCGGCATGCGGGTATTCTCTATCAATTACCGTTTAGCCCCCGAACATACCTACCCGAAGGGACTCGACGACTGTTTTACAGCGTATCGGGCGATCAGAAGGCAATATCCCGAAAGCAAAATTTGCGTCACGGGAGAGAGCGCGGGCGGCTATTACACGTTTGCCCTCACGGTGCGCTGTATCGAAGAAGGGGTTCCCGTACCCGACGTTCTCCTTCCGCAATCGCCGCTGTGCGATCTGACGGGGGAGCTGAAACGAGATTACTACACGATTTCCGACGGTACGGTATCTAAGGACGCTCTCCCTTATCTGACGGCTTGCTACGCCCCCGGCGTCGATTTGAAAAACCCTGAAATTTCCTGTTGTTATTTCGATCGGTTGCATTTGTTTCCCCCCACCATGATTTCCTGCGATTCGCAAGAAACACTTCGGGCTGACAGCGACCTCATCTATAAAACGTTGCAAGAAAAGGGCGTAGAGGCGCACATGGTCATGTTCGAAGGAGCGTTCCACGCTTGCTCCACGCTCGGCGTCGGCTCGCCCGAAACGTTTGCGCTCCTGCAAAAGAATATTATTTTCGTCAAGAAATGTTTCGGTGAGATCGACTTTTGAGGAGATAAAACTTGATTTCGCCACAGACGGAAAACGTCAAACGGGCGAGGGGAGGCAACGCGTCGGAAAACTTCAGCGTCGGCGCGATCTCAAAAATGCAAAGGGACTGTCTGTCGTCAGACGGTCCTTTTTACAGTTCTCGTAAAATATTATACAGTTCTCGAAATAGAAAGTGCAATTGTCGTAAAAAAATGGTTGAATGTTGACAAGGGAACAGAAATTTGATAAAATGAATACGATGGGGAAGAATTATGATAAGAATTGCAATTGTAGAAGATGAAGAAAAGGCGTTTGATGAGTTAAACGAAGCGTTGCAGCTTTTTTCCAAGGAAACGGGTGCGGAATTTGCCGTCTCCGCCTTTAAGGACGCCGTGGCGTTTCTCGATAACTATCAATCTAATTACGATCTCGTGTTTATGGACATTCAGATGCCCTACTTAAACGGCATGAAGGCGGCGGAAAAGTTGCGCGAACTCGATGAAAAGGTCGCGCTTATTTTCGTGACGAATTTAACGCAGTATGCGGTAAAGGGCTATTCCGTCAACGCCAAGGATTACGTGTTAAAGCCCGTGCAGTACAACCGTTTTCAATGTATGATGAAGCGCGTCCTCTGCGACGTGAACGCTCACGCGCAGGAGGAAATTTTCATCAAAAACGGCGGGAATATGTACCGCATCCGCCTTTCCGATATCCGTTATATCGAAATTCGCGATCATTTTATTCTCTATCACATGGACGGCAAGGAGTTCTCCTCCTGGGGCACCATGAAGGAGATCGCCGAGCAGCTGGAGGGCAAGGGCTTTTGCCGTCTGGATAAGAGCAACATCGTCAACTTAAAATACGTTTCCGATATCGAAGGGGACGAGCTCCACCTGTACGACGGGGAAAAGCTGTTCATCTCCCGTCCGAGAAAGAAGGAGGTAAAGGAAGCCTTTGCCTCTTACGTGAGGGGGGAAAGAAAATGATTTTCGGTATCTTCGACGCGATCAGCTTTTTCACGGAGGTGCGGAGGCAATATCTCAATTGCCTCACCATGGCGATCCTCACCTTCCCGTTTTTGAAAAAAAGGGATCATTTCTTTCTGCGGTTTATAGCCGCCTTCTTCTCCGTTTTCCTCGTTGCGGTGGCTGTGAAGTTTTTGAATCATACGCAATTGGTTAACTTGCCGTTCGGCGCCATTGTTATTTACGGCTTTTCCGTCGTTGCGGAGTTTTTGATTTTTTGGATGCTGTTAGACGTGGACTTTATTTCTCTGCTGTATCGCTACATCATCAGCAACGCCATGGGCACGATGACGAGCATCCTGTTCGGAAAGATCATCGCCGATTTTATATTCCCCGATCCCGACGCAACCTTTTTGCTCTATACCCTCTATATGATCGCAACGACCTTTCTCGTCCCCGGTCTGTTTGCCTTCTTCTTCCGTGACGGATTGAGCGGAAGCAATTCCGTCATCATCGGCTCCAAGAGAACTTCCGTCGTCTTTTACACCTTCTTGTACGCCTTTTTCTATACGATCACCGTTCTTTCCTATGCGCCGTATTACTATATCACGGATTCGAATATCCGTTACTACGGCTTTATCGGAACCTTTTTGTGCTGTCTCGTCATCGTATTCCTTCTCTTTGAAATTCAGCATATCGTTCAGCTCAACAAGGACAAAGAGATTCTCGAAAAAATGTGGTACGACGACAGAAAGCGTTACGAACTGCAAAAGGAAGCCATAGAGAATATCAACTTTAAGTGTCACGATCTGCGCCATCAGCTCCGCGCGATCACGGAAAAGGGCAATCTGAACGAAAGAGCCGTGAAGGATATCGAAAATTCCATCAATATTTACGACTCCTTGGCGGAGACGGGCAATCAGGTCACGAACGTCGTTTTATCCGATTGCGGGCTTCGCTGTCAGAAAAACAATATTCAGCTCACTTATATCATCGACGGGGGAAAGCTCTCCTTCATCGATGAGATCGATCTGTATTCCATTTTCGGCAACGCTTTGGAAAATGCCGTCGATTGCGAGCTCACCGTTCCGGAAAAAGAGGGAAGATTCATCTTCGCTTGCGTTCGGGAAGAGAATAAAAACCTTCTCATTCATTTCGAAAACTATTGCAGCGAGGAGCTTTCCTTTAAGGACGGATTGCCCGTCACGACGAAAGGGGACGAAAAATGGCACGGCTTCGGCATGAAGAGCATGAAAAACATCGTGTCGAAATACAGGGGAAAGATGACCGTCAAGCGAGAAAACAATATGTTTCAGTTGGATATTTCCATGCCCGCGCCGTAAAAGCGCGCATCGGAAAAACGGGCTTTGCATGGCTTGCAAGAGCCCGTTTTTTCATGTTCGGAAAGTTTTTGTCAGAAAACGGAATCGATTTGACAGTTAAAGGAATCTCCGTTGAAAAGGGAAGGGGCAATCCGCTATACTGTAAGCAAGTAAAACCTTAATAAAAGGAAAACGGAGGAAAATATCATGAAAACATCAAAGAAACTTTTACTGTTCGCACTCTCTGCGATCCTTTCGCTCGGCGCATTCGCCTTTGCATCCTGCGGCGAAGCAAACAATCCCGGTGGCGAAAATCCCGGCGGCGACAAGCCCGGCATTGACAATCCCGGCGGCGACGAGAATCCCGATCCCGGCATCGACTTCTCGGAATATACCATGGATCAGTTCCTCGCAGAGGACTTCTCTTCTAAGGAAGTTTCCTATCAGCTCACAGGCGTTTGGGACGAGCTGCCCGAATATCAGAACGGGTTCGGCTTCCTCTACAATATGTATGCAGATGGCAGCTTGAAGGTGGATCAGGTCAACATCTATACGGGTAACGTGTATTCCTACTACGGATTCTGGGAAGAGAGCAACGGTGCGTTCGGTCACGAGGTCAGCGCCGATACCCTTTATATGACCGGTCTGGACGGCAATCTGATTGCGAAGGCGGTCTCCAACTCCTTCTATGAAGAGGACGGCGGTACCTATTCCGATAAGTTCAGCTTTGATATCGCTCCCGGCATGTATACCAGATCCGTTGAGGTCAGCGGCAGCAAGCAAGTAAAATACGACACGATCGACGCTTACTATAAAGAGGTGCAGAAGGTTGTCGAAATCGGTAAATACGTCAGCAAGGAAGCTGCCGCTAACGGTATTTCCGCAGAGATCATCGTTTATTCCAACGGCACGATGACGGCCGATCTCGTAATGGCTCCCCACGGCGTCATCAACCGTCAGGAAGGCACTCGCACCGTCGAATACGGTGACGCAGGTTCCGTTAAGAGCGTTACCTTGACGTTCGCGCATTACACTGAAGGCGTAAAGGATAACGAAGATACCGTTATCACCTATGCGGGCGACGCAGAATCCTTCACCTGGAATGCTAACTTCATGGGTCAAACCATGACCTTTGAAATGGTTGCAGCCGAATAAGTTACAGGAAAAGAAGGGGCTTGTTGCAAAGCAAGCCCTTTTTCAATAAGGAGACTATGATGAGTAAAAAGAAAAATGCAATTGCGCTTTCTGTCTGGTCGGTCTGCGCGGCCGCTATTTTAGCGGGCTCTGCCTTCGTCAGCTGGTACGCTACCACCTGGGATAAGGCACTCGGTCCCTATCTCGGATACGTCGGCGGCACGGAAGTCGCCGCAGAGGATATAGATTCCCTCGTGGTCAAACAGAAGGATCTCGAGCTGAGAATCGTAGACGAGGGATGCGTCCTTCTTAAAAATGACAACAACGCGCTTCCCCTCTCCAAGGGAAACAAGGTCAGCGTGTTCGGCATGTCGTCTATGCTTTGGATGGATAAGCAGATCACCGTCGGCAAAACGGACGTGCTCCTTCAATCGTTGCAAAGCGCCGGGCTGGAGACCAACGATAAGCTCGCGGCTATGTATATGCGAAGCAAGCACACGAACTGGGGCAACGGGGCGAATCTCGGCGACGGCGCCATTGCCGGAAACTGGCAGCTCGACGAAGTGCCGCAAAGCGAATATACCGACGCCGTAAAAGCGAGCTATGCGGACTTTTCCGACGCCGCCATCGTCGTATTCACCCGCGGCGGCAGCGAAGGGGGAGACCTTCCCCGTTACATGGGCAGATACGGCGGTAGCGACGAGGAGAGCTATCTCGAACTCAACAAGGACGAAAAGGATCTGCTTGCCGCCATCAAGGCGAGCGGAAAGTTCAAAAAGACCATCGTCATCTTACATACCACGAACGCCATGCAGATGGATTTTGATAAAGAGGAATACGGCATCGATTCCATTTTGTGGGTGTCGGGTACGGGTCAGGACGGCGTAGAGGAGATCGGTAAGCTCCTTACGGGAGAGGTCAACCCTTCCGCAAAGAACGTAGACACTTACGTCTACGATAACTTCTCCGCTCCCGCCATGCAGAACTTCGGCGACTACCGCTTTACCGAAAACGGCGAACTCGTCAAAGACTATACGACTACCGTCGGCGGAACGTATTCCTACCTCAATTACGGGGAAGGCATCTACATGGGCTATAAGTACTATGAGACGAGATACGAGGATGCCGTCATGAAGTCGAAAAACGTCGGCAGTTACGACTATGCTTCCACCGTCTACGCGCCCTTCGGGTACGGGCTTTCCTATACCACTTTCGGGTTCTCCGACTTCAAGATGGGCTCCGTCAAGGAAAACGGCGATGTGGAATTGTCCGTCAAAGTCACCAACACGGGCAACGTGGCGGGCAAGCAGGTCGTTCAGTTCTACTATCAAGCCCCCTACACCGATTATGATAAGCAAAACGGGGTGGAAAAAGCTGCCGTCAACCTCATCGACTTCGGAAAGACCAAGCTGCTCGACGCGGGTAAGAGCGAAACGGTCTCCGTGACCATCAACGTGAACGATTTTGCTTCCTACGACGCGAATAAGGCAAAGACCTATCTGTTGGAGGCGGGCGAGTATTTCATCACCGCCGCATCCGACGCGCACGAAGCGACCAACAACATTCTTTCGGCAAAGGGTTACACCAAGGCGGACGGCATGACTGCGGAAGGCAATACGAAGATGGTCGCTTCCTATGAACAGAAATCCACCGAAAGGAAGGATCAATCCGTCACGGGTTACACGATTACGAATATTTTTGACGACGCAAAACTTCCCGACGCGAAGTATCTTTCGCGGAGCAACTGGTCGGTCATGGATTCCTTCGACAAAACCACACTCACGGGCGGCGTCGCCTATGCAACGGGAACAAAAGCGCTCGGCACAGGCAGCGGCACCGTCTCCAACACCATGGACGTAAACGGAACGGTCGGCGTTCACGAAGCGAGCGCAGATATCTTAAAGGGCTTAAAGACGGTAAACTGGTCGGCGAGCGGAAACCCCGTGGCGATGGACGATTCCTCTTGGAGTAAGGTAAGCTACGATTCTAAATCCACCTCCTATAAGCTCGAGGATATGGAAGGCGTTCCCTACGACGATAAGAAATGGGACGACCTCGTCAATCAGATGTCTCAGGCGGAGCAGGTCGATCTCGTCGGTCGTTCCGGTTGGGGTAACGCAGCGTTCGCTTCCGTCGGCAAGCCGCAAACCTTCTTCATGGACGGGCCGCAAGGCATGATCGACTACGTGTCCGGCGGCGTCGGCTATCAGTTCACCGACGAGAATTTGCTCGGCGCGACCTGGAACAAACAGCTTGCGGCGGAAGAAGGGGAACTCGTCTCCCTCGAATTTGCCTTGAAGGGAGCTTCCATGTGGTGGGCTCCTGCCATTAACCTGCACAGAACGGCGTTCTCGGGCAGAAACTTCGAATACTTCTCCGAGGACGGTATTCACAGCGGCCTTATGGCGATGGAAGAAGTCGTTGCCGCAAGGAAGAACGGTGTAAAGCCCACGCTGAAACACTTCTTCCTCAACGATCAGGAGACCAACCGCGGAGCAAACGGCAGAGTTGCCACCTTCGCCGACGAACAGACCTTGCGTGAAATCTATGCGAAACCCTTCCAGATCGCCATCGAAAAGGGAGGCGCAAGCAATATGATGTCCACGATGTGCCGTATCGGTACGAAGTGCCTGCCTGCCTCTTATGCAGTCAACACGATTCTCTTGCGCAACGAATGGGGCTTGCAGGGTACCGTCATCACGGACGCGCAGTCCTTCACGGAAAACGAGGCGGAGATGGCGCTTGCGGCAGGGTGCGACATGGTCTGCGCCAACGCGCAGACGAAGTACCTCGATTCGACCTTAAAATCTGCAGGCGGTCAGTATATGCTTCACGAAGCGGCAAAGAATATTCTCTATTCCACCGCAAACAGTTGCGCGATGGGCATGGACTTTAATAAGGGGTTTGCTATCTACAAGCTCGCCATCATCGCGTTGAACGTATTCGTCGTCCTCTATCTCGCTTACGGTACGATGGAAGTGCTTGTCAAGTGCTATCCTGAACAGAAGGTGATTTCGTCCCGCGCAAAGTGGATCATCCGCATCGTGCTTTGGACGATCGCAGCCGCCCTTTTGACCTATCTCGTCGTGATGTTGGCGACGACCTGGTGGGCGGATCTGATGTTTGCGCTGCAAACCGCCGTCTGACGGAAAGAAAAAAATCAGGGCGAAGCGTTTTTTCGCTTCGCCCGAAAAAAATTATAGGAGAAAATTATGAGAAAACACAAAATTCTGGCAACCTTGCTTGCCGCTTGTACGATCGTAAGCGCGACGGCGGGACTTTCCTCCTGCACGCTTCCCGATCCTCACGTCGTATTCCCTTTTCTTTATGAAACGACGGGCGGAACGAATGGCGAAGACCCCTCGCAGGGCGGCAACTCGACTTCATCCGCAACGATGACGGGTTATTATACCTCCAACAAGGTCATCACCTGGCAGAATATGACGCCCACCTATAACTATTACTTTATGGTCATCTGCGAGCAGAGCATCGAAACCTTTGAGGACAGCACCTATTGTCTCACCGTTACGGCGCAGATGTTCTCCAACGTGCATTACGGACCCGAATACCGCAACGACGCGGAGGATCCCGATCTGCTCGCAACCTCCAACGAACAGCCGCATATCATCACCAAGTACTACGGCAATTATACCGAAGTGGAAACGAAAAAGTCCTCCATCACCATCTCTTTGCAGGAGCCGACGCGGGTATTCTACGCCAAGCAGGGCGGCGCCTTCTTCGATACGGGCAACTGGACGGATAAAATGTCCGCGAACGCCGAAAATATGACGGCGGACGCCTACCTTGCGAGCAAGCTCGTAACGCAGGTCATCAACATGGCAGACGGCTCCACAACGGATAAACCGTTGTTCCCCGACGGCGGCGTGCAGGTTTATATCAAGACGACGGGCTGTTCCTTTGAGGCTCTCTCCGACTTTATCGTAACGTACATCGGGTAAAGGAGACGGATATGTTCAAAAAGACAAATGCTTGGCGTGGGGGAACGCTCATCTTTACGATGCTTCTCGTCACCTCTAACGTCCTCGTTACCATGGGTAACAATTACGAGGGTTTCATCAACGACCGATTCGGTACGACCGCCCCCGTCATACAGGGCAGCGCCGAAAAGGTTTATACGAGCCGATTCGGCGAGCTGAATGCGGAAAATGCCAAAAAGCTCATCGAGGCGGAGAACGCTTTCAACGTTCAGGCGATGGAGGAGGGCGCCGTTCTCTTGCGGAACGAAAAGAACGCGCTGCCTTTGGCGGCGAACGAGAGGAGCGTCACCTTCTTCGGCAATAACTCCGCTCGCCCCGTCTATGCGACGAACGGCGGCGGCGCGGCCTTCAAACAGGAGCGCGGAGGCTCCTTGTACGACGCGTTCAAAAATGCGGGTTTTCGGATCAACGATACCATGTATAACGCCTATAAAAACAGCAGCGTCGCCCGAAATTCCGTTTCTCAACCGGGCGCTTCCTCCATCGGCGAGGTGGACGCTTCCTTCTATACCGATGCGCTTCAAAACAGCTATGCGAGCGATTATAACGACGTGGCAATCGTCGTTCTCACCCGCTACGGCGGCGAGGGCGTCGACCTCGACGTGAAGGACAAGGACGGCGTACCCATGCTCTCCCTGCACAAATCCGAAGAGGATATGCTCAAGATGATCAAGGCGTCGGGCAAATTCAAAAAGACGGTCGTGCTCGTCAATTCTCCCTTCCCGATGGATATCGAATGGATCGAAAAGGAAGAATACGGCGTAGACGCCTGCCTTTGTTTCGGCGCGGCGGGAGACGTGGGCTTTATCGGCGTCGTCAATCTCTTAACGGGCAAGACGGACTTTTCGGGGCATCTCACCGATACCTACGCTTCTTCCTCGCTCTCCGCACCCGCTATGAGGAACTTCGGCAACTATTCCTATACCGACCACGCGAAGGTTTACGAGAGCAACTACGTCGTCTATGCGGAAAAT
>CAMFEK010000017.1 GCA_945949395.1 uncultured Clostridia bacterium
AGATGAGTGAAGAACATCTGTATTGCAAATTCTAAGAAAGGGGGCTTGCTATGAAAAAAATCATCAAAATTACCGGTCTCGACTGCGCCGCCTGCGGGGCGGAGCTGGAAGAGGCGTTAAAGAAGATAGAGGGCGTAAAGGAGGTCTCCGTCTCCTTCGTGTCCCAGCGCATTTTGCTCGATTGCGAGGGGGAAGAGGTCGTCTCTCGCGTGAAAGACTTTGCCGACAATTTCGAGGAAGTCCGCGTGATCGAGGTCGCTTCGGACGAAGGCAATTGCGCGAGCGGGGGAGCCGTGAAAGAGACGGTCATTCGCATTAAGGGCTTGGACTGCGCCGCCTGCGGGGCGGAACTGGAAGAGGAGATAGAAAAAATCGACGGCGTAAAGGAGGTTTCCGTCTCCTTCGTCAACCAGACGATCACCCTTTCCTACGAGGGTGAAGATACGTTAAAGAGCGTCAAGGAAGTTGCGAACGGCTTTGAAGAAGTGAAGGTCGTCGAAATCGAAAAGGGAAAAGTTTTCCGTTTGAAAAATCTCCATTGCGCGAACTGCGCCGCCGCTCTGCAGGAAAAAATCGCCGCGATCGAGGGCGTAAACGAGGTGATCGTGGATTTCGTCGGGCAAAAAATGGTGCTCGACGCCACGGAAGAGGGGATCGAAAAAGCGATCAAAGTCGCGAATCGCTTTGAAAAGGTCAAAGTCGTTCTCGATCGAGAGGAAAAAGAGGAGGGGAACAAGCGTCAGCTCATCGAAATCATCCTTTCCGCCGTCCTGCTCATCGGGGGGATCCTGTTCGAGCACCTGCTTGTCGAAAAGAACACGGTGTTCCAAATTCTCACTTACGTCTGTTACGGACTCTCCTATCTCATCGTCGGCTATCCCGTTCTCATCTCCACGGCAAAGAACGTCGTGAAGGGCAGAATTTTCGACGAGAACTTCTTGATGACGATCGCCTCTATCGGCGCCGTCTGTCTCGGCGAATATATGGAAGGCGTCATGGTCACGCTCCTGTATCAGATCGGCGAATATCTGCAGGGAATCGCCGTCGGCGCGTCGAGAAGATCCATCGTCTCCATCATGGAATTGAAGAGCGAGACCGCGACGCTCCTCTTCGAGGGCGGGAGCAAAACGGTAACGCCCGAAGAGCTCAAAGTCGGAGATATCATCTTAGTCAAGGCGGGCGAAAAAATTCCCGTAGACGGCAAAATCGTGAAGGGCAAAACTTCCCTCGATACCAAATCGCTGACGGGCGAAAGCGCCCTGCGCGAGGCGGAAGAGGGGGATGAAGTGCTCTCCGGTTGCATCAATACGCAGGGCGTCATCGAGATGCAGGTGCTCCGCTCCTATTCGGACAGCGCCGTCGCCAAAATTCTCGATCTCGTGGAGAACGCCTCTTCCAAAAAGAGCAAAAACGAAAAATTCATCACCAAGTTTGCCAAATATTATACGCCCATCGTCTGCTGTTGCGCTTTGGCGGTCGCCGTGCTCGTTCCCGTCCTTTTGGGACTCGTCAACGGCGGCGGCTACGGCGGGTATTTCCGTCAATGGATCAATACCGCCCTCGTATTCCTCGTCATTTCCTGCCCCTGCGCGCTCATCATCTCCGTGCCCCTCACGTATTTCGGCGGCATCGGCACGGCGGCAAAGCACGGTATTTTAGTCAAGGGCGCAACTTACCTCGACTCGCTCACGCAGGTCGGCGCGGTCGCGTTCGACAAGACGGGCACGCTCACCGAAGGCAAGTTTTCCATCGTCAAGGTGAATGCGGAGAACGAGAGGGAACTTCTTTCTATCGCGTCCGCCTTGGAGAACTGTTCCTCTCATCCCTTGGCAAAGCCGTTTGCGGAGATTCCGACGGAGTATTTAGCGGAAAACGTCTGCGAGATTGCGGGGCGCGGGATCCGCGCGGAGGTGAACGGCAAAATCGCGCTGTGCGGAAACGCGAAATTTTTGCAGGAGAACGGCATCGACTTTGAAGAGACGCCCACCCTTTCCACCGTCGTCTACGCGGCGTACGACGGGAAATTCCTCGGCAGTATCGAAATCGACGATTCGCTCAAGGAAGAGGCGTCTTCCTCGCTCGACCGCCTGCACGCGCTCGGCGTTTCCAAGCTCGTCATGCTTACGGGCGATAACGAGGCGAGGGCGAAAGCCGTCGCGTCCGCGCTCCCCCTCGATACCGTAAAAGCGGGACTTCTTCCGGATGAAAAGCTCGCCGAAGCGGAATCGTTAAAGGCTTATTTGCAGGGTAAAAGGGAGGGCGGCAAGCTCATGTACGTCGGCGACGGCGTAAACGACGCGCCCGTCATGGCGGTTTCCGATATCGCCGTCTCCATGGGCAAAATCGGTAGCGGCGCGGCGATCGAGGCGAGCGATCTCGTCCTCGTTTCCGATCATCTGAACGCTTTGGGCGACGCAATCGCCATCGGCAAGCGCACGAGAAGAATCGTTTTGCAGAATATCGTATTCTCCATCGTCATGAAGGCGGTGTTCCTCATCATGGGTATCGTCATTCCTTCCTTCCCGCTTGCGATCGCCGTGTTTGGCGACGTGGGCGTCATGCTCCTCGCCGTGCTCAATTCCCTGCGCATCCGCAAAAAAATTTCATAAAATCAAACGCTCGACGCTTTTTTCGTCGAGCGTTTCCTTTTGAGGGGCGAAAGCGAAAGGGAACTGACAAACAAAACGGTTTTTCGCCCGTTTTCCTTCTTTTTTTTCGGCATTTTTCCTGTATACTTGTGCTATCAATCTGAAATACAGGAAGGAAAGAAAAGTGGCAAGAAAAATCGTTTTTACATCCGGCAAAGGTGGCGTCGGCAAAACAACGGTCACGGCAAATCTCGGTATTCAGCTCTCGAAAAGGGGGGAGCGAGTCATCATTTGCGATACGGATATGGGACTGAATAATATCGACGTCGTAACGGGCATCGAAAACCTGATTACCTACGATATCGTCGACGTCATCGAGGGGCGCTGTCGGGCAAAACAGGCTTTGGTGCAACATCCCGAGTTCAAAAATTTATATATTTTGGCGAGCAATCACACGGTGATGGGGCGCTACATATCTCCGCAGGCGGTAAAAGCCGTGTTGGATTCTCTCTCTCCGCAATTCGATTATATCCTGATCGATTGCCCCGCCGGCATCGAGGACGGCTTTCATCGGGCGGTAGCCAACGCGGACGAGGCGATCGTCGTCACGACGCCGCACATCTCTTCCCTTCGGGACGCCGATAAAGTCATCGCCGTGCTCAAGAGCTATCACTTGAAGAATATCGAGCTCGTCATCAACATGGCGAGGGGGGATATGATGCTCTCCAAGGAGACGCTCTCCCCCGAGGAAATAGAGGATCTTTTGAAGATCCCCTTGCTCGCCATCATTCCCGAAGAGGATAACATTTTCTTAAATAATCTTTCCGACACCTCCAAGGCTTTCCGAATCATGGCAAATAACGTTTCGGGCGGCAGGACGAAGATCTTCGACGCGACAAAAAAATATTCGGGGCTGCTTGGCGCCATCAAGAGGGGGCTGAAGAGAAGTTTATGAGAAGACGCATTCGTTTCACGAAAAAACCTATCACGCCCGACGAAAACTACGCGAGAGTCAACAATATTCTTTCCGCCGATAAATTGCCCATGAGCCCCGAGTGCCAGAGAGTGGCGTTGCAGGATATCAAGAGGGCGCTCGGCGAGTATTTCGACGTGGAGGATCTCACCATGGACGTGAGAGAGGACGGGAGAATTTTCGACGTTACCATTCATTTTTCCGCCTTCCGCGTAAAGAGTTTCCATATCTTAAAGAATTAAGTTGACAAAATATGGTGTTTGTGCTATAATCTATTCATAAATCAGTATATCATGAATAGAAAGGTGAATTATGGCGCAAAGACAGTTCAAAATTATCAGTGATTCTTCCTGCGATATGCCCAAGGCATACTATGAAGAGCATGACGTCGATATCGTAAAACTCGGATTTTTCCTGAACGGGGAAACGTATTCCGGCGAAGACGGTCCCGAAATGGAAGAAAAGGAGTTTTATACGATTCTTCGCGGCGGCGCGATGCCCACGACCTATCAGGCTCCCGCCGAAGTCTCCCGTGCTCATGCGGAAAAATATCTTGAGGCAGGGCAGGACGTTCTCATTCTCGGTTTTTCTTCCGGTCTTTCCGGTACCTGTTCGGGCATGATCGTCGCGGCGAGAGAGCTCGCGGCAAAATATCCCGAGAGAAAGATCATGGTCGTCGACTCTCTCAGCGCGTCTATGGGCGAGGGGTTGCTGCTCGACTATATCGTCAAAAAGGCGGACAGCGGCGCTTCCTTGCAGGAAACGTACGAGTATGCCGAGAGCTTGAAATTAAATATCTGCCACATGTTTACCGTGGATAATTTGTTCCACCTCAAGCGCGGCGGTCGCGTTTCCGCGGCAACGGCGGTCGTGGGGACCCTTCTCAACATCAAGCCCGTTTTGCACGTGGACGACGAGGGACACCTCATCAATATCGATAAGGCGGTCGGCAGAAAGAAATCCATTCGTACCTTGGTGGAGTATATGGATAAAGTTCAGATCCTCGGCAAAGACGATCCCATTTTCATCAGTCACGGCGACTGCGAAGAGGACGCAAACTACTTAAAATCCTTGGTTTTGGAAAAATACGGCGCGGACAGAAGAATTGAGATCAATTGCATCGGTCCCGTCATCGGTTCCCATTCGGGTCCCGGAACGCTGGCGCTCTTCTTCATCGGCAGCAAGCGTTGATGGCATTATCGTAAAAAAACTCCGTTTTCAAGAACGGAGTTTTTTTCTTTGGGTATTGACATTTTTCGAATTTGTGGTAGAATATAATAAAAAAGGGGAAATGTATATGGTTATTACGATCAGTAGAGAATTTGGTTCGGGCGGTTCGCTCGTGGGGCATAAGCTCGCGGAAGCGCTCGGTATTCCTTGTTACGACAAGACGGTGGAACAACTCGCATCCGTAGAGACGGGATTCACCAAAGAGGTCGTTCGTTCTTCGGAAGACAAGGTACCCGGTCCCTTTGCCTACGCGAATTTTTACACCAACAATACCTTCCTTCCCGTCTGCGACAGAATCTTTATCGCGCAGCGCGAAATTATCTTGCGCCTCGTTCGCCACAGCGATTGCGTCATCGTCGGTCGTTGCGCGGCGGAAATTCTGAAGACGGAAGGAATCAGACCTTTCAGCGTGTTCGTGTATGCGCCCAAGGACGAGCGCATCAGCAGAACGGCGGATAAGTATCAGGTCACGCTCGCCGAGGCGGAAAAAATGATCAAGAAGAACGACAAGGCGAGAGCGCTCTACAATAAACAGTATTGCGATTTCGAATGGGGCAAGGCGCAAAACTACGATCTTTGCCTCAATACGACGGTCGGTATCGATAAAGCGGTGAAAATGATTCAGTTAGCCGTTTCCGAATAGACACAAAAATCCCATCGGGAAACATAGTATAATATAGGAACTTCTCAAAGTTCCTATTTTCTTTACGATGGAGATAAAATACGATGTGTTTTAACAACAACTCTTCTTGTACTTCTTGTTCCTGGGCGCAGAACCGCTCCTCCTGCTGTGGTTGCCGTTCCGATTTTATCACTTTCCCCGTCACTTTGAACGTCGGCGGTTGCTGCCGCACCGTACTCGTCGTTGCGCCTACGCAGAGAAACGGCTCTTTCTTCCAAAATAACTCTCGCTGCGGATGTAACGATAACGATTGCTGCACAAATAACAACCGTTGCGGTTGCAACAATAACGGTTGTTGCGGCTGTAACCGTTGCGGCTGTAGCCGTTGCGATTGCAACAATAACGGTCGTTGCGGCTGTAACGGATGCGGTCGTTGGAGTTGGGGCAACGACGGCTTTGGAGACGGATATTATGCCAGACAATACGCGCTCTCCGGATATAATTGTCGGTATGTGACAAACTAAAGAGAAAGAGCAGAGAATGATAATCCGCAGAGGATTTTATTCTCTGCTATTTTTTTTGCTTTTTGCCGTATACTGTTTGCATGAAGGGCGTTCTCAATGTCATCGAATTTTGTAAAAAGAAATACCGTATTCTCGTCGAAAAAAAGTACAGCACCATTTCGGGCACGCTCGTCTATTTTTTTATCATGTCCGTCGTTCCCTTCTCGTTTTGGGCGTCCCTCTTGTTCGGCGATCGGCTTTGGGGGCGGATCAGGGAGATTCTCGAACTTCGCCTGCTCTCCTCTCTCTTTCCCGTGTTGGATTTTTTAGAGGAGAACGCCGCGCTCGCCACGGGCAAAGTGGGAATCGTGTTGCTCGTCACTTCGCTCTATTCCTCCACGAATCTTTTTTATCATATGCGGCGGAGCGGCGAACTTCTTTACCGTTGCCAAACCTATCAAAAGGGCTGGAAGCTCCGATTGTCCGCTTTGGTTCTTTTATTTCTCGTACTTCTTTCCGCCGCACTCCTCATCGCCGTCGGGTGGCTCGGATATCGCTTGTTGACGGCGTTCTTCTTGCCGGCGTGGAATTATATCGCCCTCTACCTCTTTTTGTCCCTTTCGGCTTTTGCGCTCTCCCTCTTCATGAACGGCTACGTCTGTCCCTATCGCTATCCGCTCCGCTCCTTTTTGCCCGGCAGCGCGATCACCTGGGGGCTTTGGGGGGGCGCGACGATCGGATTCGGCGTCTATCTGCATTTTGCGGATTTTACAAAGCTGTACGGCGCTGTGTCCACCGTCGTCGTTTTTTTTCTCTTTTTGTATCTCATGATGAATTGTTTCGTCATCGGCGTCATCTTTAACAGCGAACGGCTGAAAAATCGGCAAAAAGAGCTGAAAAAGTTTTGAGGTAAAACCGCTTGATAGGTGCAAAAAAACCGACGGAGCGTTCTCCGTCGGTGAGGGATTATTCTTTTATCATTCTCGTCGCCGTCACGGCAAGAGCGCCGGGACCGATGTGGCAGGAAATGGTGAGGGGAAGGGGATCGGTAAAGTGAACGGGTATTTCGGGGAAAACCTTGCATACTTCTTCCTTGAACTTTTCGATCTCTTCGAAATTTTCGGTGTGGGCAAAGGAGAGAACCATTTCGCCCTTTTTGGTATAATCGTAAAATCTTCCGTACAGATCCGATTTGATCGCGTCGATCATGGCTTCCTTTGCCTTGTTCAGCGTTCTCGCCAAAGCGTACTTATCCAGTTTATCGCCTTGAATCTGCAACACGGGACGCAGTTTCAAGAGGGAACCGATCGCCGCCGCGGCAGGCGTCACGCGACCGCCTTTTTTCAGATATTTCATGGTATCGACCATGATGTAAATGCCAGAATCCTTTCTGGTCTCCGTTAAATATTGCCGGATCTCGCTTGCGCTCTTGCCCTGATTTTTCATCTTGACGGCGTCGTAGACGCTCTCGCGCAACGTTACGGAAACTCTCTGATTGTCTACGACGAATACTTTTCCTTCGTAGTCCTTTTCCTTCGCCATGGAAATTGCCGTGGAGCAGGACATCGAAAGTCCGCTGGAGAGGGGAATGTAAACCATCTCGTCGTTTTCCTCTAAAACCTTGTTCCAAAAATCGAGCAGTTCGCCGACGATCGGTTGCGAGGTCGCAACGTCCGCGTCGCTTTTCAACTTTTCATAGAACTCTTCCTGCGTCAGGTTGACGTCTTCATAGAAGGTCTCGTCGTTGATGTAAAAGGGCATGGGAACCACGTAAACGCCGAGCTCTTTGGCGAGCGCCTGCGTAATCCCGCTACTGCTGTCGGTAACGATTGCTGTTTTCATATTAAATTCTCCGTTTTCTCATTCTTTTCAGGCGCGTACGCGCCTATACATTCTTGTAAACATGATAACACAATTTCTCGTTTTTGTCAATAGAAATGCTCTCTTTCATGGGGGTTGCGGCAAAAAAGAGGATATATTTTTACAAATATGGCAACGATGTATTAAAAATCGGCAATCGGAAAGCGTTCCGATTGCCGAGAGTTTCATTAAGGTGTTTCGTCGATTGTTATTTTCTGTTGAAATTGATGAGGCAACCGGCGAGAATGATCTTCTTTTCGTCCTCGGTGAGATTGCCGAAGGAGAGCACGATATCCTTCACTTTGCCTTCCGAAACCTGCTTGGCGATTATTTTCTGCTCGCCGTTTTTAACGGCTTGGTCGATATTTTCGATATAGACGTAATCGCCGACCTTAAAGTCGTTCTTTTCGGTGAGGAAGGGAATCATGCCCCAGTTGATGAGATTGCTCCGATAACGCTTGGTCGCGTATTCGGTGGCGACGTTGGCAACGCCGCCCAAAACTCTCTGGCAGGAAGCCGCTTGCTCGCGCGCGGAGCCGTCGCCGGGCTTTATCGCGCATACGAAACTGCCGTAGATGGTGCCTTCCTGAATTTGGAGAGAGCCGAGCTCTTCTCTTACGCTTGCGGGGAGTTCGCCCGTAGCCTGTCTTTGCTTTTCGTCTGCCTGAACGGCTTTTGCTCTTTCCACGTATTTCGGATCCTTGCGGGAAAGGGCGAAGGAGGCGAGCTTTAAGGGGTTGGAACGGTAAGAGGAGGTCTCGCCGGAGGGAATCAGCTCGTCCGTCGTGGTAACGGGATCGGTCAAAACGCTCACAGCCTTCATCAAAAGGTGCTTGCCCATCGGGATCTGTTCGGGCCAGTCGGCGATGTTGGGACCGTACTTTAAGCTCTCCTGCGCCTTGGGGCAACCTGCGCCGTAGTAGACGCGGTTTTTGTAGATGCTCTGATCGTACTTATATTTTTTGAATCTCTTGTTGTTGTATTCCACGTCCATGGCGGAAGTGAGGTAGCCGCCGTTTGCGGCGGTTGCCGCGATGCTCCGAGCGTCCATCAAAGCGACTGCCGCGAGCTGTCCGTCCTTGGGCTTGCTCCCTTCGCGGTTTTCAAAGTTTCTCGTGGTGTGGCGAATGGAGAGTCCGTTGTTGGCGGGTACGTCGCCCGCGCCGAAACAGGGACCGCAGAACGCCGTCTTGATGATGGCGCCCGTGTCCATCATGTCGGAAAGATATCCGTTGTCCATCAACCCCTTAAATACGGGCTGGGAGGAAGGATATACGTCCAGCGTGAACTCGTCGTTACCGATCGTCTTACCGCGCAGAATTTCGGTGGCTTCGGCGATATTTTCGTACATACCGCCCGCACAGCCGGCAATGACGCCCTGCGTCACTTTTACTCTGCCGTTTTCGTCGATCTTGTCCGTCAGACAGAAGGAATCGTCTCCCTTCAGTTTTCTGCCTTCCTCTTCGACCTTTTTTAAGATTTCATAGGGATTTGCGAGGAATTCGCGAATGGTGTACGCGTTGGAAGGGTGGAAGGGGAGGGCGATCATGGGCTCGATGGTGGAGAGGTTGATCACCACGGCGCCGTCGTAGTAAGCTATGGGAGCGGGAGCGATCTTTTTATAGTCCTGCTTTCTGCCGTGCGTTTCCAAGTAGGCTTCCGTCTTTTCGTCCGTTTCCCAAATGGAAGAAAGACAGGTCGTTTCCGTCGTCATCACGTCGATGCCGTTTCTGAAATCCATGGAGAGCGTCTTGACGCCGGGACCGAAAAATTCGAGAATCTTATTTTTGACGAATCCTTTTTTGAAGGTCGCGCCGACCAAGGCGATCGCTACGTCCTGGGGACCTACGCCGCGGCGAAGTTTGCCTTTTAAGTATACGGCGATCACTTCGGGACGCTTGATGTCGTAAGTCTGATTTAAGATTTGCTTTACGAGTTCGGGACCGCCTTCGCCGACCGCCATGGTACCGATGGCGCCGTAACGGGTGTGGGAGTCGGAACCCAAAATCATCGCCCCGCATTTCGCGCGGCATTCTCTCATGTATTGATGAATGACGGCGAGGTGGGCGGGCACGTAGTCCGCACCGTATTTTTTTGCGGCGGAGAGACCGAATACGTGGTCGTCCTCGTTGATGGTACCGCCTACCGCGCAGAGGGAGTTGTGGCAGTTGGTGAGGGTATAGGGGATGGGAAATTCGGTGAGACCGCTCGCCTTCGCCGTCTGAATGATGCCGACGTAGGTGATGTCGTGCGACGCGATGGCGTCGAAGCGGATCTTCAAGTCTTCCTCGTTGCCTTTGTTGTGCGCGGCGAGAATGGGATAGCTCATGGTGCCCTTCACGGCTTCCTGCTTTTGTTCGGAAGTGCGGAAGGCGTCCTTTTCGCGGACGAGTCGTCCGTCCATATAATATACGCCGCCTTTTATCAATCTGATCATTGGTTGACTCCTTCTTCGAATGAATTTACCTTTTTATTTTACACGATTCCATTGATTTTTTCAAGCGTATGAGCAGGCTTTTTCCGTCTTTTTATTTGCTTTTACGATAATGAGATGATATAATGGGAATATGAAAAAATATCCTTATCTCTTTACAAAAACCATAAAGACGCTGTTATACGTGCTCGCCGTGCTCTGCGTGGTCTGCGTCGTCTATACCGGATACCGCGCGGTGACGTATTTTTTGGTGGATCACGATTTCGACTTTTATCAAATTCTCAATCGTTCGATTCCCATTCTCGTGGGAATCTTCGGATTCGTCGTCTCCGTTTCCATGTTAAAGGAATCCTGCTACGAGATTACGGAAAATAAACTCATCACTCGTTTCGGCATTTTATCAAGCAGCTACGACATAAAGGATATCGAAAAAATTCAGCTTTTTCAGAAAACGAAAAAGCTTACCCTGTTCTTTCGCGACGGAAAATATACGGTCATCGTCGTCAAAGAGGAGTGGTATCGCGACTTTATCGACGAACTGCTCAAGCGCAATAAAGGGATTTTTTATTCGGCTTCTGCCGAAGAATAACTTTTTTCAGTCGAGGATTGACCTGCGCTCGCACGTATATCAAGGTGCGGGCGGAATACAAAGGAGAAGATAGTATGAATGCCCAAAAAGTAAAAAGTTGGTTGCTCGATTTTCTGTGGATGAATCTCGGAGCCCTCTGTCTCGCCGTCGGCGTGTATTTTTTCAAAGCGCCAAACCACTTCGCTACGGGCGGGGTCAGCGGTATTTCCATCGTGTTGAGTCGGTATATCCCCTTTCTCAAGCAATCCGATCTCGTCATGATCATCAACGTCGCGCTGCTCATCGTCGGGTTTCTCGTTCTTGGAAAAGGCTGTTCTTTCAAGACGCTGTATTGTTCCGTCATCTATTCCGCGGAAAATATGTTGTTTGAACACTTGATTCCTTTGGATGCGCCGCTCACCGATCAGCCCGTTTTGGAACTCGTATACGCCATGCTGCTCACGGGCGTGGGGAGCGCGCTCATGTTCAATTGCGGCGCCTCTTCCGGCGGTACGGACATCGTGGCGCTCATCATCAAAAAGTATTCTAAAATGGATACGGGAAAGGCGCTCCTCGCCACCGATTCTCTGATCGCCGTGTCCACCTTCTTCGTGTTCGACGTGCAGGCGGGCTTGTATTCCGTCCTCGGTCTGTTCGCGAAGGCGTTTTTGATCGACGGCATCATCGAGAATATCGGCAAGAGAAAATTTCTCACCATCATCACGACGCTACCCGAGGAAATCGGCTCGTATATCACGCACGACATTCACCGCAGTTTCACCGAATACGACGCGATGGGCGGCTATACGGGGGAGAGTAAGAAAATACTCATCACCGTCTGCAAGCGCGGCGAGGCGTTAAAGATCAAATTTAAGGCGAAACAGATCGATCCCGAATCCTTCATCATCATCACGGACGCCAACGAAATTTTAGGCAAAGGCTTCCGTCAGGTATAAAAAGCGAATCAAAATAAGCGTTTTAAGAGATGAAAAAACTTTTGCGGACGCCTATTTTTTACGAAAAAAGTGTGTAAGGTTTTTTAACTTCCACACTTTATTTTACCTGCTCAAATGATACATTGGGTAAAAATCAATTTACGATTTGTTTTAATTTTCTAAGCCGAAATTCGCCATAGTTATATTATAGCCAAGTTCCTTTAACTTTGAGTTTGCGGTATTTACGATTGCATTATATAATTTTTTATAAGGATCAATAAAAGAAGAAAGAGGTAGTCCTTTATCAGAGAGGTATTCTAATGTATTTGAACGGGAACTCCATTGAGAGAATGTACCGACTATTTCCAACGCTTTGGATTCCAAACCTGTAAAATAATATTGAAGTAACCACGTCCATTCTCGGTCATAGGCATTATAACATAAAATTAGATTCCAGGTTATTGACGTTCCAAGATCCGAAATGGCATAGAGAATACAGTCAAATTCATTTGAATACGATAATGTTTCAGCAATAGACCCTTCGAATACGATCGTTCCCCCCTCACTTCCAATAAAATCTTTCCAAATAGGAATGAGATTCGTATTGCATACCGTGCATTTATTGATTCCGGTGTGATTTTTGAGTGGAATAGTCGGTTCACCGTTGTAGGTATCGTTGCATTCACTGCAAGTAAAGACGCTGTATCCCATCGAAGTGCAAGTCGCGTCGACCTTTGTTTCAACGTAATTGTGTTCTCAGGCGCAGCCTGTCATGGAAAGCATTACGAATCCCATGAATAGAGATAGCACGGTTAAAATTATTTTTTTCATTTGTATTCTTCTTAGAACTAATTTTTTGTAAATTCAATGATTTCGGATTTAACTTTTAATCTATAGTTATAATCATTTGCTCTTTTCGCAACTGCGGACTTATTTTCCGTATATGACTTCGATTGGGGAATATCCATGCCTGTCAAAGATATATATCGTTCACGTGTTAGCGAAAAATTTTTACCTTTTTTAGCAGTTCTTCAATTTTTTCTAATTTTGGTTTTTTCAATTTTATACCTCACGTATCTTTAAGTACTAACATTATACTACACATTTTATCTAGTATCAAGAGGTTTTTTTTGAATTATATCAGACAAAATATCTAGCTTCAAGATATTTTGTGTGGTTTTGAAATATAATATAGATATGGATAAGATATTTTGCGAAAATTTGAAGAATGTGCGTAAACAGTGTGGACTGACGCAAAAACAAGTTGCAACATCCCTTGGTGTTGTTGAGAGTTGCTATGCCAACTGGGAACAAGGACGAACCGAGCCGAACATTGAGATGTTGAGAAAACTTTGTATAATTTTTGATATCGGTATTGACGAGTTGATCAATTGAGTATAAAAAAATCCCCAAACGAACTGCCTGAATGGCGCCTTGTTTGGGAGTGTTATTCCTATTCAAATTAGCAAAATCCCCCATGTTGTGGGGGATTTTTCTGTCGTATATAGGATTACAAATCGGCTAAAACGTCCTTCATGTCGTAGAGACCGGGGGCTTTGCCCGCGACGAATTTGGCGGCTCTCACCGCGCCCGTCGCAAATACTTTTTTGCTGTCCGCTCTGTGCGAGAAGGTGATCACCTCGTCCTCTCCGCAGAAGTACACGTCATGATCGCCCACGATCGTGCCGCCGCGCACGGCGTGAATACCGATCTCCTTGCCGCGCTTGCCGACCTTTCCGCTCCTGCCGTTCACGTATTCTTTTTGATTGTCGAACGCCTCGTTGACCGAATCGGCGAGCATGAGCGCCGTGCCGGAGGGAGCGTCCACCTTCTGATTGTGATGCTTTTCCACGATCTCCACGTCGTAGCTTTCTCCCAAAAATTCGGCTGCCTGTTTTACGAGTTTGACCAAGAGATTGATGCCGACGGAGAAGTTTGCCGTCTTAAATACGGCGATCTCCTCTTGCGCCTGCGCGATAGCCGCTAAATCTTCCTGCGAGTAGCCGGTCGTCGCGAGGACGACTGCGCATTTTTTTTGCTTGGCGAAGGATAGCAGGGAGGGCAGCGCTGCGGGTGCGGAAAAATCGATCACGACGTCGGGCGTCTCCGTTACGTCGGCAAAGTCCGTATACACGGGCGTTGTGCCGAAGTCTTTCGTCTCCCTGACGTCCACGCCGCAAACTACCTGCGTTTCGGGGTCGTTTTCCACGATGGCGTAGATATTTCTCCCCATCTTGCCGCCGATGCCGCTGATGAGAACGTTAATCATGGACGACCTCCAGACCAAACGCCGTGAGAATCTTCTTCATGGCGACCTTGTGTTCCTCTTCCATCTCGGTGAGGGGCGCTCTGGGCTTTCCCGCCTGCATGCCGAGCATATTCGCGCCCGCCTTTGCGGGAATGGGATTCACTTCCATAAAGCAAGCGTCGATCACGGGGAGCAAACTGTCCTGAAGTTCGTTCGCTTCCGCGAGCTTACCCTCTTTCACGAGCGTGTAGAGCTTTTTCACTTCGGCGGGAACGAGGTTGGAAACGACGGAGATGAGTCCCTCTGCGCCGATGGCGAGCATGGGGAGATTCAGATTGTCGTCGCCCGAATACAGGTCGATCTTGCCGCGGATACGGCGCATGGTCTCGCAGATCTGCTCCATGTTGCCGCACGCTTCTTTAATACCCGCCATGCGGGGGAGCGCAGCCAGCCTTTCCGCCGTTGCGGGGAGGATGTTCACGCCCGTTCTGGGGGGCACGTTGTAGGCGATAATGGGAATGTTCACGCTGTCGTGAACGGCTTTGTAATATTCATAAATCCCGTTCTGCGTGCATTTGTTGTAGTAGGGGGTCACGACGAGTAATCCGTCCGCCCCGAACGCTTCCGCCTTTTTGCTGGCGGCGATAGCTTTTGCCGTGCTGTTTGCGCCGCTGCCGAACACGAGCTTGGCTCTCTTTGCCGTCTTTTTTACGGCGTATTGCATCACGGCGTCCTTTTCTTCCTCCGTCATGGTGGCGGGTTCGCCCGTGGTGCCGATAATGACGAGAACGTCCGTCCCGCCCGCGATCTGTCTTTCGATCATGTCGCCGAAGGCGTCGAAATTGACGCCGCCGTCGTCGTAGAAGGGCGTGATCATCGCCGTTGCGCTTCCTCTGAAAAATCCTGTCATAATAAATATTCCCTCTTATGGTAATGATATGTTTTCCCGCCGCAAAAAATTACGGAAGGGATAAAGTACTTAATCGAAATAGCCCTTTGCCGCCAAAAGCTCTGCTAAAAGGACGGCGCCGCCTGCCGCGCCGCGGAGGGTGTTGTGGGAAAGTCCGATGAATTTGTAATCGAAAATGCCCATATTGTCCTCGCGGAGTCTGCCCGCCTCGATCGCCATGCCGTTTTCGAGCATTCTGTCGAGCGCGGGTTGCGGGCGGTTGTCCTCTTCCATATAATGAATGAACTGCTTGGGTGCGGAGGGGAGAGCCAAAGCCTGCGGCACGCCGGAAAACTCCTTCCAGGCAGTTAAGATCTCTTCCTTGGAGGGTTTCTTCTCGAATTTTACGAATACCGCGGCGGTGTGTCCGTCGGAAACGGGAACGCGGAGGCATTGCGCCGTGATCGCGGGGGAGGAGGCGGGCTTGATCTCGCCGTTTTCCACCTTGCCCCAAATCTTCAAGGGTTCCTGTTCGCTCTTTTCCTCTTCTCCGCCGATATAGGGGATCACGTTGTCCAAAATTTCGGGCATGGTCTTGAAGGTCTTGCCCGCGCCGGAAATCGCCTGATAGGTGCAGACTGCCGCCTCGCGAATCCCGTACTTCTTTAAGGGATCGAGAAGGGGAACGTAGGACTGCAAAGAGCAGTTGCTCTTTACGGCGATAAAGCCGCGCTTGGTGCCGAGTCTTTGTTTTTGCGCTGCGATTACCTCAACGTGTTCGGGATTGATTTCGGGAATCACCATGGGAACGTCCGGCGTAAAGCGGTGCGCGGAGTTGTTGGAAACGACGGGGATCTCGTGCTGCGCGTATTTTACTTCGAGCGCCTTGATCTCATCCTTTTTCATGTTTACGGCGCAGAAAACGAAGTCTACTTTTGCCGCGATGGCGTCGATATCCGATTCGGCGTCCATGACGATCATATCCTTTACGCCTTCGGGCATGGGGGAAGTCATCGCCCATTTTTCGCCGACGGCTTCCTCGTAGCGCTTTCCTGCGGAACGGGAGGACGCTGCCAAAACGACGAGGTGAAACCAAGGGTGGTTTGCCAAAAGCGTGATAAATCTCTGTCCTACCATACCGGTAGCGCCGACGACGCCGACGTTGTAAGTTTTCATAATCGTATATTCTCCTAAAAAATTATTTTCAAAAAAAATGCGCCCTACAAGCGGACGCAGATACGTTTCGTTTCAGAATCACGTTAAACATATAGTACTCCACTTAAAAAAGTGACAGTCGCAACGATCTTATTCGCTGCGCCCAGAAAAAAGACGATAAGGAAATCTTTTCTCTTCGGCGGAGATACCCTTTCAGCTTTCCCGCGTTCCTTTTCGCCGCTTACAATTAAGGAAAACTTACTCTTGTTCTTCCGCTCCTCTATATCGATACGCCCATTATAGTTCATCGGGGGATAAATGTCAAGTATAAATACTCCTTTTTTGAAAAAGATATTTCGGTGAAAAGTAATGGAAAACAATTGAAAAATTTTTTATTATGCGTTATAATAAAATTACTCACTATATATTTTTTGAGAATTTTCATTTCGACACGGAGTTTATGATATGGCAGAAGCAAAAACCAGCTTGTTTTCCCGTTTGATGGAAGGCAGAGAAAAGGACGAGGATTACGCGAGAAGCACGTTGCCGCAGAACCGTTGGCAGCTGTTCTGGGACATCATGAAGGGGCGTATCGGTAAGATATGTATCGTCAATCTCCTCGTTTTGTTGTTCTTTCTCCCCACGATCGCGCTCGTATTGATGCGTATTCTCACCAAGACCTCCTTGGGCGTCGTGGGACCTTACGGCTCCTCTCTCGGCATCGGCTATCCCGCTTATCCCGATTTGAACGGGATTTGGGAACAGGGATTGTACGTCCTCAATATCACGTACTTCGGCGGCATTTTATTGAGTTCGTTTATCGCCGCCATCGGTCTTGCCGGCGGCATCTACGTCATTCGCAACATGATTTGGACGGAGGGGATCTTTATCGCCAACGATTTCTGGAAGGGAATCAAACTCAACTACGGCAACGCGTTGCAGGCGGCGGTATTCTTCTGTTTCTTTCTCTTCGTCGACGTGTTCGTGAACAGCCTCGCCGACTATTTCCTCGCGATCGGCATGGGGAGCGAAGTCATGTTCACCATTGCGAGAATCGCCTGTATCGTCGTAAACGTATTTGCGGGACTCATGTCCCTTTGGATGCTCTCCCTCGGCGTCACTTACCGTCAGACCCCTTGGGAGCTTTTGCGCAACTCCTTCGTGATGACCGTGGGAACCCTACCGCAGACTATTTTGTTCGCGGTGGTCGCGCTCGCTCCCTTTGCGCTCTTTTTGTCGGGCGTATCCATTCTGCTCGCCGTGGCGATCCTCTTTTATCTGTTGATCGGTTTTTCCTATACCCTTCTTTCCTGGATGAGTTTCACCCAGTGGGCGTTCGATAAATTCATCAATCCCAACCTCAAGGGCGCCAAAGTCGGAAAGGGACTTTACAATCCCAACGCGCAAAAGCAGGAATCCCCCGCCGAGCAGACGGAATCTTCCGCCCTGCACGCGTATAAGCTCGCCGTCATCGCGGGCGGTAAGAGCAATCTGATGAGCCGTCCCATGAAGCCCATCGACGACGAATACGAGGTTTACGAGCTCCCCGAAAGTTTTTCAAGAGAAGATCTGCAAAAATTGCGCGAGAGCAAAAAAGCCATCGCCGATTCGCAGAAACAGTTCGAAGAGGAGCACAAGAATGATTCGAGATACGTGGAATATAATAAGCAGTTCGAAGAGCGGGAAAAGGCTTTACAGCCCGAAAAGAAAAAGAACGGCAAGTTAAAGAAAAAGGAAGCTCCCAAACTTCTGAATGAAAAATAAGGATATCGCAAAGATGCAGAAAGAAAGACCCGAAGCGTACACGTCGCTTGCGGATTGGTTTGAAAAGCTTAACGATGACTGCGGCTATGAAGAATGGTCGCAGTATTTGTATCATAGACTCTCTGCGCTCTTGCCGCTCGGGGCAAAGGGGATAGATATCGGTTGCGGAAGCGGCTATTTTACGAGAACGCTCAAGAGGGCGGGTTACGCCATGACGGGCATGGACGTATCCCTGCCCATGTTGCAGAAGGCGGAACAGCTCTCGCAAAAGGAGCGTATTCCCTATCTGCAAGCGGACGTAACCTCCTTTCGCCTGCCCGAAAAGATGGATTTTGCCGTGGCGATCAACGACTGCATGAATTACGTCAAGAAGGAAAAGGCTCTTTCCGCGTTCAAACGGGTTTTCGCGTCCTTAAAAAAGGGCGGGTATTTCCTGTTCGATATCAGCAGCGAAAACAAACTCCGCCGCAAGGTGGGAGGGCAGCTCTCCGTCGACGATCGGGAGGACGTCACCTATCTTTCCGTCAACACGTTGGAGCAGGATACCGTCACGATGGACGTCACCCTGTTCGTCAAGCAAAAAAACGGTTATTTTTCGCGTTTTGACGAGAGACATTTGCTTTATATATACACAGAAGAGGAAATTCTTTCCGCCCTTTCTCAAGCGGGTTTTGCCGTGCTCGACGTTTGCGGTCATTTGGGCGAAGAGAAAGCGACTTCCGACCGCCTGGAGTTTCTCTGCCAAAAATAACCTTCTTCCATCTTACAAAAAAAGGAGTAAACATGAACAAAATAATTAGGACTCTTACTTTTTCCGACGAGGTCTCCCTCGTTCTCATCGACGCTACCGATATGGTAAACGACGCGATCGCCATTCACGCTCTCTCGGCGCCCGCCGCCGTGGCGTTCGGGAAAGCCATGATCGCCATGACCTACCTTTCCGGTTGGCTCAAAGATGAAACGGGACAGATCTCCGCGAACATCAAGGGCAACGGCGAGGGCGGCACCATCTGCATCTCCGGCGATTCTTCGCTGAATATGCGCGGCACGATACAAAACGCCGACGTGCACAGCAGCGAAGATAACGTGATCGGGCACGAAGGGTATATGACGATCGTGCGCGACGACGGCTATAAACAGCCCTTCGTAGGCACGGTTGCCTTTCACGACGGAAGAATCGAAAGGCTCTTTATGGATTATTATGCCATCAGCGAACAGCTCCCCACCTATATCAAGGAGGAGGTTCTGATCGACGAAAATAAGCGTTGTATCTCGGCGGTCGGTCTCTTTATGCAGGCGATGCCCGGCGCGTCCGATTCCGCGAAGATGTCCGCCTACAAAGCGACGGAATCGCTGGACGGCATCGCGGCGGAGGTGCGCGAAAAGGGCGCCGCCGCTTACGTAAACGAGCATTTTCCTCATGGGGACTTGGAGGAGCGCGATTGCGCTTACCGTTGTAAGTGCTCCCGCGAACGCATCGAAGGGCTCATTCTCTCTATGAATCGGGCGGAAGTCGAAGATATTTTGCTCAAGGACGGAAAACTCAACGTGCATTGCGATTACTGCAATACCGATTACGATTTTTATCCCGAAGATATTGAAAAACTCTTTTTAGAAGCCTGATCGATACATATGAGAGACGCAAAGGAAAAAAACAAAATACTTTTGTTTGACATGAGTCGGGAACGCCTCATGGATTCCGCGTGCGAAAAAGCGCAAGAAGGAAATTTCGTGGACGCGCTTTCTCTTTTGCACAAGTGCGCCAAGCTTTTCGGGTCGGACGACGAGATTTTAGAGGCGTTTGCCGATATCTACGAGCAGATGGAGCTGTATTCCAAAGCCGTCGATACCTGGTTTTACTATCTTGACGAATACGGCGGCGACGCCTACGAGACGGACGAGGAAGTCTACGAGGGGCTTGCCGTCGATTATATGAACATGGGCTGCGAGATGGAGTCTCTGCTGTATTATAAAAAGATGATCGACTCCGTTTCCCTTGATCCCGACAAGGAGGCGCGCACCCGCGTGGCGGAGTTCGAGATCACCGACTTTTTCCGTTCGAAGGCGGAACCGAAATTGCAGTTCGTTCCTTCTCCCGAGAATGCCGATTATTCCAAGGAGATCAACGAGGGCGTTCGCCTCATGCGCTGTAACGATATCGACGGCGCGATCAAACAGTTTAAGAAGGTGGACGAAAATTCTTCGTTCTATCTGAATGCGGGCAACTTTCTTTCCATCTGCTACGCCTTGCAGGGGGATAGCAAAAAAGGGCTCTCCGTCTGCAAAAAAGTATTGAAAAAATTCCCCGACGACGTGCAGACGCTCTCCACGCTCGCCGCCCTGTATGCGGAACTGGGGCAGACGGACAAGAGCAAGCAGCTCGCCGGCGAGCTTTGCTCGCGCAAGGTGGAAGCGACGGACGCGCTCTATAAGATCGCGACCGTCGCCTTTGAGAACGGAATGGACGGCGAGGCGGTGGAAAAGTTCCGCCTTATCGAAAAGAAACTTCCTTACGATAAGAATATTTTATATTTTCTCGCCGTCGGCGAATACCGCATCAACGAATTTAATAGCAGTAAAAGGCATTTCCATACCCTCTTGAGCCTGTATCCCGACGCGTCCGTCGCGCGCATACAAATGAAAAAGCTGTTGGCGTTCGAAGAGGGGCTTTCGGGGAACGAATGCGCCGTCAAGCCGGAAATCGGGTATGCCTATCGCATTTCCGAAGAGGAGCGCGGACAGCGGATCAGTTTTATCAAACAACTTTCCAAAGAGGATATCGAATACGGCGAAGAACTTGACGACGAGACGATATCCGAGGCTTTTTCCTGGTGCTTTGACGAATTTGACGGGCAGGATATCGATCTGCAACAGTTTGCCGTGCACTACGCGATCAAGCTGGAATACGACGCTTTCCTCAAAAAACAGCTTTTGCGGCACGAGGTGAGCGACTTCGTCAAGATCTACGCGCTCTACGAGCTCGTGCTCAAGAATAAACCCTGTACTTACGGCGTGGTCATCGGAAATATCTATTTCAAGTTCCGCTTGCCCAAAATAAAGCTGGGGCAAAAGAAGAGAAAATTGTTCCTGCACGCCTGCGCGGACGTCATTTCCAAATTCCTTCCCTTCAGCAGACACACGCCCGCGTCCGTCGCGCGCGCCGCGCACGAGATCTACGAATATGCCGTAAAACAAAAGGACATGGAAGAGATCGACGAGGCGTCGCTGCGCTGCGCCATCTATCTGAGTTCCGGCATCAATTTTGAAAAGGAAAACATCTCCAAGACCATCGTCGACTTCGGCGCGGACATCTTCAAGGTCTCCGCCCTGTTGCCGCCGCATGCGGGCGAGGAGGAGGCAGCCGTCTCCGACGGCGGTAAAAACGATTGCCAAAACAAAATCGAAGAGGGGGAAGAACCGCAATGAGATTGATCGATTTCGACGGCATTTTCGATCAGAAAATCGCCGATTACATCGAACAGAACGAAGGAAAATACAACGAAAAGCAGTGGAGCGATATCATTCCGAAACTGTATGAAAAATTCGGCGATACCGTCATCAGCACGATCGGAAAAACGCCCCGAAAGTACTATGCCGAAATGGACGATCAGACGCTGATCGAGACGCTCAAAGAACATTTAAGGCGCGACGTGCCCGTGTCCGACTTTTTGTGCCGCGAAATGGAACAAAGAGGGGGCGGAAAGGGGTATCTCGAACTTTTGAAGAGCGACGACGAGACGTTGGTCAGCTACGCCATCACCATCAACGCGGACAACGAAGAGGCGTATCCTTATTATCTCGATATCATCTGCGGCGATACCTTCGGCGAGGACGTCAAGGACGCCGCCGCCGATCAGATGAAGGGGAATCCCGATCCCGTCAAGGAGAGATTGCTTTCCATGATCCGGGAAAATACACAAAAGGCGTACGCTCTCGACCTCATCTCCCGCATTCACGCAAAGGACGAGGCGGTGTTTGAGCTCCTCCTCTGCGAATTTTTGAATAATCTCGACGATATCCCCATGCACGCGAGCTATCTCTCTTGCTACGGCGACGAGCGCGCGCTCCCGTATCTATTCGAGCAAATCAAGCAGGAGGATATCAATTACGTCGAGTTTTTGGAACTCAAATACGCCATCGAGGCGCTCGGCGGCGAATACAACGAACCGAGAGACTTCTCCGACGATCCCTACTTTAAGCAGATACACGGCGCTTCGGAAAAAGAAATGTCCGACGCCATGACTTCCGCGCTTTCGGGCGGCATGACGGAAGAAAAAGAGGAAGAGCCCGTTTCTTAAAACGGTTCTAAAATCAAACCCTTCGCATACACTAAAGAGTAAATTGCTTTAGCGCAGCGGAGGTTTTTTTATCGTTATGTTGACGGAAAACGAAGTTTTTTGCGATATGGAAAAGAGGACGGGCGGTGAATGTTATATCGGCGTGGTGGGACCCGTCCGTTCGGGAAAATCCACCTTTATCAAAAATTTTATGGAAACGCTGGTGCTCCCCGACTTGATCGGCGAAGAAAAAATGCGATTGATCGACGCGTTGCCGCAGTCGGCGGAGGGCAAGACGGTCATGACGACCGAGCCGAAATTCGTTCCCGAAAAGGCGGCTTGCATCACCGTCGGCACGACGAATACCAAAGTGAACGTAAGGCTCATCGATTGCGTGGGATACCCTATCGAGGGGGCGTTCGGTTTTACCGAGGAGGGGGCGCCCCGCCTCATCAATACGCCGTGGAGCGACAGGGCGATGCCCTTTGAGCAGGCGGCTCAGCTCGGCACGGAAAAGGTCATCAAGGAACATTCCACCATCGGGATCCTCGTCACGTCGGACGGCTCCTTCACCGATTTGCCGCGGGAGAGCTACGTTTCTGCCGAGGAACGCACGGTGCGGGAACTCAAAGCGCTCGGCAAGCCCTTCGTGATTCTTCTCAACTGCAAGGAGCCCTCCTCTTCCTCGGCGCAGACGCTTATTGAGGAGCTACGGGAAAAGTATGGCGTCACCGCGCTCGCCGTCAATTGTTTGACGATCGGCAAGGAGGATTTCATGCGTATTTTGAGCGAGGTGCTCTTCGAGTTCCCCGTCAAGCGCATCGATTTCGCCTTCCCCGACTGGATGCAGGTATTGCCCGCGGACGGGGCGATCGTCTCCTCCGTTTTGTCTACTCTCAAGAGGACGGCGGGGGAAGTGCGGAAAATGCGGGATTGTTTCCGCTTTGAAAACGTGTTTGCGGACAGCGAGTACTTAAAGGGGGAGATATCCTGTCAGATCGATATGGGGGAGGGGAGCGCCGTCATCACCCTCTCGGAAAAGGAAGGAGTGTTCTATACCGTTCTGGGGAAAGAGTGCGGCGAGGACCTCTCCTCGGATAAAAAGCTGATGCGCTACGTGCGCGCGCTCTCGGAGAGCAAACGGGAATACGACAAGATCCGCTCCGCCTTTGCGGAAGCCAAGGCAAACGGCTACGGCGTGGCGGCGCCCGATCTCGACGCGATCGCGCTCGAGCGCCCTTCCGTCCTCAGGGAAGGGGGCGGTTACGGCGTTCGTTTCCGCGCGGCGGCGCCGAGCTATCATATCGTGCGGGTGGACGTGAACGGCGAAGTTTCGCCCATGGCGGGGAACAAGGAGCAGAGCGAGGAATTTATCGCGGGACTCATTGCCGACTTCGACGAATCTCCCGAAAAGCTGTGGGAAAAGGAGTTTTTCGGCAAGAGCTTAAAGGAGATACTCGGCGAAAACCTCTCCTCTAAGATTTCGTCTATGCCGCCCTTGGCGCAAAAGAAGATCATGCGCAGTCTCACGCGCATGGTGAACGACGGCAAGAGCAACCTTCTCTGCTTTGTCTTTTAAGGCAACCTCGCTCCATAATGTACGGCGCGATAATAGTATGCGGGTTTGCCTTAAGTATATTTTACCCTGTTTGGGGAATACTAACGGAAGAATCCAAATCGGGAGGAAGTTTGCTATGAACGCAAAAGGAAAAAAGAAGATCAAAAAACTGACGGAGGCGGAGTATGAAGCGTACGTGGAAGCCTTGAAAAAGGGGATTCCGCCGCCCGCGCGCAAAACGGAATAAAATCGGCAAAAAAATGACGTCTCTTTTTCAGGACGTCATTTTTTCTGCCTTTTTTTGGCGGAATGGCATAAAAGGGAGGAGAAAGGAGCATAACAAATTCGGGAGGTAACTTATGAACCCTTTTGAAGGAAAAACCAAACAGCTTTCCGATTATATCGTCGATTGGAAAAAGCTCTATTCTCATCCGTACAACAAAAAGACGACCGATCCATACACGAAAATCCGTATCATTTTAATGAACGGCACGGAATTTGAATCCGTGTGGAATTCCCATCAGTTTTCCCGCCACGAAGCCGATCTCGACCTCAAGCGGGATATCGCCCTTTTGCGCCGCGTCGAACAGCAACAGCAAAAGCGCATCGCGTCTTTGAAACCCGCCGATGAAAGCATTCTCGAAACGACGATCGGCTACGAAATGCTCGCCGTCGATCTGACCGCCGCGCTCGCGCAGAGCGAGGGGAGCCCCTTGGTGAAAAAGGCGTTGGATTTTGCGCTCCTGGAAGATTTCGACCACCTCTATCGCTATTCCGATCTCCTGGAGGGGGAACGGCATATCAAGGCGGAAAATCTCGTGGGAAAATACGTGGAGCTCATGCCGGGGCGTCCCACCATCTCTCACCACCGCTACCCTGCGGACGATATCAAGCCGTATATCGGACCCGGCGACGATCTATTGACAAAATTGAACGTAAACATCATCACGGCGGCGGAGCAACAGACGATGAATTATTATATGAACGTCGGTTCTTTATACGATTCGGACGAGGGGAGAAAACTCTATCACGAGATCGCCATCGTGGAAGAACAGCACGTTTCCCATTACGGCAGCTTGAAAAATCCCAACTGCACCTGGCTCGAAACGCTGCTCCTGCACGAATATACGGAATGTTACCTGTACTATTCCTGCTATCAGACGGAAACGGATAAAAACGTGAAGTCGCTTTGGGAAGAGCTGTACGAGCAGGAAGTCTGCCATCTGCAATACGTGGGCGAGCTTCTGCGCAAATACGAAAAGAGAGAGCCCTGCGAAATTATCTCAAATCCCGAGTTCCCGCAGCTTCTGCATCTGAAACCGAGCAAGGAATACGTCCGTCAGGTGCTCTCGTCCGTCAATATCACGGCGTATCGGGAGGACTATAAGGAGGTCTGCTCGATGGGAGAGGACGCCGACTTCTTCGCCTATCAGAAGACGGTGAATCCGTCCATCACTATCGTGCCCTCGCATTTAGTCATGAAGGAGTATATCGAGAAAAACGGCAAGGATTACCGCTATCAGGAAGGCGCACATCCCATTCATGCGCTGGACGACAGAATGAAGGACAACACCAAAGAGGGGAGAGATCCCTCCTGCGGTTAGTCAAAAAAAATCGGCTTTTCAAAAGCCGATTTTTCTATTCCTCCGCAGTATCGGAAAGGGAAAAGTTTTCCCGAGCGGTCTTCAGCATCAGATAAAAGCAGACGGCGTTCCCGATTGCGACGAGCGCGTGGGGGAGCAGGGCGAGATTTCTGTTGAACAGGGAATAACCCGCCACGTCGGAATATGCCATGGAGATAAACTCCAAAGCGAAGGAGGCGATCAGGCAGAGGGCGGTGACAAGCACGGTGACGAGCGTGAACGCCTTGACGGGAACGTTTGCGTTCGGATATAACTTTTTCAGTTGCAGGGAGTAGTAGATGATGAAGTAAATATAAAAGAATGGGATGAGCAGGAGCAGCCATGCGCGCATGGGCATCGTTCCCCGATTGTCGGAAAACATATCCGAGGAGGACATGACGAAATTGTTGTCCGACTGCACGTTATAGAGGGCGAAAAATTTTTTCAAAATAAAGACGAGGCAGAGAATGTTGCAGACGAATAAAAATCCGTATAGCGTCAGCACGCTCGTGAGAGCCGCGTTGAACAGATTTCCCGCCGTCGCTTCTTCTTTTAAGATTTCCCAAAAACTCATAATATCTCCTGATGAAAAAGGGAGACGAAAATAGTTTCGTCTCCCTGTTGTTTTGAATAAAATTACTTAATGACGCGCACGCGGATAACGCCCTCGAGAGAGGAAATCATATCGATCGAGCTTGCGGAGGCGTCTTTATCCAAATCGAGGATCAGATACGCGTAGTCGCCCTTGGACTTATCGAGCATGTGCTCGATGTTGATGCCCTGCGCGGAGACAATACTCAAGATCTTGGAGAGGATCTCCTTCACGTTCTTATGAAGAACGGTGATACGCGTGCAGGATTCTCTGGGCATGGAGCAGGCGGGATAATGCACGCTGTTCGTGATATTGCCGTTTTCGATGTAATCGACGAGTTCGGTCGCCGCCATGTAAGCGCAGTTATCTTCCGCTTCGGGCGTGGACGCGCCGAGGTGAGGCAGGCAGAGAATGTTTTCCTTGCCGAGCATTTCGGGCGCGGCGAAGTCCGTGATGTAGCGGGAAACCTTTCCGCTCTCGACAGCCGCGATCATCGCCGCCGTGTTCACGAGTTCTCCTCTGGAGTTGTTGATGATGACGACGCCGTCTTTGCAGAGCGCGAGCGTTTCCGCCGAGAAGGTATCCTTGGTGTCCGCGTTCAAGGGAACGTGAACGGTGATGAAATCGCACGTCTTGAAGATATCTTTAAGATCGGTAACTCTCTTGACTTTATTGTTCAACGACCATGCGCCCTGAATGGAAATGAAGGGGTCGTAACCGATCACGTTCATGCCTAAATCGAGCGCGGTGTTGGCGACCATCGCGCCGATCGCGCCGAGACCGATCACGCCGAGCGTCTTGCCCATCACTTCCTGACCGACGAACTTGCCTTTGCCCTTTTCCACCGTTTTGGAGAGAGCGGGATCCTCGGTGAGCGTCTGCACCCAGTTGGCGCCCTCCACGATCTTTCTGCCGCCGAGGAAGAGCTCGCAGATCACGAGTTCCTTTACGGCGTTGGCGTTGGCGCCGGGGGTGTTGAATACCACGATGCCCTTTTCCGCGCACACGTCGCAGGGAATGTTATTTACGCCTGCGCCTGCGCGGGCGATGGCGAGGAGCGCGGGGTTGGATGCAAAATCGTATTCCTTCATCTGTGCGCTTCTTACCATGATGCCGTCGGGATTTTCCGCCTTGTCGGTATAAACGTAGCTTGCGGGGAATACTTCGTCAGCCACGGGGCTGATGGAATTTAATTTAAGTACGGTAGCCATTTTCTTCTCTTCTCCCTTTCTTATTTATTTTCCGTTTCGAATTTCTTCATGAATTCGATGAGCGCCTTCACGCCCTCTACGGGCATTGCGTTGTAGATGGACGCTCTCATGCCGCCTACGAGTCTGTGTCCCTTCAAGGATACGAGTCCCGCTTTCGCCGCTTCGGAAACGAACTTTGCGTCGAGTTCTTCGCTTCCCGTAACGAAGGGAACGTTCATGATGGAACGGAAGGGCTTTTCGACGTAGTTCTTATAGAGGGAGGAATTGTCGATAAAGTCGTACAAGAGCCCCGCCTTGTATTCGTTGATCTCGTTAATGGCTTTGATGCCGCCGAGATTTTTCAATCTCCGCATCACGAGGTTGGCGATGTAGATGGGGAAGCAGGGAGGCGTATTGTAGAGGGAGTGATCTCCTTCCTTATCCTGCGTCTTCCATTTGAGCATGGTCGGGCAGAGGGGTTGAGGGTTCTGCATGAGGGAGCGCTTGGCGATCACGATGGTGACGCCTGCGGGCGCTACGTTCTTCTGCGCGCCGGCGTAGATCACGCCGAACTTGCTCACGTCGATTTCTCTGGACAAGATTTCAGAGGACATATCGGCGACGAGGGGAATATTGCCCGTTTCGGGGAATTCCGCGTAGCGGGTACCGAAAATGGTGTTGTTGGAGCAGATATGTACGTAATCGGCGTCCGCGTCGATGGCAAGGCTCTTTACGTCGGGGATATAGGTGAAGTTTTTATCCTTGGAGGAGGCGATGCACTTCGCGCCTTCGCCGTAATAGATCTGACCTTCCTGATAGGCTTTGTTGGAGAAATTTCCGGTCACGATATAGTCCGCCTTGTCTCCCTTTTTGAGGTTTAAGGGAACCGCCGCAAACTGCTGGCTCGCGCCGCCCTGCACGAAGAGTACGGCGTAATCGTCGGGTACGTTCAAAAGGGAACGAAGAGTTGCTTCCGCTTCTTCTACGACGGCGACGAATTTCTTGTTTCTATGTGAAATTTCGGTAACGGACATACCCGTTCCGCCAAAATCGAGAAGATCGCGCTGCGCCTCTTCTAAAACTTCCATGGGGAGAGTGGAAGGACCTGCTGCAAAATTATAAGCTCTCATAAGATTTTATTAACTCCTTAAATCTTTTCTATATATTATAATACGACTTTATCGATTTGGCAAGTAAATTCGGCGTACAAATTTCGATATTCTAAATTCTTTGGATAAAACAATAAATATATACAATTTTTATAGATATTTATTCATTTCCGCTCTCAAAAAAGAGGGGAACGTCAGGGAAAAATGAAAAAAAGAGTCCTCATTCGGTTTACTTTTTTTTGTTTTTCGTGTAAAATAGAAAAGAACGAAAAAAACTGAAGAAAAAAGGAGACAGTAACGCCTACGATGCTTTCGGCGGTACTGCCTTCGTTATCCTAATTATTATATTATAAGGAGAAAAAATATTTGAACGATACTATGAACCGCGTCGGCAACGACCGACAAAACGACGGCACTTCCTCCGGCACCGAATTCAAAAAGCCCGACATCTTCTCTACGATGGCGTATCTGGGCAAGAGCGAATCGGCGCAGACGACGGAAAAATCCGTAGAGAAAACTTCGGAAAACAAGGGGGAGAAGAAAGCGACCAAAAAAAGGGGCGGACGGAGCAGACAGGAAAAGGCAAACGCCGAATCCGCCGCGCCCGCCAAGGAGGAGAGGGCGCAAAGAGGCAAAAAGGTATATGCCGATCGCGGGCACGACAGGAACGCGATCCGCTCCATGACGGACGAGGAGAGAAAGAGACTCCGCGAACAGCTCATCGCCGAAACGAATTCCTACTTGACGGAAAACGAAAAAGCGCCGGAGAAGAAGGGCGCGCAGGGTAATTTAGAGAAAGTAAAAAAACAGAGACAGCCCAAGAAAAACTTGTCCGCCGTCAAGGAAACACCCGAACCCGAAAAGGTAGAAAAACAGACCAAAAAGCAGAAGGATAAGGGCAAAAAGCCCGTCAAGGTGCTCTTTTTGGGCGGCGTGGGCGAAATCGGTAAGAATATGACCGCGCTCGAGTACGGCAACGATATCATCATCATCGATGCCGGTATGTCCTTCCCCGACGAGGAGATGCCCGGCGTCGACGTCGTTTTGCCGGATATCGGGTATCTCGTAAAGAATAAGGACAAGATCAAGGGAATCTTCATCACGCACGGTCACGAGGACCATATCGGCGGCATTCCCTATCTCTTGAAACAGATCAATCCCAAGACGCCCATCTACGGCACCAAGCTCACGCTTGCGCTCGCGGACAACAAGATTCGCGAACACCGCATTTCCAACGTCGTCATGAAGGCGCAAGCCCCCGGCGATAGGGTGAAAGCGGGATGCTTCGAGGTGGAATTCGTCAACGTCAACCACTCCATTTCGGGCGCGGTGGCGTTCGCCATCGATACGCCCTGCGGTCTCGTCTATCACAGCGGCGACTTTAAGATCGATCTCACGCCCGTAGCCGGCGAGCCCATCGACTTAAAGCGCATCGCGCAGCTCGGTGACAAGGGTGTCACCTTGTATCTCGGGGAATCCACCAACATCGAGCGCCCCGGCTATACCATGAGTGAGACGGTCGTAGGCACCACGTTCGAGCATCTCTTTGCCGAAAACACCGAACGCCGCATCGTCATCGCCACCTTCGCCTCCAACGTACACCGCTTAAAGCAGATCATTGACGTCGCCGTTCGATATAACCGCAAGGTCGCCCTCTCGGGCAGAAGTATGCTGAACGTGGTGGAGGCGGCTTCCAAGATCGGCGAGCTCACCATTCCCGAAGGCGTTTTGGTCGACGTGGAGAAAATCAAAAATTATTTCGATAAGGAGATCGTCATCATCTCCACGGGCACGCAGGGCGAGCCGATGAGCGCGCTCACCCGCATGGCAAACGGCGAGTACAACAAAGTCACCATCGGCAGCAACGATACCGTGATTTTATCCGCGACGCCCATTCCCGGCAACGAGAAGATGATCTATAAGGTCATCAACAATCTGTATAAAAAGGGCGCGAACGTGGTGTACGAGAGCCTCGAAAAGGTGCACGTCTCCGGACATGCCTGCCAGGAGGAGCATAAGATTATTCACCGCCTGCTAAAGCCCAAGTTCTTTATCCCCGTTCACGGCGAATACCGTCACTTAAAGCGCCATGCGCTGCTCGCCGAGGATATGGGCACACCCGAATCTCACGTCATCATTCCCGACGTGGGCAATCAGGTGGAGTTTACCGAAAACAGCATTCGCCGCGGCAATAACTTCCCCGCGGGCGTCACGATCATCGACGGCAGCGGCAGCGAGGACTTTTCGTCCAGCGAAGTCATGCGCGATAGGAGACTCATTTCGGCGGAAGGTATGTTCGTCGTGGCTCTCGCCGTATCGGACGGCGTGGTAGTCGGCGATCCCGTCATCGAAAACAGGGGCGTCATGCTCCCCGACGACAGGGATTACGAAAAGGATATGCTCAAGATCGTCCGCCTTATTCTCGACAAATGGGAGGGCGGGGAGAAAAAACAAAAAGCTCTCACGGATGAGATTTCCAAGGAGCTCCGTGGGTTCCTCACCAGAAAGACCAAGCAATCTCCCCTGATTCTGCCCCTTATCCTCAACGTGTAACGCACTTCTTCCCCTTTATCACAAAGATTATGAAATATACCGCAAGTTTAGCTAAAATCAAAGGGATCGACGAAAGGATCTTAAAGAAGAGGGAAGAGGCGCTAAAACGGGAGATCCCCGTCATGGACGAGGAGACGCTCAATTTTCTCTTGACCTTTTTGCGCGGCTTGCGGCCGAAAAAGATTTTGGAGATCGGCACCGCGGTCGGACTTTCGGCGGCGGCTATGCTCGACTGCTTAAAGGACTCCAAGGTCACGACCATCGAGGTCGAGGAAGAGCGGTATCTCGAGGCGAAGAAAAATCTCGCCGCGCTCGGATTTGCCGACCGCGCGACCTGTCATCTGGGCGACGCGGGGGAAATCCTCAATATGATGGACGCCGACGGCTGTTTCGATTTTATCTTTCTCGACGGACCGAAGGCGCAATATCTCAACTATCTCTTCGATTGCAAGCGACTGCTGAAAAAGGGCGGCGTCCTGTTTGCGGACGACGTGCTGTTATTCGGCTGGGTGAGCGGAGAGACGGAAATGCCCTACAAGCGGCACTCCATCGTGGCGAAAATCAAGGAATATCTGGAAACCGTTTCCGCCGATCCCGAGCTTTCCACGTCCGTATTGAACGTGGGCGACGGGGTGGCGATCTCGGTGAAATATTAACGACTATGGAAAAAATCAATAAAAGCGAACTGCTCGCTCCGGCGGGAAATTTCTCAAAATTGCAAACGGCGCTCCACTTCGGCGCGGACGCCGTCTATATCGGCGGAAAGAGCTTTTCCCTGCGCACCTTCGCCGATAATTTTACGCGCGAGGAGATGATCGCCGCCGTAAAAGAGGCGCACGAAAAGCAAAAAAAGGTGTACGTCACGGCGAATATCTTCGCCAAAAACGCAGATTTCGCCGAGCTGGAAGAATATTTGAAATTCCTCGAAAGCATTTCGGCTGACGCCGTTCTCATCTCCGATCCGGGCGTCGTCTACCTTTCTAAAAAAGTTGCGCCCAAGCTCACCGTGCATCTTTCGACGCAGGCGAATACGACGAATAAGTACGCCGTCAAGTTCTGGCGGGAGACGGGGCTTTCCCGCGTCGTCCTCGCGCGCGAGCTCTCCTTAAAAGAGATTGCCGAAATTCACGATTTCGTGCCCGAAATGGAATTAGAGGCGTTCGTGCACGGCGCTATGTGCATTTCGTACAGCGGCAGATGCCTGCTTTCCAACTATCTCGACGGCAGGGAATCCAACCGCGGCGCCTGCGTGCAGGCGTGCCGTTGGAAGTACGCGATCCGTCAGGTTTCTCCCAAGGAGAGCGGCGAGGAGCTCGAGATTTCCGAGGATAGCAAGGGAACCTATATTCTGAACAGCAAGGACCTCAACATGATAGCCTACCTTGACGAAATGCAGAGGGCGGGTGTTTCTTCCTTCAAGATCGAGGGCAGAATGAAGAGCGAGTACTATCTCGCCACCGTCATCAACGCCTACCGCCGCGCCATCGACGGGGGCGTGACCGAAGAGTTAAAGCGCGAGCTCTGTAATGCCGCGCATCGCGATTACACGACCGCCTATATGCTCGGAAATAACGATAAAACGGTCAATTACACCGACTCGCAGGAAAAGGGGGATTGCGACTTCATTGCCACCGTCGTAGGGTATGAAAACGGCTTTGTTAAGGCGGAAATGCGTAACCGTTTCAAAAAGGGAGATGTGTTGCAGGTGCTTTCCGCCGACGGGAATTTCGGCAAGCGCTTTGCGGTGGGGGATTTCTTCACCTCCAAGGGCGAGCTCGCCCGGGACGGAAAGCTCGTGCAGGAAGTATACGCCATTCCCTGTCCGTACGAATTGCAGGCGGGCGACCTCTTGCGTCGAGAGAGAAAGTAAGTAAAAAAATTGCTCCTGATCCGAGCAATTTTTTTTGTTCGTTTTGTTGATATTTGAAGGATAACGTTGTATAATGGGAAAGGAAAAATCCGATTAAAAAGGAGACCTGTCATGGGAGAGATCAAGATCGCACCGTCCATTCTGTCCGCGAATTTCGCGCACATGGGGGACGCGGTAAAAAAATTAGAAAAAAACGGGGCGGATATCGTGCATTGCGACGTCATGGACGGCGTGTTCGTGCCGAATATCACGTTTGGCTTGAAGATGATCGAGGATATCCGCAAGGAGACCTCGCTTCCGCTCGACTGTCATCTGATGATGACGGATCCCTATCCGTATATCGAACGCTTTATTCGGGCGGGCGCGACGGATATCACCGTGCATTTCGAGGCTTGCCGCGAAAGGACGGGCGACGTGATTCGCGCCATCAAGGAGAACGGCTGTAAATGCGGCGTCGTGCTCAATCCCGATACGCCTTTGTCCGCGATTTATAATACGGCAGAGCTTTGCGACATGATCTTGTTGATGAGCGTATATCCCGGTTTCGGCGGTCAAACGTTCATGCCGCACGTTTTGGATAAACTCCGCCAAACGAGAAAACTCATCGATAGTATCGGCAAGGATATCGATCTGGAAGTGGACGGCGGCGTGACGAACGAAAACGTGCGGCAGATCAAAGAGGCCGGCGCCAACGTGATCGTCGCGGGCAGCGCGGTGTTCAACGCGCCCGATATGAAAGAGGCGATCGCGCGTTTGAGGAATAACTGACTTGAAAGGCATCATTCTGCTCAACGGCGAGCCTTATGAAAATTTAAGAGAAGACAGCGAAAGCCTCGTCTACTGTTGCGACGGGGCTTACCTATGGGCGAAGGGAAAAATTCATATCGACGAGAATATCGGCGACTTCGACTCTCTCTCCGTCCTGCCCGTTCCCGCACCGAGGGAGATCTACCCCGAGGAAAAAGATTATACCGACGGAGAGATCGCCCTTCATCAGATGATAAGAAGAGGGGTGAACGAGATCGTCTTTTACGGCGCGGGCGGCAAGCGGGAAGATCACTTTTTCGGCAACGTGCATTTACTCTATCAGGCGTTTCTTCACGGCGTCAAGGCGAAGATCGTCACGAATTACAGCGAAATGTTTTTCGTGCGGGGAGAGTGCGTCCTGACGGGCGTTCACGGCAAGACGGTGTCTTTGCTTCCCTTTTTCGAGAGCGCAAAACTTGCGGGCGGAAAGGGGCTCCACTATCCGATAGAGGGGGTCACCCTCCGCGCGGGCGAAACGCTCGGAATTTCCAACCGCGCCGATACGGACGAGGTGACTTTTACCGTGACGGAAGGGACGGTTCTCGCGTTTCTCGACCACTATAAAAAAGGGGAAAACGGAGGGTGAAAAAAATCGGGCGAAAAAAACGCCCGATAAAAAAATAAAGCCAACCGAAAGGTTGGCAGAATTTTTTGCTTTTTTCTTTTTGCTTACGCGCGCTCAACTTTGTCGCTCTTGAGACATCTTGCGCATACATAGTCCTTCTGAACTTTACCGTCCTGAACGAAGGAAACCTTCTGTACGTTTACGCCGAACGTTCTTCTGGTTTTACGGTTACTGTGGCTTACGTTGTTACCGGAATTTTGTGTTTTTCCGCAAATAGCACAAACTCTAGACATATTAACACCTCCAAGGGATAAATCCTTTTTTTACTTAAGATTTGGAAAGATAAACTCTTTCATTACACGAACAATAATAATATACCATTATTTCAAATAAAAAGCAAACAAAATGATAGGTTTTTTTGAAAATTTAATAAAAAATTATTGGGAAAAATTTCAAGAAACACTTGCAAATTCACTTAAAATATTGTAATATAGTAATGTATTAGGAGAAAAATATGTCTGTAAACACAAATAATGCTTATGGTAAAATTTCAATTTCCGACTTGGCTATCGCCAAAGTTGCCTCTCAAGCCGCAATGGAAAGTTACGGAATCGTGGAAACTGTATCCAGAAGATTTACGGATAGTCTCTCCGAATTATTAAAAAAGGACCCCGGCGGTAAGGGCGTAAAGGTCACCACTTCCGGGAACAGAATATATATTGACGTATACGTTATCATCAAATACGGCGTTTCCATCAACGCCGTAGCGGAATCGCTCAAGGAATGTATCAAGTACAAGGTGGAAAAATTCACCGGCATGATCGTCGATACCGTGAACGTCAATGTCATTGGCGTAAAATTATAATTTTTTACGCCATTTTTACTTGTCTTGATAAAGGAGAGAAGCGTAATGCAGAAAACGATCAACAGCACCGAATTCCGCAAGATGGTATTGACGGGTGCAAAGTTATTGGAAATAAACAGAAGTAAGGTGGACGCCTTGAACGTATTCCCCGTTCCCGACGGCGATACGGGTACGAATATGTCCATGACCATGCAGTCTGCCGTAAAGGAACTCAATGCCTGCCAGTCCAACGGCTTCCGCGAAATTTGCGACGCCATCAGTAAGGGCGCGCTTCGCGGCGCAAGAGGCAATTCCGGCGTCATCACGTCGCAGATCTTCCGCGGCATTTGTTCCGTCATTCGCGAAGGGGGCGACTTCGATACGAAGACGTTCGCCCGCGCCATGGAAGAGGGAACGCGCATCGCGTATAACGCGGTTTCCATTCCCAAGGAAGGTACCATTCTCACCGTCATTCGCATGATGAGCGAGTTTGCCGTGAAAATCGCTCCCCGCAAAAAGGATTTTGAAGCCTTCTTGCGCGAAGTGTTGGACGAAGGGGACAGAGCGCTCGCGCTCACGCCCGAACTTTTGCCCGTCTTGAAAAAGGCAGGCGTCGTCGACTCGGGCGGCGTGGGTCTCATGACGATCTTCCGCGGATTCCTCTCCGCGATCACGGGCGAAGACATCGGCGCCGACGTGACGGCGGATGCCGCGCCTCAGCCCTCGGGCGACGATTTCGGCGACAACTCGGATATCATCAATCTCGAGCTCGGTGAAATTCAGTTTGCGTACTGTACGGAATTTTTCGTTATCAACTTAAAGAAGAGCACCACCCTTTCCGATATCGATCGATTGAAGGAAGAACTCATGAGCATCGGCGACAGCGTAATCTGTATCGGCGATTTGGAAATGATCAAGATCCACGTGCATACCAACACGCCCGGCGTCGCGCTCGGCTTTGCGTTGGAGCTCGGCGAACTCGATCGCATCAAGATCGAAAACATGCTCGAGGAGAACCGTCAGGTTCGCGCGAAGAGGGAGGCGGAAAAGAAGGAGCTCGGTATGCTCGCCATCGCGGCGGGCAGAGGTCTTTCGGACATCTTCAAAGATCTCTTCGTCGACAGAGTCATCGAGGGCGGTCAGACGATGAACCCCAGCGCAAACGACATCGCAAGCGCCGTTCAGCGCATCAATGCGGGAAACGTTTTCGTGTTCCCCAACAATAAGAACATCATTTTGGCGGCGGAGCAGGCAAAGGCTTTGGTGGAAAACAGAGTCATTCACGTCATTCCCACCAAGAACATTCCGCAGGGTTTCTCCGCGGCGCTCGCCTTCAATCCCGAAGCCAGCGTGGAAGAGAACTATGCCAACATGATCCACGCGCTCGATAACGTCGTGGTCGGTCAGGTCACGCACGCCGTCAGAACGACGAACGTGAACGGTTTCGAGGTGGAAGAGGGCGACATCATCGGCTTGGACGATAAAAAGATCCTCGCCAAGGGCAAGGAAGTGGACGAGACGGTCATCAGCCTTCTCGACGAACTCAAGGAAGATTATCACGAGGTCATCACCCTCTACTACGGTTCCGACGTGACGGAGGAGCAGGCGCAGGAGCTCGTGCAAAAGGTGAGCGAACATTTCCCCGATTGCGACGTGGATTATCACAGCGGCGGTCAACCCGTTTATTACTATATCCTTTCGCTCGAATAATTTTTCAAAACATACCAAAGATAAAAAACGGAAAGCGTCGCTTTCCGTTTTACTGTTAGAGGACGGAAAATGGAATTACGAAAAATCAAAGGAATCACCGAAAAGCGGGAAAAGGACTTCCAAAAACTGAATATCTTTTCCGCCGAGGATCTCGTGCGCGATTTCCCGCGCGCCTACCTCGATATGAGCAATCGCGTATCTATAAGAGAAACTTATAATAACGACATCGTCCTGTTTGCCTGCGAGGTGGTAAAGGTCTTGCCCGTCAACTTTTACAGTCGGCTCAAGACGGTGCGCGCCTACTGCTCGCAGGACGGATTCTCCTTTACCGCCGTGTGGTTCAATATGCCTTACGTCGCGCAAAAGCTCAAAGCGGGAGAATACTTATTCTACGGCAGAATCCAAAATAAATACGGTCAGATCAGCGTCGTCAATCCTTCCTTTGAAGAACTCGACAAGAACTACCGACTAAAGGGCATCGTTCCCGTCTATTCGCTCAAAGGCTCTCTCACGCAAAAAATCGTGCGGGACAGCATTCGCGCGGCGTTGCCGCAATGCGACCTTTCTTCCTTGATTCCCGAACAAATTCAAAAAAAATACGAGATTTATCCCTTGGAACGTTCCTTTTACGACGTGCATAACCCGCCTTCGCCCGAACGGAGAGACGTCGCGGCGGAACGGATCGCGCTCGAAGAGTATTTCGTTCTCATCTCGGCGTTCAAGATCATCAAGGGGGATAAAAACGCCGTGCGCGTCAACCGCTACACCGTGACGGCGGGGGAAGTGAAGGATTTTGCCTCCCGTTTCGGATTTGAATTTACCAAAGGGCAGAAGGACGCCGTCAACGAGATATTCGAAAACCTGCATTCGCCGAATCAGATGAACCGTTTGATTCAGGGCGACGTCGGCTGCGGCAAGACCGCCGTGGCGCTCTGCGGCATCTTTATGGCGGTCAAGAGCGGTTATCAGGCGGCGTATCTTTCCCCGACGGAGGTATTAGCAAAACAAAACTTTCTCCTTCTGCAAAAGATTTTCCCCGATTATCGGGTGGAGTTTCTTTCCGGCTCCCTCACGGCAAAGGAAAAGCGGGAGGCGAAAGCCCGCGTCAAAAACGGGGAGGCGGATATCGTCTGCGGAACGCACGCCGTCCTTCAAGAGGACGTGGAGATTCCCTCTCTTTCCTTTTGCGTGGTGGACGAACAGCATCGCTTCGGCGTGGCGCAACGGAGCTCCCTTTCGGCAAAGGGCGTCGGCGTGGACGTCCTCGTCATGTCCGCAACCCCCATACCCCGAACGCTCGCCCTCATCTTTTACGGCGATCTCGACGTCACGACGATCTCGGAAAAGCCGCACGCGAGAAAGGAGATCTCCACGTCCATCGTCTCGAGCCGCAAGTACGATGATATGCTAGAATATATCCGCAGGGAGTGCTCGGCGGGCAAGCAGGCGTACTTCGTCTGTTCCAAGATAGAGGACGACGAGGAGGGCACGGTGATGAGCGTCACCGAGCTTTACGAGGAATTGAAAGCCCGCCTGCCCTCCTTGCGTTTCGCCCTTCTGCACGGCAAACTCAAAGATAAAGAAAAGAACGCGATCATGCAGGCGTTCAAGGACGGAGAGTACGATTGCCTCGTGTCCACGACGGTCATCGAGGTGGGCGTCGACGTGCCCAACGCCACCATCATGGTCGTTTACAATGCGGAGAGGTTCGGGCTCTCGCAATTGCATCAGCTCCGCGGCCGCGTCGGCAGGGGCGCCGAGCAGAGTTACTGTTTTCTGTTGGCGGGCGCGGAAACGCCGACGAGCGTGGAACGGCTGAAAATCATGAAGGAAAACACCGACGGATTCAAGATCGCCGAGCTCGATCTCGCCATGCGCGGCAGCGGCGACTTTTTGGGCACCCGCCAAAGCGGAAAAATGCTCACGGAGATCCGCAACCTGCATTATTCGCCCGACGTCATCTTTTTGGCGAAGAAACTTTCGGATGAAACGTTCGACGGTCGTTTCGACTCGGACGAGCTTCGCAAAATCGCCATACAAAAATACGAAAAACTCAAAGACGTCGTTTTGAACTGACCTTTTCCGTAAAAATTCCGCCCGTCTTATTGACGGGCGGAGCTTTCTCTCCTTTTATACGATAACGGATGCGTCCTTTTGCTTTTTCAGCTCTTCGACGAGTTTTTTGTAATTCTTGGTGTGGAAAATCTTGGCGATCAGCCGAACGGCGTCTTCCGGTTCGTCGAAGGGGAGCACGTAATCGGCGACCTCCCGCAGGTATTCGGGGGCGTGTTTCATGCAAACGGAGAAATCCGCCTTCTTCATCGCCTCGATATCCGTTCTGCCGGAGCCGAAACAGACGAGGTAATCGTAACGATCTTTTTTAATGCGTTCGAGCGCGGTATATTTTTGCGCGTTCTTAAAGTTGATCTTCAAAAAGGAGTAACCTTCCAGTCGGGTAAACGGATAATGGATCACGTTGATCTCCTGCGCGACGGGCAGCTTTTTCACCTTTTCGATGATGTCTTCCACGATCTCGTCTTTGTC
>CAMFEK010000018.1 GCA_945949395.1 uncultured Clostridia bacterium
CTGATCAAAGCGGAGGGCGGCGGCGCCTACGCCATCGAAAGAATCACGCCCTTCGATATGTTCCCGCAAACCAAGCACGTGGAGACGGTAGTCGTATTATCCTATCAGCATAAAAAATATTAAGATAACCGAACAGAAAATTGAAACGATAAAGGGGTTCGAGCGTTCGAACCCCTTATTTGTGTTGTTATGAGAGCGTTCGGCGGGAAACAATTTGTTTGCCCGTTTTCTTGCGGGCGGAACACGCGATGCCGCGAGAACTCTGCTTTTCTTAGCCGAGCAGCACGTCCGTGACAAGCATGACGCAGAATCCGACAAGCAGAGCATAGGTCGCGCCTCGCTCGCTTCCGTGCGCGTGGGTTTCGGGGATCATTTCGTCGCTGATGACGTAGAGCATCATACCGCCGGCAAAGGCAAGCGCAAAGGGTAAGACCGCGGCGGAAATACTGACGGCAAAATAGCCGACGAGCGTTCCGATAACTTCCACGAGTCCCGTGATCATGGCAAGAAGGAAGGTCTTGCCGGGGCGGATCCCTGCGGCGAGCATAGGGGCGATAATCACCATACCTTCGGGAATATTTTGCAGAGCGATACCGCCTGCTATGATGAGCGCCTGCGTCGTATCGCCCGAACCGAATCCCACGCCTGCGGCGATTCCTTCGGGCAAATTATGGATAGCGATCGCCAAAACGAACAAAAGAACCTTGCTTAAATTTGCGTTGTGGTGCGATTCGGGTTCGACGCCTACGAATTTATGTAGATGCGGAACTAATTTGTCGATGAGATTGAGGCATATCGCACCGACGAAGATGCTTGCAACCGTGATCAAAATCCCGTATTTTCCGCCGTATTCCAGCGAAGGAAGGATGAGTCCGAGCACCGCCGCGGCAAGCATCACGCCTGCGGCAAAGGATAAAACGATATCCGAAAATTTATGCGATATATTTTTGAAAATAAAACCTATGATAGCGCCGATCACGGTAGCGCCGCCCACGCCGAGGGCGGTCAATAATACGATTTCCATTTTTTTCCTCCTCTATACCGGCAAGTTTGCCTTTCTTACGGTTCAGTATACCATTTCCGCAAAAAAAAGTCAACAAAGGGGAAACGCTTACAAGATGCGATAACGTTCGATAAAAGCTATAAAATTTTGTTGTCATTCGCCGAGATTTATGGTAAAATATCGAAAAAGAAAGCATTTGATATCTTACCTCACAAAAGAAGGGGCGGCGACGCGCTCGAAAAGATCGTCCGCCCTATAAGGAGCGAAAGAATGAAAAAACATCTCGTTTGGAAAATCGTAATCGGCGTCTTAGCGGCTATTTTTACGTTTATGCTGATCATCAACGTCATACCGCCCAAAAAGAACGTGGAACATTCGCCTTTTCTGAAAGAAGAGGGCGCGTTGCCCATGATCGCGGCACATCGCGGCGGCGGCGTGAGCAATCCGGAAAACACCCTTCTCGCCTTTCGGGAGGCGGTCAACACCATCGGTGTGGACATCATCGAAAGCGACTTATATCTGACGAAGGACGGCTATTTGGTCTATAACCACAATGCCTATATCGACGAGACCTGCAACGTCAACGGAGATTTGAGCTTGGAAGAGGTGAAAACGCTCTGTCAGAAGGAAGAGAACCGTCACTATATTTCCGACATGACGCTCGCGCAGTTGCAACAGTATAATTTCGGTTATTATTTTGAAGATAAAAAGGGCGAACGCATCTACAAGGACGTCACAAATCCGCAAGAACAAGGGTTGCAGATCGCGACGGCAGATCAACTGTTTGCCGAGTTTTATGAGAGCAACCCGGAGCTGATGTTCATCGTGGAAATTAAGAACAGCGGCGAAGCGGGCTATAAAGCCTGCCGTATTCTCCATGAGGCGTTGTTGCAATATCCGAATTATTTGGATCGGATCGTCGTCGGCACCTTCCACGATGAGATCGAGGAGGAACTGAAAACCGAGTATCCCGATCTGTTTCGGGGCGCTCCCACGGGTACAGCCGCAAAATTTATTTTGACGCAGTATCTCGGGGTCAATATTTTTGATCGGAGCGACTTTGCCTGCTTGCAGATTCCCACCTCTTATCGCCTCGGCATCGAAATTCCTTTGGATAGCAAGAGCCTGATCGCTCGGGCGCATCGCCGCAATATCGCCGTGCAGTACTGGACGATCAACGACGCGGACGAAATGCGCCGTCTCATCGAGCTGGGTTGCGATTGCATCATGACGGACGATCCGCAGTTGCTCAAATCCGTTTTGGAAGAATACCGTTAATTGGCAGGCACGACTCTTTCGGGTCGTGCTTTTTTCTTTTCAGAATACGATAATTTTTGAAGAAGATCTTGAAAAACGCATCCGTATATGCTATCCTAATAACGAGGAGAGCTTTGGACGCGTCGTGGCGGGAAGGGCGCCTCTCTCGCCGCGTCGGTCGGTTCGACTCAAAAAAATTTAACGTTAGGAGATTGCTGTTTGAAAAAAAATAACACCTTGGAGATTGTAGGCAGACCGAGAGGTTTGGCAAAATTCAGTCTCACGCAAACCTCTCGGAAAATCGGTCAACTTTTTTCAGGAGGTAAAAATTCAATGAAACAAAATAACTACGTCATTCGCTTGGAAAGAAAAGAAGAACAACGGCAAGTGGAAAATCTCGTACGGGAATCCTTTTGGAACGTATACCGTCCGGGCTGTTTGGAGCATTTCGTATTGCATCGATTGCGCGAGGACGCCGCCTTTGTGAAGGAACTCGATTTCGTGATGGAGTCGGACGGCAAGCTGATCGGGCAGAACGTTTTCGTGCGGGCAAGCGTCAAAGCCGACGACGGCAGGGAGATCCCCGTCATGACGATGGGTCCCATCTGCATCGCGCCCGAATACAAGAGAAAGGGCTACGGCAAGATTCTTTTGGATTATTCTTTGGAGAAGGCGGCAGCGTTCGGCTGCAAGGCGGTTTGCTTTGAAGGAAATATCGATTTCTACGGAAAGAGCGGTTTTCGGTTCGCCAAAGATTACGGAATCCGCTATCACGGACTGCCGGAAGGGGAAGATTCCTCCTTCTTCTTGTGCAAGGAATTAGTGCCCGGTTACCTTGACGGCGTCAGCGGAGAATACGCCACGCCGCAGGTCTATTTCGTGGACGAAACGCAAGCCGAGGCGTTTGATCGCCTTTTCCCCTACAAGGAGAAATTGAAACTTCCGGGACAGCTTTTTTAAGGAAATACCGTATGCTATGATGCGGCGTTGCCTTGAGCAAAGCAAGCGGGAAGGCAAGGAAAAGAGCCGACAGCAGAAAGCGGCGGAAGCCGAGCGCAAGTTTGCGCTGAAACGACAAAAGAAGAAAGACAAGCACAGAGGGCGCTAACGTCGCTTGTCAAAGGAGAGATCCTCCCACCGCCGAAACAATTTCGGCGGCGAGGGGCTTTCTTTTTTTTAACGCCGCGGGGAGGACACGTTTTTACGGCGGCGTGAATAGAATAAATTCGTGAGAGGTCGTGCGCTATGGGGCGGCTGTCCGCCCGCAAGGCGCGTTTCGTTAAAAAAGGGGAGCGGTTATGAAGATAGAAGATCGGTTAACACGCATGATAAACTACGAGCGTCCGTGGGAAACCGTAAAGGCGTTGCGGGAGCTGTTTTTTGACCTTCTCGCCTCGTTGGAGGAAGAAGAGTACGAAAAGAGATCGGAAAGCGTTTGGGTTCATCGGACGGCGAAAGTGGATCCCACCGCTTTTATCGGGGAGAACTGTATCATAGGCGCCGACACGCAGGTGCGGCACGGCGCTTACCTTCGAGGGCTTGCCGTGATAGGGGAAGGCTGTGTGATCGGAAATTCTACGGAAATTAAAAATTCTCTCTTATGCGACGGGGTCAAACTCCCGCATTTCAATTACGTCGGAGACAGCATTTTGTGCCGCGGCGTCCACTTTGGCGCGGGCGCCATCGCCTCGAACGTAAAAGCGGACGGAAGTGCGGTCGTCGTGAAAGACGGGGAGAAGAAAACGGATACGGGCATGAGGAAATTCGGCGCGTTCGTGGGCGCCCGTGCGGAGATAGGGTGCAACTGCGTCCTAAATCCCGGCTCCATCATAGGGGAAAACGCGACGGTGTATCCCCTCTCTTTCGTGAGAGGGGTCGTTCCGCCGAATTCCGTCTGTAAAAAGGACGGAATCATTCTTCCCAAGAGGTGAAAAGTGGGCAAATATTTCGGAACGGACGGCTTCCGCGGGGAAGCAAACGTGACCTTGACGGCGGAGCACGCCTATAAGGTCGGGCGGTTTATCGGTTTTTATTTTTCGGAGAAAAGAAGAAGGAAGGGAGAGAATACGCCGCCGAAAGTCGTCATCGGCAAGGATACCCGCCGTTCGAGCTATATGTTCGAATACGCTTTGGCGGCAGGGCTCACTTCTTCGGGCGCGGACGCCTACATACTGCACGTGGTCACGACGCCCGCCGTGGCGTATATCGCCAAATCAGACGAATTTGATTGCGGCATCATGATCTCGGCGAGCCACAATCCCTATTTCGACAACGGCATTAAACTCATCAACGAAAAAGGGGAAAAGATGGAAGAGCGCGTGCTCGCCCTCTGTGAAGATTATATTGACGGAAAGCTGAACCTTTTCGGCAGGGATTTTGCGGAAATTCCCTATGCGCGAGGGGAAGGTATCGGCAAGGTCGTGGATTACGTATCGGGGCGGAATCGCTATATCGGCTACCTGATCTCTTTGGGTATGTATTCGTTTAAGGGTAAAAAGATCGGGCTCGATTGCGCCAACGGCGCCTCCTGGAATATTGCGCGATTCGTGTTCGAAGCACTCGGGGCGACGGTGCGCGTCATTCATGCCGAGCCGGACGGCTTAAACGTCAACGAAAACGCCGGCTCGACGCATATCGAGGCGCTGCAACGGTTCGTGGCGGAAGAGGGGCTGGACGCGGGCTTCGCCTACGACGGGGACGCCGACAGATGCCTTTGCGTGGACGAAAAGGGGAACGTCGTCACGGGCGACCATATCCTTTATATTTACGGAAAATATCTCAAGGAGCGGGGAATGCTCCCCACGAATACCGTCGTCACGACGGTTATGTCGAACTTGGGCTTATATAAGGCGTTTGACGAGCTGGGTATCGAATACGTCAAGACCGCCGTGGGGGATAAAAACGTATACGAATATATGTCCGCGCACGACAATCCGCTCGGCGGCGAACAGTCGGGGCATATTATATTCTCCCGATACGCCACGACGGGCGACGGCATATTGACGAGTTTGATGATCATGGAAGTCATGACGGAGAAAAAGAGAAAGCTCTCGGCGCTCGCAAAAGAGCTCAAGTGGTATCCGCAGATTTTGCGCAACGTTCGCGTTTTCGACAAGGGGCGAGCATTAGCGGACGAACACGTGCAGGCGGTTATAAAGGAAGTTTGCGACAGGCTGGGGCGGAGCGGTCGCGTTTTGGTTCGGGCGTCCGGCACGGAGCCGATCGTCCGCGTCATGGTGGAGGCGGAAAGCGAAGTTCTCTGCCTTTCTTGCGCCGACGAGATCGTAAACGCCCTTCGAGCCAAGGGGCATGCGATACCGTAGCGCTGCGGACTTTCTCCCCGCGCGCCCGTAGCGATTCCGATTTTTGAGAGTTGCGCTTTCAATCGATAGAGAAGGCTGCAATGTTCATCGGAATGGGAATAAAATGAAGATTATATTACGAATCTCGGTTTTTACCTTGGTATAAGTTAATTATTTTTTTGTTTTTTTGCGTTGCATAGGCAAAAGCTAATGCCGTTCCGCTTTTTCGCTCCCTGTTTGGGAGAGCTGAATATGATTTTTGTCTTTTCGGGGGCAATTTGTATTCTGAATCATAGTAGAATACACAGACATCAGATGCGTCAATCATCTTTTGATTTCTTTTAATGTAGGAACATCGTCCCGCATTTTCCATTCCTTTCGGGAAATATGTTTCTTCGTAACATTTTAATAGATAATCTTCGTAATATTTTTGAATAGTCGGATAGGTTGCTCTGACGTAAATTCGTTTAATGGTTTTATATTGTTTCTGAAACTCCGTTATTATTTCCCAACAAAGTGAATCGAATTGACTTTTGCTTCCAAATAGAAACGTGTTGGCATGACTCTGAATGAGTTGATAAACGGTCTCGGTGATCTGTTTTCTTATTTGTTCGATATTTTCAATCGTTCGATGTCCAATGAAACACACTCTCATAAAATACTCCTAAATTTCGTGGAATTTCACGATTATTATATATTTTTTAATGAAATTAGTCAATATCGTGGAACTCCACGAGAGAATAATTTTTGCGTTTCCTATACTAAAATCGTGGAATATCATTATGGAATTTCACGATGGAGCGTATATGAAAACGAATGAAGCGATTTTAAGACGGATAGAAGAGATATGTCACGAAAAAGGAAAGAACGTCTGCAAAGCCTGTTTAAGCGGAGGAAAATCTCCTTCTGCGATTTACGATCTGATGAAAGGAAGAACGAAGTGTCCGAAAGTCACGACGGTTAAAAGTTTTTGTGAGGGAGCGGGCATCACTTTATCCGAGTTTTTCGATAGAGATTATTTCAATGACTTGGAGGACGACGAATAGCCCGTAAAGAGCCGAGAGTTTTTTTCTCTCGGCTTTTTTCTCTCTATTTTGCGGGCAAAAGAGAAAAGACGGATAAAAGCAAAAAAGGGGTATTGACCGCACGGAAAAGGTGTGATAAAATAGGGGGGAGAAAGGATAAGGAGAGAAATTATGTATCAGGTCATCGTCATCGGCGGCGGCGTCATCGGCGGCGCACTATTGCGGGAGCTCACCAAGTATTGCTTAAACGTTTGCCTTTTGGAAAAATCGGCGGACGTTTGTATGGGGCAGAGTCGGGCAAATTCCGGCATCGTCCACGCGGGTTTCGACGCGAAACCGGGCACGCTCAAGGCAAAATTCAACGTATCGGGCAATCGCATGATGGAAACGCTGTGCAAGCAGCTGGGTGTGAAGTACGAAAACAACGGCTCCCTGGTCGTGGCGTTCGACGAGGAGCAGAAAAAGACGCTCGAAGAATTAAAGGCGAGGGGGGAGGCGAACGGCGTTACGGGTTTACATATCGTTGACGGGGAGCGGCTTAGGGTAATGGAAAAAAATATTTCCGATCGCGCCGTCGCCGCTTTGGTCGCGCCCACGGGCGGCATCGTCTGCCCGTACGAGCTCACCATCGCCTGTATCGGCAACGCCATGGATAACGGTGCGGCTCTATACACGAACTTCGAAGTCGTCAGGGCGGAGAAAACGCAAAGCGGCTACAAGGTCTATTCCGCCAAGGGCGAATGTGTGGAAGGGGAGATCGTCGTCAACTGCGCGGGCGCGGGCGGCGGAGAAGTCGCCAAGGCGTTCCAAGACGAATCCATCGAGATCAAGGGCAGAAAGGGCGAATACATTCTGCTCGATCAAGAGTGTGGGAATTTCGCGTCGCACACGCTGTTCTTCACCCCGACCGAAAAGGGCAAGGGGATCCTCGTCTCGCCGACGGTGGATCGCAATATCCTTTTAGGCCCTACCGCTCAAGGGTGCGACAAGGACGACAATACGACCACGCAACAGGGGCTTGCCGAGATCGTTCAAAAAGCCAACGAAATGTGCAAGCGCGTGCCGCTTTTTCACGCGATCACTTCCTTTTGCGGCGTCCGCACGTACACGGACAAGCATGACTTTATCATAGAGGAGAGCAAAACGGCGGAAAACCTCATTCACGTCGTCGGGATCGAATCTCCCGGCTTGACTTCCGCCCCCGCCATCGCAAAATACGTGGTAGAGGAGATCGTGGGGAAGAAGATCGCGTTGACGCCGAATAAAAACTTTAACGGCAGGCGGACTGCCGACCATTTCTTCCACCGTCTGACGGACGAGGAGAAGAGCGAGCTGATAAGAAAGGATCCCGCATACGGCAACGTAGTTTGCCGTTGCGAGCAGATCACGGAAGGCGAGATCGTGAGAGCCGTTCACGCGAATCCGCCCGCCACGACGGTCGACGCGGTAAAACGCAGAACGCGGGCGGGCATGGGCAGGTGTCAGGGAGGCTTTTGTATGCCTTCCGTGGCGGAAATTCTGTCAAGGGAACTCGGCGTTCCCTTGGAAAAAGTGAATAAGAGCGACGAGGGCTCCTATCTCGTAACGGGGGTGACAAAATGATAAAGAAAAACTACGATCTGATCGTCATCGGCGGAGGTCCCGCCGGGCTCGCCGCCGCCCTTTCGGCGTACGACAACGGCGTAACGGATATCCTGATTTTAGAGAGGGAAGAAAGTGCGGGCGGCATCTTAAAGCAATGTATCCATAACGGGTTCGGGCTCACGAGATTCAAGGAGAGCATGACAGGTCCCGAATACGCCGCCCGATTTATCGACGAGGTGCAAAAGAGGAATATTTTTATCGCCACGGGGACGACCGCGCTTTCGCTCACCGCGGATAAAGCGGTCACGGCGATCAGCGCCGAAGAGGGCGTGTTCACCGTGACGGGGAAAGCCGTCGTCCTCGCGATGGGCTGTCGGGAAAGGAGCAAGGGCGCCTTAAATATCCCCGGCACCCGACCTGCGGGCATCTTTTCGGCGGGTACGGCGCAGAAATTCGTCAATATCAAGGGCTATCTGCCCGGCAAGGAGGTCGTTATTCTCGGTTCGGGCGACATCGGGCTCATCATGGCGCGCCGCATGACGTTGGAGGGCGCAAAGGTTCACGCGGTATGCGAGATCATGCCCTATTCGAGCGGATTAAAGAGAAATATCGTGCAGTGCCTCGACGACTTTGGCATTCCCCTGTATCTCAATCACACGATCACCAAAATCGAGGGCAAGGAACGCGTGACGGGCGTCGTCATATCTCGTGTGGACGAAAACAAAAAGCCCGTTCCCGGCACGGAAAAACATATCTGCTGCGACACCGTTCTCTTTTCGGTGGGGTTGATTCCCGAAAACGAGCTTTCCAAAAAAGCGGGCGTAGAGATTTCTCCCCGCACCAAGGGCGCCGTCGTCTATCAAAGCCGCGAAACGAGTGTTCCGGGGATCTTTGCCTGCGGCAATGTGTTGCAGGTTCACGATTTGGTGGACTTCGTTTCCGAGGAGAGCGAGCTGGCGGGAAAATGCGCTGCCGAGCTGATCCGAAACGGCGCGAGGGAAAAGCGGAGCGTGAACGTATTAAACGGAGAACATATCTCCTACGTTTGCCCGCAAAGATTAGATCTGAACCGAGAAGAGAGGGTAAAACTCTTCTTCCGCGTCGGGAATACCTTTTCCGATTGTAAAATCGTCGTGGAGAGCGGCGGAGTGCGCCTGATAGAAAAAAAGAAAAAGATCGCCGTTCCCGGAGAAATGGAAACCGTGTCGCTTTCGAAGGAGACGCTCGCAAGAATCAAGGGCGACGTGACCGTTCGGTTGGAGGTATAATATGAAATATCGGTTAATTTGCATCGAATGCCCTATGGGCTGCGCGATAGAGGCGGAAAAGGAGGGCGATACCGTCGTTTCCGTCGCGGGCAATTCCTGTCCCCGCGGAAAGCTGTACGCGGAAAACGAGGTGATCTGCCCGATGCGCGTGGTCACGTCCACCGTGCGCGCGACGGACGGCAGAATGTTGCCCGTCAAGACGAATAAACCCGTCAAAAAGAGCGAAATTTTTTCCGTCATGAAAAAGATCAACGCGCAGAAGGTGACGCCGCCCGTGCGGATCGGTGAGGTGATCTGTCGGGATATTTCCGACGGAGCCGACCTCGTGGCGGCGGGGGAGTTGCTCTAAAGGGCGCATAGAACGAAAAGGAGAATATTATGTCCGAATTAGAACAATGGATCGAACGTTTTGCGTGGGAAAACGGCTTGACGATACGGCTGTCTTATGAAATGCCGAAGGGCAGAGAGGACTGGTACTGCAACTACGACGTGGAAACGCAGTCGTTGTATATCAACCGCGCCCGCTGGGAGGGCGCGAGGGATTTTGAAGCGATGTACTATCTGTTTCACGAGCTGCGCCACGCCGAACAGTTTTTTGCCCCGCAACGCTTTGACGAAGCCGTTCGAAAAAGCGTGCGTTACGCGGTCTTTTACGACGGCACCTGCTACAAGTTTGAAAACGGCAAGCGCAGGGAATGTCGCCTCGCGGCAACGGAATACGATTTTATCAGCCTGAGCGAGAGCATGCCGCACGAGCTTGACGCGCACCGATATGCCTGCGAACAGGCGATCCGCCTCTTTCCGCAAAAGAGGAGGGAAATTTTATCCCTGCGCGATAGCTGGTTGCCCCCGAAAGCGCTATCTTTGGACGAGCTGAACGCCGCGTTTGACAAAATCGACGGGGAGGCAAAATAAGAATGAGGGATAATATCCTCAACGGAGAAAGCCGAGCGGACTTATCGGCAGCTTTTAGAGGAGAAAAAGGGCAACGGCTATCTTCTCAAGATCGACGGCGCCCCGCACGCCATCGTCTTTTAGGCAAACGGAATGGGGCGCGAATGTTACGGCTGTAAGGAAGTCGTGTACGTGAAAGAAGACCTGTAAGGAAATTGTTTTCAGGTAAAGAATTTATGTCAAATTTTTTAGTGACCGGCGGCGCGGGCTTTATCGGGGGGAATTTTTTGAACCTCATGGTAAAAAAATACCCCGCCGACCGTTTCGTTTGTTTGGACGCTTTAACGTATGCGGGGCATACTGAGACGCTTGCCCCCGTTTGGAGGGAGAAGAATTTTTCCTTCGTTCGGGGGGATATCTGCGACAGGGAAGGGGTATTTCGCCTGTTTGAAAAAGAAGCCTTCGACTACGTCGTTCATTTTGCCGCGGAATCGCACGTGGATCGCTCGATTGCCGACCCTTCCGTCTTTTTGCGGACGAACGTCATGGGCACGCAAGTGCTTTTGGATGCTTGCCGAAAATACGGGATCCGTCGCTTTCATCATATTTCTACGGACGAGGTGTACGGCGACCTTCCGCTAAAGGGCGGTCGCGCGTTCACGGAAGAATCTCCCCTAAAGCCTTCCTCGCCGTACAGCGCGTCGAAAGCGAGCGCCGATCTCTTGGTCCTCGCCTATTTTCGCACGTACGGTTTGCCCGTCACCCTTTCCCGTTGCAGCAATAATTACGGGGCGTATCAGCACCCGGAAAAGCTCATACCCCTTTCGATTTCCCGCCTGTTGCGCGGGGAAAAGGTTCCTATCTACGGCACGGGCGAAAACGTTCGCGATTGGCTATACGTCGAGGATCATTGTCTCGCCGTCGACAGCATCGTGCGCGGGGGGAGGGACGGCGAGATCTATAATATCGGCGGCAGATGCGAGAAGACGAATATAGAGGTCGTTCGCACTCTTATAAGGGCGCTGGGTAAGGACGATTCTTCTCTTCAATTCGTCGCCGATCGACCGGGACACGACAGGCGATACGCGATCGATCCTAAAAAGATAGAGCGTCAACTCGGTTTTTCGCCGCAGACGGATTTTTCCGACGGGATACGAAAGACTCTCGAATGGTATGAAAAAAACGGCGACTGGCTTTCTGCCCTATGTAAAACAGGAGAGGAAAGGGAATGTTGACGCAAAAAAGGCATCTTTCCCGCGACGAATTTGCTTTCATCTTAAAAAAGCAACTGAAAACGGAGGATATTTCCCTTTTCGGCAGAAGGGGTAAGATTTCCCTGCTGAAAATCCTGCAGGTGACAAGCCCCCTTTTTGTTTTTCGCGGGGAGAGAAAGATAAAAATCGCGGATGCGGGATACAGTTGGTTGCAAATCGCCCTCGCGGGAGAATATTTTTGGCTGACTGCCATGTTCGACGAGCGGAACGGTTTTTTGGAATTGTACGTCGATATGACGGACGGCAACGAGGTGGAAGGGGACGACGCGTCTTTCACCGATCGCTATCTCGATTTTGTCGTAAACGAAGAGGGCGTCGAGGCGTTGGATCAGGACGAGCTGGAATATGCCTTTTTGAAGGGACTTCTCTCGAAAGAAGAGTACGAGCGGACGGTGCGGGAAGGGGAGAAGGTGTTCTCCTTCTTAAAAGAAAATTCCGATGAGATCGTTCGATTCCTCAAGAGGGAGTACGAGAGAATGAAAGAAATTGACAACGGAGGAAAAGAAAAATAACGGGAGAGCCCGACGGGCTTTCCCGCTTGATTTATTTGACGAAAAACCGAATTTATGTTATACTGAATCGTCGTCTGAATCATACGGCGCTTTTTTTGGGTAAGGGGAATGGAGAAAAAATTCAAATTACATCGGAGGTTTCTACCATGAGCGGCTTTTTTGGCGTAGCATCCAAGCAAAAGTGTGTATTCGATCTGTATTTCGGCACGGACTATCATTCCCATCTCGGCACCCGCCGCGCGGGCATGGCGGTTTACGGCGAAAACGGTTTTTCCAAATCCATACACAGCATCGAGGGCACGCCTTTCCGAACGAAATTCGAGCACGATTTACCCGAGCTGGACGGCTATTACGGAATCGGTTGTATTTCCGATTACGAGGCGCAACCCATTCTCGTTCGTTCCCATCACGGAACGTTCGCCATCGCCACCGTCAGCAAGATCAACAACGCCGACGCGCTCGCGAATACCATCTTAAAGGATAACGTTCATTTCTTTGAGATGTCCAACGGGGAGATCAACGCGACCGAACTCGTTGCCGCCATCATCAATCAAAAGGAAAACTTTATCGACGGCATTCGTTATGCGCTCGAAGTGATTGACGGTTCCCTTTCCATGCTCATTTTAACGCCGAAGGGCATCTATGCCGCAAGGGATAAAATGGGCAGAACGCCCATCGTTTTGGGTAAAAAGGAGGACGGTCGCTGCGCCACCTTCGAAAGCTACGCTTTCCTCAACCTGGGCTATGAACCCGACCGTGAACTCGGACCCGGCGAAATCGTATTTTTTGACGAAAATAAGGCGACCACGCTCGTTTCTCCCGGCGATAAAATGAAGATTTGCACCTTCCTTTGGGTCTATTACGGCTATCCTGCCGCGACCTACGAGGGGGTAAACGTCGAGCAGATGCGCTACAATTGCGGAAAACTTCTCGCCCGCCGCGATCGGGCGGACGTCGACGTCGTTGCCGGCGTTCCCGATTCGGGCACGGCGCACGCCGTAGGCTACGCCAACGAATCGGGTGTGCCATTCTCCCGTCCCTTCATCAAATATACGCCCACCTGGCCCCGTTCCTTCATGCCCACCATTCAGACCAAGCGCGACCTCATCGCGCACATGAAACTGCTCCCCGTGCACGACCTCATCAAGGGAAAGCGCCTTCTGATGATCGACGATTCCATCGTCCGCGGCACCCAGCTTCGCGAAACCACGGAGTTTTTGTACGATTGCGGCGCCAAGGAGGTGCATATCCGCCCCGCTTGCCCCCCGCTGTTATTCGGCTGTAAGTATTTGAATTTCTCCCGCTCCGGTTCGGAAATGGAACTCATCGCGCGGCGCGTCATCGAGGAGATCGAGGGCGTCCCTCCCACGAAGGAGATTTTGCAGGAGTACGCCGATCCCGATTCCGAAAAATATCAGAAGATGGTGGACGGCATCTGTGAAAAACTCAAATTCACCTCTCTGCGTTTCCACCGTCTGGACGACATGCTCGAAGCCGTCGGCATCGACCCCGAAAAGCTGTGTACCTATTGTTGGAACGGCAAAGAATAAAATAGTTTACCCTCCGATTTTTCTAAAGTCGGAGTTTTTTTTGGCATGAATAGGTTTTTCTTTCATACAATAAGAAACGGGGCGTATATGTGGCAGAAAATCTTGACGGAACTGAGTTGGTTTATCGGCGTTTTGGCGTCGGCTCTTTTAGGCTTTGCCATCGGGTATGAAAGAAAGCTCAGGAGCAAGGAGGCGGGCATCGGCACGCACACCATCATCTGTATCGGCGCGGCGCTCATGATGGTCGTCTCCAAGCACGGCTTTTCGGGGGAGACGGACTCATCCCGCGTGGCGGCGCAAATCGTCTCGGGCATCGGCTTTTTGGGCGCGGGGATCATCGTTTACCGTCAGCACGAGATACACGGGCTGACCACCGCCGCGGGTATGTGGGCGACGGCGGGCGTCGGCATGGCTGCGGGGGCGGGACTTTTTGCCGTGGCGCTCGCCGCAACTTTCCTCATCATCGTGGTGCAATGTCTGTATCATCTCCCCCTGCGCCTGTTTCGGCATAAGCGGTTTTATCGTTTACGCGTGGTCTTTTGGCAGCAAGAGGGTGAGACGGACGAAATCAAAAAAATCTTCGGGTGCCCCCGCTTTCAGAGCCTGGAGATGGTGCGGCAGAAAGAGGGCGTCTGTTGCTTTGCCACGCTGTTCACGGCGGAAGAGTTTTCCTTTGCAAAATTGAACGATATCATGCGCTCGCACCCGTATATTCAATCCATTCAACGGGAGGACGAAACGTGACAAGGAGAAAAACGGCAAATTTTCTGCCGTTTTTTTGCTTTTCTTGACAAGTTTGCGAAAGTATGCTATAATGCCCCGCATAAAAAGGCAAGGAGAATACTATGAGAAGATCGGACAGAGAAATCAAAGACTTTGAACAAATCGTCGAGGTCATGGAGAATTGCGACGTTTGTCGCCTCGCCCTCAACGACGAAGAGGGATATCCTTATATTCTGCCGCTCAATTTCGGCATGGAAAGAGAGGGGGAACGGGTCACGCTGTATTTCCACGGCGCAACGGCGGGAAAGAAGTACGAGCTCATTCAAAAGGATAACCGAGCCTCCTTTGAGATGGATCGGGGACATCGCCTCGTGACCGATTCCGAGGAGATGACCTGCACCATGGCGTATGAGAGCGTCATCGGCCGCGGCAGAATCGAGATCTTGCCCGAGGAAGAGAAGGAGAAAGCGCTCTTTCTCTTGATGAAGCATTATCACAAGGAGGATTTCGCCTTCAAGAAAGAGGTGACGTCCTTTACCACCGTCATGAAACTCGTCGTGGAGAGCATGACGGGGAAAATTCGCCGCAAAGGCTAAAGGTACGGGAGAAAAACGATGTTGTTGGAGCAATTCGATCCCGATAAAAGGGCTGTCATCGAGCCGTACATGGCGGTGACGCCCTGCGAAAATTTCCCCGAAACGGTGGTGTCCGTCTTTTCCCATCATCTGTTTTCGCGCGTCGTCGAATTTTTAGGCGGCAAGAAAATAACGGAGACGAGAGACGTGGACGGCGTGTGGCCCGTCTACGAGGTGACCTATCGCGGCAGGCGCTTTGCCTTTTACAAGGCTCGCCTGGGCGCGCCCGCCTGCGTGGGGGCGTTCGAAGATCTGATTGCCCTCGGGGCAAAGCGAATGATTCTTTTGGGCAATTGCGGCGTTCTCGATAAAACCATCGAGGATTGCGGCGTCATCATTCCCACCCAAGCGATCCGCGACGAGGGCACGAGCTACCATTATCTGCCCGCTTGCGACGTCATCGACGTCAACGTGAAATACCGCGAAGAGTTCAAGCGCATCTTGTCGGCGTTCGGCTATCCGTACGTGGAGGGGGTCACCTGGACGACGGACGCCTTCTATCGGGAGACGAGAGGCAAGATAGATCGTCGCAGAAAAATGGGCGCTATCTGCGTGGAGATGGAGTGCGCCGCCGTGCAGGCGATGTGTTCCTTTCGCGGCGTGGAGTTCTTTCAATTCCTGTATGCGGGGGATAACCTCGACCATTCCTCTTGGGAAATAAGAAGTTTATCGGGACTTTCCCGCCTCGAGGATAAGGAAAAGATCGCTCTTCTCGCCTTCGAGCTCGCCTGCAAAATCGAGGAAAATGCGTAAAAAAGGATTCCCGCCGCGCGCCGCAATGCGATTTTTTTTGAATAATATCCATTTTCATGAATATTTATGAACGCCACTCAAATAAGTTGACAAAAAATGTGAAATGGCGTATGATAAATCTATTATTTTTGTTAATGAACATTTTATGAGGTATACTGTTATGAATATGAAAAAAACTTTTGCCATCGGCTTGGCGGCAGCCACTTTGGCGACCGGCACGGCGGCGTTCGCTTCCTGCGGTGACGCAGTCGGCACGATCTACGTGGACACCAACGCATTTTTTGCTCCCTTTGAATATTACGACGGCACCGAGATCGTCGGCGTCGACATCGATATTATGAATATGGTGGGCAAAAAGCTCAATAAGCAGATCGTCGTGGAAAACACCGATTTCGGCGTCATCATCGAAAACGTATCGGAGGGAAAGAAGTATGACTGCGGCGCGGCGGGCATCACCATTACCGATGAAAGAAAGGAACTCGTCGATTTCTCCACCCCTTACTTTACTTCCGTTCAGTACGTCGTGTGCGCGAAGGGCGCCATGGAAGCGGACGGCAAGGACGGCGACGTGAGCTACGTTCTGTGGGAATCCCTCGCGGGCAAGACGATCGGCGTGCAGACGGATACGACGGGCGATATTTACGTGGACGGCGAGATCAATGCGACCGCAGATAACGATTACGGCGAAGACGGCGTTTTGTACGGCACCGGCACGAAGGAGGTTCGTATGGACAGCGCGCAGGTCGCTTGCGACGCGATCGGCTCTTTGGTAGACGTTGTGGTCATCGATAAGCTCCCCGCGGAATACATCGTGAATAAATCCTCCAAACTCGAATGTTTCGCGCTTTACTACGACGCGAAAAAAGCCACGCAGGAGGAATACGCCATCTGCGTCACCAAGGGTAACACCGAACTGTTGAACGCCATCAACGAAGTTCTGGCAGAGCTCGGCAAGAGCGGCATCGACGACTTGGTTTCCAAGCATCTCGGCTTGAAGTAAAAGAAGGTAAGCAAAAGGGGAGCGGAAGAGACGCTCTCCTTTTTGAACGGAGAAAAATATGACTACATCGATATCGGCAGGTTTTTTTGAAACCATCGCCCTCATCTTTTCCAACGAGAAATATTTGCTGATGATTTGGGAGGGCTTGCAGACCACTCTCCTCATCTCGCTCGGCGCGGCGGCGCTCGGACTTTTATTAGGGCTCCTCGTCGCTATCGTCAAAATCTCAAACAGCAAGAGCAAGTGGATGGCTGTCCCCCGCTTTATCTGCGGCGTCTACACCACCATCATTCGCGGCACGCCTATGGCGCTGCAACTTTTCATTCTGACGTTCGTCGTCTTTGCCATTCGCGGCTTTCCCACGACGGTGACGGCGATCATCGCGTTCGGCATCAATTCGGGCGCCTACGTCTCCGAGAATATCCGCGCGGGGATCCTTTCCGTCGACAAAGGACAGACGGAAGCGGGGCGCGCGCTCGGTCTTTCCGGCGCGCAGACGATGATGAAGATCGTCATTCCGCAGGGCATGAAAAACGTCATTCCCGCCATCGGCAACGAGCTCATCGCCCTCATCAAGGAAACTTCTATCGTCAGCATGGTCGGTCTTTTCGATCTGACGCAGGCGGCAAAGGTTCTCGGCTCGGGGCAGAATCTCGCAACGTATTTTGCGCCCATGATGGTCGTAGCGCTGTTCTATCTCGCCATCGTCTATTTGCTGACGTGGCTGATCAAAATCATCGAAGGGAGGTTGAGAGCCGGTGATAAACGATAATAACGTGATCATTCACGCCGACAACGTATATAAAAATTTCCACAAGACGGAAGTTCTAAAGGGCGTCAGCCTCGAAGTGAAGAAGGGAGAAAAAGTCGTCATCATCGGCGCGTCGGGCAGCGGCAAATCCACTCTTTTGCGCTGTCTCAATTCCCTCGACGAGGCGACCTACGGCGAAGTGTGGTTGCACGGAAAATTGCTCACGGCAGTCGATCCCTATCTGCACCGCGATATTATCGCCCTCTCTCATACCTACGCCGCCGTCAAGGAACGTTTGCTCCAAGAAGGGGTTTCCGAAGACGCCTTGCACGACCGCGCGATCGAAAAGATCAAAGCGGAAGACCTCTTAAAAAGCAACGAGGGCGCCGCCTACAAAAAAGCCATCAAGGAATTTGAAAAGGCGAACCGCCTGGATATCAACGTCGCCCGCCGCAGCATGGGCATGGTGTTCCAGAATTTTAATCTGTTCCACAATATGAACGTGCTCGACAACATGATCTATGCGCCCGTCAAGCTCAAGCTCATGACGAAGGAGGACGCGATCGAAAAGGCGAAAGGGCTGTTGACCCGTATCAACCTGCCCGATAAGATCGACGCCTATCCCTCCTCTTTATCCGGCGGGCAGAAACAGCGTATCGCCATCGCCCGTTCGCTCATGATGAATCCCGAAGTCATGCTCTTCGACGAGCCGACTTCCGCCCTCGATCCCGAAATGGTCGGCGAAGTGCTCTCTTTGATGAAGGAGCTTGCCGAAAGCGGCATGACGATGGTCGTCGTCACGCACGAAATGGGCTTTGCGCGGGAAGTCGCGTCCCGCGTGCTCTTCGTCAACGACGGAAAGATCGCCGAGGAGAATACCCCCGAGGAATTTTTCTCAAATCCCAAGGACTCCCGTTTGCGGGAATTTTTATCCAAAGTGCTATAACGCCACGCTCTCCCTTTCTCGGAGAGCGTTTTTTGGTATAAAAAATCTCCTTTTCCGCATTCTGTAAGAAATGAGAAAAAGTACGATCTTTTTTAACAATTCTCCCGTCATCCTTTCGACGAGTACGGTGGCGGGACCCAAGGAGTGCCAGGGCGTCGTCGGGAAATACGTCGATACGCCCCTCTCCGACGATACGTTCGGGGAGAGTACCTACGAAAAAGCGGAGTGTAAAATGCTCTCTCACGCCATTCGCGGCGCCATCAAAAAGGCAAAAAAGAAGGAGGAGGAAATCGATCTTCTCGTGTCGGGGGATCTTCTGAATCAGATCGTATCCTCCAGTTTTGCCGCCAGAGATTTTTCCGTTCCCTTTCTCGGCGTGTACGGCGCCTGTTCTACCATGGCGGAAGCCTTCGCCGTGTCGGCGGCGTTCGTCAATGCGGGGTACTATAAAAACGTCGTCGCCGCAACGGGCAGTCATTTTTCTTCCGCGGAAAGGCAGTACCGCTTTCCGCTCGAACAGGGCACGACGCGCCCGCCACAGTCGCAATGGACGGTGACGGGCGCGGGCGGCGCGCTCGTCACCGATAAGGGGAAAGGGGTGATCATCGAATGCGCCACGATCGGCAAGGTAGTGGATTTCGGCATCACGGACGTGAACAACATGGGCGCCGCCATGGCGCCCGCCGCCGCCGATACCATCTTGACGCACTTGCGGGAAACGGGTCGGCGCGCGGAGGACTACGATCTCATCGTAACGGGGGATCTGGGCGCCTTGGGCAGTCGGCTCTTAAAGCATCTCACGGAGCAAAAGGGTGTCGATCTGCAACCCAACCACGTGGATTGCGGCGAAATCATTTACAAGGTCGTCGAGGACGAATTTCAGGGCGGCTCGGGCGCCGGCTGTTCCGCCGTCGTGTTCAATTCCTATTTATACAGCGAAATGATGTCGGGGCGGTTAAAGAGCATACTCTTCTGCGCTACGGGCGCTCTCCTCTCCACGGTCACGAGCGGGCAGGGGGAGAGTATTCCCTGCATCTGCCACGCGGTTTCCTTGCGCGTTTAATCGGGTTTTGTTAAGTCGGGAGGGAAAGCGGAACGCGCCGCGGGCGCGACGCCTCTTCGTCGTTTTTTTGGGAGAAATCATGTTTTCAGAATACCTTTCCATTTTATTTATGTTTTTCAAAGCCTTCGTCGTAGGCGGACTCATCTGCGTGCTCGCGCAGATCATCATCAATTTCACCGATCTCACCGCGGGCAAGATTTTGGTGTACTTCATGCTCGGCGGACTCATTTTGCAGTCGCTCGGGCTCTATCAGTATCTCGTGGATTTTGCGGGCGCGGGCGCTACCGTTCCCATTTCCGGCTTTGGCTATCTGCTCGCCAACGGCGCCATGCGCGGCGTGCAAAAGGGTTTTTTCTATGCGATCACGGGTCCGCTTGCCGCCGCGTCGGCGGGCGTCTCCGCCGCCGTGGTGTTTTCCTTCTTTATGGCGCTCATTTTCCGTTCTCATACCAAGTTTAACTGATCGGAAGGGGGCGCATATCCGATCCCTTCGCCGCATACAATAAACCATGAAAAAACGGACAAGGAGAAGGCTATTCATTCTCTTACTCGCGCTTCTCCTTCTCTTGCTGCCCCTTTTGCGCGTCTTGTATAACGGAACTTCCGTCTTGAAATCCATCGCGGAAGCGACCATGCGCTCCATCACGACGGAAGCCGTGAACGACGCCGTATATTATACGCTCAGCGATAATCTTCGCTACGAGGATCTCGTCTCTATCTCGCGCGGGGAAAAGGGCGAGATCCTCTCCATCACTTCCAACTCCCTGCAAATCAACCGCATCGCGCGAGATACGGCGTATATGTCTCAAAAAAACTTGAACGAGATGAGTCGGGAGGGCATTTCCATTCCGCTCGGCGCCTTTTCCGGCATCGAGCTGTTTGCGGGTATGGGTCCCGTCGTTCACCTCAAAATCATTCCCATCAGCAACGTGGAGTGCCGTTTCGTTTCCTCTTTCGAGTCTGTCGGCGTCAACCAAACGAAACATTCCATCTATCTCGAGATCGTGTCGGATATCTCCATCATCATGATGCGGGAGACCTCCAACTTCGCCTCCACCACGGAAGTTCTCATCTGCGAAAGCGTGCTCGTCGGCGAGGTTCCCAAGGTATATTTTTCCTCGGACGTGTTCGGCGGAAAGTACGATCTGACGCCGTGACCCGCTCGTTTGAAAGTTATGCAAGAATTTTGAATATATTCATTGACATTTTCGACAAAACATGGTAAGATAGGAACATGAAAGCAAAAAAACTCATGAAAAACGTCAAAAGTATTTTAATCATTTTGCTCGGAACTTTGGGTATGGCGGGCGCGGTGGAGTTTTTTATCGTGCCGAATCGTTTGGTCACGGGCGGTGTTGCGGGTTTGGGTATCTTTTTGCAATATTTTTTCCCCGAGATTCCGCTTTCCCTCTTCACTTTTATCTTTAACGTCGCCATGCTCGCGTTGGGTTTGGCGTTTTTGGGGAAACGCTTTATCGTTACGACGCTGATCAGCTCGCTCGTCTATCCGCTCGCCATGGCGTGTTTCGAGTTCTTTTACAGCGGTGATCCGCTCACGCAAGACCCGCTCCTTGCCGCCGTGGCGGCGGGCGTTCTCTTGGGCGTTTCGCTCGGCGTCGTCATTCGCGAGGGCGCCTCTACGGGCGGATTCGACATTCCCGAACTCATCGTGCACAAATATACAGGTATTCCCGTCTCCGTCTTGATATACGCGGTGGATTTCGTCATCATCGCGCTCCAACTCCTTTCAAACAGTACGGAGGCGGTGCTCTACGGCATTCTTCTCACGCTCGTTTGTTCCGTCGCGCTCAATAAGGTGATGGTCGTCGGCAACAAAAAGACGCAGCTCAAAATCGTTTCCGATCGGTCGGAAGAGATTCGCCGCGCCATTTTGCAGGATATCGACCGCGGCGTAACTATTTTGTACGGCGAAACGGGATATCTGGGAAAGCCCGCCAAGATGCTCGTCACCGTCATGAGCCCCCGCGAGGTGCCGCAGATGCGCGCGCTGCTCGAAAAGATCGATCCCTACGCCTTTATTACCATCGAAGAGGTCAACGAGGTGCGGGGTAGGGGGTTCACCCTCGAGCGGGACTCGTTGAGAGAGGAAAAATAAGAGTTTTAAGTTTTAGGAGAATCGATTATGGGAAATATCGTGGATTATTTGGAATGGAGAGGGGACCTCACCTTTGAACAGGATCCCTTCAACGAGGTGGACAGTTTAATTTTAACGGCGATCGTCTACCTCAGCGGACAGAATTACTTACCCAAGAGCGGGGAGGAGCTGACCATTCGTCAGGTCGCCGAAGAATATTTTGAAACGCACGATCCCAAGAGCGTATATATCGGAATATTTTTCGACAAATGTCTCGGCGAATTTGCGCAAAAGCTCGGTCAAAGCGAGCGGTTCGGGCATATCAAGGTGATGCGCCGCGTCAACCGCGTGAACAAAGACAAGCAACGTCAATTTTGCGCCGTCACCTTCCGTCTGTCCAAAAATTTGTACTACATAGCGTATAAGGGAACGGACGATTCCCTCATCGGTTGGTGGGAAAATCTAAACACGCTCGTCACCTATCCCGTCATCGCGCAGAGCAAAGCCGCGCTGTATGCCAAGGGGGAAATGAATCGCTTTCCCGAAGGCAGGTTTTATCTCGGCGGGCACTCCAAGGGCGGAAATATGGCGGTCTATGCGGCGTATCAGCTTTCGGAGAGCGAACAGGCGCGCCTGATCAAGGTATACAGCAACGACGGGCAGGGTTTCACGCCGGGAAAATTCGAACGGGAGAAATACGAAAGGATTCGGGATAAGGTCGTGCAGATCGTTCCCGAGGATTGCCTCGTGGGGAATCTGTTGGAGGAATATCCCTGCGAGCGGATCGTGGTAAAAACGACGGGCTCCGGCATCATGGAGCACGACTGCTTTAAGTGGAGCTTGTGCGGAAACCGCTTTATTGCCCTTCCCGACGTCTCGGAGAAGAGCAAAAACACGCGCGAGAGCGTCAACGAGCTACTCGCCTCCCTGACGGAAGAGGATAAACAGGATATCGTCGACGAGATGTATACGCTCATCACGAATATGGAGGCGGAAACGCTCACCGATCTTCTGAAACGGGAAAACAGGCTCGTCTTTTTCCGCAGCGTGCGTTCGCTTACGCCCAAGTGCTCGAAAATCTTTTTCGCGTTCGCGCGAATTTGTATCGCAAACGGTATGGTTTTCTAAAAAAGACCTTTCGCGGCATCGCGAAAGGTCTTTTTTTCTCCCTTCACAGGGCACGCTCGATCTCTTTTATGATATTCTCCGTGCCGCTCTTCACGCCGGATAGCGTCAAGTTGTCGCAAAGCTCTTTGTCCGATATGGCGTTTTCTATGGCGGGGAACAGATGCTCCAATTGCTTTTCCCGCAGAACGTGACACAGTCGCTTTTTTTCGAAGTATTCGGCGTTCTTAAGCTGATCCCCCCGCGAGCCGCTCTCCAGCGGAATGAACAACGCCTTTTTATGCAGGGCGAGCACCTCGAACAGGGTATTGCTGCCGCTTCGGGCGATCACGAGGTCGGCGCAGGCGTAGGCGCTCGCCATGTCCGGTTCGTACTCCCGCTGTACGTAGCCCGCGATATTGTTCTGCACGGTATTCCCCTTGCCGCAGACGTGCAGAATATCGTAGCGCTTTGCAAGCAAGGATAAATCTCTTCTCAACGCCTCGTTGATCTTCACGCTGCCGCTCCCGCCGCCGAGCACGAGCAAAATCTTCCTTTTTCCCGAAAAGGCGTACTTTTGCATGGCGTCCTTTTTCGAGGCGGAAAAGAGTTCCTCGCGAATGGGAGAGCCCGTGTATTTTCCGTTCGGAAAGCTTTCCGTCGTCTCCGAAAAGGAGCAGAGCACGTTTTTGCATTTTCGTGCGATCAATCGGTTGGTCAGCCCCGCGGTAAGGTCGCTCTCGTGCGTGAGACAGGGGATTTTCAGCTGCTTTGCCGCCAGGACGACGGGCAGGGAGACGTATCCGCCCTTGGAGAATACGAGATCGGGGGCGATATCCTGCAAAATGCGCTTACATTCCCGTTTCGCTTTTTGCAGGGAAAGGGGAATGGCTAAATTTTTTAAGGTAAAGCTCCGTATCAGCTTGGGACATTCGATGCGGTAAAAGGGAATGCCGGTGGGGGGAACGAGCTCGCTTTCTATCTTATCCGTGCCTATGTAGGCGATCTCGTAGCGGTTCTTTAACGGTTCGATGAGGGCGAGGTTGGGAACGACGTGTCCGGCGCTCCCCCCGCCCGTAAAGAGTATTTTTTTCATGGTCAAGTCCTTTTTTGTTTTTATTATACGCCTCGCGGGAAAAAATTATTTCAAAAATATTCTTTCTTTTTGTCATACTTTGTATTCTGCTTGACAAATTTTTTTTCGTGGGTTAAAATAAAAGCGTTATGAAGAACTTTATGAGCGTAAACGGAATCTATTATATCTACGCGTACTCCTACCGCAAGGATGTTGCGCCGATTTTGCACGTGTAAATCCGTTTGACTCTTCCGCGAATGAATACAGGAAACGATCGGTTTATGCTTGCATAAGCCGTTTTTTTATCAGAAAAATAAAGATTTTTAAGGAGAATACAATTATGGCTACTAACGTAATGGATACCCTGAGAGAGAGAGGCTTTATCGAGCAGACCGTGTTCGAAGAGGACCTTTACAAAATGCTCGGCGAAAAGAGCGTGCCCTTCTATATCGGTTTCGATCCCACGGCGGATTCCCTGCACGTCGGTCATTTCATGCAGCTCATCGCCATGCACCATATGCAGGAGGCGGGGCATAAGCCCATCATTCTGATCGGCGGCGGCACCGCCATGATCGGCGATCCCTCCGGCAGAAGCGATATGCGTTCCATGATGACGAAGGAGACCATTCAGCACAACGTGGATTGCTTTAAGGCGCAGATGAGCAAGTTTATCAGCTTTGAGGGCGAAAACGCCGCGATCATCGTCAACAACGCCGATTGGGAGCTCAATCTGAACTACATCGACTTTTTGCGCGAGATCGGCGCGCACTTCTCCGTAAACGAGATGATCAAGGCGAAGTGCTTTGAAACGAGAATGGAAAAGGGTCTTTCCTTCCTCGAATTTAACTATATGCTCTTGCAGGCGTACGACTTTTTGGTGCTCTTCCGCAAGTACGGCTGCGCGTTGGAGCTGGGCGGCAACGATCAGTGGAGCAACATTCTGGCGGGCGCCAACCTCATCCGCATCAAGGAGAGAAAGCCCGCGTTCGCCATGACCTTCACCCTCCTCACCACTTCCGAGGGCAAAAAGATGGGCAAGACGGCGAAGGGCGCCGTCTGGTTGGACGAAAACAAGACTTCTCCTTACGAATTTTATCAGTACTGGCGCAATACGGCGGACGCCGACGTGGAAAAGTGCATGAATCTTCTCACCTTCCTTCCCGTTTCCGAAATCAAGGAGCTTTGCCGCTACAAGGACGAAAGAATCAACAAAGCCAAGGAGATTTTGGCTTACGAACTCACCAAGGAGGTTCACGGCAAGGAAAAGGCGGACCTCGTCCTCTCGCAGGTCAAAGCCGCCTTTGCGGGCGGAAGCGCCGAGCTGCTCACCAAGACCGTTTCGGGCGTGGAAACCGTGTTGCAGGCGATGGTCGCCGCAGGTATCTGCAAGTCCAACGGCGAGGCGAGACGGCTCATCGAGCAGGGCGGCGTCTCCGTCGACGATACTAAGGTCACCGACATTTCTATGCCCGTTCCCGCAAAGGAATTTGTATTGCACAAGGGCAAGAAGGTTCACGTCAAAGTAGTCGTGGAGTAAAAACGTGGAAAAATATCTCACCGTCGACGGCGAAACGGCTACGGAGAAAGTAATCGAAAAATCCCGTTTTCTCACCTATTCTTCTCACGTGGAAAGCGATGAGGAGGCAAAGGCGTTTATCGCCAAAATAAACGCGATGCACCCCCTCGCCACGCACGTTTGCTATGCGTACGTCGCCGATCGTATCGGCAATCTCATGCGCTTTTCCGATAACGGGGAGCCGCAAGGCACGGCGGGAATGCCTATTTTGGAAGTGATCAAGAATAAAAAGCTCTTCGAGACGGCGGTCGCCGTGGTGCGGTATTTCGGCGGGATCAAGCTCGGTGCGGGGGGACTCGTGCGCGCGTATTCGGGCGGCGCGGCGGAAAATTTAGACGCGGCGGCGATCAAGGTTCGCCAAATGGCGTGCGAATTGTCCCTTTCCGTGGGCTATCCCGAAGTTACCCCCCTTCTGCGCTTTTTGGAGGGGAGCGGCGCCGAACAGCTCGGCTGTGACTATGCGGACAGAGTCACCTTCACCGTGGTCGTCAAGAGGGAAGAGGAGCAGAAGTTCACTTCCGCCCTCGTCGATTGCATGGCGGGCAGAGTGCTCGTAAAAAAGAAAGACGAATATTTCTATTCCTTCGCGGAATAAAAGGAGAAAAGATGGCACTTCAAAAAGGGGACAAGGCTCCCGTATTCACGTTAAACAATCAAAAGGACGAAAGCATATCCTTAACCGATTTTCTCGGCAAAAAGGTGATCCTTTACTTCTATTCCAAGGACAACACCCCCGGTTGCACGAGACAAGCGTGCGCCTTTGCCGAGGCGTATCGGGAAATTGCCGCGCTCGGGGCGGAGGTTGTCGGCGTCAGCAAGGATAGCGCGGTATCTCATGCGAAATTTTCCCAAAAGTGCGGCTTGCCCTTCCCGCTGTTGTCCGATCCGGAAAAGGCGGCGATTCAATCGTACGGCGTATGGCAGGAGAAAAAGCTGTACGGCAAGGTGAGCATGGGCGTCGTCAGAACGACTTTCGTCATCGACGAAAAGGGCTTTATCGAAAAGATCTTTCCCAAGGTAAAGCCGGATACCAACGCGGCGGAGATCCTCGCCTATTTGCGGGGCGAAAAAGGTTAATCATCAAGTCAGGCACCGCCTATAAAAGCGGAGAGCCTGACTTTTTTTGTCGATTGTTTCTTTCCCTATTTACTTTTTTTGGCGGGCGTGCTATAATAAACGGAAAGAAAAGGAGGAATCCCATGTCACAAATCACCGATATCACGCCGCAGGTCAAGGATAAAACGCGGTGCAATATCTATATCGATAACCGTTTCGCCTGCGGGTTGAAGTTGGAAACGGTCATGAGCCATCGAATCAAAAAGGGCATGGCGATCACCCCCGAACAGCTCGGTGAAATTCAGCTGGAGAGCGAAAAGAGGGAGGCGCTCGACAAGGCGCTTAGCTATATCGCCTCTTCCATGCGCTCGGAAAAGGAGATTCGCGATTATCTCAAAAAGAAGGGGTATCTTGCCGACGTGGAGGATTTTGTCGTCGAAAAGATGAAATCGTACGGCTATATCGACGACGAGGCGTACGGGAAATTGTACGCGAGCAGTCTTTCTAAAACCAAGGGCAAGCGCATGGTGGAAATGAAACTCCGCCAAAAGGGGCTTTCCGAAGAGGACGCCCGCGCCGCGATCGGCACCATCGAAAACGAGGGGGAGACGGCGGGCAAGATCCTCGAAAAATATATGAGGCATAAAGAATGTAATCGGGAAAATCTGTATAAGGCTTTCAAATATCTGATGGGCAAGGGTTTTTCCTATGAAACGGCGAAAGAGGCTATTGCCAAATGGGGGGCGGACGATGAAGATCTATAACTTCGAGGAAATCGATTCCACCAACGACTTTGCCGAACGCATTCGCCCGCTCGGCGAGGACGCCGTCATCACGGCGCGCAGGCAGAAAAACGGACACGGCAGCAAGGGCAGAAGTTTCCTCTCGGAAACGGGCGGACTGTATCTCACCAAACTTTCCTTTTACGAGAATTTTCCCGCCGGCGAGGTGTTCCGCATCATGGTCAACGCTTCCGTGGCGGTGTGCAAAACGATGGAGCGCTTTTCCCTGACGCCGCAGATCAAGTGGCCGAACGACGTGTATGTAAACGGGAAAAAGATATGCGGAATGCTCATCAACAACACCTTTTGCGGGAACAACGTCTCCAGCTCGGTGGTGGGGATCGGCGTCAATATCGAAAACGAGTTTCCCGAATCGCTAAAGGATATCGCCGTCAGCATGAAGCAGGCGGGGGCAAAGGGCTATTCCTTCGAAGCGGTGCGGGATGCTCTCGTGGAGGAATTGCAAAAAAGTTTTTCCGTGGAAGAGTATAAAAAATATATCTTCTTTTTGGGGAAAAACATCTTTTTGTTGGAAGGAGAACAAAAGAGGGAAGTCGTCGCGCTCGATATCGACGAGCGGGGCAGGCTGAAAGTAAAGGACGGCGACAAGGAGCGGTCGGTTACCGCCGCCGAGGTATCGTTGAGATTATCATAGAGCAAGGAGGAGACAATGAAACTCGAATATCATAAAAGTACGGTGACGCAGGTCAACGCCCTGCCTTCCCGCTGTTATTACAAAATTGAAAACAATCCCGCCCTCAAGCTCACAAAATGGAAGTTTGCCTATTTTGCGGAGGAGACGGGGGAGGAGCAAACGGTTACTCCCGTCGATACCGTCATCACGCCTTCTTGCTGGCAGATGCTCGGCTACGGGGTAAAGCAGTATACCAACATAAAATACCCCTTCCCGTACTGCCCGCCCTATATTTTGAAGAAAAATCCCTGCGGCGTGTACGTTACCGACTATATCCTTTTGGAAAAGCAGGGAAAATACTATCTGAACTTCGACGGCGTGGATAGCTGTTACTACGTCTTTATCAACGGGGAATTTTTAGGCTATTCCACCGTGTCGCATTCTCATACCGAATTTGATATGACATCCCTGCTCCATGCGGGCAAAAACGAGATCCGCGTCATCGTATTTCAGTACCATTGCGGCTCCTACCTCGAAGATCAGGATAAATTCCGCATGAGCGGCATCTTCCGCGACGCATACGTGCTCAATCGCGCGGAGGGGCATATCAGGGATTATAAGATTATTTCCGATATTGTGGAAGGGAATGGCGTAATTTCCTTTCAAGGGGATAAGGAATGTTCCCTCACCCTGTCGAGGAACGGCGTCGTCCTCGAAAAAAAGAGCGGGGAAAAAGCGGACTTCACCGTGGAAAATCCCTTATTGTGGTCGGCGGAGGAGCCGAATTTGTACGACCTTGTCATCGAGTGCAACGGGGAAGTGATCGTCGAGAGAGTGGGCATACGCAAGGTGGAAATCGACGGAAACGTATTCAAGCTCAACGGAAAGCCCGTCAAATTCCGCGGCGTCAACCGCCATTCCATGACGGTGAACGGCTTTGCGGAATCGGAATGGGATATGGATAACGACCTTCGCCTCATCAAGGAGATGAACGCCAACGCCGTGCGCACCTCGCATTATCCCCCGCACCCGTACTTTATCCGCCGTTGCGACGAGGAGGGCGTTTACGTTTTAGAGGAAGCGGACGTCGAGTGCCACGGCACGACCTCGCAGCGCAACTTCAAGGACTGGGAGAAATACGTCAACGAGCTCGCGGAGAGCGAAATCTATCGAGAGGGATTTTTGCATCGCGTTCAACGCATGTACGAACGGGATAAAAACCGCACCTGCGTGCTTATTTGGTCGCTCGGCAACGAGAGCGGTTGGGGCAAAAATCTGATAAACGCCGCCGAGTGGCTGCATCGCGTGGATAACAGACCCGTTCATTACGAGGGCGCGTTCAGCAATGCGACGCAGAGCTATCAGGATAACGGCGTTCTCGATCTGTATTCGAGAATGTACCCCGAGCAAAAATGGATCAAGGAATTTGTCAAGAGCGCGGATAAGCCTTTGGTTTTGTGCGAGTATACGCACGCCATGGGCAATTCCTGCGGCGATATCGCCGATTACTGGGATATCCTCTCCGCCGAGCCCGCCTGTTGCGGCGCATTCGTCTGGGAATGGTGCTCGCACAGCATCATCGAGGACGGAAAGGTGCTCTACGGCGGCGATCACGGCGAATATCCGCACGATAGCAATTTCTGCATGGACGGCATCGTGACCACCGATAGGAGACTCAACCCCGAATACTTTCAGGTGAAGGAAGTGTACTCCCCCGTGAACGTCGTGGAAGAGAACGGGAGTTACTATATCGAAAACAGAAATTCCTTTACGACTTTGGCTGGCGTCGATTGCGTCTGTACCGTGGAAAGGGACGGAAAAGAGATTTTCAGAAAGGATATCGACTTAAAGGAGATTCCGCCCCTCTCCCGCAAACGGGTAAAAATCACCGTCCCGCCCATTTCGGGCTACGTCACGCTCAATTTCATCTTCTGTAAGAAAGGGGGTCGCATCGCGACGCGTCAGATCCTCTTAAACGACGCCTACGAGCAGGCGGAGAGCGATATGATGCTCGATTGCGCTCTGGACATCGAGGATCTCAAAGTCAATCTGTATCGCCCCGTCACGGACAACGACGCTTATATCAAGGAGGAGTGGCTCGATTACGGGCTCGACAGGGCGGAGCTCTTCGTCACAGACGGCGACGAAAAGGAGTACGTCGGCAAGATCGTCACCGATTATCTTTCCCCCATCGGGGATATCAAAATTCGCATCACGCATACGGATGCGGGCGTAAACGTCGCCACAAGCGTCGCGCTCGCCGATCACGTCAAGAGCTTGCCCCGTTTCGGCTATCGCTTTGCGCTAGACCCTTCCTTCCAAAAAGTCACCTATTTCGGCAGAGGGGAAGGGGAGGCTTACGAGGACAGAAAACTTTCCTCTCCCATCGGACTGTATACCGCTGAGGCGGATACCATGAATTACGAATATCCCAAGCCGCAGGAGAGCGGTTCCCACGTCGATTCCCGTTTCGTCTGCCTCTCGGACGGAAAGACGGGCTATATGTTCGATTCCAAAAAGAATTTCTCCTTCCGCGTCACCCGCTATTCCACGCAAAATTACAAGCCTCACGCGCACGAAATGGCGATGGAGGATAAAATTTTCGTGGAAGTGGACTATCGCATGGCGGGCGTCGGCTCCGCCTCCTGCGGACCGCGCATCGACGAGAAATATCTCATCACCGAGCGCAACTTCTATTTCTCCTTCAATCTGAAAAAGTATGAGGAGGGGCAGGATCTGTTCAAGATTCACCGTTCATAAGTTTGGGCGTGCATTCATCCCGTGAGCCGTCGTCGAATTTGCGTTTTCGCTCCGTCACATACGGAATAGTATGCTCCGTTCGCGAAATACGCATTCTCCTTGCCTGACGGGCGACTGCGCACCCAAACGGGTCGAGTTCTCCGTTATTTATTCGGCGCGCCTTCATTCCGTGAGCCGTCGTCGAATTTGCGTTTTCGCTCCGTCACGTACGAAACAGTACGCTCCGTTCGCGAAATCCGCCCTCTCTAGCCTGACGGGCGACTGCGCACCCAAACGGGTCGGGTCGAACGCTATTTTTGCCGTTCGGCGCGCCTTCATTCCGTGAGCCGTCGTCGAATTTGCGTTTTTGCTCCGTCGCGTACGAAACAGTATGCTCCTTTCGCAAAACGGATTCGCGCGCGACTGCGCACCGTTTACATAAAAAATTGATCATAAAAAGGAAATAAAACATGAAAATCTCATTATCTACGGCGGCGATGCGTTTTTCCGACGCGCACACCATCAACGATTGCAAAGTGCCTTCCCTCGTCTTGATGGAGAGGGCGGGGCGCGCCATAGCGGATCAGGTAAAACGAGCCGTCGGGGAAGATAAAGACAAAAAAATCGTCGTCGCGTGCGGCGGCGGCAATAACGGGGGCGACGGTTTCGTCTGCGCGAGGCTGCTTTTGCAGGAAGGGTATTTATGCACCGTGTGCTGTCGGGCGGAAAAGTTTTCTCCCGACTGCGAGGAGATGAAACGCCGCTACGAGGGCGCTTTGCAAAGGGAACTTCCCGCAAAGGCGGATATCGTCGTGGACTGTCTCTTCGGCACGGGCTTGACTCGCCCCGTCGAGGGGGAGGACAGACTTCTCGTCGAGCAAATCAATCGTTCGGGCGCGTTTGTCATCGCCGCGGATATCCCCAGCGGACTCAACGGCGACAACGGCACCGTGACGGGCGTCTGCGTGCGGGCGGATATCACCGTGACCATCGGATACTATAAAAACGGTCTTTTTTTGGCGGACGGAAAGGATTATTGCGGAAAAATCGTCTTGGCGGATATCGGCATCGAGCGCGTGGGGGAATACACGGGGCTTTTCGAGGAGTCCGATCTTGCCGCTCTCTTTCCCGCGCGCAGGCAAAAATCGCACAAGGGAACGTACGGCAAAGCCTGCCTCATTGCGGGCAGTATGCGCTATGCGGGCGCCGCGCTCCTTTCGGCAAAGGCGTGTCTGCGCGCGGGCGCGGGCTATACCACGCTATACGTGCCGAAAAATCTCACGCCCTATCTCATCGGTTGCGTTCCCGAAATGCTCCTGCGCCCCTTGTACGGCGCCGATGAGTTTATGTATTCCGAACCCGACTTGAAGGAAGTTCTTTCCTATCCCGCCATCGCCTTCGGTCCCGGCGTGGGCGTGAGCGATAAGATATACCGCATGGCGGAATTTTTGTTAAAATACTACGACGGCGCGTTGATTTTAGACGCCGACGCCATTCGCGCCGTCGCCAAATTCAATCCGAATATCCTGCAAAAGAAATCCTGCAAGGTCATTTTAACGCCGCACCTGAAGGAATTTTCCCTCCTTTGCGGCAAGAGCGTCGAGGAGATCGAGGAGGGCGGCGTCAAGGCGGCGCAATACTTTGCCCTCCGCTACGGCGTAACGCTGTGCTTAAAGAGCAATACCACGATCGTGACGGACGGAACGGAGAGCATTCTCGTCGCGGAGGGAACGCCCGCGCTCGCCAAGGGCGGGAGCGGTGACGCGCTCGCAGGCATCATGGTCGCGCTCCTTGCGCGGGGCGTAGCCCCCTTGCAAGCGGCGGCGGGCGCGAGCTTCCTTTTGGGCAGAGCGGGCGCGCTCGCTTCGGAAAATTCTTCCGAATATTCCGTCGTCGCATCCGACGTCATAGAGAATATCGGCAAAGCTATCCTTTCCTGTACCCAAGCCAGGTGACGGCGAGGGATAAAAGGATTAAAATACTCCCGCTTATCACATAATAAGTGGGGAAAAAGGTGAAGAAACTCAAAAACAACAGACCCACCCCGCACCAGAAAAAAGAACGGCTGTTGCCCTTGGCAAAGTAACGTTCCGCCCGTTCCCGCGGGGTGCGTTTGCTTTTTTCTTCCAGGCGGTAATGCTCGGGCAATAACTCTGCTTGCTTTAAGGCGAGATAGACCTCCTTTCCGCACAAAACTTCCACGTTCAGCTTGTCCGCTATGCCTTTTGCCTCTGCCGTCAGCTCGTTTACCCAAAGCACGACGTTTTCCGATTCGTATTTTTTAACGAGGCGAACGATCTCGTCGGCGGAGACGGGCTGCATGGTAAAGAGGGGAATATACCGTTTGTTCTCCCTCTTTACCGTCGCGTTCTCCTCGGTAAACGGCGCGGGGAGCGTCGAAGAGAGCAGTCGAAGGGTTTCCCTGTCGCTCAAAAGGGTGAGGTGGAGCATGAGCTTGTTCTTTTCTTCCTCGTCCCGACGTTTTAAGTAGCTCTTTTTTCTTCGCTTGATCAAAAAGAGACCGAAGGGAAAGGCAAAAGAAAATGCGAGCAGGGCAGAGGCGATAACGGAGGGGAGAAGGGGCAGTCCGTAATAGCGCATACAGCATAAAAAAACGAGTCCGAGACCGAGAAATGTCAGCAGACAATCTAAAATTATCGTCAGATTTGTACGTTTCATGTTCCGATTTTGGACAAAAAACCTTGTCAAACGAAAAGAATTATTGTATAATAAGCACTATGAAAGTCGGAATTTTCGGGGGATCTTTCGATCCCGTACACAACGAGCATCTCGCCATCGCCAAGAACGCGGTGGAAAAGTTGGGACTGGATAAACTGATCGTCATTCCCGCCTACGCCGCGCCCCACAAACAGGGCAAGCGGGCGGCGGACGCCGCACATCGCCTAAAGATGGCTCGCCTCGCCTTTTTGTCGATTCCCCAAGCGGAAGTCTCTTCCTATGAGATCGACGCGGCGGGCACCAGCTATTCCTATCTCACCTGTCGGTATATCCGCGGCGAATATCCCGCGGCGGAGATATTCTTTTTGATGGGACTGGATATGCTCGAAAACTTTTTCAGTTGGAAAAATCCCGACGATATTCTCTCGAACGTGACGATAGCCGTCTGCGGCAGAGAGGGCGTCGAGGGGCAGGTGGAAGAATATCGGCAGAGATTTTTCGATCGTTTCCAAAAGAATTTCGTCACCGTCGGTTACGAGGGGAAAAAGCTCTCCTCCACCGAGATTCGCGTGCAAAACGCCGTGGGGGGAGATATTTCGCCCTGCGTCCCCGCGCCCGTAAAGGAATATATCCGCGAAAACGGGCTCTACGATATTCCCTGTCGGGAACAAGCGCTCTCTTTGGAAAAGCCGAGCCGCGCCGAACACAGCAGACGGGTGGCATATCTTGCGGGCATCGCGGCGGCGGGGCACCATGTGGACGAAGGCAAGGCGCTCCTTGCGGGTATTTTGCATGATTGCGCGAAAAACTTACCGCCCGATTCTCCGCTTTTGAACGGATTTCAGCCTCCCGAAAACGTGCCGGGTCCCGTCGTGCATCAGTTTGCGGGCGCGTTCGTCGCCGAGCGCGTGTTCGGCGTTGCGGACGAGGACGTGCTGAATGCGATCCGCTATCATACGAGCGGGCGAAAGGGAATGTCGAGGTTGGAAAAACTCATCTTTCTCGCCGATCTTTTGGAGTACGGCAGGGATTATCCCGGCGTGGAGGAGCTGCGCAAAAACTTTTTTACCGATCTTGACGAATGTCTTTACGAAAACGTAAAGCATCAGATGGATTATTTATCGGCGGGTGGAAAGGAGATCTATCCCCTGACCGAGCAACTTTATCAAGAATTAAAACAACTCAGAGGAGAATAATTTATGACGGCAAAAGAATTAACGAAAGAAATCGCAAAAGCGTGCGCGGAGAAAAAGGGAAAGGATATTTTGATGATCCGCGTGGAAGATAAAACCACGCTCTGCTCCTATATGGTGATCGCGAGCGCCTCCAACGTGACGCAGGTGAAAGCCATCAGCGAAAACGTAGAGGAAAAGATCGAAAAGAACCTCTCTCTTATGCCCACGCGCACGGACGGCAAGAGCGGCGGAAAATGGGCGGTCATCGACTACGGCGACGTCATCGTGCATATTTTCGAAGAGGAAACGAGAAGGTTCTACAATCTCGAACGCCTCTGGCAGGAAAATTGTCAGGCGGAGGCGTACGTCGAGGAATCTATTTGAATTTGATCTCCTTCGGTTCTCCGTATTGCTTTTTCGGCGCTTTCCGTTTGCGCTCTACCAAATAATAAACAGGCTCGGCTTTTGGCTCGGGCTTTTTTTCTTGCGGTTTGTCCTTTTGCTCTCGGGTGGACAGATAGCCGATTTTTGCATAGCGGCATAAAAGGACGAGTATGAAACAGATCAAAAACAGCAGGGCGGAAACGACGCCGCCGAAAACGGATAAAAGAAACATGGCGAAAGCATAGCACAAAAAAGCGGTCATAAAAAAGTCTGTTTTTGGACTATTTTTTCCTCTTGTCGGGAATACTTTCTTTTATGGAAGAGGAAAAACATTTCGTTACCAAGGAGGATGCGGAGGCGTTCGGGGAATACAAGAAGATGAAAAATCTGTTGCGGATCAAGGAGTCTATCGCCTGTTTAGAGATGGACGTCTCTTCGCTCGCCCTCACCCGTGCGGCGCTCAAAAGCGCGTGCGAAAACGCCGTTCGCCTGCGCATACACGCCGTGCGGGTACATTCCGTGTACGTATCGAGCGCAAAACGCTTTCTTTCGGGAGAATGCAAGGTCTGCGCCCTGGTCGGGCTTGGGGAAACCAACGAAAAAACGCTCCTGTATGAATGTAAACAGGCGTTCAAGGAGGGAGCCGACGAGATAGAAGTCTTTCTTTCGCCGTTCTACGTGAAGAACGAAAAGACGGCTCTTTTGAAACGAATCGTCAAAAAGATCGAAAGAAAGAAAAAAGAGAGAGGGGTGTGCTACGCCCTGCCGAACGTATTGAGCCAAAAGGAAGAGGAAGCGCTCGTTTCCGTTCTCAAGCGGAGCGGCGCGAGCGAAGCGTTTCTCCCCTTCGACGTTGCGAGAATAGAGGAGTGGAAGAAGAAGTGGGAGTTGCCCGTAAAATCCTACGCGCGCTCTTTGGAAGAGGCTCGTCTGCTCTTTGCCGTCGGAGCGGGCAAGATCGTCACCGATCGAGCGGAAGAGATTGCGGAGGAATTGCTCTCGGAAACGGAAAATGTTTTTTGAAAACGTCATACACATATCATAAAACTGACACTTTCCCCCGTTATAATAAACTCACAAAGATCGATTACAGGAAATAGTTACAGAACCTCCATACGTGTGACTACATTAAACTTTTTTCATATTCTCTCACTAAAAGCAGAAAGGACTTTACCCGAAAGGGTGAGGTCCTTTTTGCGTATCATAAAAGGAAGGGCGGCTGCATAGACATAAACTATGTTTTTAAGCCTTTTACTTTCCATTTTCGGCAATTTTTCATTTTTTACGGGTATGGTCGGCGGACGCAATTCCTTTTTGCCTCCTCTTTCCAAAGAGGAGGAAGAACGTTGCCTCATCGCCGTGGAACGGGGCGATAAAGCGGCGAAAGAAAAACTCATCAAGCACAATATGCGTTTGGTCGCGCACATCGTAAAAAAATATTCCTCCGCCGCCGATCCCGACGATCTCATTTCCGTCGGCTCTATCGGGCTCATCAAGGCGGTCGGCACGTATAAGCGCGGTCACGGAACGGGACTTTCCACCTACACGGCAAAGTGCATCGAAAACGAGATCTTAATGTATCTGCGCGCGGGCAAAAAGTATAAAAACGATCTCTCGCTCACCTCTCCCGTGGGGACGGATAAGGACGGCAACGAGCTTTCCTTTATGGATCTGTTATTTGAAAAGGAAGAGGACGTGTTCGACAAAACGGAGCGCGACGTGATGGGGGAAAAGTTCAATAAAACCATTCGCGCGATTTTGAAAGAGCGGGAGTATGAGATTATACGTCTTCGGTACGGCTTAAACGGCTGTATCCCCCTCACGCAGTGGGAAACGGCAAAGAGGCTGGGTATCTCCCGTTCCTACGTCTCCCGCATCGAAAAACGAGCCATCAAGACCCTGCGCGACACCTTGCGCAGAGAGGATTATTTGGAGTGAATAGATAGAATGGTCCTTCTTCGACGTCAAAAAACCGTTTTGCTTTTTCGGCAAAACGGTTTTTCGGCAATTTATTCGTATAAGGTCTTGTAGTCTTCCTCGTCGATCAAAAGTTTGCGGTATCCGAGCTCGTCCGGTTCGGAAATGTATCCCTTGGACGCCATCCACAGGTAGATCTCGTTCGCCTTCGTGTAATTCATGAGCAACGGTCTCTGCTGTAAAATGGAGATGCTTGCCGCCTTTCTCGTGACGAAGATCTTTAACGCCCTCAAATACAGCTCGCTCGGTCTCTCCTCTTCGGGAACTTTCGTCCAAACGGGTGCGGGCGCCTCTTCCGCGACGGGCTCTTCGATAATCGTTTCCGCGGGCGCCTCTTCGACGGGCGTTTCCTCTACGGCAGGTTCTTCCGCGACGGGTGTTTCCTCTACGGCGGGTTCTTCCGCGACGGGCGTTTCCTCTACGGGAACTTCTTCTGCTGCGGGCGTTTCCTCTACGGCGGGTTCTTCCGCGACGGGTGTTTCCTCTGCGGGAACTTCCGCGGCGGGTGTTTCCTCTACGGCGGGTTCTTCCGCGACGGGCGTTTCCTCTACGGGAAC
>CAMFEK010000019.1 GCA_945949395.1 uncultured Clostridia bacterium
CCGTTTGCGAGGAATATAAAGCGAAGATCGGCTACGACGCGGCTTGCTACGAGGCGGACCTCGCCGACGGGATCACGGTAACCAAAATCTGAAAGATAGGAGAAAAAATAGGAATGAAAATTTTAGTGACGGGCGGTGCAGGCTACATCGGTTCCCATACTTGCGTGGAGCTTCTAAACGACGGACACGAGGTAGTCGTCATCGATAACTTTGTCAACTCTTCCCCCGAGAGCATTTCCCGCGTGGAAAGAATCACGGGCAAAAAGGTGACGCTCTACGAGGGCGATATCCGCGACGAAAGAATATTGTCCCGCATATTCGAGGAGCACACCATCGATTTCGTCATTCACTTTGCCGGCTTAAAGGCGGTAGGGGAATCCTGCGAAAAGCCCATCGAATACTACAACAATAATCTGTACGGTACCCTCGTGCTGGTGGAGACTATGAGAAAGCATGGCTGTAAAAAAATCGTATTCTCTTCCTCCGCCACCGTGTACGGCACGCCCGAAAGCCTACCGTTAAGCGAGGAGAGCAAGGTGGGCGGCACCACCAACCCTTACGGCACGAGCAAGTATTTTCAGGAGATCATGCTCAAGGATATCTACGCGTCCGATCGGGAATGGACGGTCGTGCTCTTGCGCTACTTCAATCCCGTGGGGGCGCACGAGAGCGGCATGATCGGCGAGGACCCCAAGGGGATCCCCAACAATCTCGCGCCCTTCATCGCCAAGGTCGCCATCGGCGAACTCAAAGAGATCGGCGTGTTCGGCGACGACTATCCCACGCCGGACGGAACGGGGGTCAGAGACTATATCCACGTGGTCGATCTCGCCAAAGGGCACGTGGCGGCGATTGATAAGATCAAGGAGAGCGGCGTTTTCGTGTATAACCTCGGCACGGGAATCGGATATTCCGTTCTCGACGTCATTCACGCGTTCGAGAAGGCATGCGGGAAAAAACTACCCTACGCCGTCAAACCCCGCCGCGCGGGCGATATCGCCGCCTGCTATGCCGACGCGAGCAAGGCGAAGCGGGAGCTCGGCTGGAAGGCGGAGCTCGGCATCGACGAGATGTGTTCTTCCCTCTGGAACTGGCAGACGAAAAACCCCAACGGGTACCGAAAGGCGTAAAAAGAGCGTATGATGCAAGCGAGAAGAAAAAGAAATATCTTTTTGAGCCTTTTGTCCTTGCTCTTTTGCCTGTTCGTTCCCGCCTGTGCGCCAAGCGCCTCGACCCAAGCGACGTATCGCCGCATCACGCCGACGGAGGCGAAGGCGATTATGGACGAGAAGGAGAATTGCGTGATTTTAGACGTTCGCACGCAGGCGGAATATGCCGAAGGACATATCCCCGGCGCGATTCTCCTTCCCGATTACGAGATAGCCGAGCGTGCGGAGAGCGTTTTATCGGATAAATCGCAATGTATTTTGGTGTATTGCCGCAGCGGCAGAAGGAGCGAAAAGGCAGCCCGCACCCTCGTGGAGATGGGCTATACGAACGTTCTGGATTTCGGCGGAATAATCGACTGGACGTATGACGTCGAAAAGTAAATCGTTTGATCAAAAATCTCCGACGCATCATCGCGTCGGAGATTTTTTGCGCAAAAAAACGGCGGTTCCCATTCGGAACCGCCGTATCGTTTTTATACCTGCCAGCTTACGTTCTTGCCCATCTTGATGGAGTAGGAAGGATCGGGCTTGTTCACGGAGATCACCGTGCCGCTGTCCGTCAGCTCTCCCGCTCTCACTTCGATCTCGTTCTTTTCGCTCATGGGAAGGGTGAAATTGAACACCTTGTCTCCCGTTTTTTCCTCGATCAACTTGCCGTTTACGTAGAGGGCGACCTTGGGTTGGTTGGTGTAAACCTTGACCTGCAACTTCTTGCCCGTGCGGTTGACGAAACGCTTGCCGCAGAGGTGAATGAAGGGATCCTCCGACCAGTATGCCTTGTAGAGATAGAAGGAATCCTTCTTGGTCTTTCTGTCGAAGGTCACGAGCCCCTTGTGGTTCATGCCGGGTTCGCCGCCCTGATTTCTCGCGTCGGCGGCAAAGTCGAACATATTCCAGATATGGGACGCCCATACGTAATCGCGCGAGGCAAAGAACTTGACCATGTATTCGTGATACTTGATCTGATATTCTTCGGTGTTGTCGCCGCGCTTGGGATGAACGGAATGCAGATTCGGCATACCTTCCGCGCCGTATTCGGACATGCCGAGGCAACGGTTGGGATGGGTCGCGTGATACAGCCAGAACCATACGTCGTTTAAGAAAAGTCCGGGAACGTACCAACCGAGATAGAGGTTCCAGGAAACGATATCGGTGATGGTCGCCACCTTGTTGAAGGGACCGCACATCGCGTAGCAAGCGAGCGTCGTGGGACGGGTCGGGTCGAGCTTATGGCACAGATCGTTTAAGCGATAGTGGTTTTCCAACATATCCTTTCTGTGCTTGGGGAACATGGTAATTTCGTTGGAAACGCCCCACGTCACGATGGAAGGATGGTTATACTGCTGATAGATGAGTTCCCGCATCTGAAAATCGGTGTTTTCGTTGGCTTCGGGCATGTGGCGGGAAATGTAGGGGATCTCCGCCCAAATCACGAGACCGTACTTATCGCACAGATCGTAGAAATAGTCGTCGTGCTGATAGTGCGCGAGACGAATGGTGTTTGCGCCCACCTCCAAGATGAGCTGCATATCCTCGTCGTGCTCCGCCTTGGTGATGGCGTTGCCGAGTCCCTTTCTGTCCTGATGACGACATACGCCGCGCAGGGGATAGGGTCTGCCGTTGAGGAAGAAACCTTTTTGAGGGTCCATGCGGAAGGTTCTGAATCCGCAGGGCGCACAAATTTCGTCCTTTACCTCTCCGCCGACGATAAGGCGGGCGACCGCTTTGTAAAGATAGGGGGATTTGAGTCCGTCCCAAAGTTTTGCGTTTTCGATCGTGAGCGTTTCTTCGTTTTTGCCCTTTGCGACTTCGTTGCCGTCCGCGTCGAGAATGGAAATTTCGATTTCTCCCTCGTTCGCCCACGCCTGTACGGTGACGACGCCGTTGCCCTCCTTCACGGTGGGGGTCACCATGATGCCGGGACCGCCGTAATAGGTCAGGTCGAAGTGCTCTTTGGAGACGGTGATGATATTCACGTCGCGGTAGATGCCGCCGTAAAAGGTGAAGTCCGCCGTCTGGGGGTACACTTCCTCCGTCTTGGAGTTGTCCGCGAGCACGACGAGGTCGTTTTTCTCCTTGAGCTTTTCGGTCACATCCGCGCGGAAGGTGGAATAACCGTTTGCGTGAACGGCAACGAGGTCGCCGTTGACATATACCATGCTGCTCGCGTTCACGCCCTTAAATTCGAGGAAAACTCTCCCGCCTTCCTCCGTTTCGGGCTTTTCGAAAGAGGTGACGTACCAGCATTTTCCGCGATAATAGTCGTCCCCCCCGTCTTGTCCGTCGATATTGTTCCAAGTATGGGGAATATTGACCTGTTCGCCCTCCGCCTGCAAAGCCGCCTCGGCGCCCACGTCCTGTTTGATGAATTTCCATCCCTGATTGATGTTGACGATCTTTCTCATCTTCTTATCTCCTAATCATAGATTTATCAATATAAGTGTAAATGAAATCTTTTCCGATTGCAATTGCAAAATTTGGAAAAAAGATTGCAATTACTGCTTTATTTTCTTATTTTGCGTATTTTTCTTGAATCTTTCCCCAGCGGGAGGGAACCCCATCACGGCGACGTACGCCCGATAGAAGGTGGAGTAGTTCTCAAAGCCGAGCGTCTCTGCCACCTCCGTGCGCTTTGCGCCGCTCAAGATCATCTGATGCCCCGCGATGATCTTTTTTGCCCGAATGTATTGCATCACGGGTATTTTCATCGCTTTTCTGAATTCGTTGCTGATGTAGGATTTTGAAAAATTAAACTCCCTGTTCAGCGTGTCCAGCGAAATGGGGTCTTTTATGTGCGTGTGGATATAGGCGATGATGTTGGAGATCAGATTGCTCTCCTTGGCGTGCTCGGCGTTCTTTTCGCCTGTCAGCAGAATAATGAGCTTGACGACCTCGCACAGAAACAGCAGCTTGGTCTCCTCGTCGCTATACTTTCCGTAATACATATCCAGCTGGGAAAAAATCCAGGAGAATTGTCCGGAATTTCCGAAAAAGCTCTCCTTGGGCGCGGGCAGGCTCTTCATGCTTTCGGGCAGCGCGGATTCGGGAAACTTCAATACGTACCGCTCGTAGGGAATGCTTTCGTCTACGCCGGCAAAGTGATATTGCCCGGGCTGAATGAAAACGATATCGCCGGGACGGAGCGAGCGCGTCTGATCCTCCACCGTGTACCTTACTTTTCCGGATACGAAATAGACGATCTCGTTAAAGTAGTGCAGGTGTTTGGCGTAATCTTCCGTCGGCTCTTCCATTATATTGATTTTATGCGCAAAATCTATGTCGCCGTAAACAAAGTGAAACATACCTACCGTTATTATAATAGAAAAACAATAAAATTGCAATATGCAAAATTCAAAAAAAATATATTTTTTCAATAATTTTTTCGTCTTTTCGTTTCAGGTGAAAGAAAAAAGTAAAATATGTTCACAATATGGAAGAATGGGGAATGCGTAAACAAAAAATGCAATCTTTTTCCGCATAAATTGCAATTGTGTATTGCATTTTTTTGGTGTAAAATGTTAGCATATAAAATAATGCTCGGAAAAATGCGTTTTCGGAAAAAGAGACGTAAATTTTAGTTTTTCGGGCAAAGGGGTAGAAAGATGGAAAATCAGAACTCTGCTGCGGTCAATCGTGCGAAACAATGGCAAATCGCCCTGTTCCCGTTCAATAACGCGGCAACCAACGTTTATTTTGCCTTCTATACTTATTTTACGTACTATGCCATCATGTATTTGTCCGGCAGTACGCCCGTTGCTTTGGCGGGCGCGACGGTCACCGCCGCGCTCACGCTCGTCATCAGCAATTTCAATATGTTCTTCGCGCCGCTGATGCGAGTGTTCGACGGCATCACCGACCCGATCCTCGGCGGTATGATGGACAAGACGGCTACGAAAATCGGTAAGTTCCGTCCCTATATGATCATCGGCAACATCTTGTTGGCTCTCTCCGTGATCTTGATGATGGTCGTGTTCCGCGGTATTCCCGACAGCCTCGGTTGGCTCAGATGGGTTTGCTACATCGTAAGCTATGTCATTTACGTGCTCGGCTATACTTGTCAATGCGCCGTAACCAAGGCGGGACAGACCTGTCTCACCAACGATCCCAAACAGCGTTCGCAGTTCGTTATCTGGAATATGATCGGTATGATCGGTTCCATCGTTCTCGTCAACCTGATCACGGGTGGCGTTCTCACCAACGAAGCCATCTGCCCCAAGGGTTTGATCGTAAACGAAATGACTGCCGATAAGGGTCAGCTCATCTCCGTCATTCTCGCGGGACTCGATCCTACCAAGGACGCAACGCTGATTGCCAGACTCACGGCGTTGAATCTCGATCCCACCAAATACTGGGCGTATAACTACGGCGCCGCTTACGGTCCGCAGTTCTATAACATCATGGTGCCCTTCGTCGTCATCGTTTCCGGCATTTATACCGTTATGGCGATCGCCGCGATTTGGGAAAAGGATAAGCCCGAATTCTGGGGCGTTCCCTCCGAGCCTGCCAAGATGAAGGACTATATGGATATCATCAAATCCAACAAGGAGATCCGTTGGCTCGTGCTCTCCTCCGGTATGAATAAGCTCTCCTCCACGGTAGCTACTTCCGGTACGGTAGCCTTCCTGCTCTACGGCTGTCTGATGGGCGATTACAACGGGCTGTTCGTTCCTTTCTACGCGCTCTGTTTCGTATTCATGGGAATCTTCTTCCTGTGGGGCTCCAAGACGGCGGGCGAAAAGGGACAAAAGCGCGGCGTGGCGCAGTTTACCATCTTTGCGTTCCTCTTCTATATCGGCGTTTTGGTTCTTTTGTGCCTGTATCAGCCGGATGATCCCGCCACGCATCTCTCCCTCTTCTCGACGGAAGGCGGATTCCACATCACCATCAACCTGTACACGGTTCTCTTCATCGTCTTCTATGGTTGCGGTTACGGCGCGTTCAACTGCTGCGACAACCTCACCATTCCCATGGTCGCCGACTGCACCGACTACGAAACCTATCGTTCGGGCAAGTACGTTCCCGGCATCATGGGCACCATCTTCTCTTTGATGGATAAGCTCATCTCCTCGCTGCAGGTCGTTCTCCTCACGCTCTTCATCGTCACGATCAACAGCCGCGTCAACACGTTGCCCGTAGAGGGAACGCCTTACGTGGAAGGCATGAAGCTCTCCTGTATCATCTGTTTCTGTCTGCTCCCCATGCTCGCATGGATCGTTACGACCTTCTGCATGACCAGATACTCCCTCTCCGGCAAGCGTTTGCAGGAGATTCAGGCGGTCAACGCGGTTCGTAAAGCTGCCGTCAACGGCGGTATGACCATGGAACAGGCTATGCAGACCTGGCAGACCATCGACCAGGTTCCTTCCATGTTCGTGCACCGTCACAACCCCAAGGTGAACAAAAAGACGGGCGAGATCATCGAGGAGAAGGAAACCATTCTCGACAAGATCTATAATAAGGTATTTACCAAGTGCGAAAAGACGAGTGCAGCGCCCTCTTCCAACGTGGTGGATATTCCCGAGGAATACCGCACCGAGGACGTAAAGGCGATGTACGAGGCGATCAAAGAGTATAACGAAGAGAAAGCCGTCAAGGCTTAAGGATAGGAGGATAAGTTTTATGAAATTGACCTTTCGCTGGTATGGCGAAAAAGACTGTATCCCTTTGAACTATATCAAGCAGATACAGAGCATGACGGGCGTCGTGACCGCCGTTTACGACACGCCCGTCGGCGAGGTATGGGAAGAGAGCAGCATCGCTCGCTTAAAGAGCCTCTGCGACGAAGCGGGACTTGAAATGGAAGTCATCGAATCCGTTCCCGTACACGAAGACATCAAGCTCGGCAAGCCCACGCGGGATAAGCTCATCGCGAACTACGCCGAGAACATCAGAAGACTGGGCAAATACGGCGTCAAGTGTATCTGTTATAACTTCATGCCCGTATTCGACTGGTTCCGCACGAATCTTTACTATAAGCACGCCGACGGTTCCACCTCCCTTTCCTATTCGGAAGAGGATTTCGCAAAGCTCGACAAGAGAAATCTGCGCCTCCCCGGTTGGGACGAGAGCTACACCATGGACGAGCTGAACGGTCTGTTGAAGGAATACGAGGGCATGACGCACGAAAAGCTGTTTGAGAACCTCGTGTACTTCTTAAACGGCATCATGCCCGCCTGCGACGAGACCGGCATCAACATGGCGATCCACCCGGACGATCCCCCTTGGGACATCTTCGATCTTCCCAGAATCGTGGGAAGAGAAGAGGACTACGACAGAATGTTCGCCGCCGTTCCCAACCCGCACAACGGCATCACCTTCTGTACGGGCTCTTTGGGCGCCGGCAGATTCAACGATCTGCCCAAGATGGCGGCAAAATATGCCAAGAGAATTTATTTCGCGCACCTGCGTCAGTTGACCTTCACCAACGATACGGACTTCTATGAAAACGGTCACATGACCTGTGCCGGAAACGTGGACATCTACGCGATCGTGAAAGCGCTTGCCGAAAACGGGTTCGACGGCTATCTGCGTCCCGACCACGGCAGAAATATTTGGGGCGAGGACGCCAAGCCCGGCTACGGCTTGTTCGACAGAGGACTCGGCGCGGCGTATTTGGCAGGCTTGTTTGAAGCGGTAGAAAAAGACTTAAAGAAATAAAAGAATAGGAGAATTCAGTATTATGTTAAAAAATCAATTACCCATTGACGTGGATTTAACGGGGAAAGTAGCGGTCATCACCGGCGCAGGCGGCGTGATTTGTTCGAGAATCGCGGAGGCGTACGCGGCGGCAGGCGCAAAAGTCGCTTTGCTCGACTTAAACGAGGCGGCGGCACAGAAGTGGGCGGACGGCATCGTAGCGGACGGCGGTATCGCCAAGGGCTATGCGGCTAACGTACTCGATAAGGAATCCTTGGCGGCTTGCCATGCCAAAGTGTTGGAGGATCTCGGTCCCTGCGACATCTTGGTAAACGGCGCGGGCGGCAACAATCCCAGAGCGAGCACGGATAAGGAATATTTCGAGATCGGCGATCTCGATTCCGAAACCAAGTCCTTCTTCGATTTGCAGCAGAGCGGCGTTGAATTCGTATTCAACCTGAACTTTATCGGCACTCTCCTCCCCACGCAGGAATTTGCCAAGGACATGATCGGCAGAGAGGGCTGCAACATCATCAACATCTCTTCCATGAACGCGTATACGCCCCTTACGAAGATCCCCGCATACTCCGGCGCCAAGGCTGCCATCTCCAACTTCACGCAGTGGCTCGCCGTACACTTCTCCAAGGTCGGTATCCGCGTAAACGCCATCGCGCCCGGATTCTTCTCCACCGCGCAGAATAAGGCGCTCCTCTTCAATCCCGACGGCACGCCCACGCCCCGTACCGGCAAGATCATCGCCGCTACCCCCATGGGCAGATTCGGCGAAGTGGACGAACTCCTCGGCTCCATGCTCTTCCTCGTCAACGAGAAGGCGGCGGGCTTCATCACGGGTATTTGTATTCCCATCGACGGCGGATTCTCTTCCTATTCCGGCGTATAACCTATCAGAAGGCGTTTTATGAGTTTTTACAGTAAAGATTTTATTCTAAAGACCGACGCGGCGAAAAAGCTCTATCACGAGCACGCCGCAAAGATGCCTATTTTCGACTATCACTGTCACTTGAGCGAAAAAGAGCTCCTCGCCAACGAGCCTTTCACGAATATCGCGCAGATTTGGCTGGGCGGCGATCACTATAAGTGGAGACTCATGCGCTCTTACGGCATCGACGAAAAATATATCACGGGAGACGGCGAACCCAAGGAAAAATTCTTCGCGTATTGCGAGGCGCTCGAATCCGCGTTCGGCAATCCCTTGTATCACTGGTCCCAGGTGGAGCTCGAAGAGTTCTTCGGCTGTACGCTCACCATCAATAAAAAGAACGCGCAGGCGATCTGGGATTACGTCAACAATTATATTCTCGAACACCGGCTCCGTCCTTCCGATCTCATCGAGCAGAGCAACGTCACTTACTTTTTCACCACGAACGAAGCGTTCGACGATCTGTCCACCTTCCCTGCACTCGCGAAAAAGTACGATAAGTTCACCGTTTATCCCGCTTTCCGCGCGGATAAGATGATGAACATCGACGCGCCCGACTATCTTACCTCCCTCGCAAAGGTCGAGGCTTTGGAAGGTAAAATTCACAATCTGGACGAGCTGGAAGGGGCTCTCACGAGAAGATTAGACGAGTTTATCAAAGTCGGTTGCCGCGCCAGCGACATCGCGCCCGATAAGGTCTATCCCGTGGCGGAGAAAGCGGATGCGGAAAAGGTATTTGCCAAAGCGCTCCGCGGCGAAAGCATCACGCAAGCGGACGCGGGCGTATTCAAGGGCTATATGACCTATTTCCTCTTGAAACTCTGCGCCTTGAAGAATATCTCCGCCGAGCTGCATTTGGGCGCTACGAGAAACAATAATACCGTCATGTTCAAGAAACTCGGACCGGACACCGGTTACGACGCGATGAGCCAGGCGGACAGCACCGATCTCATGCAGAAGCTCTTCGATAAGCTGAATTGCGAAGGTCTGCTTCCCCGCGTGATCATCTTCGATCTGAATCCCAAAATGAATACTTCCTTCGTCTGCCTCATGGGCTGTTTCCAGGAGAGCGGAACGAAGGGCAAGATCCAGTTCGGTCCCGCGTGGTGGTTCAACGATCATCAGCCCGGTATCCGCAAGATGCTTGAGGATTTGGCGGCGCTCGGTCATTTGGGCACCAACGTCGGTATGCTCACGGACAGCCGCAGTTTCCTTTCCTATCCCCGCCATCAGTACTTCCGCCGCATCCTTTGCGATTATCTCGGCACTTTGATGGAAAACGGAGAGATTACGGACGATATCGAATTTGTCGGCAAGGTTGTGGAGGATATCTCCTACAACAACGCCATCGAGTATTTCAGAATTTAATTTTCAGGAGTTAGAAAAATGTACGAAGAATTATTTGAAAAAAACAAGGTCGTTCCCGTCGTCGTCATCAAAGAGATCGGGGATACCGTACCCACCCTTTCGGCAATGATCGCCGGCGGCGTAAACGTAGCGGAAATCACCTTCCGCACCGCCTGCGCGGCGGACGCCATTCGCCTCGGCAGAGAGACCTTCCCCGATATGCTCATCGGCGCGGGAACCGTCATCAACGCGGAACAGTGCGAGAGAGCCATCGCGGCAGGCGCGCAGTTCATCGTCGGACCCGGTCTTTCCGCAAGCGTAGCAGCCGTATGTAAGGCGCACGATATTCCTTATCTCCCCGGCTGCATCACGCCTACCGAAATCATGCAGGCGCTCGAGCTCGGCTACAATATCATCAAGTTCTTCCCCGCAGGCGTGTTCGGCGGTTTGAAGGCGTTGAAGGCTCTTTCCGGACCCTTCCCTCAGGTCAAGTTCCTCCCTACGGGCGGCGCAGACCTTTCCAACCTCAAAGAGTTCCTCGCATTCGACAAGATCGTTGCGGTGGGCGGAAGCTGGATGATGAAAGGGGATATTCAGAAGAACTGTCAGGATATCACAGACCTTTTGAAAGAATAATTTAGTTTTAGGAGATCACATACATGAAAGTAGTAACATTTGGCGAATTGATGCTCCGCCTCGCGCCGGAGGGATATCTCCGTTTCGTTCAGGCTGACAGTTTCCAGGCGACCTTTGGCGGCGGTGAAGCAAACGTTTCCGTCTCCCTCGCAAACTACGGTGCGGAATCCGTATTCGTAACCAAGCTCCCCAAGCACGCGATCGGTCAGATGGCTGTCAATTCTTTGAGAAAATACGGCGTAGATACTTCCGAAATCGTTCGCGGCGGCGACAGAGTCGGCATCTATTATTTGGAAAAGGGCGCTTCTCAGCGCGGTTCCGTCTGCATTTACGACCGTGCGCACTCCGCCATCGCAGAGGCGAAGAGAGAGGACTTCGACTGGGATAAGATTTTCGACGGAGCCGACTGGTTCCATTTCACGGGCATCACGCCCGCCCTCGGCGCAAACGTCGTGGAAATCTGCCTCGACGCCTGCAAGGCAGCTAAGGCGAAGGGCGTCAAGATCAGCTGCGATCTGAACTACCGCGGCAAGCTCTGGACGAGAGAACAGGCTCGCGCCGCGATGAGCGAAATCTGCAAGTACGTCGACGTCTGCATCTCCAACGAGGAGGACGCCAAGGACGTATTCGGTATCGAGGCGGAAAACACCGATATCGATTCCGGCAAGCTCAACAAGGCGGGGTACGAGAGTGTTGCCCGTCAGCTCACCGAAAAGTTCGGCTTTGAAAAGGTTGCCATCACCCTCCGCGAATCCATCTCCGCAAACGATAACGACTGGTCGGCTATGCTCTATACGGAAGGAAAGGGATATTATTCCAAACTCTACCATTTGCGTATCGTCGATCGCGTAGGCGGCGGCGACAGCTTCGGCGGCGGTCTCATCTACGCGCTTTGCAGCGGCAAGGATCCTCAGTCCGCCATCGAATTTGCGGTAGCGGCATCCGCTTTGAAACATTCCATCGAGGGCGACTACAACTTTGTAACCGCCGATGAAGTGGAAAAGCTCGCAAAGGGTTCCGGTTCCGGTCGAGTTCAGAGATAATTTCAATAGAAAAATATGGGGTAAAAAAGCAAAAAGGCGTCGGAGCATTCCGACGCCTTTTTGTCGGATAAGCCGATCGAATTTCCCGTATTCTCTTGAAATTTTCTATGATTCATGGTAAAATATCGTTATAAAAACGAGGGAAAATATATGCAAGCGGAAAAAGGGGATAAGCAGAGAAAAGTGTTGCTCGTCTATTATACGGGAACGTATAATACCCGTTTTTTGACGGACAGGATCAAAGAGCGCTTTGAAAAAATGAACTATGCGGTGGATCGGGTGGAGATCACTTCTTCCACGCCCGCCGTGCGCGTTGAGGACTACGATTACGTCGGATTCGGCTATCCGATTTACGGGTTCAATGCGCCGCGTCCCTTTTGGCGGTATTTCAAAAAACTGTGCATTCCGCGTGGACAGAAATTTTTTATCTATAAAGACAGCGGCGAAACACTCGCCCTGAACAACGCGTCCAGCCGAAAGCTCTTGCGCAGAATGAATCGGGTCGGGGCGACGTTCTGCGGCGAATACCATTTCGTCATGCCCTATAACATTCATTTCGCATTCGATGAAAAATTTATAAGACAGATCGTGCAGGAAGATAAAAAACTGCTGGATATTCTGTTTTACAATCTATCGCACGGCGTCGCACCTGAGGTAAAGAGCAATGTCTTTTACGATATCGCCGCGGTTTTCGTCGGGATTCAGGCGATAGGGGGCGCGATCAATTCCTTTTTTTATAAGGTCGATTCCAAAAAGTGTACTCGGTGCGGACTTTGCGCTAAAAATTGCCCGAACGGAAACGTTCATTTGACGGATAACGGGGTAAAATTTTCTCATGCCTGCGATATGTGCATGCGCTGTTCCTTCCATTGCCCGCAAAAGGCGATAAAGATAGGCTTTCTCGAGGGGTGGCGGGTCAATCGCTATTACGATTTATCTGAAATATGGCGGGAGGACGCGCTTGCCGAACCGTATATCACGGAAAAAAGTAGGGGATTTTATAAGTGCTTTGTCAAAACTTTTCGCGAGATTGACTTACGTCACGAAAAAATATCTTCTCTTACGGAATGAGAGGAGCTTGAAGAAGATCAAGGTCAAAAACGACTTTGATTTTTTTACGCCTTTGGGATAAATATCAAAAAACGATTGACAAAGGGCGTAAAGTAAAGTATAATAAATATATCAATTATGGGGTTATAGCGCAGTTGGTAGCGCGTTTGAATGGCATTCAAAAGGTCAGGGGTTCGACTCCCCTTAGCTCCACCAAAAAAAAATAGCTTTTACTGTTTCTTTATCAAACAGTAGAGGCTATTTTTTTTGAAAATCTTGTATTCAAAAGGTATTTATATGAAAAAAATCTCGAAAACGTCGGAACTTCTTTGGCTGCTCGGTATCGTATTCGTCGCCTTAGGCGTCGCTATTTGCTCGAAAGCGGATCTCGGCGTATCCATGATTGCGGCGCCCGCTTTCGTCGTCTATGAGGCGATCGCCTCTTTGTGGAGCGGTTTTTCCGTCGGCGTGACGGAGTATATCATGCAAGGGCTCCTGCTCATTCTGCTCTGCCTTATCGTTTGCCGCTTTCATTGGCGGTATCTGCTTGCCTTTGTCGTTGCCGTCGTCTATGGCTATACGCTCAATCTGTTCCTGTTTATCCTCGGCGGCGTCTCCTTTGACGCCGTATGGCTCCGTTGGGTCATGCTGATCGTCGGAGACGTCCTCACCGCGTTCGGCGTTGCCTGTTTTTTTCGTACTTATTTGCCCCTTCAGGTGTACGAACTGTTCGTGGCGGAGATATCTTCCCGTTTTCAGCTCAACATCAACAAGGTCAAATGGTCGTTCGATATCACTTTGCTCGTCATCTCGATCGCCCTCGCCCTCGCGCTGTTTGGCGACGTTAAATCGTTCGACTGGTCGACCATCGGCTATTCTTCCTTTCACAGCATCGGTTTGGGAACGCTCGTCACCACGGCGATCAATTCCCCGATCATTGCCTTTATGGGAAAACTGATCGACAAAATCTTCGAGGCGACGCCCGCGTTTCCCAAAGTGGAAAAATTGCTCCGCAGAGATTGACGATGATCGGATTGCCCTCATCGGCGGGGATTATAAAAAAAGACAATAAAATCTCAAAAATTTGTTGACAAAGCGGCGTAAATGCGATATAATATGTGCAATCATTCGCGGGGATATAGCACAGTTGGTAGCGCGATACGTTCGCAACGTATAGGTCAGGGGTTCGAATCCCCTTATCTCCACCATAAAGAAACCATAATATTGATACGAAAAATATCGGTATTATGGTTTTTTATTGCCAAAATGGGGGTATTTTGCCCTTTTTCATAGATTTTATAGCAAAAATGTAGGCTTGCCGGGATAGTTTCTTCCTTGCAAGCCTTTTGCTTTTTATTGCTCAAAAAGTAAATCGTTCACTTTATACCCATTTCGTTCAATTTATGTGGTATCGTTCAATTTATAGAAAATTGCTAAAACGAACAAAAGAATATGCGATGTCGCAAATTATTATTATTTTACGCAAATTAATGCTTGATTTTTGATTTGAAACATGTTATAATAAAAGCAATCTGAAAAAGGAGAAGAAAGTATGCATATCAGCTATAAAAAATTATGGAAACTGTTGATTGACAGGAACCTAAAGAAATGCGATTTGACACAAGCCGCAGGTATTAGCTCGTCTTCCATTGCTAAACTAGGCAGGAATGAAAATGTTAATACTGATATTCTTGTTAAAATATGCATTGCGTTGAATTGTAAATTAGAAGAAATAATGGAATTGGAGAACGATTATGAAGAAGTATAATGGTAACACTTTCAATACCATTTTATCTACAATGGCAGAGCTGGGGTATTTCGTTCGTTACAAGGTAATGAATGCGAGCGATTACGGCATTCCACAACATCGCAACAGAATAGTTTAAATTTATAGCATTAAGAAACTTTTAGATGTTTTCTTAAATATTGCAAAAATAGATAAGCGAGTTGAATAAGCAAAATCTAGATTAAAAGATGCTGAAGGTGAAAGACTCCAAAAGACAGCAAGAAAAAAAGAACTGGAAACTATCCTTCAGAAGATGATAGAAGCCGTTACAGTTTTATTAGAATGGTCGGATGAATAATGGCTTACGCTTATTGATTAATTATTAATGTGAATAAATTATCTATGAGGTGAAAGATGAAAAAGAAAAAACAAATAGAACTCGATATTATAAAACATTATTTTATTCTTAATGAAAATGAAGCGACTTTAGAATTAGTTTATGATACTTTTTCAGAACTGATAAATCCTAATTTTGGTAATGATAAGATTGAAAAACTAAACGAGAAATTGCTTTCTGATATAAAAGAAGCAGTTTCAATGCTACCACGAAAGTACAAATTAAATATTCGTATTGTGATTAAAGATTACGAAAATTATTCACAAAATGAGTGCGAAGATATTATTCGTCAAAATGTGAAACTTGCAGTGTATAACGCGATAAAAGAAAACAATAAGAAATTATGTATTGGATGGTCTTTAATTGGCGTGGGAGCACTAGTCATTTTACTTAGCTATATTTTGCGTAGCCAAGAATATGAATTATGGTTTGATTTAATAAATATTACTGGAACATTATTTGTATGGGAAGGGTCTTATATGACATTTATTGAAAAGAACTTAGAAACAAAAGCAAAAAGAGCGCTTACTAAATCGATAAATAATATTACAATTGAAGAAAAGAAAGATTAATATTTTAGCAATATTTATTAATGGATAATAGATATTTCTTTTTGTTTATAAATGAATTACTCTTCATTAATAAATTATATGTTATTATTAGTGTAAAATGGTTCATCTTTGCCAAGAAAAACCTCTCTTGTCTGACAAGAGAGGTTTTTGCCGAGACGGGAACACGCTTTGCGGGGTGGATATGAGAGCGGAGGAAGAAAAGGGTATGCGGAAGCAGAAAAATGAGAAAAAATCTTTTTATTGCCTTGCCAAAAGCGATGTAATGTGTTAAAATACAATCAAAAGATAACAGCCGTGATAGATATACAACAGTTAAAAGAAAATAACTTTTTTACTGTTTGCTGCGGCATAGGAAAATAAACGGAGGAAAAAAATGAGAATTGCTGTTTCTGTTGAAACGACGGCGGACTTTACGCCCGAGCTCTTGCAAAAATACGACGTAAAGGAGATCCCCTTCGGCGTGATATTCGACGGCGAATTGCACAAGGACGGGGAGTTTACCAACGAGGAATTGTTCGCCTATACGGACAGAACGGGAGAGCTCCCCAAAACGAACGCGGTAAATCAGGAAGAGTATACGGAATACTTTGCGCAGCTCAGCCGTGAATACGACGGCGTGGTGCATATCGCGCTTTCCGGCGGCATCACGTCCGCCACGCAGAACGCCTTTATCGCCGCAAAGTCCTTTCCGAACGTGTACGTGGTGGATTCTCATTCCCTCTCCACGGGTATCGCCCTCCTCGCCATCTATGCGAGGGAGCTCGCCGATCAGGGCTTGACGGCGGAAGAGATCGCAAAGAAGGTGAACGATAGAAGGGAAGCCGTGCAGGCGAGTTTCGTCATCGAGCGTCTCGACTATCTGTATAAGGGCGGCAGATGCAGTTCCCTGCAACTGCTCGGCGCGAATCTGTTAAAGATCCGCCCGCGCATCGTGTTAAAAGACGGCAAAATGTCGATGGATAAAAAATACAGGGGCAATTTCGATTCCGTCATCGAAAAGTACGGAAATGACGTGATCTTGGATTTCAACACGCCTGATAAAAAGATCGCCTTCATCACCTATACCACCGCGACGGAAAAGATGCTCGAAAACGCCAGAGCGGCATGCAGGGCGGCGGGCTTTGAAACGGTGTATGAAACGACGGCGGGCGGCACCATCGCCAGCCATTGCGGCGCGCATACGCTCGGAATCCTGTATTTCAACGACGGAAAATAATCGGTTGCTAAAATCAAAATCTCCCGAATGATTCGGGAGATTTTCATATCAGAAGATATTTTCTAAACTCAACGAGTAGGAGGATGGGATCTTCTTAAACTGCTCCAAAACGACGACGAGTTTCGGCAGAGCCGCCCGATAGTTATCCTCGTACAGATGTCCCACCGCCTCGTTGAGCACCAGATCGACGCTGGATAGGTCGTTATGGGGCACCCATACGTGCATGGTCTCCTTCACGCTGTCCCAACTGTGTTTCAACGCCTTGGCGTCCTCGATGTTGGCGGTTTCCTCTTCCGTTTTATCGATCAAGGTCTGCACCTGCTCGGTCAGCTTATCGAATTCACGTTCCATGTAATGGATTTCGTAGAGAGATATGCCGATTAAAAGAAGGGAGGAGATGAGAACGGCTAACAGATTTTTTACCACGATACGCCGTCCTTTAAGGGCACCGTAAAGCTTTGATAGGGTTTCCCTCTCTCCTGCAAATAGACTTTTCCGTTCCCGTCTAACGTCATGACGAAGACCTTCTTTTCGCTTGCGATATTCCTATCTTTCAGGATTTTATCGAAAAAATCCTTTTCTAAATGCAGCGTTCGGATATTTTCCTTTTCGTATTTTCCGTCGTCGATAATGAGGACGGGCAGGGCGCCCTCCTGCGCCTGCGCGTTCGCCTTGGGCAGAGCGGAAAAGGAACCGTTCGCCTCGTACAGGGCGTAATCCACGCTGTCGAGGGAAAAATATCCCGCCGTCCGCATACATTCGATCAGATCGCTCACGTCGAGGCTGTTCTTTTTCAGTTGCGTTTCGTCCACGCCGCTTTTATTGATCACGACGCTTGGTTTTCCGCTCACGATGAATTTCAGGCTCTTGACGTTCAGATCGAGCAGGCAAACGACGGCGTGGAACAGATAGATGGTGAGAATGGACACGAGCCCGTATAAGAGGGGAATGGAGGTGTCCGCCATGGGAATACAGGCAAGCTCGGCGATGAGCAGGGTGATGACGAGTTCGTAAGGTTGCATTTCGCCGATTTGTCTTTTGCCCATCAGCCGCATGATGACGAGCAGGGCGATAAAGATGATAGCCGTCCGTAAAATGATCAGAATCATATCTTGTAGTATGCGAAATCGCCGAAAAAGTATAAGGAAATCCTTGCTTTTTCAGAAAAATCGTACTATAATGAAGATAACATGAGTAGTCGTAAGTGCGTAAAGTGCCATCGAACGGGACGTTGTCGATGGACGAAAGGAGATTTCCTGCGGTACTGCGACGCGTCCGCTTTACCATCACAGGCGAAAGCCCCAAAAAAGTTTGCGGACCTTATGATTTTATTTCGTGAGGTCTTTTTTATGTCCAAAGTTTCAGCAAAGCGTTTGTTTTTCTCGACGTATTTTCTCTCCTCTTCCCTCGGAAGAAAGATCGCTCTCCTCGGCGTGTTCATCGCGCTCTCCATCGTCGTGAACGTGTTCTCCATCGACGTCACGCCCACGCAGAAGATTTCCTTCACCTATTTGGTCGGGTTCTTCGTGGGAACGTATTTCGGCGGGATCCCCGGTTTTATCATCATGTTTTTGGGCGATTTTATCGGCTTTCTCATCAATGCCGGCGGGGGAGCGTACTGGTTCCCGACGGGCATTGCGACCGCCTGTCTCGCGCTCATTCCCGGTATCGTCATGAACGCTCTTCCCTTCCGTTTTCAGGGCGGCGTTTTCGTGAAAGCGGCGATCGCCATGGCGCTGATGTTCCTTTTGGTCACTTGCGGCATCGGCGCGTGGGCAAACTATCAATACGTGAAGATCGTAATTTATGCCGGCAGGGTATACGAGACGGCGTTCACGGCGTACCTGACGGCCAAGATCGCCTTCTCTTCTATCGTGAGCGCCATCAACTATGCGCTGGTGTTCCTGCTCATTCCCGTATGCAATAAAATAAAAGTATTTCCCATGAAAATCGAATGATTTTTTTGGGAAAGCGTGCGAAAAATCAAGCCGTTTGTTGACGAACGGCTTTTTTCATGCTATAATGAAAATGGTCGCATATCGGAATCGACCAAAATCGAGGTGTATTCTATGATCAATCTATTGGATAATCCCGGAATCGATATTTTCGGCTTTCGCATTTACTGGTACGCCATATTCATGGTGCTCGCCATTTTGACGGCGGCGGTTCTTTCCGGCGTGCTGATGCGCCGAAGAAATATCTCCACGGAGAATCTCATGTTGCTCTTTATCATCTGCGTGCCCACGGCTATCGTCGGCGCAAGGGTGTTTTACTGCATTACGGACGGCTACCTTCAAAGGGGAGCCTCTTTCATGGAATGGATCAATACCCGCGACGGCGGTATGTCCATCATCGGCGCGCTCATCGGCGGCATCGGCATGGGTCTTATCGTCTGTCTCGTCAAAAAGGTGAATTTCTTCCGCATGGCGGACTGCATTTTACCCACCATTCCCTTGGCGCAGGCGATCGGCAGATGGGGGAACTTCGTCAATCAGGAGGTGTACGGTCGGCTCGTCACCAACGAGGCTCTTCAATTCTTCCCGTTCGCGGTGTATATCGATAAACTCGGCGAATGGCACTACGCCCTCTTCTTCTACGAGGGGCTCATCAATTTGTGCATCTTCGCCGTGCTCTTTACGCTCGCATGGCGCAACGGAAAAAAGCCGGACGGCATTTTGACGGGCGCGATGATCATGGGCTACGGCATCGTCCGTTCGATCATGGAGCCTCTGCGCGATCCTAAATTTATCTTGAGCGGCGCAAGCGGCGATAACGCGTATTCCCAACTCTTTGCCATCGGCGGCATTCTGCTCGGCGCGGGCATCATCATCGCCGTCCTCGCCTACAATAAGTACAAAAACGGCAAGCTCATCGGTTCCGCCACGGGAGATCCCTACACGGTAGGGGAATTTGTCAAGTGCTACAAAGAGGATAAGCCGATTTACGATAAATGGAATCTCGCATCCGAGCTTTACCCCGAACGCAAAATCGAGTATGAAAAACAGAAAGCGGAGCAACGGGCTGCCAAAGAGGAAGAAAACCGCAAAAAAGAGTAAAGGATAGGTATGTTATTCAATCATTATTCCAAAAAAGAAGTGAAACAGATCGTTCGTCAGCTCATGGAAGAGTACCGTCAGCGCATTTCTTCCCAACAAACCCGCTTAAACGAACTGATTGAAAAAAACCGTGAGCTTTCCGCCCGTCTCTCCTATTATGAAAACAAGGAATCAGAGATCTCGGACGCCATACTCTCTTCCGTGGAAGCGGGAAAGAAGTTGGAGGAGCGCTCTGCGGCATACGTAAAAAATCAATTGAACGGGCTCAAGATACTCTCCGACCGTTGTCGCGCGCTCGCGGCGGACTTAAAGGAGAAGTACCCCGAGCAGAAGGATATCGACGATTTTTCGGAGTTTTTCAGTCGTATGGACGAGCTGTTGGAAGAGGACAACGACTTTTCCTACGAGTTTAACAAAGGTCCCGAATTAAATTTGGAAGAGCTCTGCAAGGAGCTCGGTATCGAAGAAGACAGCGAAACGAAGGAGTTTATAATATTTGACGATGAAGAATGAAAAAAAAGATGCAATCGTAATCACGGTGATCGCCCTTGCGGTGTTTGCGGTGTTTTTGGCGGCGGATCTGATCACGAAAGCGTGGGCGGAACAAACGCAACCGCATATGTATCTCTTTCCCGGCTGCGGGCTCACCATCATCTATAATTCCGGCATGGCGTTTTCTCTCTTTGACGACAATAAAGTCGCGATGATTTTTATCATCTGCTTTACCGTCCTTCTCATGGTCGCGATCGCCATTCTCTTCTTCAAGCTGAAACCGGAAAACAAGTTTTTGAAGATCGCGCTTGCCGTCGTCGAGGCGGGCGCCATCGGGAATTTGGTCGACCGCATTCTATGGCTCTCCGGTCAGATCGAAGGGGTGCGCGATTTGGTCGACGTCTCCTTTTCCGGATTCGGCGTGTGCAATCTCGCCGACTTCTACGTCTCTTTCGGCGGCGTCATTTTGGTCGTTTATATCATCTTTTTCGGAAAGGATCCCTTAATCCCTCTCGGAAAAAAGAGAAAAGAGGCGCAAGAGGGGAGCGAGGAAGGGCTCGGCGAATAAACCATGGATCAACGCCTTTTTATCGCGGAGGAAAATTTTAAGCGGGTAGACAGCTTTCTCTCCGAGAACATGGAGGAGCTCACGCGATCCGCCGTCAAAAAACTCATCGAGGAAGGTCAGGTGCGCGTAAACGGCAAGCCGACCAAGGCTGGGCAGAGCGTGAAGTGCGGCGACGAGATCTCGCTCATTCTTCCCGATCCCGTCGAGCTCTCCGTCAAGCCGGAAAATCTTCCGCTCGATATCCTCTATCAGGATAAGGATATCGCCGTCGTCAACAAGGCGCAGGGCATGGTCGTCCATGCGGGGAGCGGCAACGTGACGGGCACGCTCGTCAACGCGCTCCTGTTTCATTTGGATTCCCTTTCGGGCATCAACGGCGTCATTCGTCCCGGCATCGTGCACCGCATCGATAAGGATACCTCGGGGCTTTTGGTCGTCGCCAAGAACGATAAAGCGCACGTGGAGCTCTCCCGTCAGATCGCGGAAAAAACCTGTCATCGAATCTACTACGCGCTCTTGGAAGGCGTCGTCAAGCAGGAGGAGGGGCGCATCACCACCGACATCGCCCGCGATCCGGTCAACCGCATTCGCATGGCGGTCGTCAGGCAGGGCACGGGCAAAATAGCCGTCACGGATTACCGCGTGATCAAGCGCTATCCGCAGGGGTATACGCTGATGGAGTTCTCCCTGCATACGGGCAGAACGCATCAGATTCGCGTCCACGCGCAATATATGGGGCACCCCGTAGTCGGAGATCCCGTATACGGATATAAAAAACAAAAATTCACCTTAAACGGGCAGTTGCTGCACGCCAAAAAGCTCATTCTCATACACCCCTCTACGGGCGAGGAGATGACGTTTGAGGCGCCTCTACCCGATTATTTTGAAAAGATACTCGAAACTTTGGAGAAAGGATCATGAATCAGATCGCCGACGGCGAAAATATCAGGAGAATATTTACAAGACTCGCGCACGAGATCGTGGAGCGTAACGACGCGTCCGAAGATATCGTCGTGATCGGGATTCGTCGCCGCGGCGTGCAGGTCGCCGAGCGGATCGCCGATAATCTCGAAAAGATCATGGGATTCAGACCGCAGACGGGCGTTCTGGACGTCACGCTCTACCGCGACGACATTCTCGAGCTCAAAAACGAATCTCTTCTCGGCACCGTCATCAACTTCGACGTCACAGGCAAGCACGTCGTTTTGTGCGACGACGTCCTCTTTACGGGCAGAACGGTGCGAGCCGCCATCTCCGCCATCTTGACGGACGTCGGCAGACCCAAGACCATTCAGCTCCTCGTCGTCGCGGACAGGGGGCATCGCGAACTTCCCATTCGCGCCGATTATATCGGAAAGAATATCCCCACCTCCTTAAAGGAAAAAGTCTCCGTTCATTTTACCGAAACGGACGGAGAGGACGGCATTTATATTTTGAAGAAAGGGGAGTGACTCCATGCTGAAAATCAAAAGGGTGCGGCGGGGCTCGCTCGCCAAAGAGCTCGGCTTTCAGCCGGGGGATATCGTCACGGAAATAGACGGCTATCCCGCGGAGGACGAGCTGGATTATCTCTTCTACAACGCCCGCTCCTCCTTCACCATAAAACTGAAGGATGAAAGGCAGGAACACCTCTTCACGGTGGAAAAGGGGGAGGACGAGGATCTCGGCGTCGAGGTGGAAAGTTTAACGCCCATGCGCACCTGCCGCAATCATTGTATTTTTTGCTTTGTCGATCAGATGCCGAAGGGTATGCGGGAGAGTCTGTACGTAAAGGACGACGACTATTCCATGAGCTTTTCCTGCGGCAACTTCGTCACGCTCACCAACATGTCGGACGCGGATATCGATCGCGTCATTCGCTTGGGGCTTTCCCCCCTGTACGTTTCCGTACAGGCAATGAATCCCGCGCTTCGCTGTAAACTGCTCAATAACCGCTTTGCGGGCAAAATCAAGGATCAACTCAAAAAACTCACCGATCACGGGATCGAGATTCATTGTCAGGCGGTGATCGTACCCAACCTCTCCGACGGGGAGGAATTTGCGTTCACCGCGCGGGAGCTCTTCTCCTTCTACCCGATGATAAAGGATTTGGCGGCGGTGCCTACGGGCATCACCAAGTATCGGGAGGGGCTGTATCCCATCGAGGATATCACGAAAGAGAGCGCAACGAAGATGGTTCGCCTCATCGAGGCTCTCAATCGGGAGTTCGGGGTGAACTTCCTGCTCCCCGCCGACGAATATTATATCCGAGCGGAACTCCCCCTGCCCGACGCCTCCTTCTACGGCGACTTCGAACAGGTGGAAAACGGCATCGGCATGACGGCGAAGTTTCGTCAGGAGTTTTATGACGCCCTGCAACCCTGTAAACTCAAAAGAAAGAAGATTTCCCTATCCGTCTGCGGCACCAGCGCAAAGGGGATCATGGAGAAACTTTTGAAGGACGCCAACGGGAAGATAGAAAATCTCGACGGCAGGGTGCTCTCCGTCGTCAACCGCTTTTTCGGCGAGACGGTCACCTGTACGGGACTCTTGACGGGCGGCGACATTTACGACGCGCTCCTGAAGTACGAAGGGGCGTTCGACGAGGTCATTCTTCCCGCCAACACCATGAAGGAGTTCGAGGACGTCTTTTTGGACGATATGACCTTGGACGAATTAAAAAGAAAACTTAAATTCAAAAATATCAGGATCAACCGAGGAGGGGGCGAAGGATTTTTCCATATCCTTTCCACTCTGAAGTAAGGAGGTACAAAACATGGCAAATCCTTTGGTGGCGATCGTCGGACGACCCAACGTCGGCAAGAGCACCTTTTTCAATAAAGTAGCGGGTCGAAAAATTTCCATTACGGAGGACAGACCGGGCGTCACGCGCGATCGTTTGTATGCGGACGCCACCTGGCGGGACAAGACGTTCACCATGGTAGATACGGGCGGCATCGAGCTGAAATCGGAAGACTCCATGTGGAAACATATTTTCAAGCAGGCGGAGGTCGCCATCGATACCGCCGACGTCATTTTGTTCTTTACGGACGGAAAGGAGGGGTTGGTCGCTTCCGATTACGACGTCGCGGCAATGCTCCGCCGATCCAAAAAACCCGTCGTTCTCGTCGTCAATAAAATCGACGAATACGCCCCCGAAAAGGTCTTTGAATTTTATTCCTTGGGGCTCGGCGAGCCCTTCCCCGTTTCGGGCGAACATTCGCAGGGGATCGGCGACGTGCTCGACGAGGTCGTGAAAAACTTCCCCTCGGGCGAGAGCGAACCGGACGATTCGTTGAAGATCGCCGTGGTCGGCAAACCCAACGCGGGCAAGTCCTCCTTCGTCAACAAGATCCTCGGCTTTGAGAGAACCATCGTTTCCGATATCGCCGGCACCACGAGGGACGCCATCGACACCAAGTTTACGGTGAACGGCAAAAAGTACACCATCATCGATACGGCGGGTATTCGGAAAAAGAGCGCCGTGGACGACGACGTGGAATACTATTCCGTCATGCGCGCCTTCGACGCGGTGCGCCGCGCGGACGTTTCCGTCCTCGTGGTAGACAGCACGCAGGGGCTCACCGAGCAGGACGTCAAGATCATCGGCTACGTGCACGAACAGGGCAAGCCTTCCGTTATCGTCATGAACAAGTGGGATCTCGTGGAAAAGGATACCAACACCATCAATAAGTTCGAAGAAAAGCTCAAACAGGACTTAAAGTTCATGGATTATTTCAAATCCGTCTACATTTCCGCCAAGACGGGGCAGCGTGCGGAAAAAGTTCTTTCCCTTGCCGCCGAAGCGTACGAGCATGCCTCTACCAAGGTCGCAACGGGTTCTCTCAACGACGTCATGATGGACGCGATCCGCCTGAACGAGCCGCCTTCCTACAACGGCAAACGCCTTAGAATTTTCTATACGACGCAGGTCGGCGTGAGACCTCCCGTGTTTGCGCTGTACGTAAACGATTCCACGCTCATGCACTTCTCTTACGAGAGATATCTGGAGAACACCATCCGAAACGCATACGACTTTTCGGGCACGCCCATCAAAATCGTGATGCGCGAAAAGAATAAGGATGAGGCTATCGAGGCAAAGGACTTAAAGTGATATGAAGGAACTTGCATTTTCCTCTTTTTGGTACTGGATGCTGATCATGGCAATCGTGTGCTATTTCTGCGGTTGTTTCAATTTCGCCATTCTCATTTCCCGTTTCAAGCATAAGGATATCCGCGGCGTCGGCAGCGGCAATCCGGGCACGATGAATATGTTCCGCGAGTTCGGTTTCGGAATCGGTCTTATCACCTTTTTGTCCGACGTATTGAAGGGCGGCGTTCCGGCTGTGATCTCCTATTTCATCTTCCGAAATTACGTGTTTGCCGGCACGAATATCCTCGTATCCGACTTCACGCGGTATTTTTGCGGCTTGTTCGTCATCATCGGGCACATCTTCCCCGTCACCTTGAAATTCAAGGGGGGCAAGGGGATCGCCTCCACGTTCGGGCTCTTCCTTCTCTGCCTTTCCTGCGAGGAGTGGTGGTTCTTCTTCGTGGGGGTGGCTCTCATCGTCGCGATCGCGGCGTATATTCTAAAGATCCATTGGGGTTCCATGGGCTCTTTAATGGGCGTAACCTTGTTTTCCAGTTGGCAGGCGATCATCTTTTATCTTCGTTACAGCGACTGTTTCCAAAACGTTTGGGTCATCTCGATGTTCCTTCTTTTGCTCGCGCTCAATCTCTTCACGTGGATCGCGCATCACGGCAACATCGTTCGTCTGTTGACGGGAGAAGAACGCTTGACGGGCGGCAAAAAAAAGAAAAAAGCCGTTTAGACGTTTAGAACGGATAAAAACGGCGTATACTATATAGGGAGGCGATTTTCGCCCCTCCCGCATAAGCGCTTCGGCGAAACGTCGAAGTACGTTTGGGGATGCACCGGTTTCGATTGCCGGTGAGCAGAGAAATAAGCATACCGCAGACGGAGTGGCTGCGCAACAACATTCCAAAAAATCTAAATGCAGATAATAATGCAGATTACGCTCTCGCAGCGTAAACTTTAAGGGCAAAGTCCCTTTCGTTATGCCGGATTTATCCGTTGGTTCGGGTCATAGCGTGATCAAAACGGAAAAATCTCTTTTTTGTCCGAGGTTGCAAAGGGGAGATCATTCAGACCTCTGCCATAGAAGTAGGGCGTTTGCCCCCGCCTTGTATGTAAGATAAACGGCAAACTGCGTATGGAGAAAGTTTCCCCGCAGCCGAGTAAGACTTGGGTTCGACTCCCAACATCTCCACCAAAACTGAAAAATACGAACTCCGGAAACAAAACGGAGTTCGCATTTTTTTAGAACCTAAAAAAGAGTCAAGTTTTATTCAATACCCCCGGACTCCAATTGCCCGACAACATGGATAAAAATTGACTCTAACGTTATTATACGAAGAGTAGATGAAAATGTCAATCCTTTCGGCGTAAAAATTCAAAAAAGAACGAGACAACTTCCGAAGATGGTGACGACGTTCGCTTTGCGATAGTTTTGCCATAGTAATATCACTTTTTTATTGAATAATCGCCATTGACATATTGTGATGATAAAAATAAGAATACCGCTACAATTAGCGGTATTCTTATTTGGCGCAGAAGACGAGATTTGAACTCGTGCTACGGTTTCCCATACTACACCCTTAGCAGGGGCGCCCCTTGAGCCTCTTGGGTACTTCTGCAAGCTCAATACGATAAGTTATTTAGCTTATTTATAATACCACATTATTTTGAAGATGTCAAAATCTTTGCGCTGTTTTTTGAAAAAATTTTCAAGTTTTTTTTATCAATATCTTGCAGGTTGATGCAAAATGTGGTAGAATATAATAGTATTTTCAAGGAGACGGCGTATATGAATATTTGGCACGATATCAGTAAAGAAAGAATCACACCGAGAAAGTTTGAAGCATTGATCGAAATCCCCAAAGGGAGCAAGGCGAAATACGAGCTCGATAAAGAAACGGGACTCATTCGGTTGGACAGAATTTTATATACGTCCACCGTCTATCCTGCGAATTACGGCTTTATTCCCAGAACGCTTGCCGACGACGGAGACCCGCTCGACGTGCTCGTTCTCTGCAACGAGCCCATGTATCCCATGACGCTCATGAATTGCTATCCCATCGGCGTCATTAAAATGATCGACGGCGGCGACTACGACGAGAAGATCATCGCGATCCCGTTCAAGGATCCCACCTACAACACCTATCTCGACATTCACGAGCTGCCCAGTCACATTTTTGACGAAATGATGCACTTCTTCGAGGTGTATAAAAAACTCGAACATAAAAAGACGACGGTAAAGGAAATTTGCCAGCGCGACGAAGCGATCGACATCATTGCCAAGTGCATGCAGATGTACGATGAAAAATACGGAAACTGATTGATTATAAAAGGGGAAAACAAAATGAAAATTGTATGTATCGGCGATTCTATCACTGCAGGAGAAAGAAACGTAAACGACGCGACCGATCTCGGCAACGGATACGTGAAGAATTTGAGCATCAAACTGAAATTGCTCTTGGACGGCTCCGAGGTCAACGTCGTCAACAAGGGGATCAACGGAACGACGATCTCCGACCTTCTCGATCGCGTTCAGACGGACGTGGTGGCGGAAGCGCCCGACGTAGTCGTTTTGGAGGGCGGCATCAACGACGTGAGGAACGCCGTGGCGGCGGAAGAGGACTTCGACGTCGCCTCTTTCCGCAATCAATATACCGCGCTCGTCGCTACCATCAAGGCGACGGGGGCAAAGCTCATCATCATCGAGCCTTTCGTGCTCACCTGCATCGCGGGTAAGCTCAAATACCGCAGATACCTCAACCGCGCCATGGAAGTGATCGAGGACGTCGGCTATAACGACGCCGTCGCCGTCGTGCATCTCGACGAAATGTTCAACGGCGTTTGCGCGGGCGACCCTTCCGAGGCGAAACAATGGGCGGAGGATGGTATTCATCCCACCCACCGCGCATCCCGCCACATCGCGAATATCCTCATTTCCAAAATTCAGAACAAGCTCATCGCTTATCCTTAATCTCTATGACGACGCAGGAATATATTCAACGGTATAACGATTTTAAGAATACGCTGGAAAAATATAATTACGCGCTCTTTATCATGAGCTACGACGAGGTGACCGACTGCCCCAAAAAGGATAAAAAGCATTCTCTCGAAGTGCAGGATTATTTTCAGCAGAAATATACGGATATCCTCACGAGCGAAGAATATAAACAGACGATCGCGCAGCTGTACGCCCGTCGGGAAGAGCTCGACGAGATCACCCGCCTCGACGTCGAAATCGAGCAGAAAGGGCAGGAAAAATTGAGCAGGATCCCCAAAGAGGAGCTTTACCGCCATTTTGAGAACCTTTCCCGTTCCGGCTACGAGTGGGCGAAGGCGAGAGAGGACCTCCGTTACGAAAAATTTATCGTCGAACTCAAAGAGCTCGTCGAATATAATAAAAAATATATCCGTTGGCAGGAGACGGAAAAGCTGAAAGGCTATAACGTACTGCTCGACGAAATGGAAGAAGGCTACACGGAAGAGATGTACGACGAGTTTTTCTCTCTCGTGGAACGGGAGCTCGTTCCCTTCGTCGACAAGATCCTAAAGCAGCCGAAACCGTATAATACCAAGCTCGATCATTTGACGTTCGATATCTCGAAACAGAAAAAACTGACGGAACGCATCGCGAAGGCTATGGAGTACGACAACACCGTCGGTTGCATCCGCGAGACCATTCATCCGTTCACCAACTGGGCGAACAACAACGACGTTCGCATCACCACTTCCTATCACGAGGATCAGCTCTTTTCCAACCTGTATTCCGTCATGCACGAAATCGGTCATGCGCTCTTTCAGATTCAGATGGATGAAAAGTACAACGGAACGAATATCTTCAGCAACGTGACCTGCATCACGCACGAGTCGCAGTCGAGATTTTATGAAAATTATCTGGGCAGGAGCCGCGCGTTCGTCTCCTTCCTGTATCCCATTCTTTTAGAACTGTTTCCCGAGGAGTTTTCCGATATCACGGAAGAGGACGTTTACGGCTACGTCAACTGCGTCAAGGCGCAGTATATACGGGTAGAGGCGGACGAGCTTACCTATCCCTTGCACGTGCTCATTCGTTACAACGTGGAAAAGAAACTCTTCCATAACGAGATCACGGTGGAGGAGATCCCCGCCACGTTCGATGATTATATGGAAAAATATCTGCATATCCGCCCGAAAAACCTCAAGGAAGGGGCTTTTCAGGACAGTCACTGGTCGTCGTGTTTCGGATATTTCCCGACGTACGCGGTCGGCAGCGCTTACGGCACGCAGTTTTTGGAATCCATGAAGAAGGATCTCGACGTGGACGCCCTGCTGAAAGTCGGGGATTTTAAGCCCGTCAACGCCTGGCTCAAAGAACGCATTCATCGGTATTCGGGCACGCGAAAGAACCTCGAAGTCGTTCGCGCCGTCTGCGGCGAAGAATTTCAGCCGGAAAAATATATTTCCTATCTAAAACAAAAATTCACCGAAATTTATTTTGCATAGGGCAGAACCCCCCGTGAAGATTTTCACGGGGGATTCTTTATGGAATAAGGATATTTATGAGTGAACTATTTCACGGGCGCGAACAACCGTACCGCCACGACGGTCATATCGTCTTTCGCCACGCCGCCGTAACGGGCGAGCGCTTCGCCAAGGAGGTCGTCTGCCAGCTTTTGCGGGTTGAGCGGCGTAAAGTCCTTGAGAAATTCAAACAATTCTACGGAGGATGGGAATGCGGCGCTCACGCCGTCGCTCAAAAATACGAGCACGTCGTTTTCCGCCATTTTCGTCTTTAAGGTGGTGGGGTGAATGTTTTCCACCGTCCCGATGGGCAGGCTCTCGTTTTCGAGAATACGGATCTCCTGCCCCGAAAAGATAAATCCGAGGGGTGCGCCGAGCTTTACGACGTCGACCTCCCCGCTGTCGAGGTTCACACAGGCGATGTCCAGACAACTGAAGGAGTCGTCGCCCGAAAAGGTGAGCAGTTTGTTCACGGTGGAGAGTATGGTGTCGGAGGGCATCTTGGCTCGGTAAAAACTTTCCAGCAGGGAGAGGGTGGCGTCGGAAACCTCCCGCGCGCGCTCTCCGCTCCCGCTCCCGTCGGCGAGCGCGACCAAAAAGCGACGCTCGTCGATCTTGATCACGGTGTGCGTGTCGCCGCAGACGCTCTCGCCCTCTTTGGTTCTCGACGCCACGCCGAACATGGCGTCAAACAGGGTGTGCTTGCGAAGGACGTAGCTGAATTTATCGTGACTGATGGGAATTTTTTCGGACAGCACGAAATCCACGCCGAAAACTTTGGAAACGACGGAAAGTATCTCGCTCGCTTCGTATTTTCCGAATACGGTGAGGGATAGCGTCAGGTTGTCCTCTTCGCCGTAGAGGAGAATTTCCGAGGAGGAGATTCCCTTTTTCGCGAGGGCGTCGGCAAGATCTTTTTCCCGCTCGGTGTATCCCGTCAGCGGTCGGCTCTGGTCGAGGGCGATATTTTTCAAGACTTCGCTGATGCCGTGCGCCTGTTCGGCGAGCAGAGCTCTGCCCGATTCCGCCACTTCGTTTTCCTCGATAATCTTCTTGGCGGAGCGCAGCTCTTTGTTGACGGCAAATAAAAGTCCGCTCGCGTCGGGGCAATGCGTCGCGATCTCTTTGGGTAAATCGATGAGCGTCACTTTTCCCTTGGCGCAACCGATATTCACCAACTTTTCGATGGCGTCCTGCACGCTCGCATTCTCGCAATCCTGTCGTTTTTCGCAGGTGGAGCACATCTCGTTTTTTACGTTTCTCGTCGTCTTTTCCAACGTCTCCTGCAGGGAGGCGTTTTCTCCTATCGTGAAAAAGGTGCCTTCGATCTGCCGAAACAGGGAAGATATCTCGAATAACTGCTCGCCGACGATGGCGCGGTTGCGGTTGATGGCGATGCGCGGCAATTGCCTTTCGCGGTACGCTTTGATCTGCTCGTCCGCTTTCTTGAAGAGGGCGTTGGGGAGCAAGCAGAAGATTAGGCAGGGCGCCAACCCGCTCAAGAGGGTAAAGACGATATCGGGTGCGGACATCTCGTAAAGCCCGTTCAAAAAGGACGCCGCCACGTAGCTTAGAAAGCATCCGATCGCCGAGAGGATCTTGCCTTCTCTGCTGAAAAAGACGGAGATCATGCTGAAAACGGTAAAACACGCCATGGGCAGAGCCGACCACTGCGTCAGCACGGTGGGGAGCGCCGCGATCACGGCAAAGGGTACCGCCTCGTAGTTTTTGAAGGTGTAGGCGGCGAGCAGAGTGATGAGGAGGGCTACGCCCGTATAGGTATAGTTCCCCGCAATCTTGACGAGTCCCAACCCGAGCAAAACGCCCATCACGGCGATAAAGAGGCTCTCCTCCGATTTCAAGCGGCAACGGAAGGTCTTAAAGAGCAACGCTTTCAGCCCCACGGTGAACATGGCGATAAGCAGCAGGATGACGCCGGCAAAAAGCACCCGTTGCAGGAGGGGAGAAAAGTCGAGCACGGCGTAGTCGTGATCCTGAAATAATATGACGTAGGGGGAGAGCGCCACCGCGGCGTAGGCGATGCCCTCCGCTTTTACCTTGCGCCCGAAACGCTTGCTCAGAAGAAAGGCGAACAGTAAAAAGAGGGCGGATACGGCGTAGCCGAGCACGTTGAGGGCGCTCTCTTCAAAGGCGAAAAGACCGCTCAAAAGATACGTCAGACAGGACGCGATCACGGAAAAATCGTTCATCAGCATGGCGAATAGCAGGGCGATGGATATCGGTTCATACGCATCGCCCACAAAGTTCAGTAAAATCATGGCGGCAAGACATACCGCATAGATCCATAAATCGTTCATTTGCAGGGTATTCTGTTTGATTCGTTTCATAATTTCTTGACCTCACGAGGCAAGTATACCTTGTTTCCATCGGGAAATTCGCATTCTTTTTGTCGAAAATTGACTTTTTTGAGAGAATTTATCCTTTCATATTCCCGTTTTTCCTTTCGTATATATAAAGGTATGAAAAAGACTCTCACTTGCGTATTCACCCTGCTCGGCAGTATCGTCGGGGCGGGATTCTTATCGGGCAGGGAACTCGTCCGTTTTTTCGGCGTGCAGGGCTTTTTGCCGCTCGCCCTTCTGTCCGCCCTCGTCTTTTTCTTTTTTATCCGATATTTTCTCTTCCTCGGCGCCCGTATGGGAGGGTGGCAGGGGGTGATGCACTCCTTTCCGAAGAGGGCGGTTGCGCTCTTTCGCTTCTTGCTCGGATTTTCCTGTTTCGTCTGTTCGAGCGGAATGTTTGCGGGATTAAACGCGCTGTTGCCCTCCCCCGCTCTCAACGTTTTTCTCGCCGCGCTCGTGTTCTTGATCTGTCGGGGCGGCATCGAAAAGATCAACGTCGTCAATCTCGTTTTCGTGCCCTTTGCCCTTCTCTTTTTTGCCTTCGTCTTTCTGCGCGCGAAAGCCTTTTCCTACGGCGGGACGTTCGCTTATCCCAAGCTCCTTTCCTGCGTGCTGTACGCGGGCATGAATATCTTTTTGTCCGTCCCGGTGCTTTGCGATTTAGGGGATCGCGTCAAGGAAAAATTGTCCCTTTCCGCTTTTCTCGCCGGCGCCGTGCTGTTTTTCGGCATCTTTTTTCTGCTCTGTGCCATTCGCAGCGTCCCGTCTGCGGAAGAGGCGGAGATCCCGCTCTTGTCCGTCGCGGGGGGGAACGGCGTCTATTCCGCCATTGCGGTATTCGGTTGTTTTACCTCTCTGCTTTCCGCCTACTACGCCCTCTATCATTCTCTGCGCGGAAAAAAAGCGAATGCCGCAAGGGTGATACTTCTTCTTGCGGCGTTCGCTCTTTCCTTTTTCGGTTTTCAGAATATCGTGGAGTACGGCTATCCCGTGCTCGGCGCCGTCGGCACCTGTTTACTTTTCGCCTGCGTTGGTTATGAGAAGTTTCTCCAGGGCGGCGATGGCGGCGTACATCGCCGTCGCCATCAGGCAAAGAAGGGCGATGGCGGACATCACGAGATCGAGCTTAAACACCTGCCCGCCGTACACGATAAGGTACCCCAGCCCCGCCTTCGAAACGATGTATTCGCCCATGACGGAGCCGATCCAAGCCATGCCCACGTTGATCTTTAACATGGACAGAAAGGCGGAAAGGGAAGAGGGCAGTACCAACTTAAACAGAATATTCGCCTTGCTCGCGCCCATCGAGCGGAGCAAAAGTATCTTGCCTTCGTCCGTCGATAAAAAGCCGCCGAGTAAATTCATGGTTGCGATCACGATGCACACGAGCACCGTCATGGTGAGTATGGCTTTCTGCCCCGTGCCGCACCAAATGATGAGCAAGGGTCCCAGCGCGATCTTCGGCAGGGCGTTGAGCACTACGATGTAGGGTTCGGTGATCTTTCTCGCCGTCGGATTCCACCACAGCAAAAGGGCGAATAAAAAGCCGAGCAGGGTGGAAAGGAAAAACCCGATCAGCGTCTCCAAAAGGGTCACGCCCGCGTGGTATAAAAGATTTCCTCCCGTCGAGAGGGAAAAAATCGTCTTTACGATGCGGGAAGGGGAGCTCGTGATAAACGGATTGACCCAGTTGAGGGCGGCGGCTACCTCCCAGAGCGCGAGCAGGAAGAGGAGCAGGAAACAGCGAGAGAGATGGATCGTCACCGTCCGCTTTTTCTCCCGTTTCAAAAATTCGGCGTGCGCCGCGGAAATCGTCTTTTTCATGCGTTCAGCTCCTTCCATAAAATTTCAAACCATTTGGAGAACCCTTCGCACTCCCGCCTCTTTAAGGGAGGCGTCGTGCTTTCAAAGCCCACCTTATGTTCCGCTTTGAGGTGCGCCGGCCTTGCGGATAAAACGAATATCCTGTCGGCGACCGAGATCGCCTCTCCGATGTCGTGCGTGATGAGGAGAGCCGTCTTTTCTTCTGATTTGATGATGCGGTACACGTCGTCGCAAACGGCGAGCCGGGTCTGATAATCGAGCGCGGAGAAAGGCTCGTCGAGGAGCAGAAGGTCGGGGGAGAGGGCGAGCGTGCGAATGAGCGCGGCGCGCTGCCGCATACCGCCGGACAGTTGGTCGGGGTAACTCTTCAAAAAGTCTTTCAGCCCGTATTTTTCGGCGAGATATAACGCCCTCGCCCGCGCCACCTTGTCGTTTTTTTTCTTGATTTCGAGGGGAAGGAGAATGTTTTTCTCGATCGTCCGCCACGGAAAGAGTTCGTCTCGCTGCAGCATATATCCCACGGACGTGCCGTCGCGCTCGATCTTGCCCGCCGTCGGCGCAAGCAGCCCCGCCGCGAGGGATAAAATCGTGGACTTTCCGCAGCCGGAAGGTCCGATCATGGCGCAAAACTCTCCCCTCTCCACGTGGAAGGACAGATTGTCGAGCGCCTGCGTCTCCTGCCGTTTGGTGTGGTAGTTCATCGATACGTTGGTAAATTTCAGAATGTTCATATCATGTATATTTTTCTATCATAATCTTCTTTCTTTATCGGGAATACACTGTTTTATAGGCGGCTTGCGCGTAGCTGTTGTCGGTCAATAGGTCGTAGTCGGCGTATTCGTCGAGTTCGCCCGCATTGTCGATCACCTTTTCCAGGCGCAAAAAGCTGTCTTTCGTCATTTCGAGATTGGTTTTCCATGCGTCTATCGCCTTATAGCTCTCCACGGACGCTTGCAAAGAGGAGACGTCCGTACCCGTAAAATAGGGCGCGAGCAGCTTGGCGACATCGGCGGCGTCCGCCTCCATGGCGTACTTGCACGCCTTGGTGACGGCGGTCAAAAATTTTTCCGCCGTGTCGCCCTTCTTTTTCAGCCAACTCTCGCGGGCGATAAAGCAGGTATAGGGAATCTCGCCGGACGCCTCTCCCACGGACGCCACCTTGTAGCCCTTGCCCGCCTTTTCGTAATCGGAAGCCGTCGGCTCGAACATGGTGCAGTAGTCGGCGGTGCCCCCCTCGAAGGCGCTCGTCATCAGGTTGAACGCCACGTCGAAGTTGAGCGTCACGTCCGTGCCGTTGATAAGTCCGTGCTCGTTGAGCACGTATTCAAAGGTCATGGCGGGCACGCCGCCCTTGCGCCCCGCTAAAATCTCTTTGCCCTTTAAGTCCTCCCACTTAAAATCGGGTTCCGCCTTTCTCGATACCAAAAAGGAACCGTCTCGCTTGGTCAGTTGCCCGATGACTTTGGGAATATCCGTCGACCCGCCGTTTAGTACGTAGAGCGCCGCTTCGGGGCCGCAGAATCCGATATCCGTATCCCCCGAAAGCAGGGACGCCATCACGTTGTCGGCGCCCCCCCCGTTGGTGAGGGAAAGAGAAAGCCCCTCTTCTTCCAGATAGCCGAGCGCTTCGCTTAAGTAGAAGGGCGCGTAGAATACGGAATGCGTCACCTCGCTGATGCGAATGACCTCTTTATCCGTTTTCGTGCAGGAACAAAGCGGCGTAGTGAAAAACAGCCCCGCCGCGGCGAGGGCCGAAATCGTTTTAAGTTTCAAAAGAATACCTCCGTTTCGTCTTAAAAATTTTTATAATATATTGTATGAAACTTGAATTATAATTGACAATAAGGGCAAAAAATTATATAATAAAGTCTGTATCAAAAAAAAGTAGGTAATCATTTATGGAAATGCAAAAGACGTATAACCCAAAAGAATTTGAGGATAAAATCTATAAGGAGTGGGAAGAAAAGGGGTATTTCCGCGCGGAAGTGGACAAAGATAAGGTCCCTTTCACCATCATGATGCCCCCTCCCAACATCACGGGTCAGCTCCACATGGGTCACGCGATGGACGATACCATGCAGGACACCATCATCCGTTTCCGCAGAATGCAGGGTTATTCCGCTCTCTGGCTCCCCGGTTGCGATCACGCTTCCATTGCCACGGAAGTGAAGGTTCTCGACAAGATCTTTCAGGAAGAGGGATTGACCAAGGAACAGATCGGCAGAGAAGAATTTTTGAAACGCGCCTGGGCATGGAAGGAGCTGTACGGCAACCGCATCATGCAGCAACAGCGCAAAATGGGCTCTTCCTGCGACTGGTCTCGCCAGGCGTTCACCATGGACGAAAAATGCTCCCGCGCCGTAAGGGAGGTATTCGTCAATCTTTACCGCAAAAAGCTCATCTATCAGGGCAGCCGCATCATCAACTGGTGCCCCGGCTGTAAGACCGCGCTCTCCGACGCGGAGGTGGAATACTCCGACGACGACGGCAGCTTTTGGCATTTGAAATACCCCGTGGCGGGCACAAACGAGTATCTCATCGTGGCTACCACCCGTCCCGAGACCATGCTCGGCGATACCGCCGTCGCCGTAAACAGCGCGGACGAACGTTACCGCCACCTCATCGGCAAGAAGATTGCCCTTCCCTTGACGGACAGGCTCATTCCCATCGTGGGCGACGAGCACGCCGATATGGAAAAGGGAACGGGTTGCGTAAAGATCACGCCCGCTCACGATCCCAACGACTTTGAAGTGGGACTTCGCCACAATCTGGAAGTCATTCGCATCATGAACGACGACGGCACGCTCAACGAAAAGGCGGGGAAATACAGCGGCATGGATCGCTACGAGGCGAGAAAGGCGATCGTCGCCGACCTCGACGCGCAGGGACTTTTGGTAAAAGTAGAACCTTTGAAACATAACGTAGGGCATTGTTACCGTTGCCACACGACGGTGGAGCCTTTGGTTTCCAAGCAGTGGTTCGTCAAGATGGAGCCTCTCGCCAAACCCGCGTTGGCGGCGGTAGAGAAGAACCGCATCAAGATGGTTCCCGAACGCTTTGTCAAGACGTACAACAACTGGATGGAAAACGTAAAGGACTGGTGTATCTCCCGTCAGCTTTGGTGGGGACACCGCATTCCCGTCTGGTACTGCCAGGATTGCGGCGCGGTGATCTGCGAAAAGGAAGATCCCACCAAGTGTGTAAAGTGCGGCAGCGAAAACCTGAAACAGGACGAGGACGTGCTCGATACCTGGTTCTCCTCCGCGCTCTGGCCCTTCTCCACCCTCGGATATCCCGATAAAACGGAAGATCTCGATTATTTCTATCCCACCAGCGTGCTCGTTACGGGTTACGATATCATCTTCTTCTGGGTAGCAAGAATGATTTTCTCCGGTTTGGAGCATACGGGCAAGGTGCCCTTCCGCGACGTG